>PLYI01000064.1:0-12920 GCA_003151735.1 Candidatus Bathyarchaeota archaeon | reverse complement strand
TGTAGTATGCATACATCAAATCACTCGTGGAATTGCTATGCCCCAGTCCTAAACTGTGTCCGAATTCGTGAAGAGCGATATTCTGTTTGTCTCCCTCAGCTAACGGTTCTCCATGATGGTCGTGGGATGCAAGGTTAACCGTACAATTGATAATGACGTTTCTATAGTTGGCAGAGATTTGTGATAAGCCCACTTCGTCTGAGCTGCTAAATGAGGACTCAGTCCAATTAACGTAGATGTCAAAGCCCGGTTGGGTTTTGTTTGAAACTGTAGGTTGAATTCTTAGGTTAGACAAATATGAATAATCTGTATAGTTTGAGGAAAAAGCGGCTATGGCATCATTCCATTGACCGATGGCGCGGAGAGCACTATTAAGGTCAGTGGGGCTCCACCAGCTTTCGTTCTGGGCTGTGACGACGAGAACTTTTAGCTGATCGTGGTCCCATATAAACCCTTGAAGTGCTAAGGAATTATTATCTTGCCCTTGACCCTGAACGTTGTTTATGCTAACAAAACAAGCCGCCAAAACTAAACTTGAAATCCACAAAAACAACAGAAAAGTGCGCATGCAACTTCCATCAATAAAAAAGCATTGCCCCTTTTAAGTTTATTTGCAAGAGTTAAATAAAAAAACAAGCTCAAGCAAGCAATTGAGGAGTTGCTAGTGAACTGCAAATAAAAATGTCTTTTAGCTTTCATTTAAGAGGTATTTACGACGCGTTTATTCAGATACTTTTTTATTGTTCTTGTCATAAACAGTGGTTAAATGCAAGTACTCTAGCTTAAGGAAACAAAACTTAAAGAGTTTAGATATAATATATGTGAGACTGTAATGCAAAATAAACTTATCTATCCTATCCACGCTCAATCGGCAAGGTTCAAGACTGTTAATTCTGGTAACAGTAACGAGTTATCCAAGGTAAACTCTGCGACCTGCCTGCTTCACCCTGTATTATCCGGCAAAAGATTCAATCAGGCTGAATGCCAATGATAGTTTCTGACATCATTTCCATAACCTTGCTTGCTATACTGCTTTTTTGGACGCTCTACAATGGTTCAATAATATATATTGGCGTAAAAAATAAGCGCAGGCAAATGTCTGGGGCGTTGGATAATAAAAATGTGGAGTTCCCAAAGTTTTCAATTATTGTTCCAAGCAAAAATGAAGAAACTGTCATCAGACGTTGCCTAGACGGCATATTAAACATGGATTACCCCAAAGACAAAATGCAAATAATAGTTGTCGACGGAAAATCCGATGATAACACATGCAAAATATGCTCAGAATTCTCTGAGAAATACCCAGAAAACTTCAAAGTCATTTCTGAGAAAACAGCAAAAGGCAAGCCCGCGGCCCTCAACCTTGCCCTACCATTCGTCAACGGCGAAATAGTTGGTGTTTTTGACGCAGATAGCCTTCCCGAAAAAGAAGTTCTATCACGAGTTGCTTCCTATTTTACAGATAAAAAAGTGATGGCTCTTCAGGGCAGAACATTCTCGTTAAACGAAAAAAGCAACGTTCTTACAAGAGTCATTGCAATGGAAGAAAAAGCGTGGTTCCAAGCGTTACTTAGCGGAAGAGAAAAACTGCAATTATTTGTTCCCCTAACTGGAAGCTGCCAATTTGTCAGACGAAATATAGTCGAAGAACTCGGCGGCTGGGATGAGACCTCTTTAACTGAAGACGTAGAATTTGCGTTACGGCTTGTAGAAAAGAATCATCTAATAAAATATGCCCCAGACGTTTGTTCAGGACAGGAAACACCAAACAGCCTAGGCAACCTAGTAAGGCAAAGAGTCCGTTGGTACAGAGGATATATGGAAACAGCCTTGAAATATGGGCGGCTTCTTGACACAGTTAATAAGAGAACGGTGGATGCGGAAATTTCCATGGGTGGACCGTTCATGATGGTTGTCTCATTATTGAGTTATATAAACTGGTTTTTCGTTGCGATATTCCTCTCTCAAAGTAACCCCATTCTTGATTTCACTGGAATAGTTATCGCTTTAACGGCTGTTTCGCTAGTTTCAATCGGCATCGCGTTAACAGCATCTGAAAAACCCATAAAACTGCAAAACCTTCTCTGGATACCCTCCATTTACGTTTACTGGCTTGTTCAGATGTTTATTGCTGGCTGGGCATTTCTAAAACTGGTATTTAGACGGAAAAGGGAATGGACAAAAACAGCTAAAATAGGTTCTTTGGCTCCGAACGATACCCCGAAAACAGCTCAATTTTAGAAACACAAGATGCTTGGTACAAGTTACATCTTAGCACAATTTCTTTATTCTGGCTCAAATCATAAAATATACGTATGCTAGCACAAGGCATTTAGGATGCTATACAACAGTTTATAAGCCAATAATTTCCCCCGCATCCACCGGAGACTAAAAAGTGACTAATGCTCGCGCACTATCTAAGGATTGGTTTCGTCAAAATGGGTACATCATATTTCCACTTTTGGCGTTTGCCATACCATTAATTATGCGAGCCGTACCTGAAATTTTAATGGGCCAATATGTTACAGGTTTCGACACGATGGCTTATTTTGTTCCCGATACCCTTGGTTGGATAAAGGGCGGCATAAACCCGCTGCAATTCTTATCTTTAGCGCCTTTACTCTACATGCTGCTGATAGGTACAACATCCGTTGGCGCCTCAATCATCTTTACCCTTAAAGTTTTAGGTCCACTGCTCCTTGGACTTTTAGGACTTACCGTTTACTTCTATGCCCACAAAGCATTATCATGGTCGCCAAAAAAGAGTCTACTTGTAGCTATGCTGGCAACGCTGTATTTTGTTGCGCTGCGGATTTCGTGGGACATGTTTAGAAGCGAAATTGCTACAATACTGTTATTTGTTACACTGGTTTTTCTTGCTAAAAATAAGCTGTCGCTGAAAAGCGGTGTTTTGCTTTCAGTAAGCATGTTCTTGATTGTTTTAGATCACCAACTCATTACTATAATCATGTTTGTTATAGTATTAGCAACTCTTGCAGGCTTGTACTCGAGGAAACGCAAAATTGAGTTACGTAAACTGATAGTTGTTTCAATTCCCGCAGCCATTTTGTTTTTAACAATGGTTTACATCGACTTTTTTATTTACTCTTCACCTTTCTTTGGAACTTCACTCACTACTTCAAGCGGTCTTCCTGCAACAACATCATATTTAGGTGCGGTGGCTAACACTTTAGGATTTTTCGTTTTTTGTTTCTTGCCACTGATACCCCTGCTTATATTGGGTGCTCAATACTTCAAAAGTAACCTCCAGCTTAAAGCCTGGATGATTTGGACATCAATACCTGTTGTACTGGCTATCGCGGTTCCAAGCAGCTTTTTGGGCGGTGTATTTCCCTACCGTTGGATTATGCTGCTGACTTATCCTTTAGCTTTCTACGTTGTGGAAGGGTTAAGCAGAATTAAATGGAAATGGCCTAAAATTGCTGTCTGTATAATTATGGCTTTATTAGTAGGTACACTTAGCGTTGGCTTTTTAGTTGGGCAAAACAGCACTGCATTTGGCTATTTCGGCACTTATCCTTCATACATTCCTAAATCGATGCTCCAAAACACTGTTCCAGCAAGCGACACTCAAGATACAACAAACGCTCTAATCTGGGCGCAAACCAACATACCCACCAACGGGCGACTGCTCGTGCATGAAGCATTCTACGGTTGGGGCACTCTATACTTCAACACCAGCCAATTGATTCCATACGGCTTCCTAAACCCTGAAAACATAGCACATCAACAGTTTGCCATTAACTCTTCAAACCCCATATACTTGATTTGGTGGGTTAACGGCACAGGTTGGTATGGGCAAGCAACAACCCCTAGCTCTTTCCAAGAAGTTTACCGCAGCGGAAACATTGCACTTTTCAATTATACAGCCAATCAATAAATGTTCTTTCAAATTAAAAGACGATTATTCATCTTAAAAACATCTTTAACCATCCTAAAAATACGTTTCACCCATTAATCGAGCATTTAGTCTTCTTTTTTTCGCAAGCAAGAATCTATTTTAGGTTTTCATCAATTATCCTATCATTAAGAAATTTTGTGGAATAAGGCAAACGTTAAATTCATATGTAAGTATGCATTCATAAGGCACAAAAATCAAGTGTATAATGATGATACAAGTTGGCTTCAGCATTTGCTATGATAATGTACAAAGGCTGCGTAAAGTCGGACTTATGTTACAACTTGTTTGTTTTCAAAATACTGGAGAATGTTAAGTGAATAAAAAGAGTGAACCGCTATGTTAGAGACTGCACCTCAGCTTTCCATAGTGGTTCCTGCATATAATGAGGTTGACAGAATCGAGCCAACACTCAAGGATTTAATGTTCACTCTTGACAACAAATTCAAGTTTAACAAAAATTATGAGTTATTAATAATAATGGATGGGTGCAAAGATGGAACACCCGAAAGAGTTAAAGCTATAATCAAAAATCATCTCAGCGTTTCAGCAATTGTCCTCCCGAATAGATTAGGAAAAGGAGGCGCAATCATAGAAGCTTTGAAGTATGCCAAGGGCGACTTGATTGCGTTTGTTGACGCGGACGGTTCTATTCCATCAAGCGAATTAAGCCGACTTATTGAATTAACAGAACAATGCGATTTAGTGATCGGCTCCAGATACGCGAAGAATTCAGTTCTTCCTGAAAGAAGGTCCTTAGGTCGCTTCTTTTTCAGCAGATCCTTCAATGTACTTCTGGGCTTGTTATTTTGGAGACTCCACAGTATCAAAGACACGCAATGCGGCGTCAAAATATTCACTAAAAAATTAATCGATGCAGTAAACGGAGATTTGCTCATAAGCGATTTTGCCTTCGACGTAAATCTGATATATTCTGCTTTATTCCATGGCTTCAAAGTAAAAGAAGTCGGCATAACATGGATCGAAAAAGACGGAAGCAAAATGTCAAAGGGATTCTATAAACAACCCATCTTCATGGCTTTGTCGCTATTGAGACTTAGAATTTACTATAGCAACCTGAGAAGAATACTGGATTCAAAAACTCTGTCAAAAATATACAAGGTTCTTCAAGTGTGGCTAAATACTTGAATATTCTGTGGCTAAACCATCGCGACCCTAAGCATCCTCTTGCTGGCGGAGCAGAAGTACGTTTACAAGAAATAGGCAAACGACTGGTTCAAAACGGCCACTCTATCAAATTAATTTGTGAGCGGTGGCCAGGTTCTAAAAAAACAGAGTTTTTGGACGGCATCGAAGTAATAAGAATTGGAAATAAATACACAATCCACCTGGAAGCCCCATTCATAGTCAACAGATTTAATGGCAACATCATAATTGACGACATGGCACACGCCCTCCCTTGGGAATCTCAATTTTTCACCCATAAATCCGTAATTGGACAAGTCCATCATGTACATCAGAATGTGTTGGATTTTGAATTAAACCCAATTGCGGCAAAGGCTATTACTCTCAGCGAAAGAGCAATTAAGTATTATAAATCGGTAATTGTTGTCTCTGAATCAACTAAAAAAGCTATAATCGACTTAGGCCTCTGCAAAAGTAGGGTGCGGGTTATTCCAAACGGCGTTGACACAGACTTCTACAAACCGACGTCAAAATCTCCTTCGCCCACAATAATATGGGTTGGCCGTGTAAAACGCTACAAACGAGTAGAACATGTTCTATTCGCTTTCAGCATTGTAGAGAAACAGCTCCCTGACGCCAAACTAATTATTGTCGGAAACGGAGACTATCTCGAAAACATAAAAAATCTTGCGAAAAAAATAGGCCTAAAAAATGTTTCTTTCCCAGGATTTGTTGAGGAGAAAAAGAAGGCGTCGCTTATGGCTTCTTCTTGGTTAATTGTTAGTTCCTCTTTTATTGAAGGTTGGGGAATGACAATAACCGAAAGTGCCGCATGCGGTACTCCTGCTGTTGCATATGATGTCGCTGGGTTAAGGGATAGCATAATCAATGATGAGACTGGTTTACTGGTAAGCGATGGAGATGTGAAGGCGTTGGCTCAAAATTTACTCCGCGTTTTGCAAGATGATCAATTGAGGGTAAAACTTGGTAGCAATGCCTTAAACAGAACCAAGCAATTCAGTTGGGACAAAGTAGCTCAAGAATTTAGCGATTTCCTAGAATCATCGCAATAAATCTAAATAGAAATTGCCATTTTAGTTTTGGTTTGGTTCTGGGGTTTTTTGGTGTAATTGATATATAGTTAAATCATCTAAAATCGTTTAGTTTGGTAAGAGTGAGAACAATTGTGGTAACATTGTCCTTCAAGAAAATGGCGGCGAAGCTGAAAAGGTATAGTATTGAAAATTGGGGTTTCCCATTCATTTCAACGTTCCTTATACTTTTGCTAGCCTCTGCTGTTTTGTTAGCGGCAGATTTAGCTTCTGTAGGCGATTTAACTGCAATTGTGGCGTATTTCTCCTTGCTTGTTGGGGTCATTCTTGAAATCATCTGTTTTAGTAGAAATAGAAAAAATACTGAAGCCTCTTCTAATGCCCATGGTTAAGCGGGCGGAAAACTGGCAGCGGCTTATTTGAATACAAAGGCATTAATATTTAACCTATCAAGAGTTCATTCCATAATCTACGATGTTGGGGCAAGTGATCGATGGCTGACAGCGCAAAGGTTTCCATTATCATATTAAATTACAATGGACTGGCCTACCTCAAAGACTGCCTTGCATCGCTTCGTAAACAAACATACCCTAACTTCAAAATAATAGTGTGTGACAATGCCTCAAAGGACGGTTCAGCTGAGTTTCTGACAAAGAACTATCCAGACATAACTATTATCAGAAACAAGGAAAATTCTGGCTTTGCAAAAGGCAATAACATCGCAATCGACCACGCACTGAAGCAGGGCACTGACTACATTTTCCTCTTAAACAATGACACCGAGATGGAACCTGACGCCCTAACCAAATTGGTGGAGACCGCAGAATCAGATGAATCCTTTGGTATTGTCGGTCCTTTGGTGCTTGACCTCAAAGACAAAAAAACAATTCAAGAAGCCGGAATGACCATAGATAAATTCGGGTTTCCAATGCAAGAAAAAGATTCCAACCAAGCTGTTTCAGAGGTTTTCTTTGTTTCTGGCTGCGCAATGTTAATAAAACGGGCTGTGTTGCAAACCGTCGGTGCCTTTGACGATGAATACTTTATGTTTGCTGAAGATTTGGATCTGTGTTGGCGGGCGCAGCTTGCAGGCTACAAAATCATTGTAAACAAGGCAGCAAGAATCTTTCATGCAAGCGGTGGAAGTATAGTCGGCGGCGTTGTCAAGTCAACTCACTACAAAACTGACGTTAGACGGATATTTCTGCGTGAAAAGAACACTTTAAGAACACTTATAAAAAACTACAACTCTGTTAACATGTTTAAAACTGTTCCCCTGTATGTTTCGCTGCTAACTTTTGAATCGATGTTTTGGTTTCTAATTCGGAAGTCACGTACAGGTGAAAATGTTTTAAGGGCAATCTTTTGGAATCTAAAAGCTCTTCCAGACACCCTGCGTCAAAGAGCCGTGGTTCAAACTCTAAGAAAAATAGATGACCGCGAAATCACACAGAAGATGATGCGTGGTTACTTTAAACTAAGTGTCTTTAGAGCTGTCGGTGTGCCAGATTTTGTTAACTCAAAATAGTAGGTTAGACTGTTTTCTTTGGGTGTTTACAAATGGAGAGTAAACCCCACATGTAATCGTCCTCGACAATCGTAAAGTTTGAAATCGACAAGTTAGGGATATCACGGTCTTGTTTTTCTTGCTGCCGAACCCCATCGAGAAGAATGTCTTGACCCAGCACCTTAAATTCCCCGAACCTTTTAGCCAGCACTTCCTCAAACTGTGACTGCGTTAGCTCGTTTAGGTGGAACTTGTTTGGTTTCCATTTTGCTATTCTTTTGCCGTTGGGGCAACCGATGTATGCGGTTCCTGATGGTTTTAGGACTCGGGCGACTTCGTGCAGAAACTTTTCTTGACCATTCTGGTCCAGGTGTTCTAACACGTCAAAGCTGATTACATTGTCAAAGTGGTTGTCCGGAAAATCCATTTGGGTAACATCCATCTGCCGGAACTCTAAATTGGGGTTGTTGAATTTTTTTTGGCAGTAAGCAATTGCTTGCTCATCTATGTCTACGCCGACGATTTTTTCCATCTGACATTTTTCTGCAAGATGGTTTGTTCCATAGCCTGAACCGCAGCCAGCATCCAAGCATACGCCGCTTCCAAGATAAGTCTGAACCCACAAGTATCTGTGAACATGAGCCAACACGACAAAACTGTTGCTTTTTTGGGCAGAATCCCAATCCTTTATCACTAGACGTTCTCCTTCGTGGCTGACTTTGCCCTCTTTCGTCAGCTTTAATTTGCAGTCAATCATAGCCAAAACTAAGGACGGATGTTTCAATCCTCGCTTCAGCATCTGAATTTTCTGGTTCATACTTAGATGCTTGGTTTTATAACTTAAAAGCTATACTTAAAATTTTGATTTTAACCCTTTAAGTCTATCAAAACCTGAATATTTTAGAGACATCTTTACAGTTTAATTCTGATATTACTTCAAAAGCATTGGGGGTTCATCCAAAAACCACTCCTCTTATATACAAAAAAGGTGGAGTACTATTGGGTTCCTTTAGATAGGCTGTTGGTCATGAAAAGGATTACTGCCATAGAATTAGCCATACTTGTTATTGCAGGGTTAGTTCCACTTCTATGGTTCCATCCTGGATACATGATCGCAAATGGCGATAACTTTCCAATATTTCTCAATGCCCAAAAAACCTTCAGTTCCGCCACAAGCATGTGGTCGCCAGATTACCTCGGTTATGCTAGTCCAGTCCCTTCTTACCTGATTTATCAAGACTTCGGAGCTTTTCTAAGTTACTTGGGGTTGAGCACAGGGTTTATTCAGATTCTTTTGCAGGTTTTACTGGATATCGTTGCAGGATTATCCATGTACTATTTTGCTAGGGTAATATACCCTGACCATAAAAACGCGCCTTTTTTTGCGGCTTTCTTTTACATGTTTAATTTTTTTATCATGAACTTTTGGTTTAATTTAGGGTTCGCGTGGCTCTATGCTTTTCTTCCGCTTCTTCTTGCGTTGTTTGTCAGTTCCGTCAACGCTGCATACAGTCAGGATAAGAAGGCATCCAACATGCGCATTATCTGTTTTACTTTAGTTTCGGTAGTAGCCTTATCCGTCGCGAGTATCAACCCTGCAAACATTGTGTTATTTATTCTTGCATTCGCTGTCATGGGAGTTTATTTAATAGTTAAGCATATAAAAAATTTTAAGCCCTTACTTTTCAGCCTTGGCAAGATTATTCCAATCGTATTTCTCGTCAATTTATGGTGGATATTTCCAATGTTAATGGCGTTTATTTTTTCGCCCCAAGGACTTAACTCTCAAGTTAACATTGCGGCTTGGAGTTGGACACATAATCGAGCGTCGTTTTTGAACCTGTTTTGGTTAAACGGCACTTGGGGCTGGTTATCTCAGTATGTACCGTTTTACGATTTTTACAGCAAGCCCGTTGTTTTGGCTTTAATGTTTGTTCCTTTCATTGTCGCTGGGGTGGCATTAATTTTAAAGGATAACAAATCTCGTTTCAACGCATATATAATGTTTTCAATTCTTATTTTCCTATTCTTAGCAAAAGGCATACATGACCTCCAAAGTGACCCTTTAGCTCAAGTGAACTTATTTCTCTACAATAATATTTCATTAATGAGCATGTTCAGGGAACCTGCTTCCAAATTTACCTTTTTAATTATGCCCTTTTTAGCTTTACTAATTGGCTATTCATGCGACAGAATCGCCACTGTTAAGCTCAACATTAAGCCTGCAAAGTTAAAATTGGCAAGAATCTTTGTTCTGCTATTCATTATTGGAAGTTTTGTTGTTAGTTCTGCCCCCATTTTCAATCTTGGACTGACTTACGAGCCTTCCTCCTCATACGTTCAGATTCCTCAGTACTGGTTTGACGCTTCAAACTGGATTAATAATCAGCCGGGTAATGGGAGGATTTTGTTAACACCACTCGACGATTTCTACCAAATTCCTTATATATGGAACTACTCTGGTTCAGATCAACTATTGGAGCGGTTTTTCAACAAACCCATTGTTTCAACAGCCGCCATTGGTGGGTATGTAACTAATCCCAACACCACGGCTGACCTGAGACAAATACGAGAAGCTGTAAAATTCAATCAAAAGGATGAATTCAAAGCTTTGTTAGACTTGTTTAGCATTAAATACATTGTTCAGCGAAGCGATGTTAACACCACCGTGCGGACAAGCTTGGTCTCTTATAGTGATATGCGGTCTTTTTTTCATAGCCAGCCCTACCTTAAGCTCGTCAAGACTTTTGGCGAACTAGATATTTATGAATATACAGAAGCCAAGCCTTCATTATTGGGTTTGTCGCCCTCCTCACTGCAGCAAACTAATATCCATATCGATACAACAACTATTTTGAACCAAGAATGGAATTTCTCTCAGCAAAATGAAGGATGGTCCAATGGCTCAACAAATGATTGGATAACATTTAATTCAACCAAAATATCGGCCCCCATTGAAAGCACTTATACAATAAGCGTCAGCTTCAGCACCACTAATTTTTCGAACAACAGCAGCAACTTCAACGACACGAATGTTTACGTTAAAACTGCTGAATTCGATTCAAACTCAACTCTCATATCGGCAACAACTGGTTCTAATGTCTTTATCGGTTATTCGAATTATACGTTTTATAATATGGTCTACGGATTCGAACCCAAAAATGATTCCACTCATTTCATTCAAATTCAATTTTGGGATAATGCGACTTCAGGCAGCAATTGTCTTGTGCAATTAAACAACATTGATGTAACTGGCACAGTTTCAACCTCTCACATAAAGGGAATTGAAAACCTTTTTGGGAACCTGACTTCGCCAATTATCGATGTAAAGAGCGAATCCCCAACAAAGCTAGTCGTAGCAGTAAACTCGACTCAGCCTTTTGTTTTGGCAACTACTCAAGTATTAGACCGATTCTGGGTCGCCTACGTTAACGGTCAACAAATTCAACCTATGTCAACTTATCTTGGCTTGAAGGGCTTCATGATTAATCAGACAGGCCAATTTGAAGTAACATTAGAATACAAGCCTCAGCAATGGTTCAACTATTCCTTGGTTATTTCAGGTGTAACTGTGCTGTTTTTATGTATAGCAGTACTTTATTTGCAAAGAACCCAATTGAAAGGGGCTTACCAAAAAATTAGGAAACCTAAGTCGTGATATAGGTTATGGATTTGCCGAAGTTTTTAAAGAAGGCTTCTCATCGTTTACCCAAGCGGTTCTATAGAATTGCCAATGAAGCGTTTGAAGCTACCCGCGGTTATGTCTCATCCATCGAGTCAAACTCAAAAGAAATCAAAAAAATGCAAAGTGAGCTTTTGCAACGATATTATCGAAAAGACACCAAAAAATTAATAATTTTTTTCACGCCAGGCGTTGATCTCGTCAACGGAGGAGTCATGTCGATTGCTTCACTTTTTGAAGAGACCAAACACCTGAAACAAATTCATGAATCAGAATCGATACTTTGTACTTACACCAGTGATCCAGCACTATTAAAATACACAAAGTTCAAGAACAACAACTTTCTTTTTGATTTTTCCCAAGTTCTAACATACTTCAGCAATTTAGAGGCCCTGATAATTCACATTCCAGAACATTACATTTATCGCTTTAACCTATTCATCACAAACAGCAACCGGTTGCAACTGAGCAAAATAAAAAATGTCCAAATAAACATCCTCATACAAAACTGGGACTATTTACCCTCAAACAAATACATCCAAGGACTGGGAAAACTTGGGAAATTAACCGCCACAACAGCGCACTCAAAGTACTCAACCCTTGAGCTTAGGAATCGACTTGGTTTTCCCCTACATAAACTGTCAGTTTATGTTAGTCCAGAACAATACAGTAGAAAATCGTATGGCGAAAAAGAAAATTTGTTGATTGTTTCTCCAGATCCTAATTCAAGAAAAAAAGAAATCTTAAATCTTATTCACCGAGAGCTGCCTGAGTTACAAATCAAAATAATCCAAAACATGACTTACGAACAGTACAAACAAACTATTTCGAGGGCAAAATGGGCTTTAACTTTTGGTGAAGGCTTAGATGGCTACTTTGTTGAATCAGTGTTCAGTGGAGCCATAAGCTTTAGTGTCTATAAACCTGAATATTTCACTCAAACCTTTCGACCTCTTCGGACAATTTACGCTGACTATGATATTCTGAAAGAAAAGATATGTTCCGACATAATGAAACTTGATGATTCAGCTGAATATGAGCTTTATCAGAGACAACAATTTGAATTGTGCGCAATTGAATACAATCACGTTAATTACGTTAGAAATTTGGAGCTTTTTTACAGGAGAAAATACACCTACAGTTAAAGTATAGTGAAAGAAAAAAAATCTCAATTGAAATAGTCTGAAAACTGTACCTACCGTTGAAACCAAACTTTTCAGGAAATCATCAATCAGAAAAGTAGTTAAATAAAGACCAACAACATAGACGGCTAAGAACAAGTGATCTGATGGCAAAACAAGTGTTCATAATCGGTGCAGGCGGATTTGCTAGAGAAACTTTTGATGTGTACATTGACTTGAATCGAGAGGAAGAGGTGCTTGGTTTTTTAGAGGAGAATTGCAAAAAGGACGGAGAAATGCTCAACGGGCGACCCATTCATGATATTTCTTATTTCAACTCCTTCAACAAGCCAAAAAACGAGTTTTTACTCATTGGCGCAATGGGGTCAACAAAACGTAGGCGTCTCCTGACAAGACTTGAAAATGAGGGCTTTCAATTCGATACCATAATCCACAAAAGTGTAATTAAATCGCGATGGGTGAAAATCGGCGC
>PLYI01000098.1 GCA_003151735.1 Candidatus Bathyarchaeota archaeon | reverse complement strand
CTAGTAAAAGAAAACGCGGTAAAGCCGGTAAGGCTGACTCATAAACTCCATGAAGTCTTTGAGGCTTCTGGGTGGCAGAGTGTAGTTTGACTTTTTTTCTTCTCCGATGGTTGATGACGGCTTAGGTCCATAGTCGTGTCCAGGATAAACTTCCACGGCATCGTCCAATTTTGATAGCTTGCCAAATAGGCTTTCATACATATTTTTTGTGTTGCCGCCAGGCAGGTCGGTTCTTCCACATTCGCCGACAAACAATGTGTCGCCCGTCAACAACTTCTGGTTATCCACCAAAAGACAGATGCTGTCGGCGGTGTGTCCGGGCGTGTAAATAGTTGTTATGGAAATTTTGCCAACCTTCAATATGTCGCCTTCATCGATGGAGATGTCATAAGGTATCTTGGATTGTTTATGTGCGACTACCTTCGCTCCAAAGATTGAGACCAATTCTGCATTGCCATCAGTATGGTCAGAGTGCCCATGGGTGCTTATGACATATTTTAGTTGTAGTTTTTTGGTTTTTAGGACTTTTGTTATTTCGTCGGCGTTATAGCTCGAATCAACAACCGCTGCTTCTTTGGTTGCCTCGTCTGCTATGATGTATGAGAAGTTGTCGCTGTACTGTTGGATTTGCTTAAAAAACATGATTCTACCTCTTTTCTGCTTGTTTTCTTCTCTGCGCCAAAGCTTTTTTAGCTAAATCCTGCCCTTTTGCCGTGTAAATGAGCGAGACGATTTTATCCCAATCGAAACCTTCCCGCGCATTGTAAAACGGGTATTCTTCTTGGGAAAACATTACAAGTTTATCGGCGTCATATAACGATTTGAAAGATTCAGAGGGCTTGTTTGGGTGTTCATGGTGCGTGCTAATTATTTCGCAAACTTGATTGATGAAAATATCCGAGTAATTTAGTTTTTTTAGGATGCTCGTGGCTATTTTTGGTCCCTTTTCGTATTGGTCCTTTATGGTGCAGCCGCCGATATCATGAAAAATGATCGCGGTGTAGGTTAATTCTTGCAGTTCCGGTTTAACTGGGAAGTTTTGTTTGGCAAGTTCAAAGACTCTTTGGGTATGTGCTATGCCAAAATCGTTTTTTTCCAGATATGGTCTGGCGAACTCGAAAAGTTTGTCGGTGTCCAATTGCGTCACCCATTGCTGTTTATACATTCGTTTGGCTAGCTATTTAGCTGTTCGTTCTCGCTTTTGCAATAAACACTGATTTTCAATAATGTTAATGACAGCTGAAAACTCCAAATAGACTTAACCCTCTTAGTGATTTTCACCTGCCCCCTCCCCACTCTATCGTTTCTGCAATGATTGGATATTAGGATTCGAGAGGTGTGCACAATTCGGTTTTGTATTCTTTTTGCTGTTTAACTTTTCTGGTAAACAACTTGAGAAGTAACAGCAAAAAAGCAAAAAACCGCAAAAAAACAGAATAATGCACACCCTCAGATCCAAATATACGGCGCCCAAAGCGTCTCTAACCGCTATTCAGCAGGCTTTGCAGTGTGGCGACGTCTGAGGGCGGATAGCCAGAGTAGTATTTGCCAAAGTACCCGTAAACCTGCATTTTGCTTAAGAAAGGCTTGATTCCGTCAGCCACCAACTTTAGGCCCTCTGTTCTGTCGGCTTCTATCTTGCCCAAAGTGCCGTTGACTTTTTTTCTATCACCTTCCCACCTAACATACAAGAAATCCGCGGGTACCTCGCTAATTTGAGACATAAGAGGACTATCAGCCCATGCTAACGCAACCCTGTTAGATTTTAAGACTGAGTAAAACCCGGGGGTCAACCAGCTTTTATTTCTGACTTCAACCGCATAACGATTCTGCACAGGAAGTTTATGCAAATAATCCTCCAAATCAGGTAAATGGTCGATGCCGAAGTTAGGCGGAAACTGCAAAAGCAAAACCCCAAGCTTTTCTCCAAGCAGATTTATCCTTTCAAGAAAAACATCTGTTTCATATTGGCAGTCTTTAAGCATTTTTGTGTGCGTTATAAGTTGGGGAAACTTTAGTGAAAACACGAAGTTTTCGGGGGTTATTTTTTTCCAGTTAGTTACGGTTGTCGCCGTCGGGATTCGGTAGAAGGTGCTGTCTACTTCAACAGTGTTAAACTGAGAGGCATAGTAGGCTAAGTAGTCTTTTGAAGCGGTTTTCTTCGGGTAAAATTTGCCCTTCCAGAAATTGTAGCTCCAGCCAATCGTGCCCAAATATAGGTTTTGCATGCTACTCTTTTCCCTTAAGCAGCAGCCAATCTTTGTCTCCTGCCCGTTTTAACCGCACCAGAATGTAGCGTCCTTTAAGCCGCTTGCCATCCAGAATAACTTCGATTTTGTCGCCTTCCCAGAATTTGGTTTCGTAGTGGCCTTTATCCCAGATTTTCACGGTTCCAGCACCATACTGACCCTTTGGAATTTCCCCCTCAAAGCTGCCGTATTCGTAGGGGTGGTCTTCGGTTTCCACAGCCAAAACCTTCTGTCCAGCCTCAGGCATCCCTTTTGGAACCGCCCAGCTCTTGAGGACCCCGTCTTTTTCTAACCTAAAGTCATAATGGAGCCGTCTTGCATGGTGCTCTTGAATAACAAAGATGAGTTTATCGTCCTTTTTTTCTGCGGCACCCTTGGGTTCAGGTGTTTCTTCAAAGTGGCGTTTAGAAACATACTCCGACAATTTTTCATCTTCAACCTTTCTTTGAACATCACTTTTTTCTGCAGACGACGCAGCAGTTTTTTTGTTTTCTATTATTTGGTCAATTGTACATTGTTCTGGCGGCTTGTCATCTATTAAACGTTTAAACCGCGCCATTCTCAGCCTCATGTCCCGTGTTAAAACTTGATATGCCACTTCACAGACCAGTTTGGGTTCAAGCCAAGTTACGGTGTCGCCTGCTTCGGGCTCGAATGGAACTTCGTCTGTTATTATTTTCTCAAATTTATCAACCAAGATGCTAATCGTCCGCTGCGTGAAACCTGTGCCGACTTTTCCAACGTAAACAGGCTTACCCTCTTTATCGTAGACTCCAAGTAAGAGGGCGCCAAAAGTTTTTTCTCTGACATTTGTTCCCCGCGTGTAGCCAAAGATTATGCAGTCGCAGGTTTTGAGTTTCTTTATCTTCAACCAACTGCCAGTCCGCAACCCTTCCTCATACTGACTATCCTTCCGTTTAGCCACAACCCCCTCCAAACCCTTCTCCAAAGCTAATTGAAAATAAGCTTCACCTTTTTCTTCTATAAAATCGCATAAAAGCACATTTGAGCCTTCCTTCAAAGAATCTTGGAGAATTTTTTTGCGTTCAATCAAAGGCAGCGATGTTAACTGCTTTCCATCCTTTTCCAGAATGTCAAAGACAATGTAGACAGCAGGTGCCCGACCTTCTTGCCTTTCGACTTCGCGGGTCGAAACGGCTTGTCCGCGTTCAAGGAGGGATTGAAAGTCGGGTTTGCCTTCCCTCATAACGATGATTTCTCCGTCAACAACTATGTTGCTCGCTAATTTGTTTAGTTCCTGTAGCTCTGGAAAGTTTTGTTTTAGCTCCTTCTCATTTCGGCTTTTTAGGCTAAACGGCTCCTCAACATAGGCGAGGGCTCTAAACCCATCCCATTTAACCTCAAAAACCCAGTCCTTATCCGAAAAAGCCTCCTCAGCAACCTTGGCAAGCATAGGTCGGTAGATGTGACGGCTCATTTCTGCTCCAGCTGCTTGAGGGTTTCCCGTAAGGCAACCATGAGACCTTTCGCTTCGACTTCTGGAGGTCTCTCGATATGGATTTTTTCACCCTTCACCTTCTGCTTTACAAGTTCTTGGACTCTTTCCATGTAGGTGTCTTTAAATTCTGTTATATCAAATTCGCCTGAGAGGTCAGTGACGATTTTTACGGCGAGGTCAAGCTCAGCTTTCTGGGGGGTCTCAAGTTTGCGTAGGGGCTCAAAATCTGTTGGGTCCACGACGTCGTAGGCATAGCGAAGGGTTGTGAGGACCAAGGCGCCTTTGTAAGTATGGAGGAGCGCTGGGTACTCTTTGGTTCGCAGGGTTATACGTCCAGCACCCGCCTTGTTTGTTTTTTCCAAGGCTTTTAGCAGTAAACCGTAGGCGTCTTTGCTTTTGTCAGGCAGCAAAGCGTAGGTTCGGTCAAAGTAGACGGGGTCAACTGAGAAGTAATCGACGAATTTGCTGATGCGGATGCGTTTGTCGGATTCGGGTTTGGCAGCGTCAAGTTCTTTTTGGTCGAAGGTGATGTAATCGTTTTTTGCAACTTCGTAGCCGCGGACAACCTCGTTCCACGGGACTATTTTGTCGTCTTTAGTGCACATTTTAACGTATTTTAACGGTTGACCATCAACTTTATGTAAAAAATGAAAAGCTATGCCCTTATCGTAAATCATCGAGAACAATTTAACGGGAACATTCACTAAGCCAATCGTGATGTTTCCCGACCAAATGGACCTGCTGGGAGCTGAAGCACTGGTTTTTTCAGAAGAGGTTTCATCAATGTTTTCTTGTTCCAAAATTAAATCTCCAGTTTACATCTTTTTTCAAAAATATCTTTCCAAGGATTACCCGTCCGCTTAACTACACTGAAAATAGTGTAATCCGAGGGGTTTATTCCTTTCTTCACTTCACTCCACTCCAACGGCGTTGAAGCTGTGGCGTCGGGCGTGGGCCGCAGACTGTAGGGAACAACCATGGTTCGCAGGGGAGAATTCTGGAGGTAATCAGCGAAGACTTTGCCTGGTTTTTTTGTGTCTTTGAATTCGGACACAACCATATCACTTTCTTTTGCCAGTTCAATGCCTATTTGATGCACAAAAGCCCTCGTTTTCTCAAAAGTATGTTCAGGTTCAATGGGGATTATAACGTGCAAGCCTTTTCTGCCCGAAGTTTTAACGTAAGGCGTGAGCGCTAAGTCAAGAAGTTTATCCTTAAGCAGCAGCGAGACGTCGGCAGCATCGCTTAGTGTTGCGGGCGGTTCAGGGTCAACATCGAAGAACAGCAAGTCAGGCTTGTCCAAGTTGTCGATTTTGGAGAAGGGCATGTGGATTTCCAGCGCCGCCATGTTTGCAAGCCAAATAAGCGTGTCTAAGTCGTTGCAAACAATGTAGTTTACATCTCGCTTCGAGGTCGGAGAGTAGATTTTTTTTATTTTAACCCAATCGGGCGTGCCTTCCGCAGCGTTTTTTTGGAAAAAACTCATCGCTTCACCTTCTATACCGTCGGGGTATCTGGTTAAAACTAAAGGCCTATCCGCGATTATAGGGAGAATTTTGGGTGCCATCCTAATGTAGTATTCGATTACTTGACCTTTGGTTACTTTGTTCTTTGGGTAGAAGATTTTGTCGAGGTTTTTTAAGTCAACTTTCGTTAAGTCTTTAAGGTTTTCAGTCATAATCCTGCTCCAAAAAATAGCACTATCTAGATGTTATGTGAAGGTTGGCTTTTTGCTTTTTGGAAAACCAAACATATCTTTTCACATCTTAAACAACATTCAAGTTTTTCCGTGGAAAACGCGGTTTTTTAGTAGTTACACCTATATACCTAGCGGGGCATAATATTAAATTGCAGAATTTAATCTAGAAAAAGTAAATTTTAGGGCTAACAAGTTTGCTGTTTTCAAGGTTAATCCATAAATTAAAAGGAGAATAAAATAGAGTATGAAACCGAAAAAGCCCACTTTAGAAGACCAGCTTGCTTTCATCGCTACACAGCATGAGGTTTACCCAACCGAGCTCTTCCAAGCCTTAATACGAGCAAAAGAACAAGGCAAAGCTGTCTCTGTTTCAGATTTAAAGGTGGAGTACCGCGGAAACGTAACTACCCAAGCCATCTTCCTAATAACTGTCGGCGGCAAAGTTGTCGCGCAGTTCCGAGTGCCAGAAGAAACTCTCGCAAGAACCGACGTATCATTCGACCATTCGATGGACACCAACAAAGTCCGCAAAGAAATAGCCAGACAAAACCCGGCGCCTTCACATCTCAAAATTGAGAATTTACGTGTAGGCATGAAAAAAATAAACGTCTCCGCGCAAGTTCTGCAAACTGCTGAGCCATCCAAGGTTCATACCCAATTCAGGGACAACGCGGTTGTTTCTAACGCTTCACTTGGAGATGAAACAGGAAAAATCCTTTTGTGCCTTTGGGACCAACAAATAAACTCAGTGCACACGGGTGACTGTATAGAAATCAAGAATGCCCATGTAGCAATGTTTAAGGGTGAAAAGCAGCTGCGGCTTGGAAAAAACGGGACAATCACCATTTTGGAAAAGCCGATAGAAAGCTAAACTTTCAAATTTCTTTATTTTAAGCAGGTTCACTGCAAAAGTCGCCTATTTTTAACAAATTTAGCTAGCTATTTGCTGTGCTTTGCAGTTTTGTTTTTCATCTAAAGACTTATGAATAATCATGACAATGGAGTCTCGCTGGAAGTGCATGCAGCGATGCGCAAGGAGAAAGCAGTAGTTTTAGGTTTACTTTTAATTCTCTTCGCCGAAGTTTTGGTTACAGCGATTAACGGGTCAAATTTCCAAGTTATTCCCGGTCTTAATTCTCTAAACCCAGTAGCAAGTGACCTTTCATCCGACGCAACAAAAATGTCTAGTTTAGGTCTTGAAAAGCGGGAACGTTGATGTTTCAGTAGCATTTGGTGTTAGGAATAGCGGTCAACTGCAGAACTTTATTAATTTACGCAAAAAGTCCAATAACGTTGAGACTGCTCTTTCAGAGGACCAGTTTGAAGCAGAATATTCCCCCACCCAGTCGGATTACGCTCGAGTTGTCTCTTTTCTTTTAGCTAACTTGTCAATTACCCAAACATGGCCTAACAGATTACTTATAACAGCAGAAGGAACGGTTGCTGATGTCCAAAGAGCATTTCACACTCAAATCGGACTGTTCTTATTGAATGGAACAACCTTCTACAATTGCACTGGCAATATCCAGGTTCCCACATCGTTAAGTTCCTGCGAAATAGCAAATATCAATGTAAACAGTCTTGAAATGCAGTTTGCCCTCAGCAATAGTGCTGGTCTAGCTCCATATGCCGTTGCCTACAACAGTTCCCCAGCTGATTTTCGGGATGCTTACGGCACAACCACGCAGGTAAATGGAGGCTGGAACGGGACAGGAACCACAATCGCAATAGTAGACGCATACGGCGACCCAACAATCCGCGGTGATGTAGATCTCTTTAACAGCCACTTTGGTCTTCCCAGTCTCAACTTAACAATCGCGGGAACAGGCGGAACCCCCGTTAGCAATTGGGATGTCGAGACGGCGATGGATGTTGAGTGGGCACACGCTAGGGCGCCCAACGCTGCAATCACTCTCCAGCTTGTGCCCAATTCCCAAAGCAGCAGTCTGTTTGCGGCAGTAAACACTCTTGTGCAACAGGAAAACCCACCGAACATTATTTCTTTAAGCTGGAGCGGACCAGAAACCTCTTCGTACAGTTATATATTCGAAGCTGCCGCAGCCAAAGAATCAATGTTTACGGCTCAACTGGAGATAACGGCGCTTATAATGGCGGAGGAGCCAGCCTCTCAGTCGGTTATCCTGCGTCTGACCCAAATGTGGTGGCTGTTGGAGGAACAACCCTCAATTACGACATCGTTCAAGGCACGCGTGAATACTACGAATACGGCTGGAGCGGAAGCGGTGGCGGCTACTCCAAAATATTCTCGGAACCCACCTATCAAATCAACGTTGGAATTACTGATCCAACCGCTAAACGTGCGATTCCAGATGTTTCACTTAAAGCTGACCCCGCTTCAGGCGTCTCCATCTACTTGGGTGGTCATCAACAGACTGGGTGGGGCGGTACAAGTTTGTCAGCGCCTATGATGGCAGGGATTGCGGCAGATGCGTTAAACGGAAACTGGTCTCTAAACAATAATGTGCTTTATGGTCTTTATAATTCAGCCAACCAATACAATGACTCTTTCCATGATGTGTACCTGAACAGGAACAATGGGTACTACGGTGTTCAATCAGGATGGGATGCGGTAACAGGCTTAGGCTCCATTAACCTTCAAAACTTCGCTAACATTTACTATGAATCACCTGGCGTTTCCTTAACTAACCAAACGTTAGCATCAACAAGTATCCAAGGAGGGCAAGCTTTCTGGATGAATTACACAATAAACAATCCAAACGCTGATTCCCCGCTTATCCAAATAGGCCTTGGAGCGTCAATACGCCTTCACGGAACAGCCACCGAGATTAATGATACCGCAAACGACCTCTACGTTACACTTCCAGGCGGTTTAAGCAATCAAAGCAGGCAATTTGCTCCAAGTCTTTCCTTGACACCTGGATCGTACGATGTTATTTGGAAGATATGGATGGGTCCGCCTGGGTTGGGTAACCTTATTTCTTCTAGCGGCTGGCAAATGAATCAGCTTCAAGTTACTTCTCCTAACCCGACTCCGACGCCTTCTTCGAGTCCAACACCTATTCCAAGTTTATCTCCTTCGCCGACTCCATCGCCTACTCCAACCTCAACACCCTCTCCTTCATCAACCCCTACGGTAACTCCAACTCTCTCCCCCTCCCCAACTCCTACTCCAAGCCCTTCCCCTACGCCATCTCCCACACCAACTCCCAGCCTACGCTCAACTCCGACTGCGACCCCTTTCCCAAAACCTACACCCTCTCCAACGCCAACCTCTACTCCCACACCCACTCCATCTCCTTCTTCGCCAACACCAGCTCCAACGCCTGCACCAACTCCAAGTCTATCTCCAACACCAACGCCATCGCCCTCTCCCACAGCTACCCCAATCAGTTCGCTTAAACAAAAACCGACCCCAACCGCAAAACCAACACCTACACCGTTACCAGCCCAACCCCCAACTACCCCAATTCCAACAACTATACAAGCAACGACAAACAGTGGCGCAACTGTAGAGCTTCCACTCAGCGGAAACATAACCAGCTCACAAATGTCGGATATAACTATTTCAGCCAATCAATCCTCCGATAAAACCACTTTGTCCTTTACGGTAACTGGGCAAAGCGGCTCAGCTGGCATAGGTAACGTGACTATTCCAAAAGACTTGGTGACTTACGGAACAACACCAACAATCTACATCGACAACCAACTATGCCAAAATCAAGGCTACACAGAAGACTCCGCAAACTACTATGTTTGGTACACAACCCACTTCAGCACACACGAAGTATCAATAGTGTTTCTTGGTGGTACATCTCAAGAATTTCCAATCCTACCAATAATTGAGGCAACAGTCACAACAGCCGGCGCCATGATAGCTGTTTTTGCTTTTAGAGCGCATAAGAAAAACAGAAGCAAGATTTCTAATTAAAAATAAAAATGTTGATGGATTATTTACGTTTTTTAGACGTATTTTTTGTCGTTGTAGCAGTACCATCGTTGATATTGCGGAATCCAAGTTAGGGGTCTACCGCATGTTTGACAGAGCGGTTGCGTTGACTGTGCTTGGGGTTGAGCTCCGGTTTGAGCAGACTGCTGTTGAGGTTGGTAGGTGTTTTGCTGAACTGTCTGGGGCTTTAGGATTATGAAGTCTGCTGCTGCTTGGACATCTTCCCACGGAATAGTTTGTGTTTTTCCATCTTCGTTTTCAACTGTAAGTGCAATACCTGTTTTTCCAACTGAGAAAGCAAGGTCCTTAACTTTTCCCACTATTACTCCTTTGGCGTCAATTACTTGCATTGAAACTAAAGCGTCTCTGGTTAGAGGTTTATCGGTTTTTTCCATCTTTGGCTCACTGCCCTTCTGATTAGGGATTTGTTGTTTAAAGTTTTTTCGTTGCTTACTCAACATTCTTCACCTACTGCAAGGGAATTTCCCAGTAACTAATGATGGCGCCTTTAACCCATTTGCCGCCTAAACTACGCACAACCTCGTTGATGTCATCCCATTCAGCCTTCAAAAACATCACAGGCTTAACCACCACACAATCCTCTTTGACAGTGAAACTGAGCAGTTTGCGCTGTTCAGGGCTGAATTCATTCTCCATTTTACTGGCCATTCGGCTTGGTTGCGGTTGAGGCAGTTTTGCAACGTTGGATTTAGGTTCAGGCGCAGCTTGAAGTTTAATGGGCGCGGCAGGTTTAGGTGCGCTCTTGGATTCGGCTTGCTTTGATAAATTGACTTCCGGTATCGGCATGGTTTCGACAATATCCTCGAAGCTTTCGCTTCGAACAACCATGGACACTTGTTTGGTAAACAAATCCATTTTTACATCTAAAATTTCGGCGTCGTTAGGTAGGTTTGAAGTGAAAGCGGACGCTTTTCCCTGCAACAACCCGGCGAGGGATTCGGGGGTCAGTTTGATTATTCTGATTTTCATGTTTAGCCGCTCACGTTGCTTTATTGGCGGATAACTTAAAAGTATTTTCTATCTTGATGAAAAAGAAGCGTTAGAAGAAGTTTCAAATAGGTTTTGTGTTGCGACGACTTCGCCACTCCGCAAAGTTACCTGAGTACATGCCCCAAGTTCTAAGCTTCGGCGATACTGACCTAATCAAGAGGGGGCAAGTAATCAAGACTATTGGCAGGTTTATCAGAAACGTCGGGACCAGAATGACTAACGCTTGGGATGCTGTGAAGAGTTGAGGTAGAATCGTGTATTGCCAAATTATGTAGCTTGTGCCCGCTAGAAGGCTCACTGTTAGTACGCCGAGCATAGCAAATAGGTTTAGTTTGTTTCCGTCTTCAGCGGCTTTTTGCGGAATAAGTGCCCAGTTAATGAGGTAAATAATGAGGGCTACGACCGATTCGAACACTCCAAGAAAACCTAAGCCTTCAACAAAAGCGCCTCCTATAAATCCGCCAAGCATGGCTCCGACCAGTCCGCTCCAGCCGAACCACATTGGAAAAACGCCCAACAGAATAATCGGCAAGTAAAGAAGTGTAAAGTTTGGCAATGTTACTGAGTATGATAGAAAGAAGAATATGACGTAGAGGGCTGTTGTCATGGCGATTATTGAGGCTTGTTTTGCGCTGCTTTGTTTTTGTGTTATCATTTAGCTTCGGTCCTTTTGTTTGGCAATTGAGGGCTTCAAAGTGGGTATTGAATAAAAGCATTTCCACACGTATTACTATCGTCTTACACTGATTGGTCGATTTAAATAACGAAGCAACTATCCCATCAACAACCAAAGTATAAATTTCTCAACATAGTGAATTAAGCCTAAACAAGTTAACCGCTGAAAAAAAATGATTCACCCACCACGCCAAACCAAAACAATTTTCATAATGGCAGTCGCAGTGCTCATCGCCCTAAACCTCTACACATTCATAGCCGCGTATCCAGAAACTTACACGCCCAGCCCAGGCATAACCGCCTCAGGCAGCATATTAGCAAAAGACTTCTCAGCCTACTACGTTGGCGCATGGAGACTCTGGCATAGTCCATCGCTGATTTACAATTTCGGAGCCTTAGGCGGCGCAGAACCAGTCACTTTGCCCCATCCTGAAGCCTACAAGTACATGCCTTCTTTTCTGCTGGTTATATCACCGCTTGTCACACTAGATTATCAGCAGGCATTGCTAGCTTTTGACATAATCCAGTTCTTGCTCCTTCCAGTTATGGCCTTCATGCTCTACAGGCTCTTAGAAGATAAGCATCTTGCCATCACACTTGTAGTCATGGTTATCGCTTTGCTCCTGCCCCTCCCAACCGCACAGGGTGGATTGTTCTCCAGTTACTATTGGCAATGGGGCGAAGGACAAGCTAAAGTCTTACTCGCATTCCTTCTGCTCCTCAGCTTCTATTTTGGCAGCAAAAACAGGCCAGTTTTATCAGGAGTTGCACTGGCTTTGGGTTTTTTTGACATTCGGTTCGGATTGCTGGCGATTCCGCTTTTTGTGATGTATAACCGTAAAAATCTCAAAGCTGCAGCAGCCAGCGCAATCACCGCGTTGGCTTTGTCAAACGTGATGCTTCTTTACCCAGGCATGGGCTCAGGGTTTATAACTATGGTTTTTGGCTCAGGTATCACAACGCCGCTTTATTATTATTCGCTCATACCATTTTTCACTTTGATAGCATTAATCGTCGTTAACTTCAAAGAATTGGTCGCCGCGTTTGATTACAAGGGATTGTTCGCTGACTTCACTGGTGCAGCAAACCAGCGTGAAAAATAAATGTTATTTCTTGGGGCGTTTAGATAAAATCCAGACGAACGCTATTATTACAATTCCAGAAATGACGGAGCTGTATGCTAGCCAGTAGTTTGAACCGATCTTATCCAGAAAGTCTCCTGTTGCCTCATTTAAACCAAAGATTATAGCAACTATACCTAAAATTAACGCTAAAGTTTTGAGCAACAAAGATACTTTAGATTCCATCGCCGCGCTTCCTTAGATTGCGCCGTTTTCTTGTTGTTCTAGTCGATGTTTTGTTGAATATAAGTATTTTTTGAGGTGAAGTTCGGGTTTCTCAATAACTACAGATATTAGCTTGGCAGGTCTTTTTATACATGCGGGTTTGGTATGAAATTCAAGTTACAGATATTTACTCAAGATAACCTTGAAGGCAACTACGTGGGCAGGCACTACCGCATTGCCGTCGTTGACTCAGACAAATCAAAAAGTTATCCTTCAAATTTTATCTGCATGCTTCCTTCGCAGATAAGTGTTGACCAGAAAAAGAACAATGTTTTTTCAAAGATGTTTGGTGACCAATGTGAAGAACAAGCTAAGACGCTGCTGACGCATGCTTTAGTCAGCGAAAACGACTTGGATGTCAAAAACGAGATTGAACGAAGACTCAAACTGCTTGACCCTAAAACAGTTAACCAAATAAAATGCAGTTCATGCGGAAAACTCTTCCAGCCAAGGCGAATAAAAAGGTTCAAACGCAATTATTGTCAGGACTGCATGAACAAAAGCTACGGTAACCGAGGATAAAAATAAAGATAAATGGTGAGTCTGTTCCTATTTCGCGATTGAAACGCCCCAGGTAAAAGGGAGAGGGGCTAATCAACCGTTTCACAGGCTCTCCTCACCAACCAACTAAGCATTTAAACGCCTGATTTAAAGCTTAACAACCCATAGACCGAAAACTCGCAAAACTAATTTGCGCAGAAAAAGCTCTTGAAGCCTAACTTTTTTGTCTTTTATCAATTGCTTTTATGAGTGCAAGCATGCCTTTGAGAATTTCTCGGGGGGAAGGCGGGTTGCCTGGAATTTTGAGGTCAACTTTGAAGATTTTGTCTGCTCCTCCTAAAACCGCGTAGGAATTGTTGAGGATTCCACATCCGCAGGCATCGTCGCCTACAGCTACGACGAATTTTGGAGCTGGAATGGCTTCGTAGGTTTTCTTTGCAGCTATTTCCATGTTACGTGTAATTGCGCCTGTGATAATGAGGACGTCAGCGTGTCTGGGGGACGCAACGAAGGATATTCCGAAGCGTTCAATGTCGTAGTATGGGGTTAAGAGGTTGTTGAGTTCTATTTCTGTAGAGTTGTCGCTTCCTGAGTCTAATTCTCGGATGGCTAGGCTTCTGCCAAAGACTTTGGCGACTTTTTCTTTTAGCTGCATTCCGATTGCTTCGAGTTCTGCATCTTTAAATTGGAAGTTGTCGGTTGCCGGTTTTTTGAAGACGTTTGATATTGCTTTTGCCATAGTCTCACATGTCCGTTCCTGCATAGGAGAGGTTCATGCTTTTGTTTATGAGGGGGAAATCTGGAACGATGTTTCCGAGTACCGCGTGTTCCATTGCTTGCCAATTGCAGAAAGATGCTGTCCGAACTTTGTATCGGTGTACTAAGCCGTTTTTTATTTGGATCCAGTGAACGCTTTGTCCCCGCGGCGACTCCACCGTTGACAGGGCATACCCATCCCTGATTGTGGTGGGCAATGAAACTTCGCCACCAGCCAACGCGCTGATTAGTCGTTGAATAATTTTAACGGAGTCGAGCACTTCTTGGGCTTTAAGGTTGAACCGGGCAAGAACATCACCATTCTGTTGTGTTCTAACTTTCATGTTCAGTTCACGGTATAATCCGTATGGGTGGTCGATTCGGGTGTCAGTCATTTTTCCAGAAGCCCTCGCAACTGGTCCTGTAATGTGGAGTGGTGAGAGAATTTCATCTTTTACTTTGCCTGTGGTTTCAAACCTGTCAATAACTGAGAAGTATGTGCTTTCGATTCCTGTGGCAGCATTGAGCCGCTCTGGAAAAGACTGGAGATAATTTGAGAGGTTTTTTAGGGCGCCTTCCGGTACGTCCTTGGTTAAGCCGGCAACAGTTACTATGCCCTTTAGGAACCTGGAACTGGTTAATGCGTCATTTTGCCTAAAGATTTCTTCTCTTAGGATGAAGAATGGGCTTGCCCCAACAGGGTAAGCCACGTCTACACACATGCCTGCTAAATCGCCAAGATGAGAGTAGATGCGTTCAAGCTCCAACAAGAGGGTTCTTAACTGTAATGCCCGTTTCGGCACAGACACGCCGCAGATTTTCTCGACCGCGATGCAGAAAGCTACGGCGTTAGCGACCGATTCGTCTCCGCTTATGGTTTCAGCGATTCGGACGCATTCTTGAGGGTTCATGCCTTCCGCAAGTTTTTCTAAGCCTCTGTGCTTGTAGAATAGCCTTACTTCCAAATTAAAAATGGTCTCCCCTATAACACTGAACCTGAAATGCCCTGGCTCTATGATTCCTGCGTGGACGGGCCCAACTGGTATCTGGTAGACGCCTTCGCCCTCGACCTGTTTGAAAACGTATTTGTTCTGGCTGTCGGGCGTCAAGGTTTCTATTTTGCCGTTTTTAAAAGACTTCAACAGAGGATGAAAATCTGAAGAATAAGTTTCGTGGAGAAACAGTCTTCTTGTGTCGAAGGCGCCTTGGAATTCTATTCCAAATCCGTCTGTGATTTCCCGTTCGTACCAGCAAGCGGAAGGATAAGTTTTGGCGATAGAAACTGCTTTGCCGCTTAAACCAGATGTTATAATCAGAATTTGCTCGAAACCGGGTATTTCGAAGGCATAGAAGAGGGTGAATCTTTTTTGGTCAAAATCTTCAACACAGAATAGACTGATGAGTTCAAAACTATTTTCATCAAATAGGCTTATGGCTTTTTGTAAGTCGGATTCGTTGAGGGACAAGTAAACCTCGTTGTTTAAGCCTTCAGTTAACGTGAGCTTTTGTCCAGATATGATTTCTAGTACTTCTTTCAGGTTCATTTATGTCACCTAATTCCCAGTTCAGACACGATAGTGTTGAGTAGGTTGGTTAGTTGCTGTGGGAAGAACACGCCGAGTGCAAAAATCGTTATCAACAGCACTACTATTGGGATTTTCATGCCCAAAGAAGCCTCAAAACGCTTCACTCCTGGAGCGTCTTCTGCTTTTTTGGACAACATTTTAATGAGGAAAATGCCGAAGGCTGCTGCTACAAAAAGGAAAATTAGCAGTAAACCCAAGAGCAGAAAGGGCGACAACTCGGCTGATTGTAGAAGAAGTGAGAGTTTGGGCAGAAAAATCGCTGACAGAGGCATGCCTATTATGGCTATTGCGCCAAGAATTAAGCTCCATGCAGCGAAGGGCTGGAATTTGAAGACGTTCTTTATGTGTTCCATTCGGACGCTTCTGTACTGGTGGTGGAGGATGCCTGCAGAGAAGAACAGAGAAGCCTTTGTGAACGAATGAGCAAGTGTGTAGAAGAGCATCCAGAAAATCGCCACTGGAGTTCCCAGTCCTAACCCGACCAGAAGGAAACCCATATTTTCCACCGTTGAGTAACCGATGAGTTTCTTCAGGTTCACCTGATTAAGCATAGTTAACGCTGCCACAACCATGCTCAAAACGCCGAAACCAATTAGGAACCACGAAATCTTTGGTAACTCAGATGTTTGAGAAGCAATCGCGTAAACTCGGATTATTCCGTAGATTCCAACGCTGGTTACGCAGCCTGATAGGATAGCGCTGACGGGGGCAGGAGCCTTCGAGTGCGCGCTGGGTAGCCAAGCGTGGAATGGCACGACCCCTGATTTTGCAGCGAACCCAACGAAAGTGAAAATGAATGCCGCGAACATTATTGCTGGAGAGAGTGTGCTTGCGATTGACATAAGTGTGCTCCAGTTGAGTGTGCCTGCTCCAAGGTTGTTTTCAGTTAAGGTAAAGATGAGAATTAAGCCGATAAAGGAGAAGAGCATGCAGGTGGAGGTTATGAAGACGTACTTTAGGGTGGCACCGATGTTCTTGGGTGCGTTGAGTATGACGATGAGGACTGCTGAGAACGCAGTGGTTAACTCTGCAAGTATCCAGAAGAGGGCAAGGTTGTCAGCTAAGAAAGAGTACGTTATTGCAATCAACAACAAGTTGAATGCAACGTAGAAGAGTTTGAGGTTGCTGCGCTCCATCTCATGTATCTCTATGGAACCTTCAATGTATCCTCTGGAGTACAGGGCAGCAAGCAGGAACAGTAAAGCAGAGATTAAGATTTCGTAGAGGCTTAGATGGTCGATTAGGAAGTAGTTGCCGCCCAGGGAGTACGCTGGAATTGCAGCGTAGGTGAGCGTGAATAGTGTGAGAGCAACGTACGTTGAAGGAAGCACCATTGACAGGATATTCATGGTCCGGTGGGATTTGGATATTATAGTCAGAAACAAAACCGCCGCTCCAACAAGGATGTAGAGGGCTAATATCATGTTTAGAGACAGCGTCATTGTTCAATGTCCTCCACTTGTTTTAGAGCTGCCTCTTTTGCAGGATGGAAGAAGGGGTTGAGTCTTGCATGGAATTCCTCGATTGTTGAGTCAATGCCGAAAGCCAATATGGTAGCAATAAGCGTAAGCATAATCAAATCCACAATGATCAGAACCTCAATCAGCAAGGGAAGTTCAGTTAAGAAAAGGCTGAACAGGACAACGCCGTTTTCCATTGTTAAGTAACCCACGATGTTTGTCAGAGTTTGTTTTCTAGTGAATATTACAATCATACCCATGAACACAATTGACATCCCAACTGTAGCGCCTAAAAAGAAAAGGCTTGAGTTGAAACGGTTCAGTTCTGAAAGAAGGCTAGAGAAAGACAAGTAGACGAACAGTATGATAACTATGCTAGCGAGCAGGGACGTTACTGGGGAGAGGAAGTGGAACTTGACATCGCGTTTTATGTTGAGCCTTTTCTGCACGAGTCCCATGAAATGAGGAATTATCACCACTTTGCTTACCAGAATAATTACAGCAAGAAACAGAAGAGATATGCTGCCAGTTGCCGCAAAAAGCAGCAGTGCCATCACAGCCAAAAGCAAGGATTGGAAAGCGTAGGTCTTTATGAGGGAACGAAGGTCGCGTTTCATAATTATTATGGCTGCCGTGGCTAATATCAGAACAACAAGGATTTGCACTATGTTTTGGACGGAAGCGATTATCATGCAAACACCTCAATAATCAAAGTTACTATGGAAAGGAAAAGCGCGATTGCAAATAATCCTGGCAAGCGGAAGAGGCGGGATTTGGCGCATGATGACTCAAACAATCCTATGATGACGGCGAGCACAACTGCTTTGAGGACAAATGCTCCAACCGAAATTAGGATCGCGGGAGCCGTGAAATCAGGCGTTAATCCCCATGGAACGAGAATGTTGATGAGTACTCCCATGAGGAGCAGTTGCTTCATTGCGCTTGACATCTCCATCATAGCCAGGTTCTTTCCGGACTGTTCAAGAATCATTGCTTCATGGATCATGGTTAATTCCAAGTGGGTTTCTGGGTTGTCTACGGGAACTCTGGCGGACTCAACGATTATGACAATGAATATCGAAATGGATATGAGAATTAGAACTGGGTCCACAAGCACGTTTGAGGTTAAGGCGCCCCTGAACATTTCAGGCAAATTTATTGTTTTGAAGGCGAACGCGAGAGCAGCGAAAACTACAATTATGATGGGTTCGATTAATGCGGATATTGCCATTTCTCGGCTGCTGCCCATGCCGCCAAACGTGCTGCCCGCGTCCAGTCCTGAGAGCGCCATGAAAAACTTTGCCATCGCAAGCAAGTAAAGGAACAAAATTATGTTTCCTACCAAATCGTTTGGTTGCGGCAAGACTATTAATGGGACAAAAAGGCTTGCCACCAAAATCGCAGCGACGTTAACAATAGGTGTAACTCGCATAATCCACGAGGAGTTCGTGGAGTAGATAGTTTCTTTTTTTAGCAATTTAGCTAAATTGCGGTATGTTTGAAGAATCGGCGGGCCTCTCCTTTTCTGCGCGTGGGCTTTCACTATTTTTATCAGGCTAATGAACAGAGGAGAAATCAGCAGTACAAACAGCATGTTCAGGATACCATATGCTATCAGTAGAATGTAATTCATGCAAACCACCATATAATTAGCAGAAACACAACTATGGTTGCGAAGGCAAATGCGATATGCAAGTCAACATCGCCCCGCTGGATATTATTGACTTTCAAAGACACTTTCCGAACAAAGTTGGCAACGGGCTGGTACAAACGTTCTTCGAAGAATTTGACAAGGTGAATTTCGGCTTTACCATCTTTAAAAATTACGTTTTTGTCGTCGTAGTAGTTGCGTTCCGATTTTTTCTGGGTTCGGAAAATCGATTTGAGAATGGTAACGATTGGCTCTGAGAATCCTGAAGCGGTATACTCCATTTTGGAGGTTTGAGTTGGGAATCCGCATCCCCATGTCTCGGCGATTCGCTCTCGTCTGTTAGCTACTTCGCGCAGTGCTGCATACGTGAACACGTAGAAGCCTGCAAAGATTGTTCCAATGAAGAGCATGTTTGGCAACGGGAAAGAGAAGCCGAGAACCCCGAAAAGCTGCAAAGAGAAAACTCCCAACCCAACACACAAGACAGCAAGTATGGCGGGTCCAATAATCATGAGTTTAGGTGATTCCTTCGCTGACTTCGCCTCCTCTGAGCGCGGCAAGGCAAGAAAAGTAATTCCAAACGCTTTCACGAAACACGCAGCAGCAAGCGCACTTGTGAGGGCAAACACCGCTAGCGACGCAATCAGAATTAACTCGAGGAAAGGGTTAGCTAAGGCTGCTGATTGGAAGAATACTTGGAAAATCATAAGTTCACTCACAAAGCCGTTGAAAGGGGGCAACGCCGAAATCGAGATAGCGCCGATTAGGAATAGGAGGGCGGTTTTGGGCATACGTTTGATCAAGCCGCCCATTTCTTCGATATTGCGTGTTCCGGTCGCGTTGACTATGCTGCCGCTGGTCATGAAGAGGAGGCTTTTGAAGATGGCGTGGTTGAGCGTGTGGAAGAGTGCGCCTGCAAGTGCAAGAAAAGCGATAGCCTCAAGCCCCGCCAGCGAAAATATAACGTAAAGTCCGACGCCGATTAGGATGATGCCGATGTTTTCGATGCTATGGTAGGCAAGTAAACGTTTGATGTCGTGTTCTTTTAGGGCGTAGATTACGCCGAGCACCGCAGAAGTTGTCCCTGCCGCTAAGATTAGGATGCCCCACCACGTTTGCATCGGCAAAAGCAACAGAAAGCGTATCAAGCCGTAGATCGCGACTTTAATCATAACTCCTGACATGAGCGCGGAAATGTTGGAGGGGCTGGCGGGATGTGCGTATGGGAGCCACTTGTGGAAGGGAATTATGCCTGCTTTTATGCCAAAACCCAAAAACAGGAAAGCGAAAGCAACCGAAGTTATCAGGGGATCTGCCCGTATCTGCGACATATCAAATGTACCAGTGATGGTGTAGATGAAGAGGAACGCGAAGAGCAGAAACAGGGTGCTCAGATGGGTCATTACGAAGTAGAATGTGCCTGCTTTCTGGGTTTCTTTCTTCTCAAACTCCACCATAACCAGCAGGAAGGAGGAGAGCGCCATGATTTCCCAGAAAAACAGGAAGGAGAACATAGAAAATGATGCAACCACAAGCACCATGGAAACGATAAAGATGTTCATGAATGAGACAATCATGTTTTTCCTGCCTTCATGCTCAATGTGCTCAACGTACTGCACTGAGTAAATCGCGACAGCGAGGGAAACGACTGCGACAAGGACAAGGAAAAACGCTGCTAACCTATCCACAAGGAAGGAGAACTGGAACGTCGGCGTGATTTGGTAGGCGAGAAGGGAGAAACTTTTGTTTGAAAGAACAATTTCCAGTGCAAAAGCCAAAATGGCGACGCTTGCAACGCTGGTGAATATGAGTGATTTTTGCCTTGAAGCCTTTCTGTTGCCCAGCTTTGAACCGATTAGGGGCAAGATTATTGCAAGAAAAAACGCGGCTAAACCTAAAGGAAACAGAAACTCAAGCATGTCTGAGCCTCTATTTTGAAGAGTTTAGGGGAGGCCCTGTTTTCCAGAGCACCTTGACAGCTTCGACTACACACATTGACCATTTGTTTTGGTTTGTTCGCAGTCGGTTAATCACGTTGAGTCTTTATCGGGCACTACATCCATCTAAAAAAGCTTTTTGGCGCTAAATCTGCAGAAAACCAATAGGCAGACAGATTAACAAACGAATAGAGATTTACCAAAAAAACAGACAACTCAATTCAAGTATGCTCCTTTTGATTAATGGATAAACAGAAAATATGATTTAGTATCCATAACTTGCGCATTAATATCTAAAATAAAAATAGCTCGATCAACTACAGTCAAGCTCTAAGGTGCTTTAATCGATTTTTTTTACGCCTCAATACCAACGCCAAGCTTACAACTACCACCGCCACAACAACAACAGCAATCAAAACTATGGTTGCCATGAACATATTTTCTGCAATGTTGCCTGGACTGCTAGTTGTCGGTGAAACAGTTGGTTGAGGGCTAGCCGTGCTTGACGGAACCTGAAAGTTCTGAAGGTTGGGACTTCCCTGTTGCTGTACGTACACCGAAGAAGGAACCGAGCCAGGACCGGCGGCATAACCTGAACTTGAGGAGCCAGGAACTGATGTTCCAGATAAAGATGCGGTACCTGCGTAAGGAACCACCCAATAGTTAGGCTGTTGAATTTGCAAGGTGACGGTCACACTTGTCTGAGGTGGAACCACGAGACCTGAACCTGCAAGACCAATATAAATCGGATAGGCGATAACGGTGCCGTTCACCACTTGGCCAGGAACGCCCATTTTCGGAGCGGGATAACTCGTTGAGTTAGAAGGCACCCAAATCCAAACATTGATTTGAACAGGTGCTACGGGCGTTATTAGCATCGCCACACCATCTTCTCCAGTTGTCGCCCATGTGACAACATTGGATTCGTATCCCCAATAATACGATGAACCAATAACCGACGCCGATACAGAGGCGCCAACAGCCGCTGAACCATTATTATATACAACTTTCACTGCAAGCGAGTTTGTTGGGTATTGGCTCACGTTTTGAGTTGTAATTGTTAGGGACATTGTGCTTGAGACCTGCTGCACCAAGAAACCGTATTCTTCCACGGGAGCAACATAGATCGGTAGGGATAGAGCACCGCTGGAACTTGCTGCGCCAGTGGATGCTGTTAAGAGCGGCACAGGATAAGCTGAGGACTCATTATTCGCTGAAGCAGTAAAAATATATTGCCCGTCTGGAAGCTCAAAGGATGCTACGGGGTAATGTGTCTGGGTTGAAGATTCCAAATATCCGTTCATGTTGAAGGCGTTAACCACAAAGTAGTCAGCTTGGATGCCTGAGGTTTGAATGTTAATCTCTACATTGTTAAATGAAGCTGAACTGGCAACTGATAAAGAACCTAAACATAAACCTAATATGACAATAACTATTAAGAAATTCAAATTCCTGCGCATAGAAACCAGCTTGCTAACTAAAATTAATTCATTCTTCGGTTCATATAAACCTCGCTGCAAAAAACTCTTTTGAAACTATCAAGCGGTATAGACATGAAGAAAGGCGAAATTAAGCATAAACTAAATACCTCAATAATGATACGTCTTATCTATGGGATACCAGCCACGGATAAAGTCGCCTAAACGCACGATTCACGAGTACAAAAAACCTCTTCGTGAAAAAAGGAAGGATAGAAAACGCATTCGTAGAGGTGTTGGCGGTCCGATTCAGGAAGAGAAGCATACTGTAACTGAAAGAGAGATTTCAGAGGTAACTCTCAGGCGACTGCATACTCTGGGGGGTCAAAAGTTTGGTTCTTCCCCTTTCAGCGAGCATTTTGACCGTTGGCTAACAAACGTAACAGTTGTTCTTGGCGAGTTTGAATCACACCCGACTATAGGCGTAGACGAGGAATTCGTGAGAGAATGCTCACAGACGCTTTCCACCATTAAACTTCAACTTGAAACTAGAAGTCGAAAGGAAACTTCGCTTGATCGAGAATTAAGCAATCTATCAGATTGGAGAAGCCGACTAAAACAAGTCAACACGGAATACGCAACTTTAACAGGGACAATTAAAGCCCAAAGAAACAGCGAAATCAAGCGTCTATATGGCACCATAAACCGTCTAAAAAAAGAGCAGGACAAAGTGATACGGATGAAAACTGGATTTTTCCGAGGCGTTTCTAGAAAGGGTAGGGAACAGAAAGAAATAGCGATTGAGCAGGAACTAAATGACAAGCAAAGGCAACTTGAATTGGTGATGCTTGATTTTAGTGCCAAGCAAAAAGGACTGCGAGTTGAATTCGAGAGGAAAAGGGAGCCGGTGTTGGAGGAAATAAAAAAATTCCGTAGAATAATCCAGATTATGGAGACGGATGATTCGTTGGAAGAACGGTGGTTTGCTTGTGAAGCCCTCATAGACGCAGTGAACACTTTTCTGCAGAGAAAAAGCGATCCGGCTGCATTAACTAGTTAAAAGCTGTTGCAAAAGTGGTAACCGGGGGCACTTGAATTCTCCATCGAGCAGAGAGATCAGTATATTTCCCTTTTTTGTTAATACTTTGATATTAAAATTTGTTGAAGCTAAACAAATCCTCAAAGGGCTTTCTGTTTTTTGCTTTTGGCTGCTCCGCAGGATAACCAAGGGCTAATAAAGCAACAACTTTCCACTTATCCGGAATCTTAAGGAGTTCTTTGACTTTTTCTTCGCTAAAAGATCCTATCCAACATGAACCTATACCAAAAGTCCAAGCGGCAATAACTATGTTTTGCAGCGCAATTGTAGCGTCAACGACTGCCCATTTTCCAGTTAGAAGCGATTTTTCATCTGCGCAACCGACGATAACTATGGGCGCATTCTTGATATGTTTAGCAAACAAGCTTTTGGATAATTCATTCTTAGCTTCGGAATCTGTCACTACTACAAATCGAAAAGGCTGTCTGTTAACCGCGGATGGCGCTTGCCTACCAGCTTCGAGAACTTGGCGCAAGATATCTGGCGGTATTTCTTTATCTTCGTATTTTCGAATACTCCTACGGCTTAAAATCACATCTAGCAAAGACAACGACTTCACCGCCTCAACATTTAGTTAACCTTCCTAAAATCCCTTCCACTAATCGAGCTGGAACCTTAGCAAAAGCTATGGAAGTTATGGGATCTGCTGGTCTCAAGATGTTTCTGTACCATCCAATTTTATCTTTACATCATCTTTGGGATGCACGAATAGAACCCGATTCTTCGGCGAAAGTTTTGGTTTTCTAAACTCCGAGTTAATTCTAAGTATCGAATTGATTTCTATATGGATTAGTGGTGCCTGGGAAGGGACTTGAACCCGTCACCCAGTGGAGAAATCACCCGCACCACCCCATTTTTTCTTAAACCATCGAAAATAAAGTTAAGTTTGTCAAGCTTTTCATTTTGATTTTAGTTTATATATACTTATTCAATGAAGCGGGCTTTCGATGCCTTCTAAAAGCCAATAGACAACCGATAATCAATACTGCCATGACTACAATTACTATAATTCCAACATAATAACTCTGAACTGCCTGATTTATTGATGTAATTGTTGGTGTAGGTGAAGGGGTTGGAATAAAGGTGAAGACGATTGCTGTCTTATTTGAATCGTTAATCTGCGTTTGTGCATAATATCCACGAAAACTTCTGTAAACTCCTGTCGCATTCAAATAAACTATCAACTGATGAGTTCCATCCGTTAAGTTGGTTAATTCAATCGAGCCTTTGTAAGGCACATATAGGTTGCTATCAACAGAAAGTGCTGTTGAATTTCCATCCAAAACATAGGTTACTGATTTTAATGTTTGTTCCACTGCTGAGGTAATCCAATACTTACTTTCGTTATTAAACCAATAACTTGACTTTTCAATTGTAAAATTTAACGTAATTTTTCCAGTATAAGTTCCATTAATTGGAGACTCTATCGTGAGGTTCGGAGAACTCTCCCAAACCCATGGTGAAACGAACTTAAAGGCGGTGAGACAGACGCACAAACCACATTGATTGAAACAGCAGCAATCGTAATACAAAGAGCTAAAGTGATAATTGAATTTTTTAGTCGGTTCAATATTTCCAACCACATTTAAATTATTAAAACCTTTTAATAACTCTCCCAAAGGAACAGCCTGTTCCGCTAAAAGAACAGTCAAAGTTTCTTGACAAGCAGTTTAGTCGATTTAGCTGGAGTGGACCTTAAACCCCCTGGCAAAATAGGCAGGGCATGGATTTGAACCCCTGCCCCAACTGGAAGATGTTATCCGCTACTCCTCCTTTTTTTCTGAAATGCAAACTTACCAAGACGACATAAACTCGCTCCTGAACTAGGCAGTAACGCTTCTGCCTGAACTGCTGGCTCAAACTCAGAATTTCATCGAAGAAAAATAAACAGATGGGTTTCACCACCAAAGAAGAATTTGCACGCGACTCCATACGCTTCAGACTAACCTGACTCAAAGGCGACAACGAATGCCTAAAGATCCCGCGCGACCAATACAAAAAACTCGATGAAGCCATGAAGGAGATGGTCACGCCCTTCCATAACGCTGACCACTTCATAAACAGCCAAATAAACGAATTCCTAGAAAAATATAAAGAATA
>PLYI01000072.1 GCA_003151735.1 Candidatus Bathyarchaeota archaeon | reverse complement strand
AAGGCCGAAAGGCTTAGTGAAAAAGGCGGCGATGGTAGTTTTTTCTCATTGAGGGTGGAAATTCGCTTTTCTTCTTCATCAAGGAAATCAATAATAATGAATTCCGGGGTGGCTAACACAAGGAAACGAGTGCAGCCTTTTTCCAAAAGAACTTTGGGAAGGTGTTTCCATTCAGCCTTGGGCACTTGTTTCAAACAACCTTCGATAATTATCGTGAGTTTGTCACGGTCAAAACTTTGAATATCCATTCAGATTTCCACCCTAAACAAGTGCATATTGTTGTAGTACAATGTTTCTAATAAGACGTATTGTTTGACGGGTCGCAAAAAAAGATTGTGGGTACTTCAGTTGACATCTCCGCTTAGGGCTCCAGCTACCCGAGCAAAATTAGTGCTTCATCTCTTTGAGGCAATAGACACACAGTGCGTGTGTTGTTGTATGTGGTGTGTAAGCAGGAACTTTTTTCCTGTAACTCTATGGTTTAAGTAAACCTATTATATTTTTAAACAAAATTTTTGTTCATCCTACTCGATAGCGTCCCTGCTAGCCAGTACTACTTATTTTAGAAATTATAAAAAACTAGTTCGTTGCTAGCGATGCAAGCAAAAAAAGAATACTCTGTCAACTAGGCGCGTGTCCCTATGCTTGGTCACATATGGTCACACACACATGGGTAGTTAGTTGGTTAGTTAGGTAGTTAGTTAGTTGGTTAGTAGGTTAGTTAGCTAGTTAGTCAGTTGGTTGGTTGGTATTAAATTTTAATCCAATAGCCTTGTTAAAGAAGGTGTTGAAAAATGGAAGGGTTGGCTGTAACCCTTCAAGTTTTTTTTACATCTTCAAGAACTTTAGGTTTCAAAGAACCTGAACCCGCCCAGCCCTTCTGACTAACTATACGGGCAGGCGCACCTGCTATTGTCACGTTAGGTTCAAGAAACGAGTGGTTGACAACCGAGTTTGCTCCGATGCGAATTCCATCCGCTATTATTATGTCACCGAATATTTTAGCGCCAGGTCCAATGTAGACATTATTGCCAAGGCGACATTGGGCGCCGATTGAAACGCCAACATGGATGCGACAGTTTTCACCGATGCGTGCATTTACATTGACTACTATCGAGCCTGGATGAGCTATTGACAGTTCCTTTCCGAAGCAGTTTGGATGTATGTACAAGCCACCGAGCTTTAGCTGTCTTCGATTTAATCTGTCTCTCAAATAGCAGTAATAGGCTTTTGTTACTGGTGTTTTTGAACAGTTAAGGTAATACTCTGTTTTTCGAAGTAATCTTTGAAAATGGTATATTTCATTCCAGAAATGAAAGCCATACCAAGAGACAAAGTCATGAGGGTTCTGTATGCTAAGAGCAACCTTGTCAGCTTCAAGATATTCTTTGTAGTCTTGATATGACTGAATCATAACTTCAGCTTGTTGATTTTTAATTTAAGGCTTTGTAAATTGCTTCACTTTTTCTGAGACTCATTGAGCTTCAGGTATGAGCCAGCCGTCAAAGAAAGTGAAGGGCTTTGAAGCAATGCAAGATACGCTTGAACACTCAACTTATCTTCTTGTTGAGGGGTAACTTTTCTTTTCTTTTTTACTTCTCGCATTATTATTTTGTCATTTTCCAGCGAGGGGTAATTATTCTATTATTTTATACCCCTCAACTGTACGTTAACTATCCTAACCAACTGCAACCATCCAAGACTTTTTTTATCTTTTTTAACTTGGACTAAGGTCAGTCGTGGTCGTCGTCGTGGTTGGTTGGATTAAATTTTAGTCCTGATTTATCGCAAATTTGAGATAAAATAAAACTATTGGATTTAACCAAAAATATGATGATGCTTTTTACAAGTGAAAATGTACAATGGTGAAGCAGAAATTATTACTATTCTGATTTTGACTTAAATTAAAATTTAATCAACCAACCCAACCCACCAAAGCACAAAATAGAGCCGGCGCGTGCCGAGTTCGCTAAGTAACCGTTAGTTAAGTTTTTTCATAAACCATTATTTCACGGGTCAATGACCTATGAACGTAAACCAGATGAGATTCAATCGTTTTGTATCCAAGATCTCTAATATACTCGGCTAAATCCTCAGACATTCTGTTTACTTTTCTTAATCCGTTCACCGTTATGGGAAGGGCTATACAAATCCGTTGCCCCACTCCTAACAGCGGCAAAGATAAGCCAAACATCTTTTCCAAAAGCTTTAAAATACTTACCGATTGAAAGATTCTATTTGAATGACAACGGGCCAAGATGAACCAAAAGAAACTGCAATATTAACGTTAATTCGGAAGGTTGACAAGGAGTATCGTGAGAAAAGTGCATATGCTATATTATTCTCTCCATTTTCTTGGGCCTTAATAGCCATGTTTGTTTTGCTGTTTCCGATCGAGTATTACTTATATTTTAATCAAAGCTTAGGGAGTCAATTACCAATCGCTGTCTCGTATTTTGCACTCACAATTGCCCTGTTCACTGGCGTGGAGCGTTCGCAGGAAACTACTATGTATAAAGTTAATTATTATTTAATCGGAAAAGGGGAAAACTGGCAAAGAGATTCTGTAAAGTCTTTAAGGGAAGCCTTTCCATGTAAACTTTCGAGGGTTCTGGTTAATCTACGAACTTTAATTAAATACATTCATGGAAGGCATGTAAAATATTTAGACAGAGAGACTTAGCTAGTTTGCTTTATCGTAATTTTCTCTTTTGTCTTTTGAACTCAGATTCTTTTTGTCGTAGAGCTTGCTTTGCGTCGCCTAATGTAACAACTTCAATGGTGTTTCCAGCGATAACGACTTTAAATGCTACCATTTCTAATCCCATTTCTATTCACCTACAATGTTTGTACTTGTCCTTAACAAAAGCTTCTTCGATAACCCATTCAACCATATCGTTCTCGGATGTCGGTTTTTTCTTCATTCTGTATCAAATATACTGTTTTAGCTAGCAACTTAAGACCTATGAACCTCGAATCAATATTTGAAATTAATACTATTACGCAAACCTAATTGATTTTCTTAGAAATATCTAGACCGAGAAACATAAGATAAGCTATTATGGCAAAAAACGGTTCTGTTAACTTTTCGTTGGGAAGGTTTTAGCTGTTAATTCGTTAGATTTTGTTATTGTTAACCATCGTCGGATATAGATTTTTCTTTTGAGGTTGATTACTGTTGAGTTATCGAGAAAGTGTAAAAGGTCATTATGGTAGTCAAATAAGAAGGGCTAAGAGCGTTCAAGCTAGACGAAGTGGCTAGGCTAAACATATTGATGAACGCTTGAAAGCGCCAAAAGCCAAAAACGTTGATGAATGGTTAAGTGCGCCTAACCGCTTTGACCTACCAAACGTAGATACCAACAAAAAACATCAATAATCTTTTCTTTTTCTATTGAGAACCAAAATGACGAATAATGATGATAGACGAGTAAATCTTCTAGGGATACTCGTCTTTGCTTTTTGCACATCCTTTATACTTCTAGGAGAACTTAGGTTGCTAAATCCGTCAACATTTTCCTTTCTAGCAATCTTTTTTATTTCGTCTGTTTTTCGTGTTTGTAAAATTTTCGCCACAGCTTTGGAGGAAAAGAATCGTGGGAAGCCTGCTTGTCTAGTAGGGAATAGCTGCTTGGTTTCTGGCTTCTTCCACAATTGGAAGCACTTGCTCAAGTTCATGGAAGTTTTTCAGTACAGTAATGCCTCTTTGTGTGATAGCGAAGACAACTATACCTTTGCCAATAATGCGCTCTTCCACTAAGCCTTGTTTGAGTAGGTAGTCTAAGTATTCTTTTAGCAAGCTGCAATTGATATTGGCCTTGTACATTATGTGGGTTAGCTTCAACGGCCCTTTATATGCCAGCACCCGGAGAATGTCAATGTGCATTTCAAGTTTAGACCGTCTCAACCTTAACTTCCCCTTCGGTTATCATGATAAATTGCAAGTTTGACTGGGCTCGGTTCAAAATGTATAGCCTGCTTTCAAATGCCGTCACAAGGTCGTCCACCATTATTTTTCTAAGTTCAGCTGGAAGCGACTTCATATCCTTCTCAAAGACCTTCGCCATTTTGTTTTCCAGTTCTTTCCTGTTTTTGCTTGCAATTGATTGTTTCATTAATTATCCTCTCAAGCTGGTGCTAAGGAGTATTTACTCAGAGTACTTAACTGACTTGTGATTTAGCAATATTAATCCGAAATCCACGTTTCAAAGAAGCAAGATATGGTTTCACCGACAAGCATGTACTTTGGTTGCTGAAGTATCCGTATTTACTTACTCAGGATAAGTTTGTTGAAGTGTCCATAAAAAAAGGATGGAATCAGACTTAGAGTTTTTCTTATAATGCTTACTTTGGGGTCTTCTAACTATCTTATCCATCTACAATAGAAAAATAGTTAGAAGAATCTTTTAGATAAGCCAGCCATCATTAAACCAGAGCTGAAAAACAATGCTCCAAGCACAATCGCTAACGTTTGCTCTATCGAATTAGCTGAGAAGGCAAACACAAAAATCACTAAATTAAACGAATAAAGCGTTATGCAGCCGTAAACATTGAACAAGCCGTAAAGGACCGCTTTAAAAACTCAAGAAATCTACCCTGATAAAAACTAACAATCTTTCTCTTTCCTTTTTTTATCCATATTTCCTGGATTTTCAATCCTCTCAAATTGCGGCACACTCAAATTATTTGAGGTTTAGGTGGTAGAAAGTGCTAATCGAAATTCTCAGTGGTATATTGACAGGTATGGCTGCATACATTTCGAGATTAAGAAGCAGGTCTTTAAAGACGATGTTGGTCTACGTAGCATCCGAATTAAGACCCACGAGAAAGGTAGTTATCCCTTAGAAATAGTTTACTTTGTAATAAGCAACGAATACAAAGATGTAAAGAAAGAGATTGTTAGAAGAATTATCAAACATCTATCAGTAAGAATAGAATAAGTAAAACAAAACACCGTATCTTACCTAGACAAATATGGGGTTAGTTATTACGTCTCTTTCTTTTATGCACTGTTCAAAGGGTATTTCCTCTAAGTTGTGAAGCCTATGGTATCTCTTAACATTGAATGGTCTCCGGTTCTAGCAATTGCCATCACTGCAACTCAACGCGTTTTTGCCACTTACGTGTTCTTTCCAAGCCCCGCAATTGCACTCACACTAATCTGGAGTTTGGTAATAATTTACTTCGGCTACAAAGAATTCAAACAACCGTAACCAATCACGAAGAGTTTGTAAAGAGAAAAAACATTTATTTTCTGCAAAGAAAACTAAAGTCACCGCCAACGTTGAATTTCGGAGAAACTGAATAAATTATGCATTTTGATAAAACAGCATTTACAAAGACAACAATATTAATTGTCGCGGTCTCGTTTTTGCTGTATAACATCTATCAGGCAACCACACAACAATCTTTCTTTCACATTTCCAATTAGTAATCATTCAACTGCCTCACTTCATAAAAAGCTCTCAACCAAACCTACAACTAGCACTCTTCTTATTCCAAGAAATTGCAGGTTCAATTGGCAGTTATCTACGTTTGATAGGCGCAATATTTGCTTTAGACTGTGCTCTTCTCTTTTTCAAAAAAGACGCAAAGTACGTTGAGAGATTTGGGAAAGTGCTCCTTTTTGAATCACTCTACTTTCTGCTACTATTTCCCGCTGCATTAAACCATCTTGTCGGCTCAATCATATCATCCAGCGCGTTTCTGAATTTTTACACTGGCGTCTCATGTCTTTTTCAAGCAGCTCTAATATTTCCTCCACTGTTTATACTGAGCCGCAAGTTGAGAAAACCTCAAGATTTCCCTCCTATCCTAAAATGGGCAGGTATCAGTGCTGTATTGTATGTTTTTGGGTTTTGGGTTAGACACGGATTACTCTGGGTGTATGCACTTTTGCCTTTAGAAACTCAGCCAGCAGGCTTCGTTGATATTATTGGGTCTGTTAATTCATTGCTAACTTTACTAGTGGCTGCCATAGTTACTTTAGCTGCTGTCTTAACTTTTAGACAAAAGAAGAACCTCAACAGTATGTTAGCGGTAATCGCGATAATTTTGGTTGAAAGTTACTTTGTCATCTATGCTTTAATTTCGGTCTGGTCACCGATTTACCATGATTTCTTACCTTTAACGGATTTTTGGATGATAACCCTCCCACTTCTAGGCATCGAAATCTATTTAATCAGCAAAAAAACAAAATGATAAAAAAGAACACTAGCAAAAATCAAAACGAACACTGATAAACCCTAAATAAAAAAAGGGAAATGCGGGTGACATCTCCACTGCGGGGAGGGATTTGAACCCTCCCCGCCCGTCATTAATTTTGAAATAGAGTCTAAAACAAGCGTATTTACTCCCAAAGTTACTCCCATTGATTTCTGGGATAATTTCAAATTATTTCTTGAAAGAGACTATCGAGGGGACTGGAAGAATCAAATTTTTAACAATGCAAAGAAATATTCATTCAATCTCTTGAATGGAGATTTGTCAATCCTCAAAACTCTTCCTGATGGTCAAAGATTGAATGCAATGAAGGCATTATCTGCTTACGCAAAGTTCTCTGGAAGCTATGAGCAATATAAGCGGTTAATCAAAGCTTTTGGGCTTAAGTGGTCGGTTAACAATGACGACATTATTATTTCTCGGTTGCTCAAGTACAGTTCTAACAGTGAAACGCAAAGTGAGCTTTTTGATTGGATTCAGAAAGTTCGATCACAAATTCCAGCATTCAAGATTTTCATGGATTTCATAATAGCTACGGGATTGAGACTTGATGAAGTAATCAATAGCTATAAACTAATAGTTGATCTATCGCGGAAAGGAAAACTTTGTGAATATTACAATTCTGAAAGACAGGTTCTTGAGCACTTCCGTTTTTAAAGAGATTTTCACCTTCTAAGGGGCCCAAATTTTGGAAGACCTTGCGCACGCCCCTAACTTACATTTGGCAGATTCATTTTGCTGCCGCCATCAAAATCTGCTCTGTTAAAAACTCCTCCAACGAGTCAAACGCTAAACCATCATCTGCTTGCTTGTGTTCGGCCAAACGATTTTTTATGGTACGGTTCATGGCTTTCAAATCGGGCACAAGTAAAATTTTTGAGCCGCATATACATCTGACAATAGGCATGCCTTTTTTATGTACGGCGGCTTTGCTTTTGCGTTCTTGGTCAGAATGGAAGTTAATTTCTTGGATGTTTTTTCTTGTCATGCCAACTCACCCAGACTTTATCGGTTTAAACTGATTACATGTTATCCTGCATCGCATATGACAAGTAGTGATAGGCACTATACTATCACAGAAACATCGCGAAGCTTAAGAAAGGTTTTCACAAAAATGCCCAGGATAAGGAAAGACAACTTTGATGTTTGTTTCATATTTTTTATAAGTTCTGAAAACTATCTTAACTCCGAAAAAGCCCTAAGGGGTAAATTTTTGGAAAGCCTTGGTTGGCGGGCTCGCTTAAATATGGCTAAGGCTATGAGTACTATGAAGCAAGCTTTTGAGTATGATAAAATATGGTTAAGCCATCTGAGAAGAGTTTTGAAGCAAGAGCAAAAAAGTGGCTCTTCGCCTTCATTAAATTCAATATTATAGGTTTCATTGTTTTCCTTGTCGGAACCGCCATCTTCGCGGTTGCCTTCAACACTTTCGGGGCTTGGACATGGTTCGTAGCCAGCGCCACTGGGGGCATACTGCAGTTTTCCTTAATCAGCTACCTAAACACAACAAAGAAAGGACAAATATTCGACAGCTGCGAACAAAGACACCGACAAGAAAACGAAGACAAAAATAATTAAGAACAACATTTCAGAAGGATATAGAGCCTAAACAAGCTTTTCCAGTTCACACGGAGAATCAAAAACTCTTCAAATCATATTGCAACAAAATTCAAATCATTGATAAATACAAAGAATACGAGCTAACCTGAGCGCGGGCTGTTTGGGTTCATGAGTTTGAAGTGACCAAAAGGACGAAAATTCAACAAAAACCACAGTTCCTATTTTTTAAATCTTTTTTCTTTTAAGATTCTTTAACTTCTTTTTAAGCACTTCAGGCGGATCTGCATTCACTGTTACATTACATCCGCAGGAACAAGTTAAACAGCGCATCTTAAACTCAGTTCCAAACTCGTAACCGGGGTCAGTTATTGGTTTTCCACAAGCTGGACAGTTAACCATATTCATCCACTTTCTTTAGCTTTTGAGAAACGATTTTTCAATAAAAGCTTTGAGGTATGTTTCATGTTAACGACGAAATTATCGGAGAAAAAACTTGAATGTAACGGTTGCAAAAATTGCTAAATAGTTAAGAGTTCTAAAGATTCAAGTTAGGTTGGACGATGTATGAATTTCAATAATCTATCAGATAAACGGCACTTTGCACTAGAGAAATTCAGACTAATGCTTGGATTTAAGCCAGTTAGAATGGAAGTGTTTGCTCTCGCCCTTTCCAAAACAAATAACAGGATTGCAAAGATTAGGATTGGGGAGGAATGAGTTATGGCTAAAGTTAAAATTGGAGGCAATAAGAAATGACCATAGAATTATCTGGTGAAGTTATCAAGAAAATTGAAGAAAGATTAAGTGAATGTAGGGAAGATCCAGGACTTTTTAGAATTTGGGCTGAATACTCTGTTGCTGTTCAAGTTCAAACCAAACATCCTTCATGGAAAATCGTAGTTTCTCCTAATCAAAGTTCTGATGTTGAATGTTACGTTGATAACGACAAAAAGAACAAAATAATTGTAGAAGTCAAAACGGGATTGTGGAAGAAAGACGAACCTTGGAATGGGAAGGGAGTTTCCTTATCAAATGCAAATGCCCTTTTCTCATCTAATCAACGTAATGCAAACAGTTTTCAGTTTGCAGTTTTCTTAGTTCATGAAAACTACGAAAAAATCATGAAGACTTTTGTATTCCAAAGAGGAATTAAAAGAAGTGGTTGTTGGTGAGAAGTCTTCAAAATACTTGATTTCATATGTTGAATCACTTGAGGAATTGAAGAAATGGCGAAAGCTTGAGAACAACAAACCAGTGTTTAAACTGGAAGACCTCTTGGTGACAAACCCAAAAGAATTTGAGGACAGATGGGACAAGATTAAGTTTGAATAAGATAATGAGAAATACTTTAGGATATAGAAATTTTCCATCTGCCAGAGGGCATTCAAGTAGGAACAAACGCGAATTGTGTAAATCTGAAAGGGTTAATGGTCTTCACTAATGGTAATATAATTAATCGAGAAGTGTTCATAATATTATCCGTCTGTGCAGGAAATAAATCGCCCTAGGAACTCTAATTTAAACCAAATGTTAAACGAAACTATAACTTTCTATCAAGTCTTGATTGGTTTAAATAAAAAAGGAAGTGCGGGTGACATCTCCAACGAGCTATAGGGTTCGAATCCAATCCTCCTGTCAATTAGTATAAGGGTTCGACCTGCAATCATACGTACGTTAGAAACAGAAAAAATGAAAACGCTACATTGGATACAAAAAAACCCGATTCAGGGGTTTTTTTCCGCTTTCTTTCCCATTGTTGTTTTTTATTGAGTTGTTGGAGAGTTGTTCTATGCGTCGTCTTATGGCATCGCTGGAGTTATTTACTGGTTTGGAAAGAAAAAGAGAAAAGAAAACGTAATTTCCTCTTCTTTTTTGACGCACGTTTTATGGAATGTATCTACTGTTTATCGGGTGATTCGGTCTAGTTGGGTTCCGTGGGAATCTACGAGTTGTACTTCTAGAGGCATGCTTCCAATCGCGTGTGTTGCACAACTCAAGCAGGGATCGAACGCGCGGATAACCGCTTCAACCCTGTTCAGCATTCCTTCCTCCAGTTTTCGTGCCTTGACGTATTTCTTAGCTACCTGAGTTACTGCCTTGTTGTATGCTGAATTATTGTGTTCCGTGGCGATGATCATGTTTACCCAGGTTATCATGCCGTTCAGGTCAACTGTGTAGTGGTGAATCAGTGTTCCTCTTGGAGCTTCAGCCACGCCGACGCCCTCGAAAGTGTTTACGGAAGCTTTGGAGGATACCCATTCTGAGAGTATCGCTGGGTCTTCGAGCAGATTTTTTGCGGTTTCGATGCAGAACAACACCTCTACCAGTCTAGCGTAGTGGTAGTGGAATGTGCTGTTGACGCATCCGTTTTTGCCGAGCTTTTTGAATTCTTTCAGTTCCTCGTCTGCCAGTGATGTACCACAATGTGAGGCGACGTTTAGTCTTGATAGGGGACCGACTCTGTAGTCGCCTTCAGGGTAGCCTAGAGGCTTGTAGTATGGAAACTTCATGAAAGTCCATGGCTCAACCGCCTCTCCGATGTACTCGTAGTATTTCGCTGGATCAAGCTGGTCAGCAACAACTTTGCCGGCTCCGTCCACGATCCTTATGTTGCCGTCGTAATGTTCCAGTCCACCGCTCTTTGTTACTAAGCCGAGATGATAGCTTGGAAAGTTGCCTAAGCATTCTACTTCTTCCTCCAGCCCCATGATGCATGTCTTGAACATTTTTATGGTTTTGAGCGTGATATCCAAAGCCTCAGGTAACTGCGACTGTAGATAGTCCGCGTTTTCTTTCTTTAGGGGCCATTTGGCTCCTCCCGGCACTATCCACTCAGACGAGTGTATTCGTTTTCCCGCTACTTTTTCGATGATCTCTTGCCCGAATTTCCTGAGTTTAATACCTTGCATCGCTAACTCGGGTTTTTTCTTGATTAAGCCAAAGATGTTCCGTTGTGCAGGGTCAGAATCCATTCCAAGCAGCAGGTCAGGGGCAGAAAGATAGAAGAAGTTCAGTGCGTGCGATTGAATTATCTGTCCCATATGTATCAGGCGGCGCAGCATTATGGCTGTCGCAGGCGGTGTTACGCCGACGATGGCGTCGCATGCTTTCGCGGAAGCCAGTAGATGGCTTACGGGGCATATGCCGCAGGACCTAGAGGTTATGCTTGGCATTTCGTAGTAGGGTCTTCCCTGTGAGAATTTTTCGAAGCCGCGGAAGTCAACAACTTGGAATCGCGCGTCTTTCACTGAGTCGTCTTCGTTTAGGCGGATGGTGACTTTTGCGTGCCCTTCTATTCTTGTGATTGGGGCAATGACTATTGTTTTTGTTTCTTTAACCATACTTTGTTCTTCCCTCCATGTTTGGAACTCTACAGCTCAACAACTCGGTTATCACGTAGTTTATGAGACTAGGTGGGGGTGGGCAGCCTGGGATGAAATAGTCCACTTTGACGACTTCATGCAGAGGAAGCACTTTCTTCAGAAGCTTCGGCACTTCGGTTGGAATTTGGGGGTTGATTTCGGATGTGGTGATGTACGCCATCTCAAGGACTGCTTGGTCGCTGTTTTTCAAATCGTTCCGTAAGGCGGTGACGTTTCCTGTGACGGCGCAGTCGCCAAGAGAAATCAGAATTTTCGTTTTGCCCCTGGCCTCTTTTAGCATCGCAAGCTGTTCCTCGTTTGCCACGGCGCCTTCGATGAGTGTGACGGCAACGTTTTCGGGAAAAACCTTGGTGTCCACGATTGGGCTGTAAACGAGTTGTATCTTCTTAGCTAAGTCCACAAGCATCTCGTCTTGGTCAAGGAATGACATGTGACAGCCTGAGCAGCCGCTTAGCCAGATGGTCGCGACTCTCGTCTTCTCCTCCGTCATCGTTTCTTCCTCCTTGACAATATGAATTCAGCGATTTCTTTACTCTTAGTCTGATTGATGGGTTCGCCTTCGATGTAAATGGCGCCGACGGGGCAGACTTTCGCGCATTTTCTACATGAAGTGCAAGAACATGAATTTGCCCAGTTTTCATCAAGGTCCATTATCACCTGCGCGTCCTTCCCGCGGAGCTTCAAATCCAATGTGTGAACGCCCTCAATTTCGTCGCAGACTCGTATGCAGCGTGTGCAGAGAATGCATCTGTTGCGGTCTATGACAAGGAAATCGTGGGTTGAGTCAATTTTGAGGCTCGTCCAGTTCCGCTCTAGCATCACGTGGTCTACGCCAAGCAGGTTCGCCATAGCTTGAAGTTCACAATGGTCGTCTGCAACACAGACCGAGCAAATGTGGGTTCTCTCAGCCAAGAGCATCTGCACAACCATCTTGCGGTACTCTTTCAGCCTGTCCGAGTTTGTGGTAACTTCCATACCCATGCTGACGGGAGTTAGACACGCCACGAACAGTTTTGGTGAACCACTAATTTCAACGAGGCATAATCGACATCCACCATAAGCAGATAGACCTTCTAGGTTGCATAGTGTGGGGATGTTTATTCCGTTGTCCCTTGCAGCCTTGAGGATAANNCTCTTTCTCTTTTTTGAAACATTTTCCTGCCTGACACTTCTTTTCCACGATGTGCTGAGTGTACTCATCTTTGAAGTACCTCAGAGTTGTCAAGACCGGGTTCGGTGCCGTCTGTCCCAGGCCACAAAGGCTGGCATCCCTGATGAAGACGCCAGTCTTCTCCAGCGTTGGGATGTCCTCCATCTTGCCGTTGCCATGCGTAATATTATCGAAGATTTCTTTAACTCGGATGAGCCCAGCTCGACATGGAGTGCACCGGCCGCAGGATTCGTCAACACAGAATTCCGTGAAGAACTTTGCCGTGTCCACCATGCAGTCCGTTTCGTCGATTACCACAATTCCGCCGGAGCCCATTATAGCTCCGACTCTGGTGAGCGAGTCGTAGTCTATTGGAAGTTCCAGTAGCATCTCAGGTAGACACCCGCCTGATGGACCGCCAACTAGAACGGCTTTGAACTTCTTGTCGTCGGGGATTCCTCCGCCTATGTCGAACACGACTTCCCTTAGCGTGATACCCATCGGAACTTCGATGAGTCCTGGGTTGTTTATTTTGCCTGTCAGCGAGAAGCATTTGGTTCCGGTGCATTTCGGAGTTCCTGTTTTAGCGAACCATATGCCTCCGTTCTGCACTATGAGCGGGATGTTGGCCAATGTTTCGACGTTCTGTATCAACGTTGGTTTACCCCATAAGCCTGAGTTAGCTGGGTATGGAGGACGTGGGCGAGGCATTGCGCGGCGTCCTTCGACGGATGCAAGTATGGCTGTTTCTTCGCCCGCCACGAAGGCGCCTGCTCCGAATCTGAGTTCAAGGTCGAATTTGATCCCTGTTTCGAGAATGTTCTCGCCCAGCAAAGACATTCCTTTGGCTTGGAGTATGGCTTTCTGCAGGGTTTGTATAGCTAATGGGTATTCTGATCTTATATAGAGGTAGCCTTTTTCCGCTCCAATGGCGTAGCCTGCAATTAGCATTCCTTCGATTATGGCGTGGGGGTCTGCTTCCGCTAGGGTTCGGTTTGCAAAGACGCCTGGGTCGCCCTCGTCTAGGTTGGCGACTATGTATTTTGGAGTACTATGGGCTCTTGCGACGAGTCCCCATTTTTGGCCTGTTGGAAAGCCAGCGCCTCCGCGTCCTCTAAGACCGCTGGTGGTAACTTCATAGATGACGCCTTGCGGGGTCATAGTGGCTATGCATTTGACTATAGCGGAGTACCCGCCGAAAGCGATATAGTCTTGAATTCTTGTTGGGTCTATCTTGCCTGCGTTCCTCAGTACCAGGCGGTGTTGTTTTTCGAAGAAAGCCTTGTTGCTGTACAACATGTTCTGAACGGGTAATCCTAAAACAATGTGGTCGCGGACTATTTCTCGGGCTTTTTCGGGTGTCACGCTCTGGTACAAGTGGTCGCCGGGTTCGATGAGGACTGCTGGACCGACTGAGCAGGTTCCTATGCAGCCTGTTCGGGCGACTTTGCATTCTTTTTCGACTCCGAGTTCTTTCACTGCATCTTCGAAGGCTTTTAGAACTTTGAAGGCTCCGAATGGGACACAGCCGCTTGAGCAGCAAACGTTAATGCGGTACCTGTATGCTCTTTGAAAATCCACTTCGTGTTCCGCTATTTTTTGCAGGTCAGCTAGTTTCACGTTTTACGCCTCCAAGCGCGAGTTTTATTTTTTCCAAAACCATTTCTTTGGTCGCTTTGCCGATTACTTCGTCATCTACGACCATGTTCGGCGCCATTGCGCAAGCGCCGATGCAGCGAGTAACGAAAAAGGAGAGTTTCCTGTCCGGAGTAGTTTCTCCGCGTTTGACTTTGAATTCGCGCTCGATTGCCTGCAGGATTTCTTCGACGCCTTTCACGTAGCATGCCGTGCCTAAGCAGCCAGTTACTACGTGTTCGCCTGGTTCAGTTAGTTTGAAGAGGCTGTAGAATGTTGCTACTCCATACACGTGGCTCGGGGGAAGATTAAGAGATTGGGAAATGTCCATCAATAAGTCTTTGCCGAGGTAGCCGTAGATTTCTTGGGCTTTGTGAAGTATCTCCAGAAGAGCGCTTTCTTGGAAGTTGTGTTCTTTAATCACTTTTTCCAGCATGGCACGGCGAGTTTCAGTTGCTGACAGAAGGTGATCCCTCCAACGCAATGAGTTTAAACATCTCTCGTTACACCCCAAATTCTCATGGTTTTACTAAACCTAGCAATATATAAACCGTGCCGCGGCGAAACATTCTAGTCCAAATACTTTTGCTTCATACCGCTCCGCCTCAACAATATACCCACAAACGATGGATTGCATACTTCACCACGTTCTCAAAGCTCAAAACCTGCCCGCCCCTGAAACGGAAACGGAGCAAACTTTTATTATATTTATAATTTCTATGAATTTTTTATTAATTAATCTATTGTAGCGTTGTAAAGTATCAAATTAAACTGACTGAAATACCAATTTTAAAACCGAAAGTAGGAAAGCTACAATAATTAGAATCTCTCAAAGACGATAGAAGAAGCCTATCCATTAGACGGTTGGAATCCTGACCGGATTTAAAACTATTGTGAGGGTGCGAAAACAATTATCATCATGAGGGATTTCATATTCAACCGCAAACCCTTCCACGTTCTCAGTAGCTGTCAATTAATGGTTGATAAAAGACTAAATTCTTTTCTGTAAATAATAGCGGGTTCGAAAAAAAGAGGTACCTTGTGAAATCTCCACATCAGACGGGATTCAAATCCCACTTTCTGCACTTTTTAACTAAACCAAACGCCAAAAGAATAGTTTGATATATTTAATTTCATGTCAAAGATTCTAAGAAAAAAAGAGGTTTTGCGGGAGACGTCTCCAACTGAATGGGATGCAACTCCAACCCCCTGCATTTTTATAAGTGAAAAGCGGGCGATTCAAGGTCCTAACAAGCGTTTTTTTATTAAGGCTTAATGAAGCGCGGTGGGTGAGCCGACAGCTATTTAACTCTATGACAAACAAGTAATCGAATTGGTGAAAAGAAGTGAGCAAGGTTGAGAACGAGTTAAAAGAAATGATTGAGGAAATAATCAGGCAGAAGGCAGAATCATCTATAACAGATGAGCTTTCAGACTCAGAACACGGGTATGTAGATGCTCTGATATGGCTTAAAGAAGGCTCAATCCAGCTAACTAATGAAGGCATTGGAAAAGAAATTGTGGAGAGAACTTATGCGGATAAAGACTCGAGCAAAGAATACTGCGATGGCTACGACTCTGCACTTAAACTGGTATTAAAAATGTTAATTGAATTGAAAAAATAGTATATTCTAAACGAATCACATTGAAATTTACTAACTAAATCGCATTCATGCCCTTATTTAAAAACTGGAGCGCCAAACTGTTTAAACAAAAAAAGGGAAATGCGGGTGAAATCTCATTGGGTTTAGGAGTGTTCAAATTCTCAGTTAGTTATGAAACCCTGTGGCTGCATTCGCGGCATTGGTAACGCTGAATTTCTCTTAGGTGAGTATATCTTATTCCGTCTTTGTAGGCTCTTTAGCTGCCGCAATTTTGGCAAAAACTATTTTTTCGTGCATGAAAATTTATTCAACGGCAAAGCTATCTCCCATAATATATGTAAGCCAACTTTGACAAACCAAAACAATTCTTGAAACGTTCTCTTTTTCACAAAATAATGTATGTCTTAATGAAATGTATGTCTTAACTAAATATACGTCTTAATTAAATTGACACATACATTATCTTACCTACCTACCAATACCATAGAAAAGAATTGAAAACCTGCAACCTCTTATTTTTCTTCAAATATTTTTATAGCCACACCAAAAATGCATTAGGTTCTACTTACCACCCCAAACTTCACCGAAGGTAAATGTGTGTGTGGGATTAAATTTTAATCCAACCAACAGCTAAGCCAGTTGGAGAAACATTTCTTCTTATTAGAAAACTAAAGATTCGAACTCACCTAAACTCATATGCGACTGAACAATGAATACATGAAGAAGCCCATTGATGATCCTAAACGCTTTTATCTTTCTTTTTTACTTTTGATAAAATTCAATCAGAGGTAACGTAAATGGTTAAAGTTATAGTTGATAGTGCCAAATGCAACGGAGACGAAACCTGCGTTAACACTTGTCCAGTTAGTGTTTTCGAAATGAAAGACGGGAAATCCGTACCAGTAAGAGTTAATGACTGTCTTATCTGTAGAGCATGCGAAGCCCAGTGTCCTACAGGTGCAATTCAAGTAATTGAATAAGCGTTCGTGACTTACTCTTTCTAAGAAATGTACGTCTTAACGTTAAATCGTACATTATTTTTCCTATTGAGCGTGCGTATTCTTACTCTGCTTCGTAATCGTTTGACCGCTGAAAAAACCTAACCTGCGACGCGTAAAAAAGTTTTTTTGTGCATTAAAATTTAATCAAAGATTTAGACAAAGCGAATTTATGGGAGCAACAACTCCTCTATTTTGGTGAACTAAATGATAAAATCAAAAACCCACTCGGGGGAACAATCTATTTTATCCAATACCCCAATCGGGGGAGCACCTAAATTATCTATATTTGGGTTCTAAGTTGGGTAGCACAAATTCATAATCTTTAAAAGAAAAAATAATTAACTGAAGGGCTAAATGGGTGATTGAGCAGATTGAATAAATCACGCTTGTGTATATTCTTGATCGCATTAATGTTTAGTTCGATTGTTGTATTTGGCACCGTACGTTTTGGTGCGGCTCAAAGCAATACAAACGTAAGTGGCATAATCGCTTCAAACACTACTTGGACCCAAGCCAATAGTCCCTACACATTTACTGGACCTGTTTCAATAAATGCTAGTATAACCCTAACAATCCAAGCTGGAGTTATTGTAAATATTGGTAGCTACTATTTGCAAGTAAATGGAACATTGTATGCCCAAGGTAGCCAAACAAACCATATCTACATAAATACGAATAGTTCGGGTTTTTCAATCATTTTTACGCCTTTAAGTAGCAGTTGGAATGAACAAACAGCAACTGGTTGTATAATCCAAAATGCAGTTTTGAATCAAACCTCTGGAAGTGAAACAGGTCTGATAGACATTGAAAATGTATCTCCTAAAATAGACAATAACGCCATTAATTATTTCAGTAATTATCCTGAAACAAACGTAATCGAAATTAGTGGGTCGCCAATAATTTCAAACAACAATATAACGATGGCAGGCGCAGTATATGGAATTTCTATATCTTCAGGTTCGCCTATAATTTCAAATAATACTATTCATGGCACACAAAATGGCGGAAGTTGGGGAATATTCAGTTTTGGAAATTCATACATCTCTGGCAATGTCATAAGCGGTTGTGATTATGGAATTGAATCGGCAAACAGCGCTACAATAACCCGAAATATGCTTTATAACAATACTAATGAATATGGCACGGAAGGTTACGCGATTAAAGTTTCAGGTTCAGGGAATAGTCTTATAGAAAATAATACAATAATTAACAGTCCTTATGGAATATACATTTACAACGCTCCTGACGATCCTTTATCAGTAAACATTACGAATAACAATATTTACCGCAATGGATACGATATTTATTGTAGCTCATCAAGCAACATTAATGCGACTTATAATTGGTGGGGAACGACCGATACTCAAGCAATAAAACAAACAATTTATGATTTTAAGAATGATTTCAACTCGGGAAATGTAACCTTTGTTCCATTCTTAACTACGCCAGTCACAGAAGCTCCAACGTGTGTTCTTGCTTCTGTCAGCGCTGGTGGTTCTATCAGCCCAAGTGGAATTATAAGAGTTAATTATGATGGCATTCAAGGCTTTGCCATAACACCGAATACTGGTTATAGCATCCTTGCTGTTTCGGTTAACGGAACTTCTGTAGGTGCTGTTAGCTCCTATATTGTCCAAAACATTGAAGGTACAACCACAATATCAGCAACCTTTGCACCTAACCCAACTCTAACTCCAGCATCAACAACAAGTCTAAACTCTACAGTTACCTCAACTCCAATAACTCAATCTTCGCCTTCACCAACACATGCCATTCCAGAATTTCCAACTTTGATAGTTCTGCCACTCTTTGCAGTAGCGATGTTGCTATCAATGATACTTATCAGAAAAACAACACCCAAAAAATAGACCTCCCCGAATTTTATTATTTGACTTTTTGAAAATTAGGGCATTTTTGACAAAGGCATCTTAACGCTTGCTCCATTCCTTCTTCAAATACGCTTTGTTATCTACATAACACCCGACATAATTATTGCCTACTTTTCGACCGTTAAGAATGATTTTTAACTTTGTTACTTTGTAATAATTACTGAGAAAGTTAACGGCTTTTTGACAACCATTTAATTCGTAGACTATTAGAAATTTTGCTCGAACCTTCTTAGGCCATAGTTTTACGCTCAAACTAAAATTACACTTCTTTTTGGTTTTTCTTCTCGAAGACGTTCGAGATTTGACCATAAGAATCGCCTACTTTAATTCAGCAATTCTCGGAATCCATGTCGGACGCTCATATCTTAGGTATTTTGCAAAAAGCAAAGCTTCTTCGCTAATAAGCGATTCTAATTGCTCCGTTGGGAGCTTTCAGGTTTGGGTGGCCCCTTGTTTTAAGCAATAAAACTCTTAAGTGGATTTTTTGAGTATTGGAGTATTAACATCCTCTTTACATGTTTAGGTTTGGATGGGCGGAATGTTTGGTGAGCGACGATAGTAAAAGACGTGCTATAACACAAGTAACACGGGTAGAATGCAATGCAAAACATAAAGACACTGATGGGCGCCTCTCAGAAATGAAAGATGACCTACGTTTAATTAAATCTGCGTTGGTTGGCACGGACATGCGCGGCGGACTTGTAAATCAAGTTAATACACTTGCTGACAGGCTTGGAGACATTGTCGCAACCCAAAAATTAACTGATGATAAACGATGTAGAGATCAAACTGAAGAGAAGACATTGAAAGAAAAAACTAAAGATATACGGGATGACATCATAGCACGGTACAAGATAGCGTTTATCGCGGTTTTTGGAACAGTTATTGGTATTCTCCTTAATCACTTTCTGAATCTTTAAAATTTAAAAAAGGAAGTATAAAACGGAAATGTTCAAGTTAGGGATAAACAAAAAAACGTTTAGTTTGCAGTTTCCAGAAGTGACGGTTACTCTTGTGGAGATTGAGCGTTTCCGGGAGCATTTAGCCCTGCTTCACTGTCCAAGTTGTTCTGAGAAGGCTTTGAAACTTGTTAATTATGT
>PLYI01000013.1 GCA_003151735.1 Candidatus Bathyarchaeota archaeon | reverse complement strand
TGTACAGCGACAATCAGGATGGCGCCCTGACGACAATCAGGTTGGCGCTTCCATCACTACCCTAACGACAATGATGATGGCATCTCCATCACCTCCCTAACGACAATCATCTTGGCACCTTCATCACTACTCTGACGACAATCAGGTTGGCGCCCTTCTATAATTCCTGACGACAATCAGGTTGGCACTTTTTGTGTTGTTGATTGCTCATTCTTTCTATTTGTGTGTTCATTGATCCCTGACTATATCTAACCGCATCCCTTAACAATAAGGAAGGAGATATATGTCCGGGAAAATTATCACCCAGAAACAAAAGGAGTTCTACATGAATTTAAGAAATCAGGGAGACACACAAGAGCTGGCCGCCGCTAAAACCGGCATCAGCGAGAGGAGTGCCCAGCGAATTGATAAACCTAAACCCGACGGCTTTTCGAATGATCAAAAAAGGGGAATAAAAAAAGACCCTTTTGAACAGGTCTGGCTTACAGATCTTGTTCCTCTTCTAGAGAAGCAACCCACACTTCAGGCTATTACCATTCTGGATGATCTTCAAGAGCGGTTTCCTGAACAATACGACGCAAGCCTTCTGCGCACTCTCCAACGCCGTGTTAAGGAGTGGAAAGGAATCAATGGGCCCGAAAAAGAAGTCATGTTTCGCCAAAACCATCCTCCTGGCTGGCAAGGTCTATCTGATTTCACCTATTGCGACGGTCTTAAGGTAACTATTCGAGGGATTCATCTCCCCCATTTAATTTATCGCTATTATCTTGCTTTTAGCCATTGGGAATACCCTCTTGTAGTGCTGGGTGGAGAAAGTTTCACTGCTTTGTCGGAAGGGTTTCAAAATGCCCATGCCGAACTGGGCGGCTGCCCTTGTACACACCGGACAGACAGCCTAGCGGCGGCCTATAAAAACAAAGAAAAATCAGAGGAATTAGACTTTACAACAGCCTATGAGGATTTATGCGCCTATTACGGCATTAAACCGACACGGAATAACAAGGGTGTAAAACATGAAAACGGAAGTGTTGAAACATCCCATCGTCATTTCAAATCCAGGCTAAATCAAGCGCTAATGATGAGAGGCTCCAGAGACTTCGATTCATTAGAGGAATATCGTCAATTTGTGCAGGGAGTGGCAACAAAACAAAACGCGAAACGCTACAAAGCGATTCAAGAGGAGAAAGCACATCTCCAAAAGCTTCCTAATCACAGAACCCGTGATTTTGATCTGGAAACTGTTCGAGTCAATAGCTCATCCATCATTTTAGTGCGACAAGCTCGCTATGCCGTTCCATCGAATCTTATAGGCAACCTATTAAAAGTACACGTTTACGACGATCGTCTAGAGTGCTTTTTGGGCTCAACATCGGTGGTAACCTTTAAAAGGTTACGTTGGAATAAAGGCCCTCGGCCGCGGTACATAAACTATCGATTTATCATCCCCTCGTTAGCACGAAAACCACAAGCATTTAGGAACTTTGTCTATCGAGACGATCTTTTTCCCTCCTACGCCTTCCAACGGACATGGGAGCTTCTTGATGATCTATTAGATGATAGGACTGCGTGCAAAGAGATAGTGAAAATCTTGAAAATTACGGTTGACAGTGGAAGAGAAGAAGAGATTTCAAAGTACCTTGAAGAGCTTTTGCTTCAACACGAGACGCCTCGCTTAGAGGATATTGAAAAGCGTTTTGGGGTAGCACATGAGAAAGTTATTGAAATAACAATCCAACCGAGAGAACCGGGTGATTATGATGCTTTGCTTAAAATAAATGAAATCGCAGCAACAGTATGAATATTAACAATCAAAACTTAAGGAATCTTTTATGAATAATATGACCACTTCAAAATTGCCTTTAATGCTCAAACAGTTAAATTTGACCGCGATGACAAATCTTTGGTGTGATCTCAGCCAGCAAGCTGATCAAGAAGGCTGGGGGAGTGCGAAATTTTTAGAATCCCTTTGCGAGTGCGAATTACAAGGCCGCGAATCTCGACGGTTCGCAAGGCATTTTAAAGAAGCCAACTTGCCTAAAGGTAAGACGTTTTCTACATACAGCTTTAAACATGTTTCACTGAACAAGACCCAAATCTTTACCATGGCAGCAGGTGGTTCCTGGATCCAAAATGGAGACAATATTTTGGTTTTTGGACCTTCTGGGGTAGGGAAAACGCATCTTGCTGCCGCAATTGGCACTCAGTTAATCGAAAATGGTTATAGGGTTATGTTTAGCAGTACCACAGGTTTGCTGCAGAAACTACAGGCTGCTAAACAGTCCTATTCGCTTCCAAATATACTGGAAAAATTAGACAAATACGACGCCCTAATTTTGGACGATTTTGGCTATGTTCAAAAAAATCACGATGAAACCAGCGTTCTTTTTGAGCTGATATCAGACCGTTACGAAAAGAAAAGCATCATTATCACCTGCAACCACCCATTCAGTGCATGGGAAGCTATTTTTAAGGATAAAACAATGGCTGTTGCTGCAATAGACAGGCTGGTCCACCACAGCACAATATTGCAAATAAATGGGCAGAGCTATCGACAATCAGAGGCGCTGGAGCGGTCAAAAAAAACGAAATCAATAAAAAATGAATCGTCAGGAGAAGGATTATGAGCTATATGACAATGGAGGAGCAAATTGCTTCTCATTATGCATTTTTGAAAGAGCAAAACTTCGTCATCGAGACATTAAACATTGACCGAGGATTTGTGCGCTGCTGCGCGAGTGATCAAGTCGCAGGAAGAGGAGAGTTCTGCTACCAAACGCAAAAAAATCAGTTGCTAAATGGAATGGTTGGATTAGCAACATGGTGCCGCGGAGAAGGTGGTCAGATAAAAACCCATAAAACTTATGGTCAAGCGTCCCCAAGATTTAGTGTAAATGAGGTCAGAAACGCAGCAACAGAAAAGCTGGAGGAGGCCAGAAAGGCGGAAATATTCTGGCAAATGTCAGATGAAGTTGGTGAGGCAGAGTACCTATTGAAAAAAGGGGTAGGATTTTATGGTATTCGCTTTCGCTGCACAGACTATGGGAAAATTGCAGTCATTCCACTAAGAGACATTAATGGAAAGTTGATGAGCTATCAGCTCATCAACCCGGATGGGTCTAAAAGATTCGCCAAGAATGTGGGTATTATTGGCCTACTTCATATGTTGCAGCGACCAATTAATGGACTCACTATTGGTTTAGCAGAGTCCTATGTGACGGCAGCAAGCTGCTTTGAGGTAACAGGGATGGCCATGGTGACAGCATTCAGTTGTGACAATCTGGAGTCAGTTGGTCTGGAACTGAGGAAGCTCTTTCCGCAAAGCCCTTTGATTGTTTTTGGTGATGACGATCGACATCTCCAAGAAAACAAAGGAAGATGCGCGGCTTTCACCACACAGCGAGAGCTTGGAGCTGGATGCCAGGTTGTCATACCAAATTTTGAAGGATATCCCATATCTAGAGAATTTTCCGATTGGAATGACTATATTCGTGAAAACGGTGTAAAGGCTGCAAGAGAGGCTATACAAAACGCCTTGAAAACAAACTAAAAGCCGTATAAGCTTAATTCTTGGTGGGCTGGCCAAATCTGAGGTCTTAAAGAGAGACCTATAAGGGACGCCAGCCCAACCGGAAAGAAAGGCCTAAGAAAAAAATAAGAGAGGCCAAAAAAAAGAGAAGGATAGGGAATTTAAGAGAACGAATAACACTAACAAGAAAGAATAGGAAATAGGCGCCATCATCATTGTCGCTGGGACGGTGATGGAGGGCGCCAACTTGATTGTCGTTAGGGCAGAGGTTAAAGGCGTCAACATCATTGTCGTTAGGGTGGTGATGGAAGCGCCAACCTGATTGTCGTCAGGGCGCCATCATCATTGTCGTTGTACAGCCATGCTCACAACATATCTTAAAT
>PLYI01000024.1 GCA_003151735.1 Candidatus Bathyarchaeota archaeon | reverse complement strand
TGTAGGGTGTTGGTAGCTGGAAGTCTACCCATGTGAATGTTGTGCCTATGTTTATGGGGTTGGATTGTTCTAGTAGGGCACCGGCTGAGTTTCCGTTAGCTACGTATAGTGCTGTTATGGCTTTTCCTGATGTTGTTCCAGCGATGTAGGCATTTATGTCTGTTATTGTTCCGGTGGTTCTGGCTGTGAAGTATGAGATTGATTGTGCGTTGGCGTCGTTCTGGTCTATTTGAGTGTCGGTTGCTGTGTTCCCGAAAATAGTCGAAGTGGGTGTTGGGGTTGCTGTTGGTGAAGGTGTTGGTGTTTTAATTGGTGTTGGAGTAGGTGTCGCTGTTGGCATGGGTGTTGGTGTTGGAGTAGGTGTCGCTGTTGGCATGGGTGTTGGTGTTTTAGTTGGAATAAGGGTTGGGGTTGCTGTAGGTGTTGGTGCTGGTGGTGGTGCGGGTGGTGTTATTGTGGTGTATGTTGCGTAGATGCTCATGGCTCCTGTGTTGTCTGTTCCCCATATGGATCCGAAAGGATTTGCGAAGCCGTTTGAATATGTGCTGATGGAGTTGTGGTCTCTTTGGCCTGTTCCGCTAACTAGCATGATGTTTACTGGGACGTTGCCCATTATTGCTAGTCCGTAGGTTGTGCCTGCAGTTACTGTGTAGGGTGTTGGTAGCTGGAAGTCAACCCATGAAAAAGTTGTACCTATGCTTACAGATTTAGATTGTGCTAGTAGGGCACCGGCTGATCCTCCGTTAACCGCGTATAGTGCTGCTAGGGCATTTCCTGATGATGCTCCATCGATGTAGGCTAATATGTCAGTTACTGACCCAGAGGATGTGGAGGTAAAGTACGAGATAGATTGAGCATTAGCGTCGTTTTGCCCAAAGTAAGTGCCGATCGCAGTATTCCCAAAGGTAGACAGGGTTGGAGTTGGGCTAAGCGAGACACTTCCATAAGATGTTATTGTTGCTTGTGTTGAGCTCGACGCCCCGGCATTAACTGTAACAAATGAAATATATGTTATTAAGCAAAGACATATTGTAAGAGATAGTTTTTTTGTCATCCGAGGCACAACAATATTGTATCGGAAGCCTCAATATAAAAGATATGCTTCGATATACTAACTACTTTTTTGTTCAACAAAAATACAATAACATGCCAAATCAGCAATCTCCAACAATCGCTCTACGTCACTAACACCACTTTTGCCAGACATTTTAATTGTCTATCTCTACAACAATCTTTGACTTTAAGATCACGTTATAAGTAGAGGCTTAACGTTTCTTCAAGGGTGGATGGTGTTGATCTTTTGATGGAGCAATAGACTCGGTGAACACTTGTGTCAGATTTTTTCGGCGCGCGTGCTAAACCGATAATATTATTCTAAATTACGCTAAGTACTTGAAGTTTATCAAATTTTATCGAAGATTATTATGTATGTAGCGCCAATTGCTTTTATTAATGGGATATTTGACATGAGTCCATCGAACAATCTAAACATTCTGTAAATCCCAAGTTGTGGCGGAGAAAACCCGACCCACTTGGTTAATCTTGGGTTTTCAAACTTATTATCCATGGCTTTAATGTAATCTTTTAAAAAAACTGGTGCAAGCATTCGCTCAAAAGCAAATGATATTTGTTGTTGAGTTTCAGGATCCTTTACCTGTGTATATGTGCCATGCTTTAAATGAACCCTTGCGGCATTTAAGGCGATAAGTGGGTTTAGACCATTAGAATCGGAAATTATCAAGTGACCGCCATGCTTCAGATTTTTCCAAGCATTTTCAAAAAATGGTTGCACCGGGTCAATATGTGAAATAGCTTGATTACACCAAACTAAGTCAAACTTTTCAAAGTTGCAAAATCTCAAAATACTTTTGTTGCTGAAAACCACGTTAAGAGTCTTGCCATACTTGTCCTCATAATATCTTACGCGTTTAAAGGCTATACTTAGCATTTCCTTGCTAAGCTCCACTCCAAAAACATTCGCTCCCATAAGACCAAAAAAAAGTGATTCCGATCCTAGTCCACAACCAGCATCCAGCACATTACCCGACCCTTCAGAAGTTGCCAGACAATCGCCTGCATGCATTAGCAGTCTTGCGTAATATTTGGCAGTATAGTTAACAGTCTCGCAATTTAATTGAGGATAGTATGATTTTAGAAATTTATATTCACCAAATGTTAAGTATTTTCTTGAGCGTTTATTAAATTCCAATTCTTCGAACAGATCAAAGTAAAACTTTTCCGCAAAATGATATGATGGTGAATCCTCAATTTGTTTTACCAAAGATAGTCGTCCCCTCGCCATTGTAATTGACCACAGACACCCTCTCTAAGCCATCATTATTAAAATGTTGCAAACCTTTATTATTAAGTGTAGACTTAAAAATTTGTATTTGCAATTCTTTAGGCATTCTTATGTCTCCAAATTATTTTTGAAAAAATATGGATGAGTTTGTTTCATCCTATTTTCAATTTCGATTATTTCCTTTTTGCTTCTGTGGACCGGTCTATTCGCTATTTCTTCTTTTTCTTTTTGGGTGTCCCCTTGTCTTCTTCTGTAGTCAATAGGTTGAAATAAAATCTAAATAATCAACTTGAAGTAGCAAGACTTAATGTTCCAAAATATCATAATGACTATTTAATTTCATATGCACAGAAATGACATTTTTATTATAGAATGCCGTCAAACGGTTTAATAAAACTCAGTTAGATGACTTCAACTTTCTCGTTTTATTCTTTTCACTAAGTAGCGTGCCTATAATGACTCAGGCTTATTTAGTCATTTAGGTTCATCAATATAAGCGTCCTCATCTTCTTTTCGCAAAATCTCAGTCGCTCGAAACCAACAGTACTGCGAACCTTTGTCAGATATTTTCTTTGCTGGACAACCTGCAATAGTAATGCCAGGCTCCTTAAAAGATTTGTTAACATATGAATTTGCTCCGATGGCTACCCCGTCTGCAATTTCAATAGCTCCATCGATAACCGCACCCGGTCCAATAAAGACATTATTACCTATTATCGGAGCAGCAGCGGGATAATGAATACTTCCAATTGAGACACACCGATCTATTCTACAATTTTCCCCAACCACAGCTTTTGAATGCACTATTATTGGACCTCCATGGGCAATTGACAAGCCCGGCCCAAACACGTTACGAGGTATGGCAAACCCTAGTTTTACGCTTAATTTGTGAAGAGTAAATCTTGCTTGCAAACAAAAAATTTTATCTAAAGGATTATTTCCACAATTCTCCAAGTATTCGACTCTACGCAGCAAACGTTCGAATTTCCAAGTTTCGTCTTGAAATATCCGCGGACGCTTATGCTTAATCGCTAGCGCAAGCTGATCAGCCGCCAAATAAAAGTTGTAATCTTCTTTCGATTTAATCATTCTTATTCTCAACCAAATCCTAATACCTGAAGATTCTACGAGACAACTTTTGAACCATTTTTTTGCTGCCACCTTAATAAGAGTATTTTTTAACTGGACATCAAACTTAATTCGGGAGGTTACTCACAAAGCTTTAAAATTCGGCAAATCCCTTCCGAAGTTGAAATTGTAAAACTTCTCACTTAATTATCAGCCGACAGCAACCTTAAAAGAACGACTGGAGCGTTTTGTACTCCTTATAAGGTTTCTATTTCGTTTGTTAGACTAACAAAATAACTCTAAACATTATTCATCAAAACAAGCTTTTGGCATATTGCATCTTCATCACAGAACTTTTGTTAATATGTTGTATAATTTGTCGCCAACTACGTCCGCTTTTCTTTTCTCGTATTCTGCATAACCGTTTGTCTGGAGTTTCTGGTATAGATTAGTATCCTCGTAAAGACGATTAATGTTCGAAACAAGATCATTTTCGTCTTTAGCAACCAACGCATTTACACTATTAATAACATAGTTATCGTTATGTGTCATTACAAGTGGAGTTCTCATACTCCAACAGTCCCCAATGAACCCCCATCCACCAATTTTTACTGGTGAATAAGCGTAATAGCTACTAGATATCAATCTAAGCGCTTCTGTTCGTGGTAGATGATCGATGTAGCTTATTGCCTCGCCATATTTGTCTTTAAGTTTCTTTATCATTAAAGCTTGGGGGCCTGAGCCGACTACAACAAATTTATTAGTTTGTGATTTTTCTAGTATTAGGGGTAAAGTTATTTCAAACTCTTGTGTATTTTTAAATGGGTAGAGGGACCCTATGTATATGCCTACTCCATTTTCTCGTGTGGACTCATATTCAAGGTCTTTAGGTATATAAGATGGCCAAGGAAGATAGAAAACTGGTTTATTGTGTTTTGATAGAAGCTCAAGATTTTGTTGATCTCTCGGATTGCAGGTAATTAAAGCGTTGGCTTTTTCACATAGCCATGACCAGAACTTAGGTCCAGAGGGTATTCCAAAAAGTAACATAGCAATTCTAGTTTTATAACTATCGTAGAATTCGCCTGCAAGAATTCTGCCTGCATCCTCGACCATTAAGATTATGGGTTTCTTAACAGATTTTTGTATCAAAACAGCCAAACGCATATTTAATTCTTGATCACAAAAAATCAAGTCCGGTTTAAGACCTACGGCTATTTCTAAAATTCTGCTTAATTGCCTATCTGGAAAAAGGAACATCTCTTGGGGATTCTCATATAGCCTATGTATTTTAATTCCATCCATGTCTTCGTAAGCTAGAAGGTTACCTTTTCCCTTTAGACCCATGGACTTACCAGTAACAATCACCAGTTTTGCGCCTTTTTCCTGAAGTCTAATGAGCATGTGAGCGTTATCGTTAACTAGTTTGCTCATCCCAGGGAATATGCACAATATATTCAAAGCATCACCAAGCCAACTCCAAGTAATAGCCTTAAAACTCAAGCGATTTTCTGGAATTCCTTCAAATAAAGTTGCCCTATTTTTTTCCAATCATATTTTTCTTCAACTAATTTTCGCCCCATATTTCCCAGTCTATTTCTTAATGACTGATTCTCAAGAAGTCGTAACAAAGCCTCGACCAATTGCTCAACATTGCTAGGGCTAACTAAGATGCCGTTCTCATTATTGCTTACCAATTCAGGTATTCCGCCGACGCGTGAAGCTATAACAGGTTTTCCGCTAGACATAGCTTCTAATGCAACTACGGGGAAATTTTCAGAAAGGGAAGGAAGTAAAACTAGATCGGATGATGAATAATAAAGTGGCATCTCATAATTAGGGATACGCCCTACCAGAATAACATTATTCATTATCCCAAGGTTTGTGAGAATTGGACGTAGCCTTTCTCTGTTTTTCTTATCAATACCGACTACAATTAATTTTACTTTCGGCAAAACTTTCACAATTTGACTTAGAGCAAAGAAGGCGAAAATTGTTCCTTTTATGAGAATGTTACCCCCTATTGTTAAAATTAATGGGGAATCATCTAACGAATACGTTGTCCTGACACTTTCCCCTGAGATTTTGGGGTTAAATTTCTCACAATCAACACCGTTATGAATTACTGTCATTTTGTTTTTCGAAATTTGATGTTGCCTTAGAAAATCTTCTTTAGTTTTTTCAGATACTGCAATGATTCGATCAGAAACAGCTAATTCCATATATATTCCTGTCAATTTAATTATACTCAGAAAGTTTTTAGCGACCAATTCTTTAGTACTTGGCTTTTCAATTACTATACCAGAAATTTTAACAGGTTTTGTTGATTTACTTTCTGTCAAAACCTCGCTATGCAAAGTCGTAATGATTTTGGTAGACCTTTTAAGAAACATTAACGGTGCAATACCCATTCCACTTTCGGCATGGAAATTCATGACATCGAAGTGAAATCTGTCGATAGTTTTGAAATAAAGAGGACTTATCGCAGGGAAAAGTTGTTTGCCACCATAAGTTCTAATCGTTTTTGGGTATCTTTTATCGTTCGAACCGCAAGTAAAAACATAAGTCTCTATTCCTTGCTCTAAAAGATATTTCTGAAGGTTGTAAACAACTTCTCCTGGGCCGCCAACAAAATCAGGTGGGAAGATATTAGTAACAAGACATACCTTCATTAAAAAATTGCAACCTTGTTCAGGTATTAACTTACAAAAATAAAAAGGATTCTCAGAGACCAAAAAAATGTTATTTTGCAGCCATAGTCCGCAACTTAAAGGCGGAGTATTTGACTAAGCCAAAATAGAAACCTAATATTCTCGCGCCTGTAAATAAAATTACTAAGGGAAAATATAAAATTTTACGGTTATAGGTATGTGTTCTTACTGCATTAAATATTATATATCCACCCAAAATTGTAAGGAAAAACAAGACAAAAAACAGTGGCGAAATGATCAGAATAACAAGAAGCAAAATAAAAAGAAAATTCGTAACATAGAAGTAGGCAATCATTGATTCGTATCTTGCAAGTTTAAAAGTTTTCCAAGACAAGAAAAACGGCGCGCTTCTTGAACTACCGTGGAAAGCATGCTTTAAGCCCTGTCTACGATGTAAAACCCAAATTTCTGGATCATAACGTAAACTGTATCCTTTTTCAACTAATCGTCTATTAAAGTCCCAATCTTCGCACGTTCGCAATTGCTCATTCAAACAACCCGTTTCTTGAAAGACAGCTTTTTTGTAAGTTACATTGCAGCCGGCTATCTTCCCAATTGCTGATTTATCAAAATATGTTGCTTGGGAATTACCTTCAAAAAACAAACCTTCAAAATAATTTAAGGGGCTTTTTTTGGTTTTGTCTTGGAGTGTAAAGTGTGGTCCGCCTAAGGAAGTCAATGAAGGGAAAGATGAAAAAGTTTTAGATATTTTTTCAAGCCAGTCTACCGATGCTTCCGCATCATCATCAATGAATGAAACCAGTTCGCCTTTGGCGTTCATAACACCTAAATTTCTGGCAGCGCCTAATGTCGATCCTTTTTCCTCGATAAATCTGATGTTCTCCGTTTCAAACAAATCTTCTAGTTCTTTTGGAAACCTCTTTGAAACTACAATGATTTCAAAGTTTCTGAACTGCTGATTTTTAAGTGACAAAAGGCAGTTTTTCAAGAACTCTATCTTGTCGCCCCTCGTTGCCACAATGACGCTTATGGCTGGAGTTTCAAGAGAATTGCTATTGTTTTCAGCCATAACTAATTTACCCACATAATTGGACTCTTAATTATAGATGTGACGGAATTTTTGATACAGAATTGACAAATTTACAAAAGTATTTCTATTGTATTACTTTCTAAAAAAACTATTCAAAAAAGTTTGCCTCTATGTTACGAATTTTTGTCGAAGATTATTTTCCGGCATAAATCACAAATCAATGGTTTGTCTATAGACTTCATATGTGTCTTTCGCACATTTGGTTGATGAAAAAGATCTTTCGACGGTTTTTCTTGCTTCCTCTCCAATTATTCTATTCAGATGCTCATCTTTTAGAAGTGAAATTATCGCTCTTGCAAACTCTTTGTCATCAAATGGACGTACCAATAAACCATTCTTTCCAGATTGGATAAGCTCTGGATTGCCGCCTACTTTACTTGCTACAACTGCGCAACCGCTGCTCATTGCTTCAAGAATGCTTATGGAACAGTTCTCAAAAAAAGAAGGATTTACAAAGACTGTTGCTTCACGGAATATTTTTGCTCGTTCGAGATAACCCATATGGCCTGTAAACAAATAGTTTTTCTCAGGTATGCCTTTATTTTTTATCATTTCTTTATAAAGGGAAATGTTGCCACCGCCAACAAATATGAACTGCGCATTTGGAAAAGATTTCAAAGTCTCAGGCATTGCGTTTACAAGAATATCTATTCCCTTTTTGGAGATGATACGCCCAACATAAACAATTTTTGGGCTAGAATAACGGGTAAGCAATTCAGATTCATTAGGCTCGCGAAATAGATTAACGTCAACGCCATTGTATACTAAGCTGATTTTGTCTGGGTCGACGCCAAAATGATCCGTAGCTAGCGTTTTAGTTATTTTGGAAACTGCAATAAACCTTGTTACCCTTTTCACATATAATTTTTGAAGTTGACTAATTACTGGATAGAAACGCAGAATAGATTCTTCCCCAGATTCCAGGTCATGAAACAAATCACGTGCAATTATCGCGTGATCTCTTAGCATTTGAATTGTTCCGTGAATAGTAACAACTGTTGGAATTTTTAGTTGGTTCAACAATTTTAAGTATACATCAGGCATCTGACACATATGTGAATGCATTATGTCAAAGCTGTATTTCTTATGAAGCAATGGAATTTTTGCTGTGCAAGCCAACTGAAAAGGGAGATTATAGAAGAATGTCTCTTTGGATTCAGTTAAATAATGAACTTTGAGAGGTCTTTTTACTATCGCATCTACGGTATTATCAATAGAAGAATTATTAGCCGCTAAACCCACATCACGTTTTAACGTAACTACATGAATATCCATCGTACTGGGTAGGGACTTAACCAATTCAACAGTATATGATCCTGTTCCACCCCAGACAGGAATAAATTCAGGAGCAAGCATACAAAGAGTAGTAGGATTCATTTAAACAAATCACATGTCTATAAAGTTAATTGTTTCAACTAAACTATTTTTGTTCAGGTTCTAAGTAGTTTGAATGTTTCGCGCGCCTGCTTTTCATTGGATATGCCTACAACAATTGCGTTTGCATTTGGCAGCGCACAGACGTAATCTATTGCTTCCTTGGGTTTTAAATAACCTGCCGCCAGAATGCTCATCATAATCACGGTGCTCCCAGAAACATCGGCAAGCGCTTTTTCACACTCAGCCTTCGATGGGTTCATGTAGAAACCAATTTTGTTAAATGGCGCTGCTAGGACTAGTCCTTTAAAATCTATGTCCCACTCTTTAAACTTCTTAATAAGGTAGGAAAAATTACGTGTTTCGAATCCAGGTTCTATTCCATGATCATTCATGAACTTGATGTATGACTTTACTAAACTTTCAAGATTGAGAGCTATAGCCATATCAGTAATTACTTCGTGAAGCAGAACAGAACGCAAAACACCGCGATTCTTTGCAGAAGCCTTAACTCGAATAATTTCATATGAGAGATAAGCTTTCATAACATCCATCGGATCAGATGTTAAGACCCCCTTTAATCCGACACCAACAGTTTTCAAATTTCCAGATTGCAACACCTCTTTTGCAAAGCGCTTAGCCAAACCTGGAAGCCCCCCCTCATGAGTGGCAAGTCTAACATACTCATAAGCATAAGGCACAAGAGCGTAAAGATTCAACCTCTCCTTCAATTCCTTTTCAGGAAGCAAATGCAAAATTGAAAGAGTTGTTTCGCTTACTGAAAACATAAAACCATTGGCGCCATTTTCAACGGAGATTTTAACTATGTTAGAAGCAAATTTAGCACGGGTTATGTCAGTGCCCCTATTTTCTACATTTGCCTGAGAAAGATGGCTAATACCATGAAATGGATTATCTCCAACAAGCAAAATCGGTTGTTCACTATTCATTTTTTTCAGCGCCCTCAATTACTGCTCCAATTACATAATCAACTTTTGAAGCAGTGGCAAAACTTGGCTCAACATTGGCCTTATTCAAAATTGAGTCAACAAAATATGCATCTTCCCTAAAATATTCTGGAGCACCCAACAGAAAGCCGACGTTATCAGACAGATCGTGTCTATGCCATTGGATTGATTTTCCAGATTCTGGCTCCAACTTTACTACATCATCATCGACTAATATTTTTCCTTTAGAACCTTTGATCATTAGCCCAAACTCTGGCACGTGATAGCCATCTTTGATCCAAGACATATTAAAAATTCCTTCGACTGAGGCACCATTTTTGACTTTAAACTGTACAGTGTTTTGAATGTCCCCAGCAATGATCTGATTGGGTTGGACACATAAATCTCCAAAAAACCATAGGCTAAGATCAATAACATGTGAGCCCAAATCGCTTAGGACACCCCCTCGACTTGACGATTTTTGTGATGGATTACTTAAACCAAAAAAATCTGAGGAATAAGCGTGAGCTTCGAAGGAATACATGGAGCCTATAGCCCCATGTTCTAACAATTCTTTAGCTTTATTGAACGTAACGGCAAATCTCTTCATATAACCAACCATATTAACTCGTCCAGAATTCTGAGCTAATTCAACCAATTTTTCCGAATCTGAATAATAAGAAGAAAGAGTTTTCTCAACAAAAATATTTGGCGCCTTTTTGGTGGAATATAGGCTTTTTATTATTGAATAATGTGAAGGAATAGGAGTAGTCACACAAACTATGTCAAGGTCCAAGTCGGACATTTTCGCGATATTATCGATTATTTGGACCCCAGAAAGTAGTTTCTTGCAGAATTTACGAATCAACGTGCTCGTATCACATAAAGCAACCAGTTTAACATTGGGTAAGGTGTTAAAAATGCTAGCATGCACTAACCCCATCTTGCCCACGCCAACTACTGCAACATTCAACTTTTTCGCTTCCAAACTCTGATACCTCAATAATTATATGCAAACTAATGTTAGTAATAAATGACAGGTTATCTTCTAACACAAACGTAAATAATTTATATCAAAACATAACGATCCAAGTCTTCCATTAATATTTTTTGATCCAAACTCACCACTCTGAAATCCCTCCCTGACAGGAGCAGATGAGTAAAGAGATCCATATTCAAAGGTTAATTTTCATCCAACAATCATTTCTTTTCTATGCGGGGTATTTCCATGAGGTTAGTACGAAACATATAGAAAATTTGTTAAGAACAAAGAAATACTTTCTGTATTAAGAATCACTAAATAAATACTTTCTGTATTAAGAATCACTAAATCACCCCATTAACGCCAGGTTTAATGCGTGCTGAGTCAGCCTTCTACATATTTTACAATTTCAAAGGCTTCTGCTGCTGCGACGCCGACTTGGCTGCCTCTAAAAGAAGCAAGATTAACAGTTGATTCGTACGCTAAATATCTTTTCTCATTTTGGGAAACGTGACACCGGAGGGCGTCCCACTTCTTGTCAACGCAGCCTGTTATGTTTACGAAGTAGGTTGGTAAGAAAGCAGCTGGTCTTACTCTGGGTGTTTCAAAAGATAGAACCTTTGGAACATTCCTAAAAGACGCCATAGCAAGCCAACCTACTCTTCTGTGATCTTGGTGAGTATCATTAACCGAGTGAGTTAACACAATGTCAGGTTTGTATTTGAGGGCATACTGCTCCAAGCAATTTACAGCCTCAAACGAATCGGGAATCTCAGTGTCTGGAAAATTCTCAAAATAGATTTCTTTCACGCCCAAAACATTCATGGCTTCTGTGCTTTCCCTCATCCTCATATTGGTGTCAGCGGTTTTTCCACCCCTTGTCATATACAAGGCGATTACTTGCGCTCCTGCCTGCACAGCTTTGTATATTGTTCCGCCAGAGCCTAATTCAATATCATCAGGATGCGCCCCTACAGCTAACACAACTTTTTTTGCAAACACCATGTTAATCAACAGTCGAATTGAAGTTAATGATTATTCTGAATTAAGCATATAACGTTTGTTCTCAAATTGATGTTCTGGCAAAAACTCTTACAACCTTAGAAGAGTCCAACGAGTTTCTTGTAGAGTTTTAAGGAGTAAGCTTGTATGGGTTTAATGTATTATTGTCTGTTTTAGAGAGCACTTTTCTTGAGGACCGGGCACACATCATGAAAAACGGCGTTAAGTCATCCAATGCGAACCAAGCGCTTTCTTGAACGCCACGATATGATGTTAACCATTGCTTAAATGTAAGACTTTTTTCATAACGATATCGAAAACTCGAAACAAAATCCCTATCCTCAACAAACCATTTTCGCCCCTCAACAAGCTCACTTGAAGGAACGGACTGACCTGTGAGATCTAAATATTGGGCGCGGACAACATCTAATCCATTGTTTCCTACAAAGAGCCTAAAAGTCGAGCCTATACGTGGATTAATATCGAGCACCTTGTATTTTCCATCGCGCATATCGTACCTGTAGCCGATGTCAAGAATCCCTTGGTAACCAATATTTTTCATAAACCTTCTCGTCGTCTCGTCAACCGCTGGGTTTTTCAGGCAAACACCAAGCGAAGTCACTCCAGTATGAATAGGAGATTGACGAATCTTCCGTCCAGTCATTGCAAAAAGGCAATCTGATTTCTCATTAAAATAGCCGTTGAACATCCATATTGAATCATCTCCGCCCGGAATGTACTCTTGTAGCATAAAATTTGGGTTCGAAGAATCTTCACATTGACTATAAAATTTTAGGAGTTCGGCTTTCGTTTTTGCAACGAACATTCTTTTTCCAACTCGTGGCGAGCCTCCGCGATAAAGCTCCTTTAAAACAACCGGAAAAACTGCATCCTTGACATATTCTTCAACATCACCCATAGAAAGAGGAAAGCACGCCTCGGGAGTTGGAACGCCAAACTTTTTGGCGAGAAAATACATCTCTTTCTTGTTGGCAAGCGCAAAAACAAGCTCCTTTGAGAGCTTTTGAAAAATGTATCCTTCACTCAACGCATTGGCGTTATCTGCTAACCAACCTGCGCCACTATCAGTTGTATGAACCAGCAAAGAACGCTTTCCTATTTTCTTAGCAACATCCAACAAATATTGAACAGAATCTTGAGGGGAAGCGGCGTCTACATCATACAAGAATTTTTTCTGACAATACCTAGAAAACAGGCCGGGAGACCGCGGATTTGGATCAACACCATTGACTGTAATACCAAGCCGTCCAAGACTTCGCAAAACGCCTAATTGACCATAATGATAAGTATACAAAACCAACACTGGAACAGAAGTGTCGCCTACAGAAACCCCTACATTCTTGAGCGTCTTTCTCACCTCACAGATTACTTTGTGACCTTAACTATCTCATCGTTTTTAATCGAGAGTGCCCAATTCAAGTCGTTAACATGCCTGAGAATAAAATCAAGATCTTTTATTTGACCAGATCTTCGCAAATACTCAGCACTTTTTCCCTCACCGCAAACCGTAACTGGCTTATCCGTCCAACGATTTACAATCTCAACGGTTTTATTATCTTCAGAAGTATATCCAGCTTTA
>PLYI01000123.1 GCA_003151735.1 Candidatus Bathyarchaeota archaeon | reverse complement strand
ATTGACTCTTTAGGAAATACTCAATGGAATCAAGCTTTTACAGGAGTAAATGCCCTTGGAATGCTTATAAAAACAAATGACGGAGGGTACGCAATTGACGGTACCTATTCTGACGGCATTAACACCTATTCTTGGCTGAGTAAAATCTCACTGACTCCGACCCCGACTCCAACTCCAACACCCACACCAACACCCACACAAACGGCGACTCCTACTCCAACGCCATCCCCAACCCCATCACTTACACCTACTCCCACTCCAACACCGACCGCGTCTCCTTCACCAACACCTAGCCAAGCACCAACCACCACACCGAGTACTTCACCCACAGCATCATCAACTCCATACCCAAGCCCCACTCCAACTCCAACTGCTACACCAACAGCAAGCCCAACACAAGCACCCACTACTAACCCAACAACTAATCCAACGCAACAACCCTTAAGTTCAACAACCACTCCAACCGCAACCGCAAAAGATTCACCATCGCCGTCTCCAACAGTACCAGAGTTTTCAACAATAGCAATTTTGGCTGTATTTTTGGCACTATCATTTTTGGCTGTAGCAATGCTAACGATAAGAAAGCGAAAGACAACCAAAAGCTAAACAACAAATCTCCTTTTTCTTTTACTTTTAGCTAACAAAACCTTAAACCTCTTAGCGTAAAAATAGAGTTAAAGGGGAATTGACTTTGTTATCTGAATCAATAGTTATTGGTTTCATGGGTGCAAGCGTGGTCGGCGCAGGGTTAGTTCTTGCTGTTTATGCTTTGATTATTCCAATGTCAGACCGAATTTTTAAAGAATTGACTAATGAGATAAAGGTTAATTTGATTGAATTTGACAAACTAAAATCCAAAATTACTCCTGATTCTAAAAAAGAGATGAAGCGGCTTAACAAGTTGCGTAGCAACATGGAAAACTTGAAAAAACTTCCTACCTATTTGGGTATAGGAGTTTTGATTACTTTTTATCTTTATTGCGCGTCTACCTTTGTTGATTCTCTTTGGTTAATTAATTCAAATCTGCCTTATTCAAATAGCTTTGTAGGAAACATTTTCATAACCGCTACGGTCGCGTTCTTTATAGTTGGTACGCTTGCAATAGTCATGGTTCTAGTACCTATGCATAACGAATTTGAAGCAATAACGAAAAAGCAAAAAAGAGATAGCTCCAAAAACCCTATCCCTTCTCAAAAATAGCCCTTTTTTCAAGCCCTTGATTTTTTTATTGCAAAATCCTATCTCCAAAACAAAACGTGACGGTTGTTTGCAAGGCTTGTGGAACCCATTTTGAGCGGCTTATTGGCAAGGGAAAAGTCAGTAATTATTGCCCTTCATGCAAAGAATCTTACTATCAAAAGTTTCAAAAAGTTTGTTCATGCGGTCGAACATTCAACGCTTACAATAACGACACCTGCCCGAAATGCAGAAAAGCGCCATGTTTCACCCTCACAAAGCTTATATGTATTAACAAGCCAAAAGAGAAAGCGGTAATTTGAATGATAAACAGAAAAATCGCTATGGTAATCGCTGTAATCTCCATTATTTTCATAGTTGGCTTAGTTAATGTACAAAATGTAAAAGCCGCAACTACAGTAACACTCAGTTCTTCAGCCCAAACAGAAACGACAGTAACGTTATCATGGACAAAATCAAGCGACTTATTATTTGGAAACTATGCGGTAACATATTCAAACTCTGTTAATGGACCATATACCACACTTGCAACAATAACCGATAAGAGCCAAACAACTTATGCTGTTACTGGTCTAACTTCCCAAACGCCTTACTATTTCATAGTTAAAGACACATCTAACGAGGTAGTTACTTCAAGCACTTCATCATCCAATACGTTAGAAGCTGATACAAGAACTAATCCATACATATCATTTGAATCATCAACGCAGACAACTATAAGCCTAAGTTGGCATACCTACAACACCTATCCTTATTCAACAGAAGCACCATTTTATGGAATTGTAGTTCAGATGAGTTCAGGTGGGCAATGGTCAACAGTATACAGTACACGTGACGTTACTCTAACTTCATATACAGTCACAGGTTTAAGTCCAGCAACAACATATCAGTTCAGAATGTATGATGAGGTGGGAAGTTCTGGTCAATATCAATCGTATTCAGACTCTATTTCAGCAAGTACACAATCTCCACCAACTCCAACAACCCCTGAGTTTCCAGCAATTGCATTTTTAGCCATATTCTTAGTACTGTCGCTTTTGGCTGTAACTATGCTCACTATAAGAAAGCGTAAGATAAGCAAAAACTAAAAGCTTGAAACCATAACATAACGCCTATGGAAATGACAGAAACCGAACGATTGATGCTTACTAAGAAACAAGTCCCAAGTAACATGATAAGACACAAATTGTTATTAGAGCTAAGTTGCTATTTGGCAACTAAGGAGCGAGGAGTTTTGAAGAGAGGCATTGTAGTTTTTCTTATTCTACTAATAATGGGTTCATTAATTTTAGTTTTCAATTTCAAAAGTGTAACAGCTACAGATTCTATTGTAGTAGATTGGACTAAAACCTATCCTACTCTTAATCAATCAGCCTCTTGTGTGGCGCAGACAAAGGATGGAGGCTATGTCATAGGCGGTTCATATTATTTTCAAAATGATTGGTGGCCATGGCAATTTTCAGGTTTACTTATCAATACAGATTCATTTGGCAATGAAATTTGGGACAAAACTTACAACTTAAGTGATTCTATTGAGACAGGGATTTCCTCAATCACCCCGACAAATGACGGCGGATATGCACTAATAATGTACGGTTCCACACCTGCTTCCACTACTGTTGTTTCACTGACCAAGACTGATTCTTCTGGCTTAGTGACATGGAGTAACTCTTCGGCATCCAAACATGGGCTTATCCGCGGTGTTATAAATTTCTGTCCTGCAATCCAGACGAGTGACGGAAACCTTGTTTGGGGCGGTACCGGTCAATTCACCTATGGTCCAATAGTTGAAATATTCTTAAATAAGGCTGATTTATCTGGAAATCAAATCTGGGGCAGAACTTTTCTGAATGCTTCAGCTTCCTCCATTGTGCAAACGAGCGATGGCGGTTTTGCAATAGTTGGTGAAACAAGTAATGGAATTAGCCATGACGGCTCTTTGCTCATTAAAACTGATTCTTTCGGCAATCAAATTTGGAATAGAACTTATGGAAATTTCTCAATAGACAACATTTTACAAACAAGTGATGGTGGATTTCTCTTTCAAGGTAATGGTTTGTTATTTAAGACTGACTCTTTAGGAAATCTAAAATGGAGTGAAACTTTCACTGGAACCTTAGGCACTCAAACAAGCGATGGCGGTTATCTTTTTCCACAAGGCAACATGTTAATCAGGACTGACGCTTCAGGTAACATAATTTGGAGCCAAGCATTCGAGGCATCACTTAGTTCCATAATCAAAGTCAGCAACCAAGACTATGTTTTAGCAGGTACATATCCATCTGGTTCCTCAGGTAATGGTACAGTTTGGTTGGCAAAAATCTCTTTATTGACAACTTCACCAACTCCAACATTGCCGTTTACAGACAACTTTGCTAATCTGAGTCATTGGACTTTCGTAGACGGGACTTGGACACTTATAAGCGGTGGAGTGCAAGGAACAGGTTCTGCATCATCAGAGGCTTTGATGTACGCAGGCTCCAGCTCTTGGACAGACTATCAAATAACTGCTGGGGTTACAGTGCCAGCGGGGCAATTTGCAGGCATTGTTTTCAGATATACCGATTCTAATAATTATTATTGGGCAGGTATAGGTGATTGGGGAAACCAGTATGGCATTAGCAAAGTTGTCGGTGGAGTCTACTCTGAAATAGTTGGTTCTGGAACTGCATCATCTAATGGCGCTGGAACTTACACTTTAGAGGTGGTTGCTCAAGGAAGCACTATCACGCTATACGTAAACAATGTCCTTGTTTTAACAACAACAGACGCAACATTTGCTTCTGGAGCAATAGGACTCAGAACATATCAAACTACAATGCAGGTTGGGAGCATAAGTGCCTCTACGCCAACACCAACTCCAACTCCCACACCTTCACTGTCTCCAACGGCAACACCAACTCCGTCACCTACTGCTTCACCTTCACCAACTCCGACGGCGAGTCCTTCACCAACCCCTACTGCAACCCCAACCCCATCACTTACACCTACTCCTACTCCAACTGCTACACCAACCCCAACTCCATCGCCAAGTCCAACGCCTTCACCTACTCCAACTCCAACATTAACTGTTTCGCCTACCACTAACCCAACAGCAAACCCAACACAAGCACCCACTACTAACCCAACAACTAATCCAACGCAACAACCCTTAAGTTCAACAACCACTCCAACCGCAACCGTAAAAGATTCACCATCGCCTTCTCCAACAGTGCCAGAGTTTCCAGCAATTGCAGTTTTATCTATATTCTTGGTACTATCGCTTTTCGCTGTAACAATGCTTACATTAAGAAAACGTAAGATAAGCAAAAGCTAAAGCAACTTAGCCCACATGAGCCACGAATTTTATTTTTCTGGGCAAATTTTTTTACAAGCCCTAATTTTTCTAGTGCAAAAGCCTTAAAACTCGATAGCTTGAATATAGAAAACGGTTGTGATAATCAATGGAAAACAAGGTAGTTCACAAAGGTAAAGTTATTTGGATGGAAACTGAAGCTGTCAAGTGTCTTTGGCTTGAAATGCCAAATAAACCTGAAGAGGGACACATGGCACACACGTCTTTTCCATTGTCAGGGGCATTCGGGTTAATCGCTGTAGAAGAAATTTTTAAACCTTATCTTGGAAAAGACATTAGCATAACTTTTGAAAGGAAGGAAGGAAAAGTTCATAGTATAACTATTGAATCAATGATTTAGGGGATTGGGTTAGGTTGCAAGTTGATATTTGGATAGAAGTGCACGATAGTAACATAATTCACGATTTATTTGGGGTTGAACCTTCAGAATATAATAAAATATATCGTGAAAAACAGAAAAAAATTGTCTCTGAAGGCATCTCTATTCAATACAAATCCAACAATTGTTGTGATGCTGAAAATATTCCAACTTGGCTGATAATTACGGCAGAGATAGTAGGGAAAGACATTGTGTTACCTGCTTTGGTAGGTATTCTTTCAAGTTATATCTATGACAAACTAAAAGACAGAAAAAATGAAAGTCTCATGATTAACAATCAAACAATTGAAATAAATGCAAAAAAGATTGAACAACTGATTATGATTAATCTTAACGTCAATGTGAATGAGAAAGAAGACAAAGAAAAAAAGCGTAATTGGTGAAAATAAATGAATGCCTATGAATTAACCGATGGTGAAATTCAACTTTCTATTTTGACGTTGCTTTACAAGCAGAGAAGGGCTCATCCAAAAGACCCAGAACTAACAAGGCAACAAATCGTAGAAGGGTTAGGTATTCCAGAGGATAGAATTATTTTCAATGCAAACTATCTTCAAGAAAAAGACTTAATTCATTACGAGGATACGACTCAAGAAGGTTTTTACTGGGCAAAAATAACTGCAAACGGTATGGATGCAATAGATAATAAGGAAGAACGGAAAAGAACTTGGAACTTCTTGGGGCTAAAGATACCAATACATATTGAAGCAAAGTTTGCTTTTTTCAACCTCTAACTTATTTTTAACATTCACACAAATTTTTAGCCCAAACTAAAATCAAAGGTAAAACTTAATAATTTTTAATGCAGAAATAGCGTTAAGAAGTGAAAAAGCAAAATGAGCCTAACTTTAGTGGATGGAATAACAATCGGTGCTGTTGGTGGATTCTTAGCTGGTATTACTGTTTGGCTTGCACAATTATTGAAAAAAAGCATAATGACTGAATTGGATAAAAGAAAAATTTACAAATGGCTCCATAAAGAAGCAGAGAAAACTAACACACTAAAACCTAGTTCAAAAATGGCTGTTCGTTGGATGCCTACAGAGAATATAGCTTGTTTTACTAATTTGCCCATTGATAGAGTTAGATATATTTGCAGTATCCATAAGGAAATTGTACCAAAATTAACAGCAACTGATTGGATTTATAATACTGCTGAAGAGAGCTGGTCTTTAAAACTATCTAATCCTAATCATGGGAAAAGTGGAGACATACCTTAAAACAGACAAGCCTTGTTTTTTCAAGCCCTAATTTTCTAGTGCACAAACTTACGGCTTGAAATAATAAGAGCTGAATGGAAGACCTAAAACCGTTACCGTTCCAGTGTACGGGTCATAGAAAAACATAAAATGCTTTTAAGTCATAATACTACGGTATGTCTCTTGTAGAATCTTTGTTAGCAATTAGCGCGTTTATAGGGGCTACTCTGACTATTGTTTTCTATTATAGAACTGCTGGCACAGCACTTGAAGTTCGGTTAAATCAGGTTGTAAAAGAGAAAAAATTAATCATTATAAAAAGTTACGAAACATTTCTTGAGAAAATATTTAACTCTTACAAATATGAAATGAGCCTCAATGCTGAGCATAAAGAACAACTTGAGAAAATAGCTGAAATTAGCCATCGTTTGGGCGATTTGTCACTCGATTTATCTGAAGCAGTAGATAAATTGACTCACTCGTTTCTTTTCGGTATTGTTACAGTGGCTGTTATCATTTTTCTTGCTTATTTGCTAAGTGCAAACATTGATAGTGTAACATTGGCTTGGACATCGGTAATTGCAATTTTTGTACTCGCGGTTTCAGGTTATCGTTACCTGAATGACGGAATCTGGGAAATTAGAGAATTACGCAAATTTGAAAAAGGGATAAATGGCGTTGACCGAAGCGAAACATTGAAAGACCTTGAAATGGAACTGAATGAATTGGACGATAATTTAGGTTGGAGTTAAGGAACAAAACGCTTAAAACTGATTGAAAGCTAAAGACATCTATAATGCCCGCTTTAAAAAAAACCGAAAAAGAAAATTCAGATGCTATTTCAATTGAAACTAAAGTTAGCGCTGAAACAGCGGTTCGAAAAGCTACTCGGTTTGATATTTCATTAATCGCCATCCAAACATTTCTTATCTCTATCGTAGGTGGTCTGGGAATTCCCTTAGAATTAAATTTGCTACACTTTCCAGTTTCAAATTTATTTGTGTTTTTATTCTTATGGCTAATCTTTCCTATCTTAATTACAACGATAGCTCTTTATCGAAACCGCATATTGGAGAAAATTTTTAATCGTGTCTCTTCCTACACTTACCTTGTATTTGCGAAATTTTGGAAAATATATTTTTATATCGTTTTCATAACAACAATTATAATATTTTTTCTGGGCTTTGTTTTACCGAACAATCTCAGTATTAAACTTCTACCTCTCCCAATTTTCGGGTTGGGTTTACCATTTTATTATATATTTAGAGTTAATGCCCCATTAACCTCTAAAGGAGAAATAAAAATACTGTTTGAGAACTTGCATTCAAACTTGTACGATTTTTCCGAAAGAAATATTTTCTGGGAACAAATTGCAGGAAAAATTGAGCATTTATTGGCAAGTGGTAACATTGAGGTTTCAAAAGATGATTTGATGTACTATTTTAACGCTAAACTTTGGGAAACTAAAGACAACATATCTATTTACTTGAGGGACATTGAAGCATGGCTTTTAAATGAACAAAATTCGAGTTTTGACTCTATTACACAAATCGTTCCTAAAGATTGTTTCAAAGTTGGGAAGAGAAAGAATCTCTTGAGAAATATTGTTAATGAGCCGACAGCAGCTCAAGTCGATATCATCAAATACCTAAGTCTCGTTATAATTGTGATTGTTGTTGCAGTTTTAGGTGTTGTTCATCCTGAATTTGTAAATCAAATTCATCTGTTCTAAGTGTTACTAAACTAATCACTCCATCGCCTCTTTTTTTGACTTTTTGAAACACGATAAGTCTTAAATCTGAATAGCGTAGAAATAGCATTGTATGGCAAAACCAGAAAAGAGATTTGATCCTACTTTTGAGAACGGTGGTTATTGGGAGTACTACAAAGATTTAGAAAGACAATTTGAAGACTTCTTAGAATATGTTCCTTACTTAGAAGGAAATGAAAAAACGTACTCTTTCAGATTAGCTAATTTACTTTTGGTTATTGGAGCGCATGTCGATTCTGCATTTAAAGAAATTTTTAAGTGGTCAGCATTCTCCAAGAAATATGAGAAGATATTAGAAAAAATCAATGCTGGAAAAGCTAACATAACTGATTATCGAAAGTTGGAACCAGAATACAATCTATCCAAAAGAGAATTGATTTTTAAATGTCTTCCTGATCGTGAGACGGTAATTCCTTTTCGAGGATTTGATACAGAATCTCCCAAATGGTGGAGAGACTATAACAAAATAAAACACGAATTCAGTCTTAATTTTTATAAAGCCAACTTGAAAACTACGAGGGATGCTCTTGCTGGAGCTTTTTTGCTAAATGCAATTCACGAACCTGCTTCATTGAGATTATTTGATTATGGTTTGCTTGAACCCAAATATGAACCAGAGAGCTATTTTGAGATAAAGTACCCCATTTTTAAAGGACATAAAATGCCTCCAGAATACCCTGTCGGTAAAGAAATTGAAGATCCCTTTGTTATTGAGACACCACTTTTCATATACGATTATGAAAAAGGAAAAAAACCTTAATGTTACTGAAATGCTTCTGTTCAGAGTTATTGAAAGAGACTTTAAACAGTGAAGTTTCCAGAGGAAATTAGAGCACAGACCTTAAGCAAGAAAAACTATTAAGTTAGCTTTCATAGTAAAGAGAGACACTAAGCTTAATGTGGGTTGAACTCAAAAGATTTCAATACTGTATGTATTGATACTTTTAAGTTCAACACCTCTATTAAAGCTATAAACACTAAGAAGCTGAGTGCAATTTGGACACAGAAAAGAAAATCGAGTTAATCTGCAGACCGCCAACTGAAGAAGTAGTAACAACCGAAGATTTGAGATCGCTTCTGGAAACCGAAGAGCACCCCATCGCCTACAACGGTTGGGAACCATCTGGCCTAGCGCATTTGGGAACGGGCGTTATCTGCGCTTACAAAATGAAGGACTTCGCCGAAGCCGGCGTCCACTTCAAAGCCTTTTTGGCGACGTGGCATGCATGGTTAAACAACAAACTCGGCGGCGACTTAACGCTCATACGCAAAGCCGCAGACCTCTTCAGACATTCATGGCTGGCGCTTGGCGTTCCAGGCGACAAAATTGAATTCATCTACTCAGACGAACTCTACAAAGACATAGATTACTGGGCAAAAACAGTCATAATCGCCAAAAACCTGACCTTAGCCCGAACCACCCGCACCCTAGAAATAGCAGGAAGAAAAGAAGGCGAAGCACACTACGTCTCCGACTACCTCTACACGCCCATGCAGGTTGCAGACATCTTCCAAATGAAAGTAAAGATTTGCCAGTTAGGCATGGACCAGCGAAAAGCAAACATGGTCGGCAGAGAAATTGGCGAAAAAATCGGGTGCTGGAAACCTGTTTGCGTCCATCATCACTTGCTGCAGGGTTTAGCGAAACCTGGGATTTGGCCAATTCCTGAAGGACAGGAACGGGAAGCAGTTGCTTCAGCGAAGATGTCTAAGAGTAAACCAGAAACCTGCATCTTCATCTATGACTCGCCCGAGGAAATCAAGCAGAAAATGGCGAAAGCATTCTGCCCTGAAAGAACCGTAAAATACAACCCGATAATGGATATCTGCAAGTACATTGTTTTCCGAGAAAAAACCGTCTTAAAAATTGAGCGTCCAGCTAAATTCGGCGGAAATGTGGAGTTTCAAAGTTTCGAAGAACTTGAAGTAGCCTATTCAGAGGGCAAACTGCATCCGATGGACCTCAAAAATGGAGTAGCAACCGAACTTGGAGAAATCCTTGAGCCTGTCCGCCACTACTTCGCAAATAACATGGAAGCCAAGGACTGCTTGGAGACTGTGCGCAAGGCAAAGATTACTAGGTAAACGTTTTGTCCACGCATCTAAAAGAGAAAGTGGAGAAAATCGAGCTTATCATAGCCCAATTGACTGAAGAAGCGGCGAAGGGCACACCCATCGTCGTTGAGGGCAAAAAAGATGCGCAAACGCTCCAAGAGTTAGGCGTCAACGGCACAATCATGACTGTGAAAACTGGAGGCAAATCCTTCCTTCAAGCCGCCCAAGAAATAGAAATCCTCGGCGTCGGCGAGATAATTCTTTTGTTAGATTTTGACCGGAGGGGCAAAGAAGGCACTAAATTTTTGCAGGATAGTTTAGAGCGAGAGGAAATTAAGGTGAACACGAAGTTTTGGCGTGGATTGGGCGGGCTAGTTGGGCGAGAAATTCAGTGTATCGAGAGCCTAACATCCTACATGCATAATCTTAATGAAAAAGTCAAGTTATAAAGGTTGAAGTCAACTAACAAAATTATTCCAATGGGTTTTTTAGGCATTGTTGAGTATTCAGATATAGACATTTCTAAATCTGATTTTAGTTTTTAGGTTGAAAGGGAATGGAGAAAAAAAATCATTTTCAAAAATCAATTGCTGCTGCTTTAATCATTATGTTGTTAGCGCTTCTTTTTTTAGCAATCTATTTCGAAGAAAATCAGAAGCAGCCACCACCGATGTTGTATCCTGGGGAAATCCGCGATTACCAAGGTCAAAACCTCGCTTCAATCGCTGATGTTAGGGAAAACGCCATTAAAGGAACCCAATTCATCAACACTTCAACCTACCGTTTAGTCATAACTGGACTGGTAAATCAAACCGTTGAATACACTTATGACCAAGTAGTTAACAGTTTTCAAAAATACCAAAAAGTCATCAACATCTATTGCGTGGAAGGCTGGAACGCTACAATTCTCTGGGAAGGCTTCCTCGTAAATGATTTGATAGCGAAAGCAGGAGTTAACTCCAGTGCGGTGGGAGTAATCTTTTACGCCTCTGACGGCTACACAACTGAGCTCCCGCTCGATTACATCACAAACAAAAATATCATCTTAGCTTACAAAATGAATGGACTGGTAATTCCGCCAGAACGTGGTTTCCCCTTCCAGTTGGTTTCTGAAAGCCAATACGGATACAAATGGATAAAATGGGTAACAAAAATCGAGTTGTCATCCAACCCGAATTATCTGGGTTTCTGGGAAAGCCGAGGCTACCCCAACAACGCAACTCTCAGGTAATTACCCTAAATATTTCTTCCTAACTCTGCTGGTGCAAAGATAAATTATAATCAACACGCTATACCCTATCTCCGTGAACCCTGCAAACTTAGGAATACCCGGAATGCTGGGTAAATCAAGAAGCGTCAAAGAATCGACGACAATAACAAACAATGAAACCGCAATCGTGCCAACCCACCCTGCCTTCTTGCCCCGCCAAATAAGAACGGCGAAAACCACTGTTAAGCCCCCAAAAAATGATCGTGTAAAAATCATAGGCTATTGTGGCTTGTATGAAGTTCAGGTTTTCGAACGCAAGAAGCAGAAATCCGAAGAAAACATGAATGACGCCGATAAATATCTGTGCTGCAGTTAACACAGCGATGCCTAAGCTTCTGCCTTTGTATGTGATGGTGGGCGGTTGTTTTTTAGTCATGTAATCGCCTATGTGTGATTAATTTGCGTTGAAGAACACTAATAATTTTCCCTCCCTATACATTTGTCAGGGCTTATTTTGTCTGCGAAAATGGTGAGAGGAAAATCATTCTTTCAATACAGCTAAATAAACAACAAAGCTACTTCTTCTTTTCCAACAGCTTAGCCAATATTTCAATAAACTGTCCCATTCGGTCTCTGGTTCTGCCAAAATCAATCACTGAGGTTATTGTGGTTACAGGGGTTTCAGCGCTTATGCCCATGCGAGTGGTTTTCTCATCCACCGATGTCAGCTCGAGGGTGAGTGTTGAGCTGTAGGCCATGAAGCCACCTTTTGTTTTCACTTTAGCCTTATGGAATAGGTCATCTTTTTCCTCGATTTTCCACTCTAAAATCTTAGTTACCTCTGGAATAGCTGCCCAAATCGTCTCCAATGGATAATCTATTTCAATGTTTTCATTCTCGTTACGCAGATAAGCCATTTTTCTTCACAAATGTTCTGTTTGGGTTATACTTAACTCTTCATCCATCGCCTGCAAGCTTAAGCTATTCTACGCTTTAACATCCAAGCTAAAAGCGAAAGCGCCATTGCAACTAAGATTAATGTGATGGCTTCTTGGGCAATCAATACCACGGTTGGATACGCATTTTGATTAACAGCTATTCCAGCAAGCGCCCACACTACCACAAAGCTAAAAGCAAAATCTCTTCGAGCAATAATTGTCGTCAACGTAACGATTAAAGCAATACCCATCGCTATTATAGCCCATGTATCAGCGCCCCAACCGAACCCATCCCACCCAACCGAAACCAAAGCAGCTGCCACATTAGCGATTGACGCAACAGTAATCCATCCAAAATAAATGCTGAAGGGCAAATGAACACAAACCTTCTCGGTTAACGGAGCACTTGACTTTCCTATCCCTAACCGCAAGTAAATTGCACTTAAAGTTACTAACAGGGCAAGCATCACGAATACTGAGGCGGTGATGTAGTTGTATTGCCAGAGGAAAAGCCATACAACATTGAATATGCCGCTTAACAGGAAGAGTGCGCCGATTTTCTTTTGAAAGGGTTTGTCGTTTTGTTTTGGCAACGCTTGGTAAATGACGAACACGAACAGCAGGGTGTAGATTATTCCCCAGATGCCGAATACATAGCCTGCAGGCGTAAATGGGTTTGAGTATAAATCTGAAACCTGAGCAGTTGTTCGGCCGTTGAGCAGTGTTGTACCTGCTGCTAAAGCGTTAATTGCAAGGGGTACTGCAAAAATAGCAATGTTTCCAAAACGTAGCAAATTAGGGTTAGTTTTTGACAAAACCCGCACCGAATTATATTAAACGGTTAAATAAATAAACATTAACTCGTTTATAAAAACGGAAAAACAGAAGTAAGAAATTTTTTTTGAATTAATCGTTATTTTTCTGGCGCTTATTTGAGTGATTCTTTTAGCGCTGAAAAGTAAAACAGGACCTGTTCAATCTGGGGTTCAGCCATAGTTAGGATTGCTTGAACAGCCGCTTTCTTTGGAGCCGTTGACAGAGTCGCCAAAGCGTAGTCCAAACTTGTGAACAGGGGGTCCCATGGAATATTCACTCGCTTACCCTTCAAATTATAGAGGGCAAGTACGAAGGCGCTAGCTCGGCTTAAACTGTCCTTGAACGACTGAATACTTGAGCCGATAACTGTAACTTCATAATCTTTACCTGAGACAAAACCCTCTATTACCTTGTAATTTTGCTCTAAATTCTGAATTTCAGCAAGAAGGTCTTGCTTAATTTTTGTTTCTATGTCGTTTTCCATGCTGCATCCCTTTTCTGTATGTCCCCAATCAAGTACATAAGAATTGTTTTCATTTAAAAAAGTAAACCGCGCATTTTACAAATGTTATCCGATTATTTTTTTCATGCAAGGTATTTTCTTTAGGGGAACAATGATGGCGAGGCAGATTAAGATTGTGAGACCGGTAATTAATGGGATTTCTAAGATTGGGTTCATCTTTGTGATGCTTATGGTAAATCCCAGATATCCCCTCTGCAGAACCTCCAACACAATCACGTGAAACAGAAATATCGGCAGAGTGTTCTGGCTAATCAATTTGAGCATACGGTTACCATGGGGAAAACGGCTTTCAATCTTCTGGCTTGGAACCGCTGCTAAGAGCAAGAACAAAGCGGCTGAAGCCAAAATGATGTTGAAGCTGTATGCGTCGTAGAAGAATTGGCTAAATTTTTCGCCTAAAGCGCCAATCACCAAGTAAGTTCCAATTATCGTCCACAACATGCCAAATACCAAAACCAAAGTCAAAATTGAAGTCTTCAACTGCACTTTCATCAAGTAAGCACCTAAAACAAAGTAACCCAACCACCCAGTGAAAATGAAGACGCCAGCGCTCAAATTGAAGGGGCCAAACAAAGTCAGCAGGGGCACAATGGCGGTGCCTGCAAACCACACAAAAATAAAGTACTTTATAATTTTCCAATCTGCATGCTTAATGATTACTCGCAGAATTGGCGTGACAAGATACAAGCCTAAAAGTAGGTAGAGGAACCAGAATTGGTAGTATGGCCCAGTCAACACGCCCTGCACAATAGAGTTTACAGTTAATATTTCGCCGTTGGCAAAGAAGCGCCAAGCAAAATAGGTTATGCCCCAAAACAGGAATGGCACTCCGATTCGTACTAACCGTTTTTTAAAGAATGTTTTTAGCGGTTCGTCTGCTTTGCTTGGTTGAAGCAAAAGAACACCTGCCAACATAACAAACAAGGGGATGCATACTCGAGCTAAAGAATCATAGACGTTCGACGCCCACCATATCTGTACTCCCTGCGGTGACATTAAACTAATGTTGGGGTAAGACTGGATTGAGGCATGAAGCAAAATCACCAGAATTATTGCTACTGTGCGGATAAGATCAACGGGAAGAGCAACGCCCTCATTCTTCGGGTACAATTCCGGTTCCCTATATCATTTATTGTATTATTTGCTATTAACAATTTGCGTATTCCACAAAAAGTCATAAGCTTACATGGAAAGCAGTTTTATTAGCAAAGAATCAGCCTAAGGATGAATAGCCATTTGGAGAACCATCGGGCAAAGTTATTGCATCATACACGTTGTAAGCAATAAGTGCTGCACCTTGAGCGTTTGGGTGAACACCATCCATAAAATAGTCTGAGTGATCACCAAAAGCGTTGTACATGTCGACTGTGGGCAAATTCATTTGGTTCGCTACGTTGTCAACTTGTGGAATTACAGTATTGGCAAGATAAGTATTATTGTAGCTCGAGTTGTTGCTGAAAATCGGCGGTGAATCAACAACCCAGATTAGTTGGTTACCATCAAGATCTGTAAAAGAGTTAACTAGTTGAGTGTAGTCGGCTTGAAAATTATCTTCGCTATGCGCGATTTCTGGGTTAGCATCATTTGTTCCAAGCATTATCACAACTATTTGCGGGTCAAATGCCTCTGCTTTTTTGAAAGCGCTCTGGTTCATATAGGGTATAGTAGAATTCAGTGAGACAGTGGATCCGCTAACGCCAAAATTACCCACGGTGTAATGGGAGCCGAGAAGCATCTGAAGTTTATCTGGATATCCGCTTCCTTGGGTGATGCTGTCTCCGACGCATGCAACGCGGATTGGTTTGGCTGCCGCGACACTTAATGTGTTGCAGTATGCCACAACACCAACTAAGAGTATCAATATAGCGATGCCGATTGCGAACTGCTTGATTTCTGTATTCATGCCAGTTTGCCTCAACTATTCAGCGTTTTGGTACTTAGACGAGTGAACTGTTGATTTCTAGTTAACAATTTGAACGCTGAGGTTTTAACCAAAAGACATGTTTAATCCATATAACTTTTTAGGTAGAAACAGTGGGTTGTCTGCATCCTCAAAGGGGAATCTGCTCTCTCAACATGCTAATGACCCAAGAAAGCGGAATTGGCGACCTACCCCCTATAGGTTTCAATATAGAACCTCTATTAGGATCCAAATAGGCGGTTAAAATCGCACAAAAAAACGTTTAACAAACCTTCTTATTTTTTGACCACAGTGGTGCAGGGGGTTAGATCTAAACACACGTCTAAATTTAACGCGCAGACCCTAATCATTTTAACTACGATGGAGGTTCACCAGATCTTTTTGAAGGTAAACCCGCCGAGATTTAAACCCAAAACGAATTCAAGTTCCAATCCATGACAACGCTCTTTGAGAAACAGGTCGACTTTTTTCGTAATTGCGGGTTCGCTGGGATGGGCTTAAAACATTAA
>PLYI01000065.1 GCA_003151735.1 Candidatus Bathyarchaeota archaeon | reverse complement strand
CTTTGACGTCTTCTGGTTCAACCGCGACGGTTACGACCGGGTCTGAAACGTAACGTAAGCCTTCGAAAGAGTGGACTTCTTGGCCGTCTTCAGCGATGGTTTCGCCGACGTGAATGGACGGTAAGCCTGAGATGGCTCCGATGTTGCCTGCTGGCACATGATCGATGAGCACTCGGTCTGTTGCCATACTCATGAAGACCTGTGAAATGGTGCCTTTTTGGCTGCTGCTTACAAGCTGAACTGTTTTGCCTCTCTCGATTGAACCGCTAAAGATTCTGCCGATAGCAACTGTTCCGCTGTGTGGGTCAACTTCAATGGTGGAGATACACATCAGTAATGGTGCTTTAGCATCGACTTTTGCCATTCCCTGACCTGTTGGGCTAGCCACGTCGCCTGGCCAAATTTGAGGCTGCCTGTAGGGCTGTGCCTCATAAGGATTTGGAAGATGCTTAACGAACATGTCCAAGACTGGTTCGGGCAATGGTGCTCTTTTGCTCAGTTCATCGACTTTTCTGCCAACCTCAATTGGGTCACCAGAGTATGCATCGATGATATCTTGGAAGGATATTTTCTTCATTTTCATGTGGTCAATGTTCAAACCCCACTTGTGTAAGGCTGAACCGAAAGCCACGCGGCCATCTTCAACAGTAACTTGCCAATCTTTTTTGTGTTCAGCAGGTGCATATTTCTCGATCAGGTTGTTGACTCGTAGAAGAATCTTGGCAAATTTCTTTTGAATCTCAAGTGGTGTTAGCTTGATTTCTTTGATTAATCGGTCAACTTTGTTGATGAACAGGATGGGTTTTACGCGTTCGCGTAGAGCCTGCATCAGAACGGTTTCTGTTTGAGTCATGGGTCCTTCAACGGCATCCACTACAACAAGGGCGCCGTCGACGGCTCGTAAGCTTCTTGTTACAGCACCTGAAAAGTCGATGTGGCCGGGTGTGTCAATTAGGTTGATTAAGTAATCTTTTTCCTGATAGGTATGGACAAGGCTGACGTTTGAGGCGAAAACGGTCATTTGACGTTTCTGCTCAAGATCCCATGAGTCAAGGAACAGTTTTTGTCCGGCGGTTTGTGTGCTGATGATGCCTGCTGCTGCGAGTAAGCTGTCGGACAGGGTGGTTTTTCCATGGTCAACATGGGCGATGATGCTGGTGTTGCGTATGTATATTGGGGTTTCCATCAGTTTTACAATTTCGTCGGTTTGCCTATAACGCGCCATAATTAATCAATCTCCAATTTAATTGAATTTATTAGTTGAAAGACTTGTTTTTTACTTATTTGAAGCATTATTTACTCTCTCATGAAATAGATAAGCTACATGGAAGTTGAGTTTGTGCCCTATTAACTTTATGGCATGATTCTTTAGAAAAATTGGGGTAAAAAATGGTTACCAAGTCAACTTAGATATGGTTTTTTCCTTACATAATTTCTTAATTGTTCCCGATTTGGCTTTCTAAACAGCGAGCCAGCGGTGGTTTTCTCGACTTTGCAGATAAGTTAAGCGTAATTCACAAAAAAGGATAAATCTACTTTATTTTTGTATTACCGAAAGAAATAGGAGTTTAAAGGAGTAAAATGCTACATGAATAAGAAAGCCCCTGCATATAAGTCATGGACACGCTTTATTTCTTTCTCGTTAAAGGTGGGTTTAGGTGCGATTAGTTTAAATGCAACAATCGATAATACCCCAAAATTAAACTATCAAAATCGATGATGTAGGCTAAACGCTGAGGATATGAATGAACTTTCAAACCGTTGCTGCTCAGAAAAAAATCGCGTTGTTTAACGAGTCCTTAGCACCGTTTATCTTTGCTTATTGTCGGGGTTGTTATTAACTAACTGCTCTTGAGGTTTTGGCGGAATAAAATTGGAAAAAGCTGCTTCTTTGCCGATTGACAAGGTTTTCGAAGACCTAAACACATCAGATAAAGGCTTAACAACTGAAGAGGCTAAACTGCGCCTCAAAAAATACGGTTATAATCGGCTCTCAGAAAAAAGACAGATTCCACTCATAAACAAATTCATCAGAAACCTCAAAGACTTATTCGGCATCCTGCTGATTGTTGCGGCTATTCTATCCTACATCAGTGGCAGCCCTGAACTGGCTTTAATCATCCTTGCAGTGGTTTTCGTCAACATTTTCGTCGCTATCTTTCAGGAATCACGTGCAGAAAAAGCCATGGAAACCCTCAAAAGCTGGATGCCTGAGTACGCCAAAGTTATCCGAGATGGCGAACTCAAGAAAATCTCAGTAAGAGAGATTGTTCCTGGAGACATCGTCCTTTTAGATGAAGGCGACCGCGTTCCAGCAGATGGACGATTAATTGAAGCTTTTGATTTATGGACAAATAATGTTCCTTTAACGGGGGAATCCGAGCCCCAACCGCGTGTTGCAGAACCCGCCAAAGTTGTCGAAAAAGCATACTTGTATTCGCCTAACCTTGTTTTCATGAGCACCAGCGTTGCAAAGGGTCAAGGCAAAGCAGTTGTTTACGCCACGGGCATGGATACGCAGTTTGGCAAAATTGCTAGTTTAACCCAGACAATTAAAGAAGAAGACAGCCCACTGCAGAAGGAAATTGCGTTAACTGCAAAATACGACTTCATCATAGCTGTTGTTGTGGGCGGAGTCTTCTTTGCCGTTAGTTTTCTTTTCTTGAAAGCTACAATTCAAACAAGTTTTCTCTTTATGATCGGTGTTATGGTAGCTTGTGTTCCTGAAGGATTGCAAGTTACAGTTTCCAGTGCCTTAGCCATCAACGTGCTAAAGATGGTTAAGCAGCATGTTGTTGTAAAGCGGTTGTCAGCTGTGCAAACTTTGGGCAGCGTCACCGTAATCTGCACCGACAAAACAGGCACAATCACCAAAGGCGAAATGACCGTTAACAAACTGTGGGTAAAAGACCGCGTTATGGAAGTCTCAGGATTAGGATATAATCCAGTGGGCGATTTCACCATAAACAGTCAACCTCTACGAGAAGGCGAAACCAAATCACTTGAAAAACTTCTTGAAATAGCCGCACTCTGCAACGGCGCCAAAATTGACCCGCCTTCAGACCGAAACCGCAATTGGAGCGTAATTGGTGACCCAACCGACGGCGCACTTCTCGTTGCAGCTCTAAAGTACGGCATGAACCTTGAGGATGAATTGGTTGAGAAGCCAATCATCGACATTTTACCGTTCAGTTTTGAGCGGAAACGCATGACTACAGTTCACAAACTCAACGGTAACCTTTTCATTTACACTAAGGGTGCCCCAAGAAACATCCTTGATGTTTGCACAAAAGTGCTTGTAGACGGCAAAGTTGAAGAGTTAAGCCAGGAAAACATGGATTGGATAGAAACAAGAATCCACGAATTCGCCAACGAAGGCTTACGAGTTATAGCTGTTGCCTACAAAAAAATCCCTAAAACAGAATACAAAAAAGGCGAAGAAGTCGAAAACGAACTTATATTTGTCGGTTTAGCAGCAATGCGTGACCCTCCAAGGATGGAAGTCAAGGACGCTGTTGAAAAAGCAAAGCAAGCCGGAATCAAAACCGTTATCATCACAGGCGATTATGGCCCAACAGCTCAAGTTATAGCGCAGGAAGTCGGCATAGTTGACAAGGATTACGCTCAGGTTATACGGGGCGTTGACCTTGAAGACTTAAATGACAAAGCCATAGTGGACGAAGTCAAAAAAGGCAACGTTATTTTCGCAAGGGTTGCCCCTGAACAGAAGCTTCGTATAGTTAAAGCTCTCAAGAAAAGCGGCGAAGTAGTAGCGGTTACGGGTGATGGAGCAAACGATGCACCATCGCTCAAAGAAGCTGACATCGGCGTAGCAATGGGCGCATCTGGAACAGATGTTGCCCGAGAAGCCGCAGACATAGTATTACTCAACGACAGCTTTGCATCGATTGTTAAAGCCGTCGAGTCTGGCAGGGCAATCTACGAGAACATCCGCAAGTTTATCGTTTACGTATTCTCGCACAACTGGGCAGAACTCATCCCCTACATACTTTATGCAGTTTTGGCTATTCCGTTGCCGCTGCTCGTAGTCCAAGTTTTAGCAATTGACCTTGCCATCGACGTTATTCCAAGCCTTGCTCTTAGCCGTGAACCTCCAGAAGCGGGAATCATGGAGGAGCCGCCAAGAAGCCTCAAAGAACGGCTATTCACTGGCAAAGTCTTTGGACGTTCGCTCTACATCGGTGTAATCATTGCAGTTGGCGCTATGATTGGGTGCATAAGCGCTTGGACAGCTGGAGGTTGGCACTTTGGCATGGCATTAACACCAAACAGCTCATTCTTCACCTCGGGCGTTTATACCAAAGGAGTGACGATGACGTTTGCGGGCATAGTGGTTGCTCAAGCAGGAAACGTACTTGCATGCCGAACCAGCAAACAATCAATCTTCAGAACAAGTCTCAAAACCAACAAATGGATAATCGCAGGAATAATATCGCAGATTTCAATCTTAGCCTTCCTAGTCTACGTGCCATTGATGCAGAAATTCTTCGGAACAACCGCTCTTGGCTTAACAGACTGGATATTCCTAATTTCGCTGGCGCTTGTGGTTGTTTTCGCTGAAGAAATCCGCAAGTTCTTTGTCAGGCGATTTAGCAAAACCCCTGAAGACTTAACTAAACACGACCACACCTAAACGCGGTCTTTTTCCTTGTTTTAAGGCAGTTAAGGATAACCTTGAAAAGCTACTGCGCTGGTCGATGAATAAAATGGGGTTTAAGGACTTGGTTTCCCATAGGGTTTGGTTGCCATAACCTCTAATAAATGACTCATCTTCACTCCTATGGCAACTCAACATCCTTTTTGAGGCTTGTCTTCTACACCCCAAAATTGTCAGTTCAGGCAGGTTGGGGCTGAAAAAAGAACGTTGTTTGCGCTAAACTCTTAAGGTAGCAATGAATTCTTACGCTTGAAAAAACATGACGCAGCTTTCCCCCCGGGCAACCTGGAACCTAAACGAAAAAGAACTCTTAAACCTACTAGAAACAGGCGCTTTCAAGCCAAGAAATAGAGAAATCCGCTTCTACGCCCCAAGCTTTACCTTCTACAAAACCAAACACTACTGCTCCTCAACAACCGAGTTCCCTACAATCTCTGTTACAGGCAACGCTTGTGCTTTGAACTGTAAACATTGCGGAGGCAAAGTCCTGGAAACGATGCATCCTGCGCTCTCGCCTCAGGAGCTGTTTGTTTTGGGCGTAAAATTGAAGGGGAATGGCGCTAAAGGTTGCCTTGTTAGCGGCGGATGCTTACCTGACGGTTCCGTGCCGCTTGACGGTTTTGTGTCTGTGCTTGGAAGGTTCAAGCGGGAGCTTGGCTTAACCGTTTTTGTCCATACTGGCATCATCAACCGTGAAACCGCCGTGGCGCTCAAGGACGCCGGGGTTGATGCCGCACTTATTGATGTTATCGGCTCTGCTGAAACAGTTGGGAAAATCTACAACCTTAAAGTAACCGTCCAAGACTACGTCGACTCCCTCAACGCACTGCAAGATGCGAAACTGAATTTTGTGCCGCATGTAATCGTTGGGTTAAACGAGGGCAAACTCGATGGCGAACTAAAAGCGCTCCAAATGATACAGCAAGTTAAGCCCTCAGCCATAGTGATAATAGCGTTCATGCCCATCCACGGCACCGCCATGGCAAAAACGCCGCCGCCCAAACCAGCCGACATAGCCAAAGTCACGGCAATGGCTCGGCTGATGTTTCCTGAAACTCCGTTGGTTTTAGGTTGCATGCGGCCTAAAGGTGCAAGCCGCAGCGAAACTGATGTTTTAGCTTTGAAGGCTGGGGTTGATGCGGTTGCTTTTCCAAGTGAAGCCGCAGTTGAATATGTGAAGGGCAAGGGTTACGGAACGGTATTCTCGCCGTATTGCTGTGCCCAAATGTATGTTGATGCAGTCAAGTAGTTAGGGTTTTAAAATTTTTTGGCAAAGCACAATAACCCATATCGAAACATCAAGTCCAGAGAGGAACTCGGGGACCGCAACATTAAGAACATAGTTAAATGCAAACTGAAGAAGCCAAGGCAGCGCTGCCGCCACCCCAATTAAAACGGTGAAAGCAGCCATGCCGCGTCGATGACAAATCCAAAACGCGCAGGTCAAGATAAACAACGATACGGGCGCCAAAACGAAGAACGCCACCGACAAGATGTAGTGTGTACCTTGAAAGCTCTCGTTAAATATGCCAATTCCAATAAGCGCCAACGTTGCAGCCTCAAATGACTCCACACCCACTTTACCAACGAATGTTCCCCCAAAATAATTATACAAGCCAAGAACAGCAAAAAGGAAAGCTAATAACCCGCTGGCTATAAGCCCGAAGTTGAAGAGCGGACCCGTTATGCCCGAGACGACACCTACGTCGCTTAGCGCGTTGTTTGTCCAACTGAATTGGGGATAAGATACGACAGCAGATAAAATACAAATGAATCCTAAAATGGGCGCGGCTATTCCTGCGTATGCACCTATCCGCCGGTAAACAAGTTTAGTTGGCATAGGTCTATTATCTGCGGCTGCTTGTTTTAAGAATTTGTGTCTTTTGGAACATACCGCCTTAGCCTTTTCAGAGATTGAAGCTTTTCTTTTTCGCCTATTTTGGCTTGCTGCACCGAGTCTCTTAGGATTTCTATGGATTCATCCATGGCTTTGCAGTCTACTGGAAAAGGCACACCGTCTTTGCCGCCGTAGGCAAAGCTGAATTTAACTGGGTCTTCCCAACAAGGCTCCTCGCCATAAACCAGTTCAGCTACAAGCGCAAGTCCCCGCACAGTTGCTGGTCCAACGCCTTTGACGCTAAGCAGTTCCTCGTAGTTGCTAGGTTGAAACTCATATGCCCGTGCGAGGGTGTCCCAGTTGATGTTACGGGGCATGTTGAGGGTGGTCAAGGTTTGCTGCCATAGATCAGAGGTTTTAGGAAGCCAGTCCTGAAGCGATGCCTGATTTAGGGGTTTGGCGGCAGATTGAATCAGGTTCATAAGTTTACGCGTAGGTTCCTTTGACAAATCCACTGAGGCTTTGCGGGCTGCATCGCTTTGTTTGGCAACCATGTTTAAGGCGCGTTCGCGCTTGACATTTCCTACTATGGCGTTGTGGGGTTCCTCTACGAAGCACTTTGTGTTTTCGCTTAGCCAGTGGTAGCGTCGGGCAGATTGATCTTGGTCGCTCATGCCCTGCTGGATAACAGCCCACTTTTCATTTTTGGTTACAAGGAATGCGTGGTGATAGAGTTGGTATCCCGCTTGGATGGCGGTGTTGTCGACTTTGGCGGTTATGCGGCTGGTGTAGGTGAGGTCGTCGATGGATTGTTGGGAGAAACCGAATTTTTGGCCGACTGCTGCGATGTCGCTGGGTGTTTTGCGGCTGGTTTTGCCTTTTCCTCCGCAGACTGCGACGCCGTGCTCTTCGGGTGAGAGTGCGCTTTTGAGGATTCCTGTGACCACGGTGGTTACGCCGCTGCTGTGCCAGTCATAAGCCAACACACAGCCAAACGCTTGAAACCAGTAAGGGTCACTGAGCCGGGCGATGAATTTGTCGGTGCCCTGCTCCTCAATCATGATGCTGGCAATTTCCTTAGCTAACTTACGCATTCGCCCAGTAAGCCAAGAAGGAGCTTTGCCGCCGTGAAGGGGCAAGTTTGCTACGCCAGTCCGACACATATTCATCACGGCTTGATGGACAACGTTGGGATATATGGATTATTGCAAGCAAACCGTCAAAAGCTTAGGTTGCTTTTAGTAGACCCCTCACCTAGGTTAAGCACAGATTTTCAACACACTAATGAGCACAGAAAACGCCAAACTGACCTACCCCTCTATCGTTTCTGCATAGAACCACTATTAGGCTCCTAACAAACCTCTAAAGGCTCCTAATAGATTAGTAAATGTCAGCGTCTCTTTGCTGTCATATGATTGCGTTTCCTAAAGTAAATTACAAGAATTAGACCGCCAATGAGAACAATTGCCGTAGGCGGTATGACCACGAGAGCCATCTGGCGCGGAATCGGCACTTCCACGTTAAAATCTACTGTTTCTGAGGCGCCCGAGTTTCCAACTTCATCCCTCGCATAAACTGTTAACTTGTGGTCTCCGTTTTGCAACCCAGTTAAAGTTGTATTTCCCTCAATTGTATGCACTTTTCCATCCAGAATGTAGGTGATTTGCGATGTTGGTTCGTTAACGGTGAAGTCTAAAGGTATGTCGGATGTGTTGTATCCCTTGTTTTGTATTGAAAGGATGGCGACGTTTGGCGGTGTGGTGTCAACTGTGAAGTTAACGGTTGAGGAAACAGGAAGTATATCGCTGAATATCGAATAGACTCTTAGCGTGTGCAATCCGTCGGGTATTGGTCCGTAAATTGTTGTATTTCGGGGGATGGTGACATTGAATTGTTCATCAAGGGTAAAGCCCATACTTTCGATTGGTGAAGTTGTGTTTACTGTAAATTCCACTGGAATCATTGCGTTCACTTTGTAAGTTTTGTTTTGGGGCGAGAGAATAGAGATTTGGGCTTGGCCGCTGGTGTCAACGGTGAAGTAGACTTCAGCTTCTGAGGTGAAGTCGTTAGCTTCAAGAGTTGTAGAGTTTTCACCTGTTCGGTAAAAGCCGCCTACAGTTGCAAAGACTTGCAGATGATGCTGCCCCTCTGAAAGAGGCCCTAAAGTTATTGAAAAGTTCTGCGCAATCGTATTTACTCGAAACGGAGGGTCAAAAACAACGTACCGCGCGCCCCCATCTAAACTGTACTCAACAAAACAATGGTCCACAAAACCATCCCAGCCGCCGTTGATTGAAAACTTTAGCGGCACAAACCACGAGACATAAGTTGTGTTTGCAGGCGATTCAAGCGATATCACAGGAGGTGTTAAGGGTCCTGTTGGGATAGTGTATGTTGGCGCCGAATTTACCATACCAAATGCAAACGTCGCTGTGATAAGCAGTGCTAAAATGAATACTGTGGATAATGCTGTTTTGTTCATACAGCAACAAATAACCCTTCGTTAAACAGACACTTATTATTTTCCTTATTGTACCCAAATAATGTCAGTAATGCTGTTCGACATGATTTCGTTAATCGAGAGATTTAAAAAGAAGTGGCAGGCTTTGTTTTACAGCTCAGCTGTCCTCAACTAGCATGAGTGTTAGTAAACTTGTGACGCCCGCTACCTGTTTTATATGTAATTTATTTATTTCTTTTAACTTGTCAATGGAGTTGGCTTTGATTTTAACTATAAGGTCGTAGACTCCGTATAATGCGTGTGCCTCTTCAACGCCCTCTATTTGTTTTAGGCTTTCCTTCACTTTTTCTTGGGAGTCTAAGTCTGTGTTTACTAAGACTAATGCAGATATCATACATCAAACCTCTCTGTTTCGCAACTACTCTCTGCCACATAATTAAGACTGTGTTGTTGCATGACTGAGCCTACAAAACGCTAACTTCAAAATAGAGTTGGAACATTGCTATCCTTGCTTAAACCATGGCTTTTCTTCCTCTTCGGGTACTCAGCCACCAAACAAAAAGCGCTTCAAAAAACACAACCATTCCTGCGGCAACCCCGAAAATGGGATTTAATGAAAAAACATAACCCGAAACTCCGCCAACTGACAGCATAGCAGACAAAACGATGAAGAAACCTCCGACCGAGAAGAAGGCAAGGTACAATTTTCTGTTTCTCTTGTTCTTTTTGAGCCAGCCCCCTAGAAAAAACCAGCACAATACCCGTTAAGAGGATCATAGGAGGAACGATTTGAGTTGAGAAAAGAAGATTTTTGCCAGCCATTGCAAAATCAGGGTTCACCAAAGCATAAATTGCAAACGCTGAAAAAGAAGCCAATGCCAACCATTTATCGAGCATTTGCCCGTTTGCTGCAGGTCCATAGGTTCTCCTCCAGGGAACTGCTCTTGACTCCTTTAAATCAGGGTCAGAAAGCTTCGTGGCTTCAGGAGAATCTTCATTAATAAAGCAAACACGGTCAGGCGGCTTCGTATCTACCAACTCCAGATTGCATCCACCGTCTTGCGAGCGAGTAGTCAGCGTGAAACGGCCCCGCTTTACCAATCTAGAAAAGGGAAAAAGCCATTCGACGCCTCGGTCTTTTTCGGTTGTGAAAGAATCTAAGAAACTATGTAGGAATGCTCCCAATGAAAGCCAAACGTTTACGAAAAACAGCCCAGATAGAAAAAGAAGATTATGAAAGAGTGCCCGGTGAAACTGTTCTTTACGAAAAGCCTGTGGGCTTACGATGATGTATTCGCGGTCGAGGTCGGGAATGAAGCTGCCTATTGCAGCTAAAAGGGCAAAGTAGGGGTTGCCTGTAAAGACAGCTGTGACTACGCCCGCGAAAAAGATATGACTTCCAAGATTCAAAAAACAGACCAATTAAAAGATTGTTGATTCCCAAATAAAAAGATTCACAAAGTCTAGAGTTTGTGTTAAACTTCGGGTTGGATTTCTCTTTTGGGCTTTTTCATTTTGTCTGGGTCTCTTAGAAAATTTTGAAGAAAGCCCTGAATGTTTTCGTGCAGCTGTAGTACTGGTTTTCGCATTTCTCCTTTTGGTTTCGGGGTTTGGCTGAAAAAACCCGTGTTCAGTCAAGTAAAATATTACACTTGAGAAATCTCCAGCAAAGGCGCAATCAACCATTTTCTTGCCCATTTCCAAGAGGGTATAGTATCTGTGGTGGCCATCCAAAACCGCGTATAAATCAAGTCTTGGGTGTTTAACCACGATTAAAGGCGCGATTTTTTCACCGTTCTTGATTTTTTGCTTATAAAGTTCTATGGCTTCATGGGAAACTTTTGTGTCAGCAACGATTTTTTCAATAGGCAAACAGAATCAGGTACTTTTCTGGGTTAGCAAAGACGTCTATGTTGATTTCTCGCTCTCTACGCCTGATCAACCTCATAACTCTTAATCTGAGCGAATCAGTAATTTCTGAAACACGCTTGGCCAATATAGTATAGTTCTCTTATCAACAATAGGCATCAAAAGGCTTTGGATTAATAGAACTATCAAATGGTAAATGTCCCTAAAATTCCTTTAAGCGGCGTTTTGAGAGATTAAAGTTGTTAGCTGCAAACTTTCAAGCAGTTGTTCTGGGGAAACGTCTTTAACTACTCTTGCAGGAACCCTATCGCAACTTGCGGTCAGGAATATCGCTGGTAACAACTGCGCCTGCCTCAATAATCGATTCTCGGCCAATGGTGACGTCCCGCCCGATTATGGTTTGGTCTTTGATGATGCATTTTTCTCGAATTAATGCTTGGTCCGCGATTAAGCGGTTTTTGCCTATTGTTGTTCCTGCGTAAATTATCGTTGATGTTCCGATTACAGTTCCTTCCCCGATTTCACATGGAGACAACCGCTAATCTATCTTGCGAGTTAAATTAGAGTTTCTCTCCGGCAGTTTCCCTATAACAGCGTTACGGAAATGTCGATATAGTTGATGAAGATTAAACCGAAGAAAACTGCGAATACCGTTAACGGAAGCAATTTTATCTTTAGGAATTCACTCAACGCTTCTTCACCTTGCATGAGCTTTGGAAGCTCGGGATAGTATGCATATGTCGTATGCTTGTTCCTTAGCTCTTTAGCAAGGTTAACATTCAAACTTTAAGAAGAGGTCAATCGCTCATTTGAGATACATAATTACTCAAGGAAGATCAATTGTTCCTGCTACGCGCAGTTTTGCGCCTTCCAAGTACATCAGCACTGCTTTGTCGTTTGGGCGATGGACAAGCGGTTTGTCGAGTGTTAAGGTTAGGGCAGGTTTTTTCGGGTCTGCGGTGTCTGTGACTGTTTCCACTTTTGCGGTTATGAATTGTGTCCAGTGACCAACATGCATGACCATGCCTGGTTTGATGGGTGTTTGCCAGTACTTAACAAGCGATGCCTGAGTTTTTATGGCAGTTTCCGTTTTGATTGCGGGGTCGTTTGTCAGGACAGTTCCGCGGTCTAAATCTTCTACTTCCACATTCTTTAGCGCCAATCCAACCCGGTCGCCTCCGCCTGCTACTTCGAATTCCTCATCGTGTTTTTGGATAGAACGGACTTGCGCGGTTTTGGCTGCGGGAAAAACATTTAGCGTTGCATGTTTCTGAACAACTCCATAAACAACGACGCCAAGAATCACAACTCCCACGCCTTTAACGCTGAAAGCATGATCAACTGGAACCGCTCCAATCGGCTGCTGTCCAACTGGGATTTCCGCGGTTTTTTGCTGAGAAGCTTCCACCAGCAGTTTTTCTCTCAGGTCATTGGGGTCATCTGGTATGATCTTGAATTTTTCTAGGCTTGTCCCTTTTATGAGCCCTTCAATCTTCTCTTTTGGAACGTAGTTTCTTAGGATTATATATCCGCTTTTGATGTCGCTGCATTGAAGCATCACAAGGCATTCGCCGAATGTAGCGTTTATCTCGTCCACGACAATTATGGCTTTTTTCGCTAACGCGCAAGCGTAGAATAGTGGCGCCAGCCGTTCGGGGTAACGTGTGGGTTCAATGAAGGTTACTGTGTCTTCGCCTTTTTTGAGGTTGTAGAGGGTTATATCTGTGGAGGTTCCTTTTTTGGCAAGGTTGCCTGCGTAATCTAAGGCGCCGAGGATAGCTACTGTAATGTTTCCCATAGTTCATGACCTGTATGCTATCGCATTGTTGGTTTGTTCTGTAAGATAAGTGTTATTGGTGCAGCATGAATTTTCATTGAAAGTGGAAAGAAAAACATGGATTGTAACTTGTATAATGCATGTACGAAAGGTTCTTAAAGCATTGGGTATTCTTCTAAACGGCAAGAAATCGGCGGATTAAACTGCCCAATTCAGGTAACGACCAGCTTCCCGACCGAAGCAGGTTAGACCAAATAAAAAAGGTTAAAATAGTCCGATGAAGAGGTGAAAAGGTATGGAAAATATTTACGCAGCAATGCTCCTTCACAAGGCAGGAAAAGAAATAAACGAAGAATCAGTAACAAAAGTTCTCACAGCAGCAGGAGTCACAGTTGACCCTATACAGGTTAAAGCACTCGTAGCGTCACTCAGCGAAGTCAACATTGATGAAGCAATTAAAGCCGCACCGACAATGATGGCAGCGGCGCCAATAGCAGTTCCAGCAGGAGAAGCAAAACCAGCAGCAGCCGCGCCAGAAGACAAGAAGAAGAAAGCTGAAGAAGAAAAAGCCAAGGAAGAAGCAGCACTAGAAGGATTAGGCGCCCTATTCGGGTAAAATAAGCCTCAACTTTTATTTTTAATTTATTTTTCCCAAAAATTATTTATTTTCTTATTCCTTTTAAACTGAGAAATCACTGTATTGGCAAATTTTGTTCTTTGGGTGTTTCTGTGGGTTGAGAAGTGGCTGTTGACTGCGCAGGATTGTTTCTCCTCTTAATGAACAGCGCTACTGCGATTACAGGCGCCCAGCCGGTGATAATCATCAATGTTCCCGGGAACCCGCCGATGTTTCTTCCAACAATCGGAATTAACCCCTTTATAATGTCAGGTAAGAATGCCTCCCAAATCCCAAAGGCAACCGCCATCGCCACAACCGACGCAAAACCCGTTTTCTTACCGAACTTGTTGTAGGCTTGAACTGCTAATACTCCGGCAAAGAAAAAGTCGCCTAAACCAAGCCCTCTCATTAGGATTTGACCTGTTGTTGCGGAGAAGGCAAGAGGAACGTTAGGCACGAAAACCAGCACTGGAAGCCCTATGTTGACGAAAGTATTTGCAGTCGTCAGCATTACAGGTGTAACTATTACAAGAATAATATCCATCGTTGTTAGGAGAACCGCGAATAACCCTACGGTTTTCCAACTGAACAGAGAGCTAAGATAGAGAATTATTAGAATAGCAAACGTAAACCCGAAAACATCCATAAGAAACGGAAACCAAACTTGAGCAGCTCCGCCATAGATGACGTTGAAGAATATCATTAAAAGCAAGAAAAGCGCTGGTGGCTGAGCAGCTATATACCAACGTGCCTTAGAAACCGCTTTTTTCTGCTCAAAAATTACTGAACCGAAACAGAAACCCGCCAAACTAAAGAACGCTATCGCCCTGTAAACAGTAAAACCGTCGGAGAACGAACCTAAAAGACTTACCAACCCTGCAATTGCACCTATAACACCGAAACCGAGAGAGATTAGTTGAGCCCGTTTTTTTGTAAGGTTGGAGAACACGTAGGAGAACGTGAAAAGCAGCATTGTGTAGGAGCCCAAAAATATTATAAGAAACACGTTTTGGAATACTGCTTCAGGTGCAACGAGTGACGTGTAAGCGATAACTGAGATGACAATCACCATGAAAACAACGAGAAGAATAACGTCTCTTATCTTGAACTCTTTCTGCTCAACCGTCGTCATTAGCTTTCCTTCAACACGCTTGTTAAGGATCAGTGCGACAGATACCACAAGCATTAAGGCAAGGGGCATGGCGATGTCAAGAGACGGCATAGACTGCACAATAAACGAAAGAGGCATTTATTTGTTTAGCCAAAAATGCCTGAAAATGCAGAGAAAAAATTAGTAACTGAAATGCACGTTAAAGATTGCCAGTGTTGCTAAGAGTGCTTCTTCGGTTCGAACAGTCACTGTGCCTTGCCCTGGAACCGTGTTTACTACGAAGTCCACGATTTCATCAAGTTTTAAACCTTCATCGTCAGTAATCTCGTGTAATCCGCGCGATGGAGCACCAAACGCCATCAAAACCCGCTGGCTGCTTCCCCATTTCGCACCTATCCTTTCAGCAACATCCATAAAGTAGTCGCCTACTCTGGCGGTGGCAATCCTCAAATCAAAGCCTTCATCAGCCACTAATTGCCCAAAAGAACGTTTTTCCACTCGAACCCTGTAACCCCAGTAAACTAGAACATCTTCGCGATTTGCAGCCTGAACTTCAATATTCTTACCAACATTAACTACCTGCAATGTTAAACGGTTACCCACCGCGAATTCTTTTTGCCTCAAAAGCGCCGGCTGCTGAACCCCAATATCCACAAACAACCCCTCCTTAGCTTCAGACAAAACCACGCCCTCACGGTACTCGCCTATTTGCAGATGCTTAGTTTTGCCGCTTAAAGGATGATGAGGCGTACGTAGCGGCGGCAGAATCCCAGCAAACTCCAAATCAGGATCAAGCTTAAACAACTGTTTCCGAAGGTACTGAGGCGTCTCCAAGTAACTAAGCAAAAGAGCCATAAAATCCATGTCTCTGCGCTGGTCGACTTTTGGGTTATCTGGGTAAACTATGATTTCGTTGACTCTGAAAATAGCGGCGGTCCGCCCAATCAAACCTATCTTCGCTGTTTTTTCCCTTAGGTGGGGGGTGTCGGAGATTGTGGATGCGGGGATGGCGATTGAAAGTTGCTTTTTGTCCATTGCATTTGCCTCTTGATGCTTGTTGTCTACGTTGTGCTTAAAAGGTAGAGATGAGATATAAAACTGCGTGTTATTTGGAGGACTACTGTTTGGTAACTGCCGTTTTAGACAACCCCCAAAAAATAAGTTCTATTGACAAAAGTGGAATGCTAAATTTTTCCATAGATTCACCTAAACATTACAGAAAAGCCGCTGAGTTAGCAGCGAAAATCAAGGTAAACTACCCTAAACCCGACAACATCATAGTCGCTGGTTTAGGCGGTTCAGCCATCGGCGGCGACTTACTCAAAGACTGGGCAAAAAACCAGCTTTCAGTGCCCATTGAAGTCAGCCGAGAATACAACCTACCATCATACGCCGGGAAAAAAACTCTCGCCTTAATCACTAGTTACTCAGGCGATACAGAAGAAACCCTGAGCAGTTTTCTTGACGCATTAAAACGTAAATGCATGATTTTCTGCATAAGCAGTGGCGGCGCACTCATCAAATACGCGCAAAAACACAAAGTGCCGTATCTTCAGGTTCCCAGCGGCATGCCTCCGCGTGCAGCTTCGCCATATCTACTGGCTCCATTGCTTTTTTACTTGGAAAAGGCAGGTTTAGTTTCGGGCGTAACTAAAGAATTAAATGAAGCGGTAACGCTTCTGGAAAAAATAAGCACAGAGAACGGTCCCCAGAAACCATCAAAGGAAAACCTTGCTAAAACTTTGGCGCAAAACATCGGCGACACGGTTCCAGTTGTGTACGGTTTTGGTTTTTACCGCAGTGTTGCGCAACGTTTTAAGCAGCAATTTAACGAGAACGGCAAGGTTCCTGCAAAATGGGAGTATTTTCCAGAGCTTAATCATAACGAGACCGTGGGTTGGAGAGGTAGCTGGTGCTTCTCAGTTATACTTATCCGAGACAAAGACGAACCTGTAGGAATCAAAAGCAGAATTGAAACTACCAAGCAAATTATGACTCAAGCTGGCCTCAAAATCTTTGAGATTCAAACGCAAGGAAACAGCACGCTGGCAAAGATGGTTTCAACAGTAGTAATCGGCGATTTCACAAGCGTGTACTTGGCGGTGCTGCATGGAGTTGACCCTACGCCTGTTGAAGTCATAAACCACCTAAAAAACACCCTAGAGAAGAACGGGGTAAAAGAAAAAATAATTGACGAATTAGAAAAACTTTAGGTTGCAGAAACGAATTTCGCGAATTCTTTTTCTGCAGCTTCAAGCGAAACCATCTGCGGTGGACGCTTAAACCCGTAAGCGCAAACTGGCTCCACTGCACCCTTAACTTTCCTGGTCAAAGCCAATTTTACAGCTCTCACCACATCAAAGAGCACACTGCCAGCATTAGGCGCATCAACTGTTTGGAATTTCAAGTCAATGTTCATTGGGGCATTGCAGAAGTAGACGCCGCTTATCCAGAAGTAACTGTCACGTTTATTCTGCAGAAAATCCACATAGTCGGTTGAGCCAGCAACGATATCGGCTTTGTAGGGGATTGACGCGGCTACGGACTCTGTTTTTATGGTGCGTTTTGCATCTCGGCTACGGTCAAGAGTATCCACGGATTCTGTTCCTCCGCCCACATCAAGCTGATATGTCTCGTTGATTTTCACTCCGTTGTCTGAAAGCAGCTTAAGCAGAGTTTTGTGAAGTGTGGTTGAACCAACTTGGTCAACTAAATCGTCGCCAACCAGCGGAAGCTTTGCACCCTCAAACTTTTTTGCCCAGGCGGGGTCGCTGGCTATGAAGGTTGGTGTAGCATTAACGAAGGCGCATCCAGCCGCGAGGGCTTGTTCTGCGTAGTATTGGGTGGCTTTTGTGGCTCCGCTTGGAAGCAAATTAACTAGAACTTCGGCGCCTGCAGCCTTGAGAACTTTGGCTACGTCAGCATCTGGTGCAGCGCTGACTTTAATGATGGCTTTGGTGGATTTTCCCACTCCATCCAACAGCGGTCCCTTGTTAACTTTAACACCCATATATGAAATGTTGGAGACTTTTGGCGCGTTGTTTGGCTGGGCAAAAATGGCTTCAGAGAGGTCTTTTCCAACCTTACGGTCATCCACGTCAAACGCTGCGACAACCTCTATGTCTTTGGGGCTGAGTCCAGCCAAAACTGGGTTACGCAATCCAACCTGGTCTGCTGGTTTCTCAAGTTTTCCATAGTATTGGATGCCTTGAATAAATGATGATGCGCAGTTTCCAACGCCGATTAATGCTACTTTAACTTTGGGCATTCTTTTGCACCTTGCTTGGCTTTTCTATTTGCGTTTGCCTTATAAAAAGCTACGCCGCATAAACGGATGAAAACGGAATTTAAGCCCAAAAAAGCCTAAAAACTACACCGTGAGCCTTTAAGCTCCTGTTTTCTGTTCATTCTTTATTTCTCAACAAGAACTCATTGTAGCATCATTGCTGCAACCACAAATCCGTATATCACACGTTTTTTTACTTGTTTTTTGGGGTTTTATGACGCGCCTAAAATTGAAGTGCCCAACCTGTTTAGCGGAGTTTTCCAATCCTGAAGAATTAAGAGAACACCGAATGTCTCACAAACTCGCACTTCCAGAAGCTTGCCTTGACGTTTGCCTCGTAACTTGCTGGTAGGTTTGTAACATCGGAAAGCAAGTAACCGTTTTTTGGCAATTTCTAAATTAAACCGCATAATTCATTTCTTTACGCAAACAGCTTTGGCAAAACGTTAGGGGATGCTTTTTTGATTGCTTCAGGTGACTCTTTAAGAAACGCTTATTAAACGAGGAGGGGTAACTTTCAGAAGCCAGATGCTTTGGGCGAGTAGATCAGTCTGGCATGATCGCCACGTTGGCATCGTGGAGGTCGCGGGTTCAAATCCCGCCTCGTCCACCAAATTCTCAATTAGGTTTTCTTGGAAACCCTTTAATTCGCAAGCCATCTGCATATCTCTATAGGGGATGGATTTTATGCTCAATGCTTCACGCATTTTAAGCAATTTAGATTTAATGAGGTAGGTTGCTACCTAGTTTAATCGATGAAAGTTTTGATGATTGAATTAAATATTGAAGTCTTGCTCTGGGTTAGGCTTCTTTTCTGGACTGGACGTCTCAGGTTGGCTTGTGCTTTGTTTAGTTGTTGATTTGGGCTGTGTTCGTTTTTTCCGTATCATGAAAACTATTATTAATATGGCAATGATGACGACGACTGCTGCAGTTGCTCCATAAAGTAGAAGGTTTGTTTGTTCTGTTGGCTGTCCTCCTGAGTTTGTGTTTGACGGCGTAGGCGTAGCAGTAACGTTACCAGTTCCACCGGCAACGTCTATGTTTAGGGTTGGAGAATCCCATGAGAAAGTCGCGCCGCTTTCTGTTCCATCTATGCCGATAGTATATGTATGCATGCCAGAAGTTACGGTTAATGGAATTTGAACCTGCATTGCGTCAAATAAGTGGGTGCCGTTGCTTTCAATGGTTACTGGAGTAGTTAACTGGTAACCTACAACTTGGCCGGTGGGCATCCAGTCGAAATGTAAACTAACAGCCGTTACTGTCACTGGATCGCTAGCGAGGCTGCCGAAGAAAATGGAGGCTGTTGCCGGTTGACCTGCCTGCAGTATCTCGGTTGTAAACAACGCTCTTGCCGTTCCTTGATCTTGAGTTAGAGCAGCAACAAAACCGCTGCATAAAAAGGCAATAACAATAACGGATATAGCAACAAATATTTTAAGTGACTTCACTGAATCGCCCCATTCTATAGCTACTTTTAGAGCATTTATGGTTTTTTAACTTTCCCCCAAAACAAGCCCATATTTTATTTTTCCAGGCTAAAAAGATTCTAAAAAACCTCAGAAATTCGGTCTTTGACAAGTTTTTTCTTGAAAGCAGACCAAAAAAGATAGTGAAAGAATACTTAGGCTATTCTTATTTTTTCTGCTATTGCACTTGGCTTGCGTTGTCTAATAAATGTCTTGTTCGTCTGGGCAGTAAACTTTACCGCATAAAGGAACTTTGCTGAACCGTTTAATGCATGTCCGTTGCATTTCGCAGCCATCGCAATCTCGCGAAATCAATTCTTTTATTCACCTCCTCCTTCGCGGATTACAGAGACATGGCTATGATGGAATTTAAGGTGATTTACGTTCAAGAGCTTGTGCCCTGCGATAGTCTTAAGTTGCGGCAAACCGTTTTTGGCTTTAGGAACATGGTAAATGAACGCTATTGCTTTAGCTAATTTGGTACTGGATTTTGCAAGCATTATTAATTTCATCGCTTTACTTTTGATGCTAAGGGCAGTTGTTAAAAATAGAAAGGGTCTCCGCGGCTACAGCATTGTAGGTTCATTTTTAACGTTTGTCTCCATCGTTGGGTTTGAAGTAGCTTACTATCTTTTAGGAAATGTCGTTGGATTCGCATTGGGCTGGGCAACTGTTGCTTTCTGGTTTATCGCGTTTATTTACAGCCTACGGCAAAGATTGAAGGGGTCTCCGGTACAGAAGGAAATGGTTGAGCCTTAGTTGGCTGGAAACTGAATTGAGAATTTTGCTCCTTTTCCCTCGGCGCTTTCAAAGCTGATGGTGCCGCCGTGCGCTTCAATAACTCGTTTGCACACCGCTAACCCGAAGCCTTGTCCACGCGGCTTAGTTGTGAAAAGAGGAGTGAAAATTTGGCTTTTTATCGCTTCAGCAATTCCAACGCCCGTATCTTGAATTGTTACAGAAACTTGGCCTTCAGGGTTAACTTGTCCAGTTAAGGTTAATTTGCCGCCGTCTGGCATAGCTTGCACAGAGTTAGTTACAAGGTTGATTAAAACACGTTTTAGGAGATGGAGGTCAGCTTTTATCTGGGGAAAATTATCTCCGATTTGGGTTCGTACCGTAATTTTTTTTGGTGTGGCGACTGACGCCAAAACGTTAGTCACGAGTTCTTTTAGGTTGATTGGTTTCTTATCGATCTTAACTGGTTGCACGAAAGCTTGCAAGTCAGAAACAATCTTATCCATGTAAACGGCTTGCTCTTCTATTGCCTGAATGCTCTCTTGCAGGTTGCTTTTAACTTCGCTTTCTCCGAGTGATTTAACTTCGCCTTTCGCCAAGTACAATTCGCCAATTACAGTTTGCAATGGATTGCGAAGGTCGTGGCCAACCATGCCTGCGGTTTGACCAATAGCCACAAGACGCTCAGAGTTTTTAAGTTGTTTTGTTCGATCTTCGACTACTTTTTTTAGGTAGTCCGTCTGTACCTCAAGGTTCTTCTGATGTTCTTTTTGTTCGGTGATATCTCGGACAATGGACCATATTCCTACAACTTTGCCTTTTCCATCAGTTAAGCGCCAAGTTCTAACAGAGGCTGGAAAAACCGAGCCGTCTTTCCGCTTGTATTCCCTCTCAAACACGAAGGAGTGGCCGGTTTGCAGGACTTTTTTAACGATTTTTTCTCTTTGTTCAAACCATTTCTCAGGCAACAACTGTTTAATGGACATGTTTCTAAGTTCTTTTCTTGAGTAACCGAGCATTTTGGCGTATGCTATGTTGCAATCAATCATTTTTCCCTGTATATCTCGCGCCATGATTCCGTCTTGTGTTGTCTCGTAGAGACGACGGTACCTTTTTTCTGAAAACCTAAGTTGCTCCTCGGATTTTTTTTGCTCCTCAAGTTCCCGCGCGGCTCTCTTTTTTTCCTCGGTTATATCCATAAAGATTGCTATAAAAAAGCTCTTTTTTGGGCTGTAAACGTAGATTTGATACCATTTATCCTCTGGCTTGCGACAGATTTCAAAAGTCTTTGATATGCCTGTTGTTGCAACTTCCCCATAAATTCTTATCCAATCCATTGAGTCCCTTTTCAGTTCAGGGTTGAGCCCGGTTGCTTTTTTTCCTATCCGCTTCATTTTAAAGGGATGAATTTGGTCATATGCCTTGTTGCTTATCAGAAGAATATAATCAATGGGCTTGCCTTTTCGGTCGTAAACCATTCTATAAACGGCTACGGCTTGTGGAAGACAGTTAACTAGAATTTTAAATTGTTCACTGTTTAAACCTAATTCTTCAAGAAATTTTTTGCTTTCATCAACCGATCTTTTTATTCTAGAAGGTGGTTGTAAAGAATGAATTATGTGGGGCGTCTGCTCATTTGCCTTTGACTGGGCAACATTGATAGAATTCGCTATCGTTATCCCCCGAACAATTATTGATGTGAAATACATAAAAGACTTTCGAATAAACACCAAAAATATTGGTCAAATGTCTATTTTTATGTAAAATATCAACTAAATAATCATTCTCTGAAATGCCAATTAATCTTCAAAGGCACACGAGCACTAAGATTACTTCGCATTGAAACTTAACCCGATCGAGTAATCAAAAACGCCATTGTTCGGTAGCATAGAATAACTCAAACCCGCCCATGAAAACCGCTTCCTCGCTCTTTCAAAACCTCTAAAAAACATAGCAGCGCCATCATTCTGTAAGCTAAAAGAAATTCTCCCGCTCCTACTCTGCAAAGACGCCTGATTCGCCGTAACGGTTTCCCATGCGCCGATCCTGTTACCGAGAAGATCCAGCCCGCTTGAATCAACGTATCTTTGGAAGACGCTGGAGCCCTGCTCGTTTAAAACTAAAACTTCACGGCACTTGTTTAGAGCTACCTTTGAAAAGTCAGCTTGAACGTTAATGGCAGCTGGTTCAAAGCGATAGTTGATTGTCACGGTTCCTCGGGGTTTAACAGTTATGAACTCGGTGGTTATTTTTGCAAGGTCTCTTAGTTCCATGACTTTGTTGAAGAGAGGGGTTAATTTTTTGTGTTTAAGGTACAGTCTTTGGAATGTTTTTCTTAATGTAGAGTACAAGCCGTCATCTATGTAGGATGAGCTTCCGAACTTTTTTAGTGAAACTGTGTCTAAAGTGTAAACTTTAGTTAACGTGTAGTTGGAACCGATTTTTTTGATTGAAACATATGCTTTGCTGGAAAAAAATGTTTTATCTTCGTATTTAACAACTGGAACGCCAAAGCCAATCCCTTCCTCAATCAACTCTTGTCCATCAAGCAACAAAACAAGCCCCTTTTGGAGCTCTCCAGTCTCCAAACAATTGGGGCGGCAGTCCTTGTAGAGCCGAACAGATAAGCGGTCGGTCAAATGTAAGGTAATAGGCTCTTTATCTACCTGTTCGATTATCTCATAACAATTCACATTTGACACCTTAAAATTAAATAAAGAATTGACCGTTCCCATGCTAGATTCAAAAGGAGCTTAGCACTTCACTTGTATACTTAGACTGTTGATACATAGCGTTTAAATTATATGTTGCCTGATTAAATTAAGGCTTACGTCTGTGCTTTTCATACTGCTCGCCAATTGATTGTTACGGTGAAGAGGAAATAGTTTTTGCTGGAAATCTTTGAAGTGTTAAGAATAATAGCGTTTGTTTGCTGGTCAATGTTTCTAGTTTGGAGTATTTTAGGCGTTGTAGGTCTAACTTACAAACCTAAGAAGGCTAAGGAACCAGCCAAAAACGTGGAAATTGTCATCGTTAGCATTGCAAGCCCAAAAGTCCGAAACAGCCTGCTTGAAACAATTGATAACGTTAGGAAGTTAAAATTAAAATTTTATGTGTTAGTTGATGAAGAGGCAGAGATGATTCCTGAACTTTCAGGCTTTGACCTTGTTGTTGTCCCAAAAACGTATAAGCAAAATCTAGTTGCTAAGGGACGCGCCATAAATTATTTCATTGAAACACATGTGCAAAATAACATGTGGTATGGCTTTGTAGATGATGACAACATAATTTTGGATACCGAGTTTCTGTATGAAATCCCATACTACGACAAACAGGGATACGTAGCAATGAATCCTGTGCTGGTTATGCGAAAAGGCAAAAGCACCTTCACCTACATCATGGATTCCATAAGGGTATATGACGATTTAACGGTTTTCAGGTTTTTCACTGGATTGCTTGGAAGACCACTTGTCGGTTTTCATGGAGAACTGCTATGTGCAAAAGGTGAAGTCCTAAAAGAAGTAGGATACAACTACAACACCATAACGGAAGATTTCCATTTTGCATCCGAATTAACCAAAAGAAACTATAGAACATGGCAGAGCAAAACCAAAGTTTCGTTAAAATCGCCAAACAGCCTCCACGACCTGATGCGGCAAAGAAGCAGATGGTTTAAAGGCATCTCTCTTGAGCTAAAAAATGCATCTCCGTCCATGAAGGTAATTGTGGGTACCCGTGTTTCTTTTTGGGCGCTAGGGTTTTTTGGTTCCTGGGCGTTTGCGTTTCTTTGGCCAATGTGGGGTCCTATGTGGCCAGCGTTACCCGGCGGAATAGCATATTGGCTTCTGTATTGTTACGGCGTGTTTAAGTCAAATAAATGGTGGTTTGTAGTTACGATACCTTTGATTGGGGTTATTGAGAGTTTTTCATGGGTTCTCTCCTTTAAACAGAAGGGCTTTGTTGTCATAGACAAACGCTAGCCGCCCTTGTTCTTAGAAAACACTCGATACAGAAGAGTTACCCCAAAAATGTACCATACCAGGGTTACCACAAATCGGGCGATAAGCCGCGCTGTGCCTATCTGCAAATCTAAAGTTCCTAATGCCGGAATAATTTGTGGGTAGATAAGAAAGAAAAGCTGGGGAAAAGCGTAATTCAAAAATAAAAAGACGAATGGGATTATCCATGCAAGGTGGACGGCTTTCTTATCTATCTTTCCAGCTCCATAAAGTATTAGCAAAAAGGGAAAAACCATGTTGATGTTTGGCTCAGACGTCCACGAACGTGTGAGGAAAAAAATAAACAGGAACAAAACAGCGCTCTCCGCCAGCTTCTCCATGGTTTTTGGTGGATTACGGTAAACAAAGTAGAATCCTGCAAACAAAGCAGGTACCCAAAGATACCCTAAGAACCACAACCCCGCAGGTAGGGTGGCGGCTTTTTGGAAGAGTTCAACTATATTGAAGAGGGTTATTCCGCCAGCCATTCTAAAATAGGAAGTTAGGTTGCTGGGTGACGATGGCTCCATCCATCCGAACAGGTTAAATGGCAAAAGCCAAAGTCCCACTACAAAGGCAATTAAAATTAGGATGTAGAAGGCGTTTTTTCGTCGGTTTTTTTGGGTTGAAAAAAAAAGCGGCAGCCCGATTAATGGCAGAGAAATGGGTTTTAGAACAAAGCTCAATGAAAGCAGTATTGAACTTTTTACAATCATGCCTTTGCTCAAAAGATAAAGCGAGACGACACTTAGAAGGGCTATTATTGTGTCAACTTCTCCCCACGCAGTAGTTGTAAGCAGCGTAAAGGGGTTAAACAGCAAAAAGAGCCATGCAAACTGAATCCTTTTCGGAGGCATGTTTAGTCGTTGCATAATATTTTTGGTTGCGTATGCTAAGGCGATGTTGCTGGCGATTATTGGGATTTTTACGGCGAAGTTGTAGAGAAAAATGTTAGGTATAAGATTGTAGGTTAAACGGTAAATTCCGCCCAAAACCAACGCCCAAAGTGGCGCGTACCCAATTATTGGATTTACACCTATTAGATCAGGGTTAGGGAACACCGTGATTACATGTGATGCATAGGGGTTGAATCCTGAGGCAACAAGATAGCCAGTATCCATGAAGGCTCGTTCATCGAAGTAGTGCCCCAGAAAAACTGCCAGAGGAATCTGCACCAATACACTTAGAACTAAAGCTACTAAATCGCGGTGAAGCTTTAGCCAAAGTAGGCCTCTATCTCTCAAAACAAGCAACCAACAGTAAAGTAACTGAAAAGTTGGTTATAAAGAAAAAGGCAAACACTAACTTTTACGTATTTTTCCGCGTTTGATTGCGTGCGGCTGACGATTTTTTGGTTTTGTTTTCGAAATAGTCTTATGGTTGTGTAATAGATTGTATTTGCGAAGTTTGCATGCCGACTAATTTGCCGCCTGAAGCGATGGATAAGTGGGAGCTGGTTGAGGCTGCTAAGACTCCTAAAGAAAAAATGGATGCGATGACAGAGTTCCTAAAGTTTGTTCCGCATCATAAGGGTACTATGAAGTTGCGGGGCGAAATGAACCGCAAAATCGCGTTGATTCGAGATGACTTAGACAAAAAGAAGCGCATGGGCACGGGCAAGAGCAGCGGCGGACCCAAACTCTTCATTGAAAAAGGCGCTTCCGCCCAGATAGCGTTAATCGGCATGACCAACGTCGGCAAAAGCTGCCTAATGTGCACCACAACAAACTCAAAAGTGCGCGTTACCCCTACCCCTTTTAGCACCCACGAACCCGTGCCAGGCATAATGAATTATTTGGATGTGCAGTTTCAGATTGTGGAGGCACCAGCCGTCATGGAGGGCGCAGCAGAGGGAAAAGCAGGCGGGAACGTTACTTTGGGGTTGGCAAGGAACGCTGACGGCGTAATTTTAATGTTGGATTTGTCGCGGGACCCTATAGCGCAGTTGGAGTTGATTTTGGCGGAGCTTGAGAAGAGCCGTGTTTTAGTAAGTAAGCCAAGTGGGGGACGCGTGGAAATCGAGCGACGACCCGCCGGTAACCGACTACGAGTTATTATTGTGGGCAGACTCATCGATTGCAGCATGCGAGACATCGAGGAGCTTGTGAGAAGCTACAAAATCAACGATGCCATCGTGCGCATCAGCGGCGCCGTAACCTTAGAAGACGTCGAAAACGCCATATATGAAAACACTATCTACAAACCCACCGTAATCGTCGCCAACAAACTTGACCTGCCAGGCACAGCCGCCAATCTGCAACGTCTCAAGCAGCATGTAAACGGCAAATTACCCATCGTTCCCATGTCATGCGAACGCAAACTCGGCATGCAAGAACTGGGAAAAGCCATTTTCGAATCCCTGGGAATCATCCGAATCTACACCAAAGAACCAGGCAACAAAACCCACAGCGACCACCCATTTGCCCTTCGCAAAGGCGCCACAGTCAATGAATTAGCCAAAAACATCCACAAAGAACTTCTAATGAACTTCATGTTTGCCATGGTTTGGGCTAAACGGTTGCCTTTCAGCCCTAAGAAAGTCGGCATGAACTTTGTTTTAGACGATGGCGACATCGTGGAGATTCATGCCAGAATCGCTTAAAACATAGTTGGTCAAATGCATCATTAAAATCTTTTAACTATTTTTTCTATACAGAAAAAAGGAAAGATCTAGGAGAATGATTGATTTTCGGTTTGTCTGTTTAGTTTATTGTTGGGGGTTCTGTGACGGTAGGGATGTTGGCGCTTCAGACTTGTGACTGCCACCTCGTCTTCTAAGAAGAATTAAAGCTGCGATAACCGCTATAACCACTACAACAGCGATTAATATCGCGTACGTCGGTATTGAAACCGCTGAGCCTGATGTTTGTGTGGGGGTTGGACTGCCGCTTGGCGAAGATGTTGGCTGTGTTGTCGGTGCTACCGTGGGTGCAGGGGTTGAAGTTGGGCTCAGAGGAACAGATTGTAACAGTATAGAATAACTGCTTATTTCACTTGACAAAGTACCTGTGTTATCCCAAGGGGTCACTTTAAACGGTATAGCTGCGCCTGTTAAAAGTGAAGTACCCAAATCTGTCAAGCTTAAGCCTACCACTGTGCCATTTGCGTTATAGAATGTTGCTACTACTCCAATGTCTCCAACGCTTTGGTCACCAATGTCAGCAATTGTTCCGCTAACAGTGTAGGTGCCAGCGTTGTTGACACCGTTAAGGTTCACAGCGTTTAAACCTGCATATTGAGTGCCTGTGCCAGTGGCGTTAAGGGTACTGCCCAATGAAACGGTAACGTTGGCTACACTGGAAACCCAGCTTTGATCTTGGGTTATGCTGCTCTCAGGAGTGAAATCCAAGTAGAAGGGGGCCTTCTGGTTAGGCGGCAGGTTGGTTGCCATTACTTGGGCTTCAGTTGAAGCTAATAGTGTTCCGTTGGAATCATATGCTGCTCCTCCAACCCACATTGAACCTATGGTGTTTGAACCAGTGTTTTGGACCTCGCCTACTGCAATCAAGTCACTAATGTATTCTGCTGTTGTAGTGGTTGAAGGTGCAAGGTACCAGCTGTAACTTAGAACTTGGGCTTGGGTAGTCTGTGCTTTAACATGAGGCAATGAATAAACGTTAAAAGCTGCTAAAGCTAAAACAACTAGAATTATAAATGCTAATGTCTTTTTCAAATTTTCTCCCTTCAATTTTAAAGCAGTAAAGATAGCTGCGTTTTAATGATTTAAGAGGTAATAAGGCTTTTTCCATATTGCTTCCAAATACCGATTGAAAGAGAAATAAGAAAAGAAAAGGTTGGTTTATCTGCTGGATTGCGCGACGCGTTCAATTTCGTTGCGTTTAGCGATGGCAACGCTCTTTATGTCTTTGACTGATGCCAAAACGAGTTCGTCTGCGAGGGTTTCTTGGATGCTGCGTGGATTGTTAGCTGAAGATGCACGTGCTCCTTCTGTGATGTGGCGTATGGCAAGGTCGATTCTGCGTTGCGGTGCAACGTCGACGGATAGGTGATAGACGACTCCTCCGTAGCTAACTCGTGTTGTGTCTTCGCATGGAGATGCGTTTTCGACTGCTTTTACGAGGACTTCAATGGGGTTTTTGCCTGTGCGTAAGTTGATGATTTCGAATGTTTCTTTAACAATGTTTGTTGCTTTGGCTTTTTTACCGCTGTTTTTGCCGCTGCGCATTAAGCCGTTGATTAAGCGTTCAACGATGTTGACTTTGGCTTTGCGGAAGCGTTGGTGTTCGTGGCGTCCCATGCTGTGGGGTGCAACCATCGGGGTTAAGTTGAGGTACCGTTGCAGGCCGATGTCTACGACTGCGATGTCTTTGAAACTCCATTTTTGGAAGAGCTTAATTTCTTGAGGTTGAGCTACAGATGTTGCTTGTGCCATAAAATTACCTTGCTGGTTTTTGTTTTCGACCGTAAACTAGTTCATTTAGAGATACGCCGTTGACCATAACGACTTTCCAGCGTACTCCTGGAATATCACCCATAGCGCCGCCTCTGGTTCCGCCGATGCCTTCCACAACTACTTCGTCGTGTTCGTCAACTACGTTGAGGGCGCCGTCGCCTGGCAAGAACGCTGTGATGGTTCTTCCGTTTTTGATAAGTTGTGTGCGGACGCATTTGCGAATGGCACTGTTAGGCTGCTTGGATTCGACACCTACTTTTTCAAGCACGATGCCCCGGCTTTGGGGTGCACCCTGCATAGGGTCAACTTTCTCATCTAACCTGAGCATGCGTCGGTTAAAGTAACGATCTGACCAACGGAAATTCTTCCGTTTCTTTGCTAACTGCCTTGCGGCAAATTCGCCCCTTGGAGATTTGGAACCCATTCTAAGATATTCCTTCTTTTTGCAACATCATAGTCAATATACTAATATTTAAACAAAACGAAGCGGCAGTGCAGAACATGGGTTTGTTCGATGAAGGTTTACGGATATGGTTAAATATACATATCGTAAGTCTCGATGGTGATTATTTGAAAAACATAAAATATCTTCACATTGATAACTAAGCTTTATTCCAAAAACACGGCGGATGAAATAGGACTTGAGCAACATTGAGAAACAGTCAAATCTTTTCAGCTTAGCCATCGAAATGTCGTTAGACGGCATAGTTATGGGGGATGTGGAAGGCAAACATTACCTATGTTAACGGTGCCCTCGTAAAAATGCAGGGCAGCAACGACAAGAACGAGTTTGTTGGAAGACATGTCCTTGAATTCATCGTTGAATCCGATAGGGCACGAGCAACACAGAACTCCATTAACAGCATCAAAACTGGGGAAGGCTGGGCAGGAAAATTCACCGCACGCCTCAAAAACGGCCAAACCCTCCCAGTAGAAATCACCGCTACACCTATAAAAAACGAAAACGGAGTCCCTATAGGCTTCATTGACATAGTTCGCGACATAAGCGAACGCGTACAGAACCAGAAAAAGCTGGAGGAAACTAACCGAAAACTGGAGTTGGCAAACGAGAAACTCTTAGTGGTAGGCGGGTTAGTTAGGCACGATATTGCTAACAAGGTAAGTGCCCTTAATTTCAGCGCGTATTTAACTAAGAAAAATGGAAAAATCGAGGACATGTACAAGGCAATAGAGCTTGCTTGTGCACAAATACTAGAACCGTTAACTTCTCAAGGGACTACGAAATGCTGGGAAATGAAGAGCTAGAGTATGTTGGCGTTGACGAAGTTTTCGACGAGGTAGTTTCCCTGTTTCCAAACCTAAAAAACATAAAAATCCTCAACTGCACCTCGGGTCTGGGATGTTTTAGCGGATTCCCTGCTACGGGAACTCTTCTACAATCTTGTGGATAACACTTTGAAGTACGGGGAAAAAACCAGTCAAATCAAGCTTAGCCACGTCCACAATGAGGGTAACTTAAAGTTAATCTATGAAGACAACGGCGTCGGCATCCCTCCCGACATGAAAACCAAACTGTTCACCAAAGGCCACGGAAAAGGCACAGGACTTGGACTGTACCTCATCAAAAAAACGCTTGAGGTATACGGCTGGCAAATACAGGAAACAGGCACTGAGAGAAAAGGAGCAAAATTCGAAATAACAATACCAGAAAAAAACCGAAACAAACCCAATTACAAACTCTAATCCCTGAAGAACGCAAGTTCCTTCTTCTTTTGTAATTGTGACATTGTGCAGTCACACAGGTTTAAAGCAGTAGCTGCGTGACTTTGTTTTAGGCTTTTCTGGAGGTGAATTAAATGGTGAGATTGAGGTGCGTAAGTCAGAGGCTGTGGGCGAGAAAGCAACGAGCACAAACTTGGATGTGAGTGAGATCATTGGTAAAGTCCGCGCGTTTGTAGACAGTATCAAGGAGAGGTCGGCTGGCGGTGAACCTATGGCAGTCAGTGTTGAAGGATTCAATTTTTCATTGGCTAAGGAGCAGGGCGAGTACGATTTGACTTTGAAGGTCAATTTGTCGTTTAAACCTAAGAACTGAGGTGGTTGCAGCAGAACCTTTTTGTTCCCAGAAAACCTTTAAGCTTAAAGCTATCAAATAGTATTTACCGGAAGGTTAAGGTATGCAAAAAAAATGTCCAGTCTGCAAAAAACCATACACTACATTTGACGCTAAATCAAAGTATTGCAGTGACGCATGCGCAAGAAAAGCAGGCAAAAAGTAAAAAAACTAAAATCAGTTATCTTTTTTCTTGTTTAAAAAACAAAAAGCGTTAGCTACGTTGTAAACGCAATTTATTTTCAGGGAGAAAACCAGTTAAGTTGTTGCTATTTTGCGAAATGCTCTTTTCTCTATGTCTTGGCAGTCATCGCAAAGGTCAGAAGCTGGTCTGCTGCTGCGTTTTTGGATGACTACGTGGGGATATTGCTTGCAGTTTTTGCACCAATGCCACCTGTCAGGCTCGGCTCCCTTAACGTATTCGCCCATCCTAACGGCCCTCAATAGAGCTATGGCGGAGCGAATATTTCTAATTTGCTCCTTTTACGGGTTGCTTTTTCTTAATCCGCCTATATGTAAGGAGGGCATAGATCTTTTCGAGCGCAAGAATCTAAGAGAGTTTTGCAGAAAAACTTAATTGCCACGTTAACGCTAACTGAATTAACAACAAATTTTCGTTCAATCCATCAAGTTGTGAGAGGGGTTTACGGTAACAAACGAATTTGCCATCCAAACAATCAACCTGACAAAAACATTCAAAACCAAAACCCCAAACACCCGTTTTTTGCACCGCAAAACCTTCTCCGTAAACGCCGTCGACCACCTCAACCTCAACATAAAAAAAGGTGAACTCTTCGGGCTCCTTGGCCCCAACGGAGCAGGCAAAACAACCCTCGTCAAAATCCTCTGCACTCTGTTGCCTCCTGACGACGGAACCGCCATTATAAACGGCTTTGACGTCGCCAAACAACAGATGCGAGTAAAACAGTCAATCGGCACCATTTTCAGCGTGGGTGAACGCGGCTTCTTCTGGAGGCTAAGTGGCTACAATAACTTGGAATTCTTCGCCGCCATAAACAATGTTCCCCGAAGAGGCAGGCAGCAACGAATCATGGAGGTTCTGGAGCTAGTGGGATTGCAAGATAAGGCGTTTGAAGTTTTCCAGAAATATTCGGGCGGCATGAAAAGAAAACTTGCTTTAGCTAGGGCTTTGCTGGCTGATCCACCTATTCTTCTGTTGGATGAGCCCACTACAGGCTTAGATGTTACTTCGTCAAGGAACATCAGGGACTTCATAAAAAACGACCTCAGCAAGAAACACGGCAAAACCGTCCTCTACACCACGCATTACATCGAGGAAGTTTCCCAGATGTGTGACCGCGTAGGCATAATGAATAAAGGCAAAATTGTTGCCTTAGACACACCCGACGCACTTAAGGGCATGGCGAAGAAGGGCGAAGTCGCTGACATCGTAGTCAAGAACATGTCAGAGGCGCAGGTGAATATTCTGCGGGGAGTGGCTGGTGTCGCGGCTCTATCCTCAGAAGTGCAGGATTCAGTTCTAGGGCAAACTCGCCTACGAGTGCGCTTGGAGAACGTGGATGCATTGCCGACTGTGCTGGATTTCTTTTTCCGCGAGAAAATCAAGCTTGTTAACTTCCGGCAGGAGGAACCAACTCTGGAGGATGCCTTCATCGAGTTGACAGGGACTGGTGCAAGCGCATGACGTTGACGCAGGAACTGGACAAAATCTACTACTTCATGAAACGCGACATCATTTCATTCTCAACTTACAAAACAAACATCCTGCTTAGCGTCGTCAGCGCCCTTTTTGGGGCATTGTCATATGCATTTTGGGGAGCCAACGCCTCCATGCCAAGCGTACAGAATCTCGGCATGCCAGTTGTGACTTACCTGCTAATTGGGCTGGCCTTCAACACATACTTGTCGCAGAGCCTCACACTTGTTCAGCGAACGATTAACCCATGGAGCTTAGAGGAAGTGCTGGTTTCACCCACTGGGCTAGTAACCTTCATTGTCGGCAGTTCGCTTTGGGGCTTCATCTGGAGCACACTTGTCATAGTCATTTATTTGGCAGTTGGTGTTTTCGCTTTCGGCGTTATCCTAAGCGTCAACATCATCGGAACCATTATAGTTGTAGGATTGGGGATTGGGACATTCATTGGGTTCAGCATGATAGGTGCTGGAGTCCTGATTTTAACCAAGCAAGGCGACCCCGTTACCACAATCATCACGTTAGCCACCAACTTATTTGGAAATGTGCTCTTCCCAATCACCGTTATGCCGCTTCCCCTTCAGATAATCAGCTTCTTTGTACCACAGTACTACTTCTTTACCTGCATTCGACCCATGCTGATTGGGCAGGGTATAGGGGCGATTCTGCCGGATCTAGCGATTTTGGGTGTTATGTGCGTCATAATTCTTCCAGTTGGCTATCTGGCCTATACTTGGTGCTTGAAAACGGCGCGGAAAAACGGAACCCTCTCATGGTTCTAAAATTTTAGTGAGTGTTAGCATTTCTAAAAACCATATTTTTTATCCACAAACTTTTGCATCCAGCGCTTTAATCACCATTTTCATGTTTATTTCAAAAACAACCGCTGGATTCTCAAGCCTCCACGCTTCAAGCACTAAAGGATTAACCTCGCCAACAACACCCACCTCTAAGCCAGCAACGATTACCTTGCCAACTCTGCCCTCGATAAAAATAGGATGAGAAGTTTCTTTTATTTGCCATTCCACCCCGAAATTAGCCATAAACGAGTCTAAGGCAGATTTGATTTCGCTGAAATTCGCGTTCGGATGAGTGGTTACTGCTGCAAGCCAGTCTTCGTCTCGTGTTCGTGTTTCCTTGGTTACATCAAGCGAAGTTATTTTTCCCAATTCAAAGATTTTCTGCGGAAACTCCACAGACTGGTTGACACTGAGAAATTCCATGAGGCTTGGCAGGATTGAGTTTCGCAGGCAAGTCATGGTTACTATTTTTGGGTTGGCTAACTCGATGATTTTTGTTGGTTTGGTGTTCATTTTTTGGAAGAGGCTATCTGGATTAGTCAATGTCGTGTTGAAGGTTTCCTGGTAGCCAAGTCCAACCATTAGTTCACGTGCGACATCGATGTAGCGTTGGTCGGGTTTTGCGCGTCCAGTGGTTGGAAGCTCACGCCACTTTGGCTCGATGTTGTTGTAGCCGTATGCAACTGCAACGTCTTCTATTATGTCAACTTGATGCATTACATCAACGCGGTAGCATGGAACCAGTACTGATATGCTGTCTTCGGCCGTTTTTTCCACGCCTAACCCTGCGGTTTGCAGTAGCTCGGAGATTTGCTTAGCATTCAACTTTAAGCCCAATAACCTGTTCGTATATGCAATATCCAATGTCACATGGCGATTGCTAAAATCAGGCGTAACCACAGTTTTCTCTGGGTAACTTGGTTTTTCAGGATAATGTATTGTTGCCGAGTAAGCTTTTCCTCCGCGGTCAATCAACGCTGAAGTAACCAAATTCAACGTGTTCAAAACGGTTTTATGCAGGGTGCCTGTGACTTCAACCAGCAAATTCCTTGATTCCTCCGTAATTTTGCCTAAATCGGCGGAGTTGATGATCGGCGGAAAAGACAAAACTTTACCCTGGGAATCAAACAGCATCGGATAAAGGGCATTCTTCCTAACAATTTGACCGTACTCCATGCCTTTTGGGTGAAGGTCAAGAATTTCTTCTAAACTCATTTTTTCAGTAAAGCCCAAAGGAACAAAATTTACATCCTCCGGTTTGACAGCGGTGTACTCGATTGGCGGAACAATCAAATCGAAGTTGTAGATTCCAATTGACGTTTTTTGCCTGTTTCGACCGTTTGTTTGGTCTAGTTTTTCCTGGAGGTGCATGATACCGCGGATAATGTTGTCTGAGAGATGGATGTTTTTGATTACTGAACAGCAAATGAATGGACGGATGTTCCATAGTTTGGCATTAACGTTTACTTCAATGTTTGGTTTATCCGCCGCTGTGTACTGTTTTAGTCCTTTTTCATGGTTGAGGTAGCCGCGTAATGCCCGACTTAACCCTTCAACGCTCCAAAGATCAGGGCGATTAGTATCTTTCATTTCAACGCTGACGGTTCCTTCTTTTTCGTTGAAACCTTTTACTTCTGCCTTAACGAAAGCAAGAATGTCGTCGAGCTTTGCCATGTCACCGTCTAATTTCACGTTTAGCAAACGTTCAAGTTCGGGGTAATCTACATCGATCGTGGGCATTTTATGTCACCTGTTTTTTCCGCAGCCAACTTAGGTCCTGGCTGAAAATCATGCGTATATCCTCGATGCCTGCACGCATCATAAAAAGGCGGTCCACACCTAGCCCCCAAGCAATCACAGGCTCCTTTACTCCCAGCGGCAAGGTGACTTCGGGGCGGAAGATTCCTGATCCGCCAAACTCTATCCAGCCGCAACCTTCCTTGTAAGCACTGAGTTCGACGCTGGGTTCGGTGAAGGGGAAGTAGTCGGGTTTGAAGCGGATCTTGTCTGCTCCGGCAATTTCAATGGCGAATTTGCCTAAAACTCCAAGCAGATCTTTAAGGTTTAGGTCTTTGTCGATTATGATGCCTTCAACCTGGTTGAACTCTGAAAGGTGCGTTTTATCGGTTATTTCCGGGCGGTAGACCCGTGCGATGGAGAAGTGTTTGCTTGGAACCTCAAAGTTACCAGCTTCCAACGTTCTTGCGCTCAGGCATGTGCCATGTCCACGGAGAATTAGGCGCTGGGCAGCTTCAAGCGAGTACTTATATCCCCAACCTGTGGAACCTGTTTTCCAACCGTTCTCATGGGTTTCTTTAACATGCTCGACCACTTGGGCATGCTTGCTGATGTCCCCGCAAGCTGGATCTTTAACGTAGTAAATGTCGCTGGCTTCCCTTGCTGGATGGTCCTGCGGAACATAAAGAGCATCAAAGTTGAAGAAGCTGGTTTCAACACATGTCCCAGTCATCTCTTGGAAGCCCAACTGAACCAGTTTAGCTCGGACTTCATCGAGAAACTGCATGTACGGATGTTTTTTTCCAGGCCACGTTTTAGCTACTGGAGCTTCAATGTTGTATTTTTGAAGTGTTTTCTCACGCCATTTACCCGTAATTATGAGATTAGGAGTAAGTTGCGTTATAACTTCTGGAGCCACTATTCGTGCATCAGAAGTAAGGGTAATATTTCTAGTTTCTGTTAAGATATCCTTTCCTTCTGGAGTGATTTGGAGGGTGCGTGTGGTTTTCGGTTCGACTGTGAGGAGTTTGCGTTTTTTTAGTTGCTCGGTTGCTTGTTGGAGTTCTGTGCTGAGGTCTTCTTGGGGTTCCTGCTTTTTTTGTTGCAGGTGTTTTAGGAGGGTTTCGTCGCAGCCTTCTGGGATGATTGTTTGGTAGAGAAATGTGTCGGTGATGTGGAGGGTGTTGTTTTGAGGGGTGTAGGTTGCCCATTTTTTTCTTATAGTCCATCCGAGGGCAATTTGAATAAATTCTGCTGTTACATTGGCTTTTTTGGCAGCTGTTTGAAGGTCTGCTGTTCCACCGAGTTCTGCCGTTGCGAGGATGAGGTTGCGTTCAGGCAAGCCATCTTTGGCATATTTTTCGCCTTCAGGGGTTAGTTTTATGATGTTTTGGATTTTTGCTTTAATACCTATATAATTTTTTTCTTGGAGCGTCAACGCGTTGCGCATGACGGCTGACTCTTGGAATCCACAGGCTTGGATTAGTTGTTCAACGGTTGCACTTCCGCCAAGGGATTCCAGCGCGGAGAGTACTTGTTGTTCTTGTGTTCTGAGTTCAGCCATCCTGTTTGCCTTCAAGCAGTGATTTTGTTTACTGGATAGTTGCTACGGAAATAAAAGCTTGCTGATAACAGCTTTGAATGCTCCAGCCCCTCCGATTTTTCCCTTGAATTTCGCATCATAAAAAAGCTCTATTTCTGCAGACAGCCGAACTGTAAGTAGCTATGCTATTTGGATTTTTTTGTTTATTGAATTGGCGACGTTTCGCTCGATTGTGCGTTTGAGGTTGCTTATTTTATCCAACGATTCTTTGTGGGCGTTCTCTTTGACGGCTTCGTGGGTTTCAACGCTTGTTTTTCTCGCTTTTAGAAGGTCAACTTGTTCTTGGAATTGGGCAAGATTCTGTTTTATCTCATCCATCTTTGAGGAAGCCACCAACTGATCCCTATTCGTTACCATCTCCACGCACCTTGTCTGCAGGCTCCCCAAAGAATCCTTATGCAAAATCTCATTCACAGATTCCATAGCTTTCCGCGCCTTATCCGGCTTCAACTTTAACTTGTCCTCAGCCATTAACCCTTCAAGTTTAATCAGAATCTCCTTAAGCATTGGATAACCAGGCTTCTCAACCACTAGCGCGTTAAAGGGAGTTTCTAAATACTGGTTTATCTTGTTTAGTTCGTCAGGTGTTATTCCTCCGCCACCGCCTCCAATGGCTAAGGCTTGCATCTTGATGAAGGGTTTCTGCATGTGCCTAAGCGCATGCTTTAACTCGTTGGTTAGAGAATCGATTTCACAATTAACCATGTTCAGTTTGTCAATCGGCCCTTTGCATCTGAGTTCACTGATTTTTTCTTCCAGTACAGCAATTTCCTGTTCGATAGGCAGGCGCTCACTTTTTATTTTTTCTTTATCTTCACCAAGAACAACTAACTGTTTTTCCACGTTTTGAAGTTCATTGATTTGTTGGAGAGCTTCCTCCAAAGTTTTTGTTTTAACATATTCCTTGGTGATGTAATCGTTTAGTGTTGTGTAAGCTTGTTTGGCTCGCTCATACACCGCTAAAAACTTTCTTCTATCCATGATGAAGAAAGGAGAAATTCTTGGAAACCAATTCTTAATGTCAATTTCAGTTACAAAAATGACTTTTTGAGTTTCCTGAACGTATCGGCTTAAACTGTCGTAAGAGACCTGTTCAGGAGGGCTAAGTTTTTTGAGTCGGTCAAGGAATAGACGGGCAAGCTTGTTTAGGGCTCGAGCGCGATTGTAAACTTTCATGTTTCTTTTTTCTATTTCTTTTGAGCTGGTGTCGAAGAGTTGTTTGCTGACCTCTGCGACGAGTTGAAGCGAAGAATTCGTGTCGTTGCGTAACTTTCTGGCTTGGGCATGTACGGGCGTGAGGGTGGAGCTGGTTTGGGTTTCAAGCCAACGTTTCACTTCGCTGGAGGATGAGAACTGGATTGTTGTTTCCGTCAACGATACTTCACTTGCTTAGTGTTAGTGTGTTGGGTTGTTTATCAATTTTAGCCCAATTCTAGCCAGTTCCAGCACTCTTTTTCGGGTAGCTACTCTTAAATAGGTAACGCTCCATTGAAACACCAAGAGAAGAACCACCCATGAACACCAAAAGCCTTGCACTAATCATAGTATTTGTCGCATTAACAATAGCCTTAAACATTGCTGGACCGAAAATTCCAGCGCCTTACGCGCCCTTTCTATACTATCAACTCTGGGAGATACCTATAGTAATAGCCTTCTTAGCATTGGGGCCAATAGCTGGTTTAATAACATCAGGTATAAATACACTCATTCTTCTGATTTATTTCCCTGGATTTTTGCCCTTCGGACCAGTTTACAACCTCATTGCCATACTTGCGATGATGTTAGGTGCATACATTCCATACATAATTTCTACTCATGGCCATAAAAAAGAAAGCGTGGACAACTTTCTACGGGAACACATCAAAATGATAAGCGTATCAGCTACCGCCTTAGGAATCATATTCCGCGTTGCAATAACTTCAATGACGAATTACTTTTTCCTACAGCAATCTCCGCCAGTAGGCTTAGCATATTCTTCAGGGGCTTCGTTAGCATTTCTGCCTTTGAGTGCCCTCTTCAATGCAACAGTGGCATTATACACAATACCGGTGGCTCTTGCAACAGTAGTGGCAATTAGTTCAAGATACAAGATTCATTAAAAAAGAAAGGCTTAGAAACCTAAGGATTCAGCCAGCACCTCAGGGTTTATTTTTCCCGCTTTGAACGTTTTTCCTGTTTTTGGATTATTAATCATTATTACTGCTGGGGAGAATAGGCCGTGGTCGATTTTGTAGAAGTCTTTGTCGGCTTCGCGGAAAATCTGTAGGAAAGGTTTGCCATAATCCTTGGAAGCCATGGAGGGTGCTTGTTCAACGATTTTCTGCAGCGCAGTTTCATCGTCATAGTCAACTGTGCAGTAGACTGTTCCTCCGTAGAGTATTGCGTCGTTTGTCCGTGCCATAGCAACCTCAAAATCTTTGCTAAGCGGCGGAATCGGAGCGTAACCAATAGCGTAACGAATCACTTTGGGGCTTAAACCCAGAGTTCTAAGCTTATGAATGCCAACTTCAACAACTCTTCCAGCTACCTGCGTCAAACCGGCGATGCTTGCGGTCGGGGCTACAACAGCAATCAAGTTTTGGGCTGATACGCCGCTTGCAGTCGTTACCTTCTCAATGAGGGCATCCGAAGGCAGCTTGTTGCTCTCCAATGTGAGCACTGCCTTATCACTGACGTCCATGTAGCCAATCTCTTCAAAAACGTCTTTTGGCTTTAGCGCCAGTGCACGAATTGGACCTGAGCCAATGGCTATGGAGCCGTCTGGTTCTTTGATGCGCCAACCTGCAAACTGGGAACCCAACGCTGCAATTGCTGGATGGTCTGTCGAGATGGTTATGGACGGAAAATTCAAGTCACCGTAGGTTTTGAAGCCTAACTGGGCTTCTCCAGCGCCGCCCAAGCATAGTTCCGTTAGTTTTTTGCCTGCTTGAAAACCGCCCGATGTATTTACGCCTGCATCGACGATTGTGGCTCCAGCAGTCGATTTAGAAACGGTTACACCGTAAAATTCTGGGTTATCTATGAATTTCTGAGCTATTTTCCAAGCCATTTGGTTTACGCTAAGTGCTCCCATAACTTTTCACTTCTTTGAGTATCTTTACTTGATTGTTTTTAAATATTAAAGTTAATGCTTGGTTTCTTACTCAAACTATTTTAAGGGTTCATTTGCTTTTTTGTCCAAAAAGCCCGCACCATCATATTTGGATCCTAAGAGGTTCTAGCCCCCAAACCAAAACTAAAGGATTAACAGAATTGTGCCCAACAGCAAGAAGCAATGCTCCAATTTAATTCTCTAGACCCATAATTCTCTTCTTCTTATCAAATAGATAGCTGAGTCCGCAATTACTGCTAAGGTAACAGCCATCGTTATGTAGCCAAATATAGTGAATGAATTAATTACTAAATTCCATGAAATATCACTGATTCTATGTTCACCCGATGTTAGTATCCTACCATAAAACACTAATAATGAAATAATAAGAGAAACCGTTAGAATATGGAGAAAACTGTGTTTGTTAATACTCTTTCTTCTTATCAGATATATTGCTAAATTCGCAAGTACTACCCCTAAAATAGTTATTGCAGGGTAGACAAATGCAAGTTGAGAATTAGCTTCATGTGCAGGCGGAATAGGATTAGAACTAACTAAAGGCATTGCTAAAATCAAACAGAAAAGCACTAGCACAAACACTAATACTTTCCTCATAACTACCAAACTAGCAATAAGCTGAATTATCTATAAGAATTTTTCTTCTTCGATAAGCCGCTTTTCTGTGTTTGGGTTTGGGAGAGTGGTTCTATGTAGAAACTATTGAGGGGAGGTGAGGCGCTAGCACATTTGGATCCTAATAGGATATCATTGCAGAAACCTAAGAGGGTAGGTCATATTGACGGGTGAAAACGTCAATAGCTTGTTGAAGCGGGTCTTAGGGTCTGTATCCGCTGAGGGTACAGAGCGCCAATGCAGTGGCAGTTAGGTCGGCTGTGGTGCCTGGGTTGCTCGAGTTGCCTTTAGCGCGAAGTTTTCTGTCGAATTCTGCGAGGCTCTTTTTTCCCTTAGCGGTTTCTAATCCACCTAGCTCGAGCACAGTTTTCGCTTCCGCGGATACTTCTCGGGCTTTTTCTTTGTTGACTTTGCGTGCGATGAAGGTGTCTGGTCGTTCAGAGAGGATTTTCAGAAAAGTGTGGACAACCGCGGTGTTGAGGGGGTTGCTTTCAAGTTGCTTCATCAGGTAAGGGTATGCTAAATCGAAGGTTATGGAGTAATTGTGGACCCATTCGTAGCATATGTCGTCGTAGACTGAGGCGATTTTGAAAACCTCAAACAGACTGACATTTTCTTTTAGCAGCCGTTCTTTGGAAGCTGGGTCGGTTACGTCGAGGTCTGGGGCGTCGCCAAGTCCACTGGGGCTAGCAATGTCGACTGCTTCGTAGAGGTGAACAGAATCCAATGCGGTAGTCGATTTAACAGCCAAGTCAATGTTTTTGCGCATTTTAGGAAAATCTAAAATATAACCTTTCCTCATAGGCGTTATGCCTGCGGCAACAGCGATGGGAACAAGCAGCATTACTGTGCCAAGAATGGTGTTTCCGCCCTTCTGCCAAGCATTAACATCCGAGGCACAATCCTTAATCAATTCGCCCAAACCAACCTTGCCGACTTCAAGCCTTTTCTCAGCAACTGTAGTTCCGAGGTAAGCTGCCTCTTGAAAAGTTGGTCCTGCGGCGACGGCGGAAGCTAAAAAATGCTCAACCCTTGTGCCTTCGAAGCTAGATGTGAAGCTGACGTTGCCTGGTTTTTCTGCGGTGACTTCAAGCATTATTGCCAGTTGTAGGCATTTTGAGATGTGTTGGGCTTTTTCGCAGTTGGACATGCGGGACGCTCTGTGGGTATTTTGTTTAAAAAAGGTTTATTAAAGTTTTGAAAACTACAAGCATTGATTAGCATGAAAGCACGCGAGGGCGACTTAATCAAGACAAAAAGCGGCGTGGTTTTTGACGTTAAAGGCTTAGTTCACCCGCCAAACAAGGTTATAGCGTTTCCCCGTTTCATTCCTCAAGCAGGGGGCGCCCGAAAAGGCAAAGACGCTAACTACGGCAAAGTCTACAGTCTCGGCGACCGCTTCAAGTACCTACAGGAAAACCACCCTGAACTCATAGTTTTTGATCCAGTTTTCGGCGAAACAATGTGCGAAGTTCCAGTTGCGCAGGTAGCTGAGCACTACAAGCCAGAGGAGAAGCTTTGGGCGCTTCGGTCAGCTAAGGATTTGACTGTGCTTGAAAGTAAGGCTTTGCAGTTGGCTCAAACATTAAAGGCGGAAGCAGGCATTCCTTGGAGCGCCATCGGCATTTCAGGCTCAATAATGGCGGGGTTAACCACTGAAAAGTCAGATATCGACCCACTCGTTTACGGGGTTGAAAACAGCCGAAAAGCCTACGCTGCCCTGCAACAGCTGCTCAAAACCGAGGGATCAGGCTTCAAACCCTACAGCCCAGAGGAACTGCAGACGCTCTTCGAGTTCCGTTCGAAAGACACCCAGATGAGCTTCGAAGACTTCACCAAGGTCGAAAGTCGAAAAGCCTTCCAAGGCATGTTCATGGGAACCGACTACTTCATCCGCTTCGTGAAGGACTGGAGCGAAACAAACGAGCGCTATGGGGATGTGTGCTTCATGAACGCTGGGTACACAAAAATAACAGCCAACATAGCTGACGCCTCAGATTCACTTTTTACGCCCTGCACATACAAACTCAAGGATGTTAATGTTGTTGAAGGACCCAAACTCTCGCCAATTACTGAGGTTGTTTCCTTCCGCGGCAGGTTCTGCCAGCAAGTGCCCACAAATCAACAGGAACCTACCATAGTTGAGGTTCAGGGAAAAGTTGAGCACGTTACAGACAACCGAATAGGCGAATCACACTACCGCATCATTATCGGAAACAAACCCACAGACTACATGGTTATTCGCAAAAACCACGCCTAGTTGTAAGTTTTTAGACACTTGGTAATGGTCCGATCGTTTTCAATTCTAGAGAAACCTCGCTTACGGTGATTGGATCGAGGGCAGGAGCTGGATTAGGAATTGGAGCCTTTGAAGATAATGATGATAGTGATACTACTGCGAATGGGAGCTGAGATTGGGTGTTATCTTTCAGAGATAAACCCAAGTTAAACGGTTTAGTCTTATACTATCAGCTACGACATCAGCGACGTTAAGAGCACTAACAGGAGCTATAACCAAAACGGGAGCTGGAGAAAATGCTACTGATGCTGCTGCACAAGCATTTGTACAACGATTGTTGTATCTTTCAGAAATACCAAAGAGTCAGCATTGCCTTTTGCGGGAGAAGTTGTTGTTGTTGCAATTGCAACTCAAAGTTCTGCGCGTTGCAACAACAATCACACAGAGCGCTGGACTTTGAGTACCTGTTCGTAGTAACGTGGGCAATAAGTCAATGTTACCTGCCAGAAGTTTCCTATTGGAGATTCGACTTCCTCTAAGTTACCTTCAACAATCACGGTTTCATCTTTTTGGGCTTGCTGACGAAACTCCTCCATGTAACTGAAAATCCGCGTTGCCTTAAACGCCTCTTTTGGACCGCTTAGAACTTCCAGGGATTCTATACCGTAGATGGATGGTATAAACGGCGCTTCATGATCCTCTGTGACTTTCGCTTTTAGTTTGACCCAACCCTTCTGCTTAATTTTTGTTTGCGGGTCGTACTCGGACTTTATTTCGTTCCAGGTTTTTACGGGTTCGAATTCGGCTTTGATAACTCTGCCGCTGTTTGCGGTATCGTCGTATAACCCGTAGATCATTTTGCGCCGCTGGTGCCAAACGAAATCTTTAACGTCAAAATTCTTGAAGCGCCAATCCTTGCCCTTCATAGCGTCTTCGGATTCGAATTCGTTTCTTAAACCCGAACTGCCATCGGAATATAGTTTTGACATGGTTTGGCGCATTTTGGCGTTTTCTGTTTTTCCATAAATTGTAAAGTCAATATCGGAAAACTTCGGATGATGAAACCCATGCAGCATTGAACCGAAAACCCCGAAACTAAACTCTGAAATACCCGAGTTTTCAGTTGCAATTTTTAAAACACGCTCCATAGCCGCAAGCAAAGAATCAGTTGGTCCCGTATTAAGCAGTTCCTGAAGACGCGGCTGCGGTTGTCTCGCTTCAACGATGAGGTTTTGGGGTACGCCCACGATTTTTAAGCCGAGCATTTCGTGGTTGATGAGGTATTGAGGGTACTTCTTTGCGATGAGTCTCATGCCTTCGTCGTTGTAAAACTTGTAGAAGAGTTCGCTTCTGCCCGTTCGGGGCGCACGTGGGTCGGTTGATTGGAAAATTTTTGAGGTGGCATACTCTGCATCGCAGACATAACCGTCTTTCGGATGACTATAGCCAAACACGCGGAAAATCAAGCCTTCCCGCGTTTGGATGGCGTCGCGGTCGCGTAAGTTTATGTTGGCCATATGTACTCTTCTTCTGAAGTGGCTGTTCCAACAACGACCTGGTAGAAAACGCTGCTGTCACGTGTTGACTGGACTTTTTCAAGTGTTCCCGCAACTTTAATTTGCTGTCCTGCTCGGGCGACGTTTCGGTAGCACCCGATGTTCGAGACAACCTGCACCGGGATTTTGTCAAGGTCAAGCTCAGACTGATCATCTTGGGGTTGGTAGTTGCTGATTTTGTAGATTGCTGGGCGATACATAGTTTCAGTGTCGTTGCAGACATTTGCTGCGAAACGAAGCTGCGCCAGAGGCGTGTAAGTGTAATCGCCAAATTGCGTTTTGACTTCGTCGCGTTTCTTGGTTGCGTTGTACATCCAGATTTTACCCAGGTATTTGCCCACGAATTTTCGAGCTGCCTCAATACGGTTACCCGCAATATAGCTGAGTTTGTTTTCGTTTACGAGCCGCTGTATGGCTTCTTCGACAACGCGGAAGTTACTTGTGCCGTAAACCACAAAGTCAATGTCTGATTCCGGCGCATGCATCTCCAACGCAATGCTGCCGTGGATGCCTAAATCGCTGCATGGCACCCCTGACTCCTCGGAGACAAGGTCAATGAGGTTTAGCGCCATTTTCTGGAGTCCATCAGGCTTAGGCAAATTCTGAAGCCAAACTAAGCGGTCTTTAGGCACAAAAACCTGCTCAATTGCGTCAAGTGGCGCGGTTATGAGTTCTTTGCCACGTGTCTGGTCAAAGAAAAGATAGTTGGGGAAGGTTTTGCGGAAGGCTTCGATGAATGTTTGGTAGTTTTTGGCTGTGTAGAGTTTTTCTGCGCGGAAAAGCTGCTGCGTAAGTTCGCCTGCCCCAAATTTCCATGTGCGAGCCAGCATTTCCACGTTGAAAAGTTGCTTATACTGCGCGGGGATATATTTGAGGAATGCGAAGACACGGTCATCGGGGTGTTCGTACCCAAAAGTGTTCATGATGAAACCGTCTTTTGTAACGAAGGTGTCTCCATCCATAGGAATCCAAATCTGAGGTTCTTCCGTAACTGTGCACCGCAAAATAAGGGAGAAGCGACCATTAAAAAAGCTATTGCATCACCAATCGCTGAAGTTTTGCGCCAAGTTGCTGGGCACTTTAGCTGTGATCTTTTTCTATAGCCCTCTTATATAGGAGTCACAGACTTCATGGAAGAACTACTGGAAACAATAGAGGTTTCACAAGACAAAAAGCTCGCCAAAGACCTCAAAACAACCCTGCGAGAGGTTGAAGAAGGCAAAAGCCGACCGCTAGAAGAGCTTATTCGAGAGTTAAACCTTGAAAAAAACGTACGTAGTTAAGTTTTCTCCGACTTTCTCAAAACGCTTCAAGAATTTAGAAGGTCAACCCAAATTAAATTATTAAATGAAATTAATGTTTTAAAAAATAGCTGGGAACTATAACTGGGGTGCAGGCATCACTTTTGATGGAGCAAAAAAATAGTAGCTCGCAGAAATCCCTATGAAAACATCACGAGTGAATTGTGGCTGCTTGACCATACACACATATTCTTTTATCCATTTTCGCGGCTAACTTATAGTTATAAAGTCTTGGGTGATTTATTTACAAAACTGTGTTTTTACGGTTAGCTGCCCCAAATGTGGAAAAAAGCTGGGCAAACCTGATAAGAAATTAGAGAATTCTTGTTTCTGTTTAGCTGTTTACATTTGTTCAGCTTGCGGCAACCACTTCAAAGTGTCATATTAATTTTTTTGGAAAACTATCCAAACTCTAAAGTTGTTTGGTACTTAGCAGTTGTTGCTTCAAGTTGAGACAACATCATTTTATATTAAATTAAATCTAACGGGTACCAAGAAAGAAGAAGCTTATACCCCCCGTTAGGCGGGTCTGGCTGCTGACAGCGATGAAGTGTTCCCCTTCTGTTTTTGCACTTTGTCGATGTTGGCGCACGGCTTGGTCCGCTCAACACTACTTTTCCCCTCAATTTAAGCGCAGCTTGTTTTTGTGTGGGTTTTGAGAAGCTTTTTAAAACTTGCATGTTAGTTTAGAAGCTATGAATCTAGGCGCCATTGCAAGCACACTTCGAAGCAGGCGGTTTTGGGTTTGGCAAATAGGCGGCGTCCTTATCTACGCGATACCTGCTACGTTTAGGATTGTAACCGGCAACATTCACCTGCCGATTTTAAGTGCATTTATGCCTCCGTGGTCAACGCCGTTTGTTCCCCGCAACATCGTTGAGAAAGTTTTGGTTAACGGGTTTTTTCCGGGAGGCGCGGGGGCGGTTGCAGGCGAAATTTTCTACGCCAACTCGCATGGCCAACCTTTCAGTCGAAAGCAGAAATATCTGGCTCGGCTCGGCGGTGCGCTGCTCTGGACGGCTGGGTGGTCGCTGTTTCAGCTTTGGGGCAACCTGCAGAACATCACAGGGTCCTACGGCGGCAACCTCTTCGAGTCGCCACTGGTTTTCCCACTTAACTTTGCGCTGGCTTCGCTCTCCATCTTCACACCAACGGTCCTTGGCTTTATCAAAACCAAACTGGCTCATAGGTTGCGCCGCAAAAAAAGTTAATATTGCCATGCGCCTAAAGTCAAGGTATGTCTTTTCATGTTAGGCGCAAGGAACGGGAAATCACTGACCCTGAAGAGCTGCGGCAGGTTCTGAAAGCCACCAAGTACGTGACGGTTGCTCTATGCATGGATGGTGAACCTTACCTTGTCGCGTTAAGCCATGGCTACGATGAAGCTAAAAACTGCCTCTACTTCCATTGTGCAGCCGAAGGCAAAAAACTCGTCTACGCAAAAGCTAACCCAAACGTTTGGGGACAGGCAGTGCTCGATTTTGTCGTCACCGAGGATTGCCGCTACAGCTACACCAGCGTCCACTTCCAAGGCAAAGTCAGCTTCATCACCGGCTTAACTGAAAAGCGGCATGCCATGGAAGTGCTCGTTCGGCAAGTCTCCTTGAAGCCTGAGGAGAAACTGGCAAAAATAATGCCTGAAAGACTTGAGAAGATAACGATGGGCAGAATAGATATTGCTTACATGTCGGGTAAGAAGCGTCAATCGCCAAAAATCCAAAGTTAAGTGCCCATCTTCGCCCAATCTACTTGGTAGACTCTCGTGTTGCCATTAGAATAAACAGTTGTCAAATATCCGATAGCGTCGAAATGAACGATGCAGTTGGAGTACTGTCCGGTTTCTTCAGAGCCAACATAAACGTACGAGACATTGTATTCCCTGATTACTGATGCCAACTCAGCCGCAGTCCCATTGTATGCCAAATCTATATCGTGTTCCCTCTGAAACACCAAGTCGAGCGGCACCCCATGACCGTAAGGCCAATTTATGTAGGATGTTACTCGGAGCCGTCCCCCAATCATGCTAGAGGGTGCGTGTATTAAGGCAGATGTTAGAAACACCGAGTTCTGAGGTGTATTATCCCTTACCCACAGCCCAGCTTGGTATTCACTCCAGCTAACCGCAGGGTAATCTGTGCCAACATTGAAGATAACCACACTTGCCGACGTCATGACGGACAGCAAAATCAACCCCAAAACCACCACCCGCCACTTCCGAACCCACAGCTTAGCCAAAACCACACCGCTCAAAACAGCGATGGGTACCCAAGCAAACATGAAAAACTTGTACATGTCCCATGGGTTAGGCGTCAACAACAACACGTTGGGAATCAACACCAAAAACAGGAGCGTGCTCTTAAGTTCCTCGTGTCCCCTCCAAAGGAACGCGACAATTGCCAGCGCAAACGGGATACCCAAGTTGAGGGGGTAATAGATGAGGGGGTTCTGCGCAAAATTAGCGATCCAAGTGCCACTTATAGACACTGTCAATGGTGGTCCGCCAGTACCCAGGATAAAGGGCAAGGCTAAAGCGGTAGGCACCAGAAAATACAGGAAACTCTGGTTGAAACGTTTGAAATTAAAGATTAAGTAAGCAACGTAGGCGACGTAGCAGCAGAAGAACGCCACGTTATGGAACTCAAACACTAAACCAGTAACTACGCCGGCAAGGAGAATCCTTTTTTTGTTGTCCATGTTCCTTAGCAAAACCAAAACCAAAGCAAACGCCGGCAACCCAACCAACATCGGCCGTTGCTGCAACAAATTATCAAAAACTGAAGGCAAACCAAACGTGCCACCATACTGGAAAATGTAGTTTTGACCAGGGTTAAATGTCCCATTAATTAATGCGGAAAATAACCCAAAATAACTAAGCCCCCAACCAAACACACCTAAAACAGTCGCGATGACCGCAACTTTTCTTCCGTAATCTCTTGCCAAAGCGTATATGGCGAGGGCGAAGACCACGATGAAAACAGCATTTAAGAACGGCAAAAGCATGGGCAAATACCCAAACATTTTCTCTACAATAGCCGTGTGAAAATCAACAAAGTAATGGTAAGTCTCAGGGTACCCCGCAAAATTTGGCATTTGGGGCGGAAAATTTCCGTTGTTTATGCTTTCAATTATTTCGTAGTGTAAGGGGGTATCTTGCCAGTTTGAGCCTGTGAGGACTATGCCGTACTGGTCGCCGCGCCAAACGCTTTGGTAGAGGACAGTAAGGCTGACGAGGAATATTACCGCAAAAATCAGCAGGCTGGTCTTCTTTAATTGTCTAAGCTTGAGAAACTTCGGAAGCTTTAGCGGTTCGCCTTTCTTGTAAACCACCAAAGCATAGATGGCTGTTAAAGCCAGAAAACTGAAAAGAATTGCATCCCGCGAATACCCAAAAGCCAACGACAGATAGTAAACCATTTGAACTGAGACCAAAACGCTGAATATGGGCACAAAAGCCCAGATTTCATGGGATTTTAAGTTGAAAAACCTGTAAGCTATCAAGCCTGGAACAAGAAAGGTAAAAACCAAAGCGGTGAAGACGGCAAGATAGCCTGAGACAAACGAGACAGCCGTTAGCAGCAACAGTATTATCGGAAGCCAGTATTTTTGCAAAACTGCCATGTAGTCCGCGTTTGCTTTGATTTTTTCGTCCTCCCTCAAGCAACATTAACCAGTAATAATTCTAGACATATTAAAATTGCCACCAAGCATAAAACCCAAAAAAGTAAACTTTAGGCAAAACAGTCACTTTTCCAATAAGTTGTTCAAAGACAAAACCGAGAAACCTTAATTAGTTAAATTATCGTGTATGTGTTGCGGCGCTTAATTGCCCAGGTAGTATAGTTCGGTCCAGTATATGCGGCTGTCGCCCGCAGGACCCGGGTCCGAATCCCGGCCTGGGCGCCATTATTCTCCTTAATTGCTAATATTTGCTTCAGCAAACATGATTTTGAATCATTACTTTCTCTTCATAAATGATATATCAAAATTTAGGGTAACGAATTAATGATGACAATGGAGCCTACGGAAGAAATTCCATGCGCAAAATGCCAGTCATACAATGGAAAAGAGAAGAAATTTTCCTGCAATCCCGATAATTGTAAAGAACTTTCTACTTGGCTCTTTGAGCACGTAATTCAACTCAGAGAAGAGTCTCCTCGAATTCAGAAGGATCATGAAATTGCAATCCGATATGTAGTTTAGAAGCGTTAACTCCCATCGAGAAGATCCGTCCAAGCTAAACAAAAGAGTAATCGGGACCATGGGAATTTATATTCGTTGTCAGTTTTGTTTTTTTGGGACATAGATTTGTTCTAGAAGGCAAGCGTATCGTTTAAGGAACCATTTTTTGACAACCTCAACCAAGAGCAAATAGGCAGCTATTAGCCCCACGAGTGCCAGATAGAACGTTGCTGGCGGCGGCGAAAACTTGAAGACAGCGCCAAGCGGCGTGTAGGGCAAAGCGAACGCGACAGCCACAACTGATAAGCTGCTTATCACCAAAAGTTTGCCCGGTTTGCTCTTGTAAAATGGCGTTTTCCGTGTTCTTAACAAGAAAACCACAAGCGTTTGAGTTGTAAGTGACTCTATGAACCAGGCAGTTTGAAAAACTGGGATCGAAGCTCTGAACACTACTATCAGCAAGAAGAAAGTCAGAAAATCAAACACAGAGCTAACGGGACCCATGGTCACCATGAATCTTCTGATGTAAGAGATGTCAAGCTTTTTGGGCTTTTCAATGTACTCAGCGTCCACGTTGTCTGTTGGTATGGTTGCTTCGGAAAGGTCGTATAAGAGGTTGTTTAGCAGAATTTGGATAGCTGTCATGGGTAAAAAGCTCAGGAACAGGGATGCTCCCGCTACGCTGAACATTGTTCCAAAGTTTGAGCTGACACCCATCATTATATATTTCATTGTGTTGCCGAAGGTTTTTCGGCCTTCCAAAACACCTTGGTCAAGCACGATCAAGTCAGGCTTTAGCAGGATGAGGTCGGCTGATTCCTTCGCGACATCAACAGCATTCTCTACTGATATGCCCACGTCCGCGGTTTTCAAAGAAGGAGCGTCGTTGATGCCGTCGCCCATATACCCTACTACGTGGCCATTAGCCTTTAGAGCTGTGATCACTCGGTCTTTTTGAGCGGGGTTCACACGCGCAAAAATGTTGTTGTCCTCCACAACTCGAGCCAGGGCGTCATCTTGTAGCATGGCGATTTGGCTTCCTGTAATAACGCCTTTAATGGTGAATCCAAGTTGATCGCAGACTGTTTTTGTAACTAACTCGTTGTCGCCAGTGACCACTTTGAGTTCCACGCCGTCTCTGGCCAACAAGCGGATAGCTTCCTTTGCACTTTCTTTAGGCGGGTCAAAAAAAGATAGAAAACCAAGAAAAACCATGTCGGTTTCGTCGCCAATTGAGTAATGCGTTTTATCAGCTTTGACTTTCTTGTATGCGACCGCTAAAACCCTAAATCCTTGAGCACTAAGAGCGTTGTACCGCTGCTCAAACTTGCCTTGGCAAACATTTGTAAAATCGGTTAGGATTTCGTCAGTTTCGCAGAAAACACAGATTTTCAGGATTTCTTCCGGGGCTCCTTTGGAGATTATGAGTCTCTGCCCTTCGTTCTCGACTACCACCGAAACGCGTCTTCGGATAAAGTCAAACGGGATTTCATCAATTTTGGTGATTCCAGCTACATCAAACTGCTTGTACTGAAGAACGGCGTCGTCAAGTGGGCTTTTTAATCCTGTTTCAAAAACACAGTTAAAATAACCATACGTCAGCACTTTCTGGGCTTCTTTTCCCTCTAAATCCTCGGTCCCGTTTAATGTAAGTTTGTTCTCTGTTAGCGTGCCAGTTTTATCTGTACATAAAACATCCATGTTGCCAAAGTTCTGGATAGATGCCAGCCGCTTTACGATAACGCCTTTTTTAGACATCGCGACTGCGCCTCTTGACAGATTGATAGACATTATCATTGGCAAAAGCTCAGGTGTTAAGCCCACCGCAAGGGCTACTGCAAAGAGCAGCGACTGCAAAATGGTTCGGCTACCGGAATAGAAAAATGCATTAACAAAAAAGACGAAAACCACAAGGAAAAGCGTTACTTCAGTCATTAAAGCTCCGAAACGCCGAAGCCCCTTCTCAAATTCGGTTTCGGGTGCCTTAGCCACAAGTGCTTTGGCGATTTTTCCGTATTCCGTTAATTTTCCAGTGTTGACTACGACGGCGGTTCCGGTTCCACTTACCACCGAGGTTCCCAAGAAAACGTAATTGTTCCACCCAGTCATTTCGGAAGTTACAGCCGCAAGTGGAGCAGCATTCTTTTCAACTGGAAATGCTTCGCCTGTTAATGCTGACTGATTCAGGTTCAGGTCCTTGGCGCTGATTAATCTGGAATCAGCGGGTACAAGATCTCCAGCTATGAGGTAGATTATGTCGCCGGGAACGATTTCAGAAAGTTTCACATCTTGTTTTACGCCGTCTCTTAGAACCGTTGCTTTTGTTGTCACTTTATCTTTAAGTGCTTCGGCGGCGTTCTGAGCTTTCGATTCTTGATACACGTCAAGGGTGATGCTGAGAAGAACGATGAGGAAAATTATTACTGCGTCCGTTACATCTTGTACAAACCCTGAAATCAAGCCTGCGATTAGAAGGATAATGACAAGGGGATTTCTCAAGTGATACAGAATTTCAATTAAGCCAGTGCGTTTCTGCTTCTCGGCCAGTTCGTTTGGTCCGTAGGTGGAAATGCGAAGCTGAACTTCCTGGGTGGACAAACCAGCCTGAGCTGTGTTAAGCTGAGACAAAACATTATCAACAGGCAGAGTTAAAATTTCTTGGGTATCCACCGTAGTCAAAAAACCCCTAAAAGGTTCCAAAAGATAATTTGGCAAGACACTATTATATACTAAGCGCTCTTGAACCTAACCGCTGGGATTTGGTCCCCCAAGAGTTTGATTTTTCGCATCAGCACTTTTTTGTTTAGGTTTATTATTATCCACACACTAATTTTTTAATGCTAAACGATTTTTGAGTGCTAAACATTGAAGTACAAAACTCTGCATCAAACAGGAAGACAAATCGACCATTTGATAGACCGCTACATTGAATCAAAGGGCACCTCGTTTATTGGACAAGATGAGCTTAAAAAATTAATATTGAGATTTCCCCGATTTATACGTTAAAGATGCTGGCTGGCACAAAATCGTCTTCGGCATCCACTCCATTGATCAAAAAATCGTGCTTAAAGTTGGACCCAAAACCAGCATTGAGAAGGACCATCGAGCTTACAAGCGAGTTCCCGAAAGCATGCGGCATCAGCTGTTTGCCAAGATATTTTGGCATACCAAATATTGCCTGTTGCAGCAGTATGGGTACTCCGCAAATGTCACCCAAAAGGAACTGGACATCTTAAGACGGACTGTTTACAAATACGGTATTTCCGACATCAAAGCTGAGAACCTAAGAATGTTTGATGGCGAGCTAAAAATTATTGATGCAAACGCAACTCCATTTCCGCTTCCCGTAGTGTGGAAGATGGTGGATGAAGCTAAGCCTAAGCTTCCGAAACGGTTGGTTTTGTTCGCTAAAAGAATTACTCGTCCACTTTATGATAAATAGAGCATGGTGTATCATGACAGTTAATATAAGCGAGATTTCAAGGTAGGACATGATTCAAAAACCGAAGTATCGACAGCCGCGCTTCGAAAACGCTCAGAAAACAGGCGTTTTAGACATTTTCATGCAGAAAAAACCATATGAGACATCAACTCAATAATAAAAGCATACATGACCAACACCCAACCTCAAACCACAGGTACAAAACCCAGCAACTGGCTAATGGACATCATAAAAAAAGTCAACACCAACACCCTCGAACAACAACAAATCACAACACGATCCCGAAACGACAGCCTCTGCATCCTGTGCAAAGGAGCCCGAGCCCTCTGCGGCAAAACCCGATGCCCAATAATGGTTAAAGTCAACTATTTCCTCAAAAGCGTACCATTAATGGCAAGCGAAGACATCGACGGCATGTCTCCCCCAAGCGTTTTCATAGGAAGAATCGGCTACCCAAACGTTTACGCTGGACCACTTGTGCCACCTGTCCATGAGGACACAGGCATTTATGATTTGCCTGAACGATGGTTTGGGAAATCGATGGATGAAATTGTTGGTTTTCGCAGTTTGCTAGTGCGTGGTAAGCACCGGGTTAATGTGCAGAAGTTTATGGATGCAGGCAGGATACTGGATCAGACGCGTGAGTTAGCGCTTGCAGACAGCTGTGTTGACATAGAGTTGAACCTTACAAAAAGGCCGAGGGGCTCCATTTACCTTGATGCTGATGTGCAGCCGTTTGGTCCCTCAGCGCCCATACGTGACCTCCACGTAGGCAACGCACGCTACGACGACAAAATAGAAAAAGCCTATTACGACACAGATTTGCGGGCAACGCAGGCGGTGGTGGAGCTCTACAATCGGGGAGTGTTGGTGTCAAAGATTCAGAAGGCGTTTAGCGTTGGCGCTTTCGGAGTGGAAAAGAAAAGGCGCCTTGTTCCAACCCGCTGGAGCATAACAGCCGTCGACGATATTATCTCCAAAAACCTGGGAGAAAAAGTCAAAACATTCCCTGAAATCAACGAGTACCGAGTTTACGAATCAATCTACATGGATAATGTGTTTGAGATTTTGATGATTCCGGTGCAGTGGAGCTACGAATCCATGGAGGCATGGTGGCCCGGCACCGTTTGGAACCCGAATGGGCACAGCATCTCTATCTTCTCTGATTGGGAAGGCAACAGCGGACGAACCACTTACGCACAGATTGGCGGTTGCTACTATTCCGCACGATTAGCCGTCTGTGAGCAGCTTACAAGAGAGAGGCGCCAAGCCACAGCCATCGTGTTAAGGGAAGCTAGACCAGGCTACATTATGCCCATCGGCGTCTGGCAAGTCCGAGAAAACGTACGAAATGCAATGCACCAAAAACCCTACATGTTCAAGAGCCTTGCCGAATCCTTACAGTTCATCAGCGGCAGGTTTGAGATTCCGATGCAGCGGTGGATACTTCAGAGTGAACTGTTAAAGAGGGCGCTGTTTCAAAAGACGATAACAGACTTCTTCAGCGGCTAAATGACGGCAAGTTTTAAAAAAGCAATCCTGCTATACCTTCACGTAACATGATGTTAACCTCTGCAACAAAACGGTTTACTCTACCCTTCACAAATCAGAAAAACAGCTCCACAGAGGTTGAGGCAGTAGCCGTTTTCGCCATTGCAGAACTTGAGAGAAACAAAGGCGGCGGCTTAATCGCAAGGCAACCTGAAGAAAAACTTGTTTTCCTGTCGAAAGTTGGCTACCCTCTGTGGCTGTTTCCAAAAAACGATTCAAGCTTCGTTTTCGACGGATTCGACGATTCCAACTGCAACGTCACATATGCTGAGGTGCCGTCGGCAAAAGTGTTCTTGGAAAGCTTAGAAGCAAATTCAAGCCCGCGAGAAAAATACATGGCGTTCCTATCAGACCACAGCAGCTATTTTCAGCAGTCCCTAAAAGAGAAGCAATTCACGTTTAGAGGCTTAATTTCCAACTTAGTTTTTAAAAATGAGTTTAGCGTTTACCGAAAAGAAGCAACAGAAGCAACGGCACAGGCAAACTTTGCTTTGCTTTCGCCAACCCTTCAAGAAACCGCAATATCCTCCATGATAACTGAGTTTGATAAGTTGCAATCAGGTCTAAGGGATGAAGCAGAAAAGCTTCCAGAATGCACACGGCTCATTAACAAAACAACAAGCCAGTACTTAACGGAACTCGATTATGAAGCGGCAGCCGTTAAGGAAGAAGCAGATGCCAAAATCAGAGCTCAAGAAGAAATAGTAAACCCCAAAATAGCCAAACTAACCAAAGAGTATAAACAGAAAATAAAGAGTTTAACGGAAAGTTTTGATAAAGAACTCTTTGAACTGCAAAAGCTAAAAGTAAAAACCCAGAAAGCCATCCAAACTAACGAGGGAAAAATCAAGCTCTACCAACGCGAAGCAAAAGCCCAAGCCACAAAGAAGTATGCAGTTTACGAGAAACGATGGAAAGAAAAAATCAAACAAACCCAAAAAGAACTCAATGGTCTTAAAAAGGAACTGAAAAACATCGAGGGCAACTTTAAGAAAATTAGCAAACAAAAACAGCAAGAAATCTCTCAATTAAATTTTGGACTTGACGGCGAAATCAAGTTTGTCCGCCAGCTCCTGCTGGAACTTGAAGCCTCCCGCGACGCTAAAATGCTCACTTTCAAGCAGGAAACCTATAGACTACTTAAACAAGAAAAACCAGTAATCGAAGGCTTAAACAAAAGCCTCAAGGTAAAAGAGACAATTAAAGCCAATTTTGAATTGTTAGGAATTAAAGACCAAGCTTTGAAAGCTCCTTCCCTGTTTTATGTGCTGTTTTACGTGGCTTGCTATGAAATGGGCTTAACTAAACGCTACCTTATCCTTCCGCCCTCAACAGTCAGCGCCGTGGATTTCTCTGCGAAACTCAAAGGCGCATTTGGCATGTCGAAAATCAGAGACTTGCTTGTGCCACGTTTCAAAGCAATCAATGCCTTAATTGAAAACGTTCAAGTGTTTACCAAACAAAACACCATGTTTGAAAGCCTACTTAGCAGTCTATCTCAGAAAGATAATCTTCTAAACAACAGTTTGTTCATGGAAAATGTTGAGAAAGGCTTAGTTTACCTAAAACACGAAGGCTGGCTCTCAGACAAAGAACAACAAATTCTAAGTAACCGATTAGCAGCTTAACGCTTGGTTTTGTTGACTTAGCTTTTGGATATTGCATATACAATTAGCAGAACCAGGTTCGCTGCGATTACACCGAACATTGCGAACAAGGGTATCCAATAGAGGAAGCCCTCAGGAGGATTCGCAATCCTTGTAAATAAAACTCCAGCTATTGCGCCAAACAATGAAACGATAGAGGTAATTATTTTCGCGTTCTCCATAGACTGAACCGCCTTTATAAAAAAATGATAATGTGGACGCCCCCTTTTTTACATTCCTTATGAAATCAAAAAAAAGGTACACGTACCCTATTTCAAAAAACTTATTGCGTTCCTCACACAAATATTATATGCGCTCTGCCTAAGGTAATGTGAAAGATGGTTAATTATGGCTGAAGACAACAGTTACATATTGAAAGTTTCAAATCTTGGCGTAAAACTACAAAACCAAATTTTACTAGATCACATTAGTTTTAATGTTAAGAAGGGAACAACCCTAGCCATACTTGGACCCAACGGCGCGGGCAAAACAATCCTGCTCAAAACCCTTCTGAACCTTGTTCCACATACTGGTTCGATGGAGTGGACAGAGAAAGTAAAAATCGGCTACGTACCCCAATACGTCGCGGTATCTGATATTCCAATGTCCGTTAGAGAGTTCCTCTCACTTGGAAACGGCGTTGACGTAGAAAAGTCTCTAAGAAAAGTAAGATTAAACGACGATACCATCTTGAACAAGCGGTTAGGTGTCTTGTCGGGTGGGCAGTTGAGGCGAGTTTTGATTGCTTGGGCATTAAACGACAACCCCAATGTGCTGCTTTTGGATGAGCCCACAACGGGCGTTGACATGGACAGTGAAGAACCAATCTACCTGATGCTCAATGAAATCAAACAAACCCAGAAAATAACGATTTTCCTAATAACACACAACATTCACATTGTACAGGAATACGCAGATGATTTACTTGCCCTAAACAAATGCCTAACATTCTGTGGACCAGCAGAGGAAATAGCGAAACCGGACATCCAAAGACAGATTTATGGCGAAACAGTCTGCGTTGAAACAGAACGAGGAGAAAACTGACTTGTATGCTTGATTCAACCTTCTACAGCCTAGCCCTTTCAATCTTCGTCGGGGTTGCCACAGGTTACTTGGGTTCCTTGATGGTACTTGAGAAGATGGCACTGGTTGGCGATGCCCTTTCTCATGTTGCTTTGCCTGGCTTGGCCATAGGGATAACTTTTCATTTTAACCCCTTTTTGGGCGCTTTTGCCTTTTTGTTTGTTTCGGCCGCGATTATTTGGCAAATTCAAAGAACTACAAAAATCTCTTTTGAAGCGCTCGTAGGAGCGATGTTCACTCTCGCGTTGGCAATCGGTATTTTGATTTATGGGAATAATTTGGATGCGCTAGAAGCTGCACTTTTTGGCGATATTTCTCAGGTAACCTTGCTTAGCACCACCGTGGCAGCAGTAGTCTGTGTTGTGGCCATAGTTCTAACTAAATTAATCTATGACAAGTTGGTATTGGCGATGATTTCCGAGGACCTTGCAATCTCAAAGGGCATTAAGGTTGCAAGAGTGAATCTGCTTTATCTTTTCCTTGTTTCAGTTGTGGTGGCTATCGGTATACAAATAGTCGGAACATTACTTGTAGGGTTTCTCGTAATTGTGCCCGCGATTGCGGCTAAAAACTTGAGTTCGCATATGCGAAGGTACTCGTGGCTAAGTGCAGTTTTCGGCGCCATTGCCGGGTTCTCGGGAGTTCTTATCTGGAGCCTCTTTTTTGGTCCTAACACTGCGATTCCATTCTCAGGTCCGCTAGTTGTTTTCTCAGGCATCGTCATCTTCGCGGCATCTATAGTGATTAACTGGAGACTGAAAATAACAACTTAGGAAAGGTCGCTATGAAGAAGTACATAGGTAAAACCTCAACCGCCATAATCCCATTTCCTGAAGACAAGATTTTGCTTATAAAACGAAACACTCTTCCCTTCGTGGGTTACTGGGCGTTGCCTGGCGGCAGAATGGATCATGGCGAAACCATAGAGCAAACGATTGTTCGGGAAGTTAAAGAGGAGACAGGACTCGACGTAACCATTGTTAGCAAGGTAGGCGAATATGTTGAAAAAGGCGTCAAAGATGACATAGAATACGAGTATTACCCAACCTGCTTTGTAGTGAAGCCTGTGGGTGGAGAAATCAAAAAGCAGGAAAGCGAAATCCAAGAAATCAAACTCTTCAGCTTAAACCAGCTCCCTACGCCGTTAGCTTTTGTACATGAAGAAATGATAAAGGATTACGTGGGCACCCTAAAATTGGCGTAACCACTCAGTTTAGAGTTGAAGTTGTTTACATTTGTTTAACGCTTTTCTGTGGCGGCGTCGGAACAGGTATGATCGTTGCTTTTGAAAGGTTCTCTTGCTCATTAAGTATAAGTGATATGGCTTTTCCTTCGGGAACAATTATCATTGTGTTGTTCTGAAGCGATGCGGAAATCGTGTCTAGCTGCTTGAAGGTGATGGCACTGTCCTTGAAGTAAGTGGTTAAAGCTTCGTTCCTCAGCTTAGTTGCTTGAGCATCGCCTTCAGCTATAGCGATAGTTGCGGTTTTCTGTCCTTCATCTTGCAGGATGGGCTTGTTTTTGGCCTTCTGCAACTTGAATTGCCGCGTTTTTCTGTCCACCTGCCAAGGTCGCTTGTGCTATGGCTGTTTTTTCGGCTGCTTGACGGTCGTTGTCTGCTTTGAGAACAGACTCCATTGATATGATGAGTTCTATGGGCGGCTTTAAATCTTTGATTTCTGCCCTTACAATTTCGATGCCCCACTTTTCCGTCTGCTCGTCGAGGGCAGTTTTTAGGCTGGCGTTGATTATGGGTCTGGAGGGGTTAGCTACACTCATATCCATGCCGCCAATGATGTCTCTTAGAACTGTTCGGGCAAGGGTGTCGATTTGAGCGGCAAAACTCGCCACGGCATACTGTGACGCCTTAACTGATATTTCGTCAGGTTTGATTCTGTAGAACACCACAGCGTCGACGCCCATGAAGGAAAATTACTGCTCTTTACGCAGGTCCAACCGACGGCCAATGCCTGCAAAAAAGGTTGAAGCCATCGGTCATTTTGAGGTGTTCTTCAATTTCTCCAGAAGTCTGAGCTTGCATGTTACCAAAACTCCACTTACACGAGGTATTTTTGATTATTTACGGATATGTGACTTCAAAAAGTAATAACAATCTAAATGGAGATTGAAGCGGGCTCGGTGGGATTCGGACCCACGATCTCCGGCTCCGAAGGCCGACACCTTAATCCTGGCTAGGCTACGAGCCCAAACACAACTAACCTAACAATTCAACAATGGTGTTGCATTAAAAGATTTATGGCAATTCTTATAAACCTACATAATATTAGATTGGTGTCACCTCAAATGGGGGCCGGTAGCTCAGCTTGGCTGGAGCGTTCGACTGATAATCGAAAGGTCGGCAGTTCAAATCCGCCTCGGCCCACCATTAAACTTCCTATTCTTAATTGACAGTTAAGTACAAGTTAATGTTCATCGCTGAGTAATCAAAAGAGTGATGGCTAACCTGAGAGATGAAGCGCAGATACCACTTGATTTCAATCATTCTGGTAGTCGCAGTCGTTGTTGGTTTATACTTGGGTTACGCAAACAGAATTCAACCAGCAAGTACCCCAATACTCTAACTTACAGCATTTCCCCACAAAATGCAGGCAATTTAACAGGTGTTATGAACGTTTCACAAGATTCAACTCAACAGGTAAATCTTACTTTTACATCAATGAGTTCAGCGCAAATAGCAATACCTATTGAAAACCCAAGGTTAACGGCTTACAAAAGCACGATAAACTATAGCAATTGGGACACTAACAGCTGAAATACTTCTATTGTTCAAGAATCAGTTTTCAACTACTCTTTCAGCCTAAGTCAAATAACTTTACAACCAGACACCTCTAACTCTACTATTTTAACAATTAAATGGGCTGATAATGCCCCAACAGGAAGATATGCTATTGAAATCGATTTGGGTAACCTCAAGTTTCTATCAGCACAGGGAAAATATGACCAATCGTATTCAGGGTCAATTTGGTTAGGAATTATAGTTGCTCCAAAAAATTCATAAAACATACCTGTTGCCTTGATTCTGCATGGGTAAGTTGTAAAATCAAGTTTCCATCGGCCTATTTGGAGCTAATTAGAAACTCATTGCAGAAACCTAAGGGGGATACGTCGTATTGGAGATTTTTGGCGACATTTATTTGTTGAAAATCTGTTAAAAAGAATTTAGGCATCAGCATTTTTGGGGTATGTAGACGCAGTAGGGTTCTTCTTCCAAGTGACTTTTATGGATGGATAATGCTCTTGCTCGGCAGCCGCCGCATATTGTTTTGTATTCGCAAGCTCCGCATTTTCCTTTCAGCAGGCTGTGGTTGCGCAGTTTAAGGAACAGTGGGGACTGTTGATAGATTTGTTTGAAGCTTTGTTGCCGAATGTTTCCTGCAGGTATGGGCAAGAAACCGCATCCAAAGACCTCGCCGACGTGGGAGATGAAGCAGAATCCGTTGCCTGACATGCAGCCTCTGCCACCAGCACGTCTTCCGCCATGAACGGTTGTTTGGGCTGGTTCACTTTTTTGGCCCTGCGCTAAGACGCGCATGTATTGGGGTGCGCAGGTCATTTTGATGGGAATCTGCGATGTGCGGCTAGCGTTGTAGATGAACTGCAACGTTTCCTCGTACTGGCTTGGCGTTATTTCCATTTCCACTTTGCCGCGTCCCGTGGGCACCAGCATGAAGATATCCCATTCTTTAGCGCCCACTTCCACAGCCAACCCAAGAATATCCGAAAGGTTGCTGAGGTTATGTTTGGTAACTGTAGTGTTAACTCGAAACGGTAGGTCTCCTTGTCGGGCATAAGACATGTTCTTCATAGCCAACTCAAAAGCGCCCGGCACCTGACGGAAGCTATCGTGGATTTCAGGTTTAGAGCCATCTAAACTTAACGAGATCATCTTGACCCCTGACGACTTCATTTTTTTGATGACATCGGGAGTGATGTCGCTTCCGCTCGGAGACATAGCTACCCTTATGCCTCGGCTGGAAGCGTGTGAGGCGATTTCAAAGATGTCTTTTCTCTGCAGGGGGTCGCCGCCGCTTATGATTAAAACGGGTTTGCAGAGGTCGGCGATTTGGTCCATTAATGCAAGGGCTTCTTGGGTGGTGAGTTGGTTGGGGTCTGGCAGTTTTTGGGCTTTGGCTCGGCAGTGAACGCAGGCGAAGTCACATGCCCGCGTGGATTCCCAAGCTATAACGTTAGGCGCCAACGCTGGAGATTGAAGGGGATTATGCAAAGTTGGCGTGCTCATGTTTGTCTTTCCTAAAGAGGCGCTGTTTCCTGCGGTGTTAGGTAGCAGGCGGGGTCAGATGCCCATATGTCGCTGTAGATGGCTTCAGCTCGGACTCGGAGGTTGCCATTGCATATGTTGAGGAATCGGCATTGGCTGCATTTTCCTCGGAGATGCTCTTTTCGGTTCCGCAGTGCATGAAGCAATGCTTCGGAGTTGTCGCTCCAGATTTCGCTGAATCGGCGTTCACGTATGTTGCCAAGAGAATAATGCTGCCAGAATTGGTCAGGATGCACCCAACCCGCGGAGTCCACGCATCCAATACCTTGCCCTGAACTGTTCCCCTTATTTGTTTTCAAAAGCTGCATGACTTCCTCAGCTTTTTTTGGGTCTTTTTCTTTTAGTTTTAAGTAAAGGTAAGCGGCGTCAGCATGGTTATCAACCGTCAAGATTTCTGTTTTCACCTTTTTTTGATGGAACTCTTCGGTTTTGATAAAAATGTAATCCATAAACTCGCGGGTCTGCTCGTGTGTTAGGTCATCTTTTGCCATAGCCGTTCCCCGTCCCACATAGGCTAAATGGTAAAAGCAGGCACGAGGAATTTTTTCAGCTTCTATAAAATCAAAAATTTCAGGCAAATCACTGTAGTTATATTTGGTTACAGTGAAACGAAGCCCAGGTTTAACGCCGGCTTTTAGACAATTGCGAATTCCTGCAACCGCCGCTTCGAAAGCGTTTTCTTTGCCTCGGAATTTATTGTTGGTTTCGCCTATGCCATCTAAGCTGACTCCAACGTATGAGAAGCCTGCGGTTTTTAGTTGTCTTGCGGCGCTTTCAGTGATGAGTGTGCCGTTTGTTGATAGCACTGCTCGTATGCCTTTGGAGGTTGCAAGGTGAGCAACTTCGAAGAGGTCTTTTCTAAGTAAGGGTTCGCCGCCAGAGAACAATAGCACTGGAACGCCGAATGCTGCAAGGTCTTCCACGAAGGCTTTTGCTTCGGTTGTTGTTAGCTCGTTTGGGTAGAGTTTGTTTTCTGATTTTGAGTAGCAGTGTACACAGTGGAGGTTGCATCGTCGGGTGCTGTTCCAAACGACCACAGGCTTTTGATGTACTGCGCCTCCGTAACGTAGGTGATCCATGGAGCCGGGGGTGCCGCACCAAAGTTTAGAAATGTTAATCAAATTTTATTTGCCTCCTTCTGTGGAAAGAGCACCAGAAGTCGAGCGGACGCAGGTTCTTTTGAGGTCTCTTGTGCTGTATAAAATCTGGAAGTCCTGGACGGCGGTTACCTCTGAAAGATTCTTAACTAGCTGCTCAACGGATTCGCGTTCTTTGGCATGCATAACTGTGTAGAGGTTGTATTCCCATTTGCCAGCAACAGCATGGCGTTCGTAGCAATGCGTGACTTCACTGAATTTTGACAAAAAGATGCCCACTTCTTGAACGCGGTTTTCAGGTACCTTCCACGCTACGAGGGCATTTGCTGAAAAACCAAGGTCATTGGGTTTGATTGAAGCGCCAAACCGCCTGATTATGCCGCTCTCACGCAGCTTGACTATTCGAGCTATAACTTCTCGAGGCGTGATACCTATTTGGGCGGCTATTTCGGTGAAAGGTTCAGGCGTTAAAAGAAGCCCCTTATTTGTTTCTAACAAGATTTTACAGTCAATTTCATCCATTGCATTCACCTTAGGTTAGTTGGAAACGTACGTTTATTTTGAAACGTTGTTTTGTAGGGAGATTGAGGACGTTGCCGGGGTGGATTCCTGTTTTTTGCTTAATTTCCTCCAGAATGTTGGTTAAGTCTTTGCTGCTTGATGCCGTTATGGTGAACCATACGTTGTATTCGTGTTCGCGTTCGTAGTTGTGTGAGATGCTGCTATACTCGTTGATTGTGCGGGCTACTTGGTCAACTTTGTTTTGGGGAACTTTCATAGCGACCAAAGTTGCTGCGGTTAGACCGATCTTTGAGGCGTCAACGATGGATCCTATTTTTCGTGTGATGCCCTTTTCGTTTAGGCGTTTTAACCGTTTTATTACGTCATCTTCTGTGATGTTGAGCTTGTCGCCTACTTCTTTCCATGGATGTTCAACCATGGGGAAATCGTCTTGGATTATCTGCACTATTTTTCGGTCGGTTTCATCAAGGCCTTTAACGTCTTCAATCGCCAAATTGTTCCATCCTAAGTTTAATTGCAGACAAGATGTCCGTTGGGCGGATATCGTGTTTGTTATTACTGCTAGTTGCAAAATCAGCTATTAATGTTGCGGAAAAACTAATCTTCATATGGAGGTGTTGCTGATTCCGCAACCTTGACTCTTAGATCACGCCAACAAACACAAATTCAAAATTTTATTGCGGGATCAAACTTCAAAAACCGCGTCGTCACCGAGACTCGAGCATCCTTCACTCCAACAATCATTTTAGTCCTCTTTACAAGGTCATTCAAGTGAATCATGTCACGGGCAAGTATCACTGAAACCACGTCATATTCCCCCGTACTTTGAAATAGGTACAATGTCTCATCAAAAGCCACCAGTTGCTTACATGCTTGTTCCAAATTGGCTGGGTCAATTTTAAGCAAAATCGCTCCACTCACTCCAAAACCAACTTTAGCGGGGTTAAGCAACGCAGCAAATCTGGTAATCACGCCGTTGTCAATAAGCCGCTTAACCCTAAACCGGACTGTGGCTTCGGCTACGTCTAATTTTCGACTTAAGTCAGCAAAAGAAGCTCGTGCGTCGAGCTGCAGTAACTCCAGTATACATTTATCAATGTCGTCTAACGTGATTTGCATCATGTTGGAGCCCTTTTGGTAGTTTATCAGATTAACTTTAATAAGAAACTTTTCTAAACCTTCTCGACCTAATAAATAAGAAAACTAAAATGCCTCTTAATTTGGCGCTTGGTTTGTTGTTGCTCGAATAATACCACAAATGCTTATTTCGAGACAACGCTAAATAATTAGATAATCGCTCTCTCTCTACACCTATTTTGCTTGGAGGCGCAACTTTTGAAGAAAATTCAAAGTGCCAAATTGAAAATTGAAAAAGAAATTGCTAAGGAAAATAGGAAAAGGTCAAAGTCTAATATGCCCATCGTAAAGTGTAGTTGTGGAGCGAAAATTTTGTTAGTTCCTGATTTAGCAGCAATGGATAGAGCTATAAAGAAACATATGGCTGAACATAAATGCGCAGACGAGCAATTCTTAATCGAGCAAATCCTTACAGCTGCCAGCAAACAAACGCACTAATTTTAGGAAGCAAATATTAAAGACCTCAGAAAAGATTCTTGCAAAAAGTTTTATTTAGAGAAGAATATTTTATCAATAGGTGTTTTTATGAGTAAAAATAGCTCAACTAAAGAAAAAGTTCTTGGAACCAACTGTTTTAACTGCAAATACATAGCTAACAATAATGAACCCGTACTTTCACAGGAATTAAACAGCGATGGCGGAATTGACCCCAAAAACGCTGAAGCAATGGATCGAGCTGAGAAAGCTGACTTAATTACGTTGCCAGGCGGTTCTAAAGCTGATGCAACAAGCAAGAGATTCTGTTACAATAAAAAAATAGAGATGTATGTTACCGTCCGCATGTGTTGTGGATACTGGGATAATGACGGCGTTAAAAGGCCTTGGAAAAAACAATAGGATTAAAAGACCTAAAAACTAAAAGCTTCCACTAAATTTACTTTAAGCAATGTCACATCATTGGGGCTACGTTAGCGCAGTCATTTCAGCTATTCTATTTGGTGTAAGCTCTACTTTAAACAAGATAGCCTTAGAAAACACTAACCCAACCGTAATTGCCGGAATCATCTATTTTGTCGCAGGCATCTTCCTATTCGCTATCTACCTTTCACCCCTACACAAAAAAATTCTTACTAAACTAGACACATCAGAAACAGAGACCAAAATAACAAAAAAAGACTATAGAATACTTACTTTAGTCATCATTTGCGGTTCAATAACTGCTCCACTTCTCCTTTTGAACGGTCTTAACCAAACAACAGCAATTAATGCATCCCTGCTTCTTAATGGTGAAGCCCTCTTTACAGTGTTAATTGCTTTTATTTTTTTAAAAGAGCGCTGTTCAAAACGGGAGTAAGCAGGGATTCTGATGTTGCTTGTGGGAGTTGTTTTCTTGACGACAAACGGGGCATTCCAGAAACTAACTTTTACCGAAAACGTTATCGGTAATCTACTTATAATTGGAGCTTGCTTTTTTTGGGGAATAGATAACAATCTAAGCAAATTTCTTAGCCGAAAAAGAGACATAATTACGGTTACTGGCCTAAAGTGCTTTCTCGGCGGCTTAACTTTACTAGGCATTTCTTTTCTTTTTGGTTTCAGTTTCAACATCCCGCTGACGGCTTTGCCATACGTTCTGTTTGTGGGAGCCTTTAGCATAGCTTTTTCGATTCTGTTTTTCTTTTTTGCTTTGCACAAAATAGGTTCAATCAGGACGGGTGTAATTTTCTCGTTATCGTCTCTTTTCGGCGCTGTTCTTGCTTTTTTTGTTTTAAGGGAATCCTTTACTTGGATTCAGTTAGTTGCAGGTGCAGTCATGATATTGGGGATTTACATTGTTTATAAATGCAGCAGTAAACCGGCCTGAAAGATACATTATTCTATTTAGCCAATCCATGAGTTTGATGAACTCGTTTGAACTTGGCAATTCCTAAGATCACCACTATGATAGACATGCCGACGATGAAGACAAAAGCGATAGTAGATGTTGGGAATTCCGGGATTACCCAAAGATTAGACGAGGTTATTTTCATAATTTGGGTGCTGTTGGTCTGGAAGGTTCCGCTTGTCTGAAGGGTTTCTTGACGCCACTGTACCATCATGCCGGTGGCTTGGTCATAATAGACATCCATATTATTGTAAACGCCGATTGCAGTGTTGTTTTCGTTTGTTACAAAATGGTTAGTTAACCGCGATCCACCGGTATAAGACATCATTAGTGTATCGTTTATGGTTGGGCTCAAGTTCGAAGAGGGAAACATTCTGCCCATCATGCCCACTTTAGGTGCGATAAAGTAGAAACCGCTTGCAGAGGCTGGACCACCATACCCTGAAATCGACGTCATGCCTGTCCCCACATTCATGCTGCAAACCCCCAGACTGCTTGAACCATTCAACCCTCGTAGCCCCGTATCGAAATTCACCGAAGAGCCAGAAACCCCAGTTACGTTAATCATGAAATAATCGGTCTGATTTATAAAGGAAAAATAAGCAGGAGGAAGAGCATGAGGATCGTTTGAATTAAAATAGCCTGTATAGCCATATCGGAACACGTCGCCGCTGGCTACTCCAATGTTGAACATCATTTCGCCTAAAGACATGCTGAAAGATCCTGTAAGTATGATAAATAAAACAATGAAGCCAGTTAACAAAATTTTTTCCATAAAAATGTTCACACAATTATTAGTTTGAGGACCCTCTTAAACTTTCATTAACCCAAACTTGATCGGAGATGAGAGGAAAAATTCGAAATCTTTAGATTTAGCTTTTAATCTCTTCCTTGCTGCGATGTAGTTAATGGTTATTTGGGAAAAAAGGAGCCTTATGTTTCTCGTGATAACAGACTTAAGTCGAAAGCCTTAATAATTGAATGAGCGCCATTTTTCTAAAAGAGACGAACAATTTGAGTCTGTCTAGAATGGAGAAGTACCTTGCCATAATTAAGGTCTTAGACGACATGGACTCGATAACCCAAAAGCAAGTAATCCACAGAGCCGGCCTCGAGTCAGATTCATCAAAAGAATTGTTCAACTTTCTAGTCAGACTGGACATAATCATAGAAAGAAATCTTGGAGCAAAAAAAGTGTATTCAATAACGGAAAAAGGACAGCGGATATGCACGTATTTTAGGTTAGACGACGATGGCTCAATATTTGACGGAACAGGAATATTCCGAATAGATTAGAAGCTGTTTCTCAATAGGTCACTGGCAAGAATTTATCATCTTCTTCCGAGACATGAAGCGTCTTGTTAGCTTCTCCAAAGAATTTGATGACTGCCGTTCCCCGATTGGTGTTTGAGTAAACAACGCCGTTCTTTTCCATTGCACTTTCTTTGATTAAGCCTTGTTTGATTAGAAAATCCAAGTATCCTTTTAGAAGATTACCGCTAACGTTTGCTTGGCACACAATGTGGTTTAGCTGCAGAGGCCCTTTTTCGGCTAATGCATTCAGAATATCAACGTATATTTCTAGTTTGGAACGACTCATACTTAACCCGTCTTAAAAGGGTAGACTGAATTCGGTATTAATGATTTGTGCGTAGTAAACAAAACATGCTCATTTTGGGTCTGCGCCGTACATATTTTCTTGGATTCTCTTGTTCTCCTACGTCGCCGCTGTTTTTTTAGATTTTTCTTCGGTTTCAAACTCATCCTTTGTTGCTTGTTCTATCATTTCTCCAGCCTTCTCAAGGGGTTGAATTATCAATTCTAAAGACGGGGGCAAATGTTGCCTTGCATGTTCCCCAACAGTTGTGGCATAAACTTTGGAGACTTCAGCTCCGAAAAGCACAATTTGGTTTAAAATAAAAATCCACAGCAAAATAATAACCAATGCGCCTCCTGTACCGATGATCGTCGTAACGGTGAAGGTTTGAATGTATGTTCCAATAATGTAGTTCGTCACAGTAAACGCTATTCCAGTGGTTATTGATGCTACTGTTACGTCTTGCCTGTGAACCTTTGCTTCTGGAATCATCTTGTAGATTAATGCTAAAAGCAGCGTTGCAACTCCGAATGATAAAACTACTTGAAGTGCTGCATTGGCAATCAAAGTCAAGGATCTATTTATCGAATAAGATGACATCAAACTAGAAAAGCTACTTGTTATTCCTGTCCAAGCGATAACAATTAAGCCAAGTACAGACACAAGAACAAACGGCCCAACTGTTTTCCTAATCCTTTTCCACAGTGGTCGCCCTTTCGGTACCCTAACTTCCCAGATACTATCCATTGTGTCACGTAAAACTGAAAAAGCGCCAATTGCACCACCAAAAGAAAAACCAACAACGACAAATGCCGTCCAAATTGAAGTAAATGGTGAAGCCGCATTTGATAGCAGTTGCTTGAATAATTCTGCTACTGAAGGACCTACAACTGTGGATATCTGTTGAAATAGTATTTGGATTGCTTGGTTTTGCCCTACAAACAAAGCAAAAATAGCTATCACGATGAGCAGCAGGGTTGGCAGGGGAAGGATTATGAAGAAAGTGAGAGCGGCAGCTCGCAGGGTAGCATTGTCATCTAGCCAATCTCTGAAAGAAGCTTTGAAAATCCTGTAAAGTTCCTTAGGATTCATAGTTTAAACTCTATTTTTATTCAGAAGTAGGATACTTGGGTTTCAAGTTCTCAATCTTTAAGTCATGTATATGGTTTTGTGGGAGTAAAAAGGCAGTCACAATGGATGCGCATGGTTGAGGGGACGTTAATTTTTTAAACCCAGCGGAGTGAATTATATTTAGAGGCGTTTGTTTTGAGTAAAGAAGACGAAATGTTAATAGAGTTAAGAAAAATCCGAGAAGCAGTAGAGAAAGTACCACCACCGACACCGCCAAAAGGGTTATGGAACGAATTTATTGATTTTCTGTCAAAATACAAGATTCTGGGGCTTGCTGTTGCCTTCGTGATAGGTTTGTATTTGGGCGGATTAGTTCAGGCGCTTGTGAAAGACCTTCTGTTGCCGCTCATTGGACTAGCTGTTCCAAGATTAGCTGATTTGTCAACGTACGTTGTTACTTTAGGTTCGCAGAAATTCAGCATTGGCGATTTTCTGGTTGCGTCGATAACTTTCATAATTGTTGCAGTTGTTGTCTTCATATTTGTGAAAGTTGCGAAAAGATGGCATCTAGACTAAGACTGTTCGGATTCACGGTTTAGAGCTACTGCAGTTAAGGGAAGTACTGTTGCTATCGACTGAGTAGTTCTTACTGTTTTCTTTTGATTTGTGCCTGCGAAGTCTATTGGGCCTAGGACGATTAGGTGCTCGATGAATGCAAATCCAGCATATGAAAAACGGCGTTTTAGAGTCACGAACGGTTTATATTAAAGAAATCTTAGAGTAATAATATTGTAAATGGAGATTTTGGTAGATGAGCACTGAACCTTTCCATGTAACTGATTCGAATTTTGAGGATACACTCAAGAAGAACAAGTTGGTTTTTGTTGATTTCTGGGCTAACTGGTGTGGTCCCTGCAGAGCTTTGGCTCCAACCATTGTTGAGTTGGCAAAAGAGTACAGCGGCAAAGTTTTAATCGGCAAACTTGACGTTGATGAGAACCCAGTTACAGCTGGAAAATTTCAGGTCTTCAGCATTCCGACCATGATAGTTTTCAAAGACGGCAAAGAAGCTGAAAGACTTGTGGGTTTATGCCCAAAGAACAAAATAGCTGAGACTCTGCAGAAACATTCAATGTAGCTTAACTGCCGCTTTTCATTTTTTCGTACATTTTCTCGAAAGTCCAGCGGATACTTGATTTAAGCTCTTTAAGCCTTTCGTCGTCGGCGTTTTTGATAATTATTTCCCGGATTAAGTCGCCTTCGCGGACTATGTTGTAAGAAAACATTTTTTCAGTGGATAGCTGCCCTAACCTGACGAGTTCTTTGTCTTTTTCCTGCATTTTAGAGAAGACTTTCTCAACTAGAAAATTTGTGAACGGCGGCATGTTTACGCTGAAATTCTTGCTTTCGTCCGGCAGCAAATGTATGGATTGTTTGTCGAAGTACATAAGTGCTAAAGGTTCATCCGCCATGGTTTTTAGGGGTATGACGCTTTCAGGTTCGGTGTGTTGCTGAGTTGGCATTGGTTTTGGAGGTTCAGATTCATGTTTTGGCAACACTACTTCTTTAGGTATGGGCGCTGGAGATGCGGGAACTTCTTTTATGTCTCCACGTTTGAAGCCCTTTTCAAGCAAAATCTGGTTAACTGTGTCAAGTGTTGCCTGAACCTCGTTGATTTCAGCAGTTAATCTGTCAAGTTGCTCTTCAAGCCGTTTCTTGAAAGCAAGCATAGATTTCATTTTTTCTGTATCTTGAGCCAAACCAATCGCACCCGCAACTACTAAGCAGTTGGTACTTATCAGTTTTAGCCTTTTCTAAGATTGCGGAACTTCGCCGATTTTCTTTAGTTGCCGACGATACATTTCCACGATTTCTTTGGAGGTGGTTGCGTCTTCAGGGGCTTTGTCGGTGCGGTATTTGCCTGTGAAACGTGGGAAACGAATTGCTAAGCCTGCTCCTTTGCGGATGGAATTCATGGCGGCCATGTGGATGGGGCTCAAGGTGACTTCTGCGCCAAGAATCTCCAAAACTACCGCGGGCTCAAACCATACATCTGCCTCCAACATCGATTGGACACGGCTGTTTTTGCGTGGAATAACGTGTTTCTGGAGCATTTCATGAAGCTGTGCTAAGTCTTTGTCGGTGAAGCCTGTGCCGCATTTAGTTACGGTTTCGAAAGTGTCTTTTTCATCATTGTATGTTGCTAAGAGCAGGGCGCCGTATGTTCCCACACGTTTACCTCGGCCATGGAAAGCGCCCACAATAACCAAATCTACGGTATCAGTCATTTCACTCTTGTAGTCGCGTTTGTATTTTATCCAAAGCCAACCTCGGCTTCCCGCCTGGTAAACAGAGTCTTTTGCGACGGATTTGCACATTAGTCCTTCGCAGCCTTCAGCTATAGCTTGCTCAAAGAAATCCTCCAGCTCCTTGGGGCTGGTGACCAATTTTTGTGTGGCTGGTTTCATGCGGTCGCTTTGCTGGATGATTTTTTCCAGAGTTTTGCGTCTCTGTGGGAACGATTCTTGGGTTAAGTCTTTGCCGTCAACGTAGAGCGCGTCAAAAGTGAAGAGCGAAATAGGATAATCTTTGATGGCTGCTTCAACGCCGTATTTACGTCGGCGATGCATAAGTTCCTGAAACGGACGCATGTCCCCGGTTTCTAAATCCATCGCGACGCATTCAGCTTCTAAAATTGCTTCTTTTGCTGATATTTTTTCCTTGATTAAATCTACCGCGTCGGGGTATTGGTCAGAAATGTTCTCTAACCGCCTGGAAAACAACACAACCTTGCCTTCTTTCTTGTGTGCTTGAACCCGTTCACCGTCATACTTGTATTCGGCAACGCATTTTCCTGTGAATTTCTCCAAAATCTCTTCTGGGGCGCCAAGCCGTTCAGCCAGCATGGGTCTTATAGGTTCAAAAACCATGACCTTGTACTCTTTGATTCCTTCAATGCCCTTTTCGACGACAACACTCGCTACTCTGCCTAGATCAGAGGATATGTTGTATGCGCGTTCGATGAGTTCGCGGGCTTCTTTTCCGCCGCCGTAAGCAATCGCTAACGCATCAAGCACTGTCATGTCCGCTATGCCTAAACGCAGGTTGCCGGTAACGGTGCGGATTATCCATTTTGCCTCTTTAGGCGACGCATCAGTTAAAAGCCCGCAAAGAAGCGCCATCTTTGTATCTACAGCACCGCTGCCTGAGGTTTTTGCGAGTTTATCAAGGGTCTCATAAACCCGTTCAACCGTGAGTGTTTTGTTAAAAAATGTGGATTGTTTGCGTTTCTCTAACTGTTTTTGTGAGGTTTCGCCGATGTCGCCGCTCTTCTGCAACTCAGACTGGATTACGCCCTCACTTTGCCCGGATGCACGTGACAGAGCTTTTATGGCAAGTTTCTCTGCCACACCCATCTCCACACCCATAAAATCCGGGTACAACTTGCCCTGCGTCAAATATACTACTTTGGCTATGATATCTTTGGGGGTTTTCTTTAGCAATTCAACCAGTAAAGCAGTCATTTCTAGGCGTTTTGTGGTTGCTTCGATTTTTTCGTAGGAGTCAGCGATTATGGCGTAATCCATGTTTTAAGCTCACACAAAAATACTGTTTGGCTGAACTTTTAAACTTACCACCAACAAAAAAAAATAAAAAAAGGAAACGAAAAAATTGTTTACCTAAAATAAACAATTACTACTTTTTTATTATCCATCTATTAAATGGGCTGTTCCATCTGGACAGTAAACACAATTGCCTTTCTCAGCAATACCGAATCGTTTACTGCATGGCTTCATTTGGGAGCATCCATCACAATCTCGTGAGAGCATTTCTTTTCCTCCTGTTATTATGATTTTTTCAGTGGTGGTCAAGCATATGTTTGCTGAACTGGCGTTCTACCCGTTCACACATGTGCTTTCCGACATTGAAGTTCAAATATAAATGCGGACGGTTCTTTTAAAGTTTACCATATGTTGAAATATAGATTAGAACTAACCAATCCGACCTGAATGGACATCAGAAGGCTTCTTTATGCATTATTTCGCTAATCGGTCTTCTCGGTCGAGCAATCGGCAACTCATCTGGGTACCCCACTGGAATCAACGCTACAGGACGCACATATTTGGGGGCATTAATGACTTTTCTTACCTGATCCTCCTTGAAAGCGTCAATCCAACAGGAACCTAAACCCAATGAGCAAGCAGTTAACAGAATGTTTTCGATGACCCAGCCGTGTCCTGGATGCAATACAATGTTTTATCACGGTCTCCATAGCTTTCTGCAGCGCGTTTTTCGTCAGCACAAACAACAAGTACAACCGCGGCTTCTTGCAGGTTTTCTTGACCAAAAGCTGCTTGAGATAGATCGATCTTGGTTTTTTGTGCGCTTGCGACCACAGATTTTCAATGTTGAACGTTGCCAGCCTACAGCGCCGGCCTTGCAGCCTCAAGCAGCTTCTCAACAGTGACCCGGGGCAAATCTTGGTTTTTTATAAATTCTAACACTTCGCCTCTTACCTCTAGCATCTAAAAGATCCATACTCCAGTAACTCCACAAGTAAACAAACGCTTGATACAAAAAAATGGTTTCTTACTGGCAAGAAATGGTTGATAGCGTAAGAGTCTTATGTTTTGTTGTTAATTGTGTGCTTTGGATGATGAGCACTAGAGTCTGAGCTTAAGCAGTGAGATGGACTCGACGGGCGAACTGACAAGTGATAGCGGAAACTTAATAGTGCAGCTATGAGAAAGTAAGATAAATCATTAGTTAATGGCGTAATAGGAATCGAGGTGAACATGAAAAATGGTTGAAATGAAAGTTGACGCTTCAGAACTTAAAGGCGACGAGGGCAAACTAATCGAGAAACTATCAGATTTTCTCAAGGACAAAACAGGTGGAGACGTATCTACAGACGGAAAAGTCTTAACAGTGAAGGGCGAAGGTGAAGCGCTTGCAAAGAAGTATGTGCGCATAATCGTTAAAAAATTCCTGCACAAGCATGAGCTATCTGAAACTTTCAAGGTTATCGGTGACGAAGAGGCACTGAAAATTAAAGAAAGAAAACTTGAGGAAGAAGAAGATTAAACTCTTTTTCATCAGTTTAAATTAATTTTTATTTTCATTTAATTTTATGTGTTAGCGTGCTGTCTAATCCCTGAACAGCCTGTTCCAGAGCTTAGCATTAAATCAAAACAACCCCAACTGTATATTTAAATTGGAGGTTGCGAAAATGAGCCACAAAAACTTAGCCATCGGAAATGCAGTAATCTTACTTTCAATTTTAGCTTTGATGTCATTTTTGACTATTTATTCCCCACTGCAATATATCAACCCGATAGCAGCCCTCACAGCCCTAACCGTAGCAGTAATAGGTATCGCATGGTTCAAAAAAACAAGCAACTACCTAGCCTTTTTTTAAGTTTGACTTTCACCAATCAAGATTGATAGACAATGAGAAAGTCAACATCAAAAATTCTAATGGTTATTTTGATGACAGATATTTTTTAGGGTTGATGCAAAGTTTCTTGCATAATTCTCTGAACGCTTGCACTCGTTCCTCTCTGTTTTCGGTGTTAAATCGCAGGAAGAAAGGGCGTTGCTGCATGTCGAAAGGCTCTTTTGCCTCTCCATACATATAAAAGAGCATAGCTGCAAAAAGGACCGCGACATCTCCTTTCCGGTTTAATAATCCCCTCATAAGTGCTTCCTTGCCTTCCCTTGGATGATAGGTCTCTATATCGTCAAGCACTTGTGAGAGGCCACCGAATACTTCTGCGTGCTGCAGTGCCTCTATAATGGATTGACTACGTTCACGGTTTGTTACCAAGTTCGGGGCGAATCTTGTAACGGCGACCCGCACATCCGGGTTGGGGTTTTTCACAGCATTTTTGATAGCATCCTGGGCGGTTTTTGTGTTGATTTCGGCAAGGGCTTCGATATCTCGCCAGTCACGCGGGCTATGCTGGATTAACATTTGCTCAATTGCTTTGCGGTCGCTATGCGAAGCTAATCTTATTGCATCTATGTCGTATCCAATCCCGTCATGCCACTTTTCATAATCAATCACCATACTCTTCTCGAAACGCTGAAGAGGAGAAACTGAGCTCGGCTGACCAGACTTGGTTGTTGGGTTCGGTTTCTCTGTTTTGGCCTTTGGAAGCTTTGGAGAAATTGTTTTACCCATTTCTTATGCCTAAGTTTACGTTAGTTATTAACAGAACATAGGATAAGGATTAAAAAAGAAAGGAGAAAACTATTTGCGTTTTAGCATGTTATCAAGGATGGGTTTTAGCTTGGCATTTTCGGCTTGGATTTTCTCTTTGCCTAGTGCTTTCATGTCAGTGTCTATTTCTTTGATGACTTCTGCGTAGTGTATGCCTTCTGCGGCTGAAACGTACTCTACTCGGAACCGCTCGGGGCTCATGCCCAGTTTGGTAAGCATGCCTTTGAGGGCGTCGGTTCGGGCTTTCATTTTGTAGTTTCCGCTGATGTAATGGCAGTCGTATGGTAGGTGGCATGCGCCAACCAAAACCATTCCCGCTCCAAGCCTCAGAGCTTCCAAAACGAATTCTCTGGCAACTCTGCCGCTGCACATGACACGGATAGCTCTTACGCTGGCTGGGTAGTCACATCGGCTGATGCCTGCAAGGTCTGCGCCTGCGTAGCTGCACCAGTTACAAAGAATGGCAAGGATTTTTTCTTCTGGTTTATCTTCAAGTGCCGCTCTGACTTGAGCAATAATTTGTGCGTCAGTAAAGTGCATTTGCGTGATGGCGTGCTGTGGGCATTCGGCAACGCATGTTCCGCAGCCGTGGCAGCTGGCGGTAATTATTTGCGCTGCTTTGTTAGGTTCAATTCGGATGGCGCCGTATGGGCATTTGTCTTGGCAAACTCCACATTTCGCCGTCTTGTTTCGGCATTTGGATTCGTCAACAACTGAGATGATGGGTTCAATCTTCCACTTTGGCTTGCTGATAACTGTTGCTGCTCTTGACGCTGCGCCGCTTCCTTGAGAAACGCTAGCGGGAATATCCTTTAAGCCTACACATGCGCCAGCATAGAATACGCCGTCGGTTGGTGCATCCATGGGTTTAAGTTTGGGGTGTGCTTCCATGAAGAAGCCGTCGGAGCCGCGTGAGAGGTTGAGTATACGGGCGATGTCCTCTGAACCTTTTTTGGGTATAGCAGCGGTTGCGAGCACAACCATGTCTGCTTCAACTTCTATGGGTTGGCCAAGAAGTGTATCTTCGGAGTGAACTGTTAAGTTATGGGTTTTTGGGTCTTCGTCAATTCGGCTTACACGTCCACGAATGAAGTTTACGCCACGTTCCCTTGCGCGGTCATAGAATTCCTCGTAGCCTTTTCCTGGGCTTCGAATGTCCATGTAGAAAACGTAGACCTCAATGTCTTCCTTATACTTCTCTTTAAGCTGAACCACATGTTTTAGTGTGTACATGCATCCGAAGTTGCAGCAGTATGGGTAGTGGGTTTTGTCTCGGCTGCCGACGCATTGGATGAAAACAATTTTGTGTGGTTTTTGTCCGTCTGATTGGCGGATGACTTTGCCGCCTGTTGGGCCAGCTGCGAGAATTAAGCGTTCGAACTCCATGCTTGTGATGACGTTGGGGTATTTCCCGTAGCCAAGCAAGGGCATGTCGTATGGCAGGTAAACGTCGAAGCCTGTGGAAACAATGATTGCGCCGACGTCAAATTCTACTTCTTCAGGTTTCTGGTTGAAGTCGATTGCTTGGCGTTCACCGCAAACCTCAGTGCATTTGAAGCATTCAATGCAGTAATCCTTGTTGATGGAGTAAATCAGAGGAACTGTTTGGTCGAATGGAACGGAAATTGCTTTGCGTGTGCCAAGGTTCATGTCCCATTCGTTGGGGTATTCAATTGGGCAAGCTTCTTTGCATTCGCCGCATCCTGTACATTTTTCTGGGATGACGTAGCGGGCGTTTTTGCGGATTTTAACTTTGAAGTTGCCGATGTAACCGTCAACTTTAACCAATTCCGAGTTAGAGAAGATTGTGATGTTTGGGTGACGTGCGCAATCCACCATTTTTGGTCCTTCAATGCAGATGCTGCAGTCAAGAGTTGGGAAGGTTTTGTCAAGCGCTGCCATGTGTCCGCCGATGCTCTGGGTGTTTTCAAGCATGTAAACTTTATAACCCATTTCTGCAAGGTCCAACGCTGCGTTCATGCCTGCGATTCCACCTCCGACAATAAGGGCCTTGTTTGTGACTGGAACTTCGATGGTTTGTAGCGGCTGCATTAGACGTACTTTTGCAACAGCCATTCGTACGCTGTCTTTAGCGCGTTCTGTTGCTGCTTTCGGATCGCTCTGGTGGCACCATGAAGCGAACTCGCGGATGTTTGCCATTTCGTAAAGGAACGGGTTTAACCCTGCTTCGGAAACGGTACGGCGGAAGGTGGGTTCGTGCATTCTCGGTGAGCATGCGGCGATGACTACGCGGTTTAGGTTTTGTTCTTTGATGGCTTTACGGATTTCTGCCTGCCCCGGGTCTGCACATGTGTAGCGGTTTTCTTTGACGAAAACGACGTCGGGAATGGTTCTTGCGTATTCAGCTACTGCTTTTACGTCTACGGTACCTGCGATGTTTAAGCCGCAGTGGCAGACGAAAACGCCGACGCGCAGCTGTTCAGGCTTGCAAGCGCATTCTTCAGGTTTAGTTAATGTTTGTGGCTTAGTAGTGCTCATTTTTTAGTGCCTCCGAAAGAAACCTTTTTTCAACAACTTTGCGTCTGTTCTGGGACGCCTGAGCTTTTAATTCCTTAGCGGCGTCAGCTGGGCTGGTTATGCGCTCTAAGGCTTTGTTCCATGTGCCCGAATGGATGGGTGTATGAAGAACCTTTGTGCGTTTAACAACTAAGGCTTCATCTACTGGGCAAACATTTTTGCATGCGCCGCAGTAGGTGCAGAATAACTCGTTAACATGAATTTTTTTGTCTTCGCCAAGCGCAAGTGCTCCTTTGATGGGGCAAACGTCGAGGCAGTCTGTGCAGCCTTCAGGACATTTCGCTTGGTTTATGCTAACTATTCCTTCGAAGGCTTTTTTGACTTTTAATGCTCCTGGAGCGCATTTGAATTCGCATACTCGGCAGGTTGGGCAGTAATCTTTTTGGATGTCAATTTTGAGTTGGACACGTTTTTCCTCGTTTGGAGAAAGAGCTTCTACGTTTTGGACGGGTTTGCCGTCGAAACCGACCTTTGAGATTTTTATGAGTGAAAGCGGACATGCACTTTCGCATTCGACACATTCTTTTCCGCATTTGCCTGTATCTACAGCTATCTCGCGGACCAGTTGCGGGTAACTGTCTTTTTCCAGGATGGATAGGTCATGTGCGCCATTTAGGGTTACTTTGATTGCGCCATATGGGCATGTGACGTCGCAGATTCCGCAGAAGTTGCATTTTGCCAAGTCAATGTCTACTTTGGCTTTTTTTGTTTTTTCCCCTTGAGTTTTAGGTTGCTTCTGTGTTTTTATGGCTTCTTTAGGGCAAGCCGCCGTGCATACTTGGCAGCCGACACAGCGGTTCTTGTCAAGAGTTAACTTGTAATTCTTAACTTGCAAAATCCACTCTAACGTTAAAGCGCCTGCCGCATCTATCTTTACAGTTTTTAACGGCATTATTTTACCACCAAGAGGTCTTCATACACGCGGTACAAGTTGGTTCAACGCCTACCCAGATTAGTTAGCTTGCTGAATAAAGCACTTTTGATATAAATATTGCTTAGTAAAACTCAGGTTCCTACGTGAAAAAACAAGAAAAGCCAAACCAAACGATTACAGCAAACAAGCACTCACAACAGACTAAACCCCTAGCCCAAGATTGAGCCTTTGCTTAACGGTGGATGAAATCGTTTTTTGTAAATGGCAGTTAGCGTTTTTATGATTGCTATGCTGAAGAGCATAAGGTAAAAAAGATGCGCCAAAGCCAACGGAGGCTCAGTGATCAGGAGCGATTTGCTGAAGGGGTAGCCGATTGTGCTTGGAAGCAGGACGGTGGCTATGGGAATAATCAGCACTAAGTTTGTTTTGTTGCTTGTGAAAAAGGCTTTCCAATCGCCGCTTTTGTATAGGATAAGCGTGGCTATTACGAACAAGGTTAGTTCAAGAGCTATGTTTAATGTACTAAAGATGCTTATGTTTTGAAATCCGTATATGTTGTTGGAGAATGGCCAAAACAGTTGTAGTTTTCCACCGATGAAAAAGTCACCTATCAAAGGATGGGAAATTAACGCTAAGAAGTACGGGATTGCCTTTTTGCGATAAATAACAAAGATAGGAATGAAAGCTAATGCCGCAACTACAATGGAGTGCGGTGGACCTCTATGTATATCGGAGCCAGTTAAAAAATCATAGACGATGTCTATGTCAGGCAAAATTGAGAGAACCAGCAGTATGGGTATGTTAAGTTTAGTACGCAGACCTTTCGACGAGCCCTTCCCCAAAAGGTACGCGATTGCCATGTGCCCAACTGCAAACAGAGCGGTTTTCCCCCTTTTGACTCAGACAGCTCTGTTTGCTTGTCTATCAAGCATATAGGTTATGGTCAAGTTTGGGTGAACGTTAGACGCAACCAATTTGGTTGGCATTTATGTTATCTTCAACGAATTTGCCCCAGCCGCCAAATGTGGATCAGGAAGAATGTATCGTTTAGCGTTTGAAACTTTCGTGTTGTTCGAGGATGTCTTTGAAGTTTAGGGTCTTAAAAGTTCCTTTCGCATTAATTATTATGCCTTTATCTTGAATATTTAACTGTAATTATCAACGACTGTGCCTTCAACTTTTGAATGTCTACAAAGTAAATTTTACAATTGACGACGTTCTTCTTGAAGCATCAGATAGCACTTATATAGACAAAGCTTTTTGGTGTTTGGTTGGTTTTCTGATTGGAAGGACTTAGAAAAGAAATATTATTTTTCTATAATAACTGTTAAATAGTTCCATTATAAGGGGCATAGTGATGAATAAGGATAATATACAGGTTTCTAATGGCCCAAACAATGATTTTACGGCTGAAGATCGCAAAGCTAAGATTGAAGCACAAAAGAAGTTGATTGAAGATCTGAAGACTCAGTGGAAGCTTTTGTGGAGTGAACGTTTTCACGACAGAGTGCGAGCTGAAGGGGTTTCAGTTAATGATTATGCGATTTTAGACGTGGAGAAGGGAACCATCATTCATGCGACGAAGGATTTTAAGATATTAAACCTTAAGCAGATACTGGAAAAGCATATGGTTGAAAACCCCGAACGTTACGTTCAACCGGATGTTCATGTTGGTGGCTGGAATAAGTTCATAAAAACTGAAATAAATGGTAAAGCTAAGAAAGATAGCCGTGCCGCTGCTTATGTGGCTGATAAGTGTCATCCTAAAAAGGGGTCGAGTCAGCAGCCTAAGAAACGTGGTTGGCTTCATGTATCCTAAAGACATTGTTGTAATGTGGTTCGGTTTTAGGTGCTCGCCATCTCTCTGGTTTGTGGGATTGAACATGGCACAGTTAGAAGGGTTGCTTGTTTTGGAGCTGGGGTTTATACATTTTGATTAAATATTTTATTTCCTTAATGTGTTTTTCTCTTCAACAGCGCATAAACCCTGAGTTGAGTGCTAAGCTACAATTCTTGAATGAATTCTTTAGGCATTCATTGCGTGAAAGATAGAGCCAGTCGAATACCGAAAATCTCAAAGGTTCAAACGTAGAGAACTTCTAAGAATCTGGCGTCATGGGGTAAATCGACTTTACTAATTTCAAATATTGTTTCTTAATATACAAAATATTTATATCTAAACTAAATGAATAGAAAAAGCATATGTCACACTCAAACAAAAAAACACAAGAAACCGAAAATCTCCAAGACATGATAGTGATTTCCTCAGCAGTCCAAGAACTCGATGTTCCGGTTAAAAAAAGCGTCAAGATCTGTTGGAACACAGGTGAAGAAAAAAACTGCCCCGCCTGCTACCTAAGCAAAGGATGCAAAGCCAAAGCGTAATTCACCAGCATTCATTTGCACCCTATAGGTCATGACCATTTAAGTAAGTTAACCCGATAAAATTTTTCGGTTTGAGTTCAGGCTTCAATCATAAAATTTCATAATTATTCCAAACAGAATAACAATGAACTAGATAATTATCTAAATCTCGGCGTAACCAAAAGCTTCTTTACATTACTCGAGCAAAATAGGCAAGGCACCAGCTAAAACTACACTTTTCTTGCTGACCTACTATTTTGAGCTATTTTATGGCATTGCTTTGATTTTACTTTTAGCATCCCGTTTTTTAGAGTTCAAACAAAGGAAAACCCATCCAAATAGCCAAATTGCTGAGGCAAAAGGCAACGCCAAAATAGAAATTACTCTGTTTCGTTTAGCCAACATATCCCTCGAAACATTACGCGTTGTTTTGGTGTATTAATTTTTTTGAGAACTGTGCTTCTCCGTTTTGCCAACTTGCCTTCGCAAAAGGGTAGAAGAGACAGATTGTGTGTAGAAGCATCATTTTTTGTTCAGTCTTTTTTAAATCAAAGCCTAAGAAACTTACAGGCTGCTCATAAACTGTATTACAAATAATACCTTCCCCATGTTGCCTCAGTACAGGATGCAAAACCAAGTAAATACTGCCTCGATTTAACAAAAAGATTTCGGTTTTTGCGAGGGATACTTCCACGTTGACAAACTCGCCGCTCAATTGAGGTTGAAGGATTAATTTGATTATGATGAATCTTTTTTTTAATAAAAAAAATAAAAAGAGAAAGATTATTTTTGTGAATTATTGAATAGCTACGTTGTCGATAAAGATTTCTTGTCCGTATTGGCTGTTGCCTGTGTGGTAGCCGTTGCATTGGAGTGCAATACTTGCTAATGTTGCGGATGATGATAGCCCTGCATTTGTCCAGTCAGCGCGCAAGGGTCTGCTGAATAGTATCCATTGTCCCGCTGTGAACGTGCCTTGTATAGTTCCTAAGTTTATGACCTTTACAGTGCTGGTTTGTGTTGGTGCAGTTGCTGGATTGTTTCCCCACCAATAGATCAGTTGTGAACCGTCGCTTGCAGTCAAGATTATCTGGAATGAGTAGTATCCAGTCGCTTGGAGATATCCGGTGTTGTAGATCTGCATTGAAAGTGAACCAGCAGCATTAGGAATTGTGCTTATGGCAACTGCCGGGCTAAAGGTGCTTGTCAATATTCCTGAACCTGTTCCCGAATAGCCTGGTGGAACTGTTTCTAATTCTGAATATGCCCCCCAGTTACTGGGAGCAGTATCGCTTGTCTCATGATTTGATGCGTAACCTGAGCCACTTGCTTTCCATGGACTGTTGCTGCCGCTTTGATCAAACCCGCCGTCGGACACTAAGTTTTGAACAATGGTTAATGTTGTTGTCGCTGAAGTGAGACCTGTGGATGAAGCTGTTATGGTTGAGGAGCCTGCAATTGTGTCTTTAAAGTAGAAGCTGGCTGAGCTTGAGCCTCGAGCAATGGTTACTTGTGTTATTGGTGTTCCTGTTCCTTGTGCGTTGTTGTAGAATGCGCCTGTCGTTGATGTTGCTGTTAGGTTAACTGTTAAGGTCGCTGCTGCGTTTATTCCGTTACCGCTTGAATCTTGCTGGGCTACTGTAATTACGGATGAAACTTGGCCAGTGTATATGGATTGACTTGTTCCCGCGGTAAATTTGAGTTGAGTTGCGGGTCCAGTAATTATGAACGTTGTACTAGCTGGTGAGTATCCTGCAGCGGAAACTGTTATTTTTGGAGTGCCTTGAGCGGTGTCCTTGTAATAGAATGTTGCTGAGTAGGCACCGTTCGCTATTGAAACTTGCGCGGGACTTAGCGGAGTTGTGCTGGTTTGAGTGGCATAGAAAGCACCTGTACTTGAGGATGTGCTGAGGGCTACTGTTATTGCGCCAGTTGAATAATGACTTCCAGTGGTGGTTTGTCTTTCTATTGTAATTGTGCTGGACATGGTTCCAGTAGGCAAGGTCTGTGGAGCGCCTCCAGTGTAGACGAGTAGGTTGGTATTGATGGTAAATTGGGTAGTTGCTGAAGTTATTCCTGAGGAAGATGCCGTAAGAGTTGGAGTGCCAGTGTTGCTGTCCATATAGTAGAAGTTAGCGGAGCTAGAGCCATCTGCAATAGTAACCGTGGTTATCCTAGTTGTTCCGGCAGAATTGGAGTAGAATAGTCCATTGCCAGAAGTTGAAGCAAGTGTCACTGTTAAGGCTCCAGTGGTTGAAGGATTGCCGTATTGGTCCTGTCTTTGTACAGTAATTACCGATGAAACGTCACTAATGGTTATCGACTGGCTTGTGCCTGCCGTATAGATAAGTTTTGTAGCTGGAGCTGGGTTAACGGTTATGATTCCACTTGTGCTAGTCTCTGTTCCGTCGCTCACGGTAATTGTTTCAGAGCCTACAGTCTTCAGCGTGACAGAGAAAGTTCCTGTTCCAGCTGTAAGAGTAGAAGTACCAGGTAGAATTGCCTGACTATCCGATGATGTGAAAGTAATTGTACTAGCATAGTTTGTAAGTAGGTTTCCTGATTCATCTCGCGCAGTTATTGTAGCGCTGAAAGCTGAGCCGGCGGTTGCTGTAGCTGGGGTGGTTATGATTAATGCAACTTGGCCTGTTGGTGTTGGGGAATTGATTGTTAATGTTTGAGTTGTGGTGCTTGTTTTGCTGTTTGAGTCAGTTACCGTTAAAGATACAGTTTGTTGTCCTGCAGTTGCGAAGGATGCTGATGGACTTTGAGTAGTACTAGTTGTTGGTGTAGCACCACTACCGAAGTTCCAAGACCACTGGTTAATGGTTCCGCTTCCAGCTGTTGATGCATCGGTAAATGTAACAGTTTGCCCGGTAGCTATTGTTGTCGGAGCATAAGTGAAGCTGGCAAGAGGTGGCGCGTAGTCGTTTACGTCTATTGTGTGGGTTGCGGTGCTTGTGTGGCTAAGAGAATCGGTAACGGTTAAAGTAACGGTTTTTATGCCTTGAGTAGTGTATGAGTGGGTCGGGTTCTGGACTGTACTTGTTGTACCGTCGCCAAAGCTCCATGACCATTGGTTAATAGTGCCTGATGAATCGGTAGAAACGTCGGTGAAAGTTACGCTTTGACCAACATTCGGGTTAGAATTTGATATTGTGAATTCAGCAGTTGGTGCAATAGTAGTAGTTCCCACGTTTACGAGTCGCGTTGTAGTGCTTGTTTTTCCGTTAGAATCAGTTATTGTTAAAGAGACAGTTTTTTGACCCGAAGAGGAATAGGACAAACTACTGGGGGTGTGTGAGGTGCTGGTTGCTGGTGAAGATCCGGTTCCAAAGTTCCAAGACCACTGAGTGATCGTTGCGCTCCCAGAAGCAGTTGATGTATCGGTAAATGTAACCGCTGAATTGACTGCAGGGTTAGTTGGAGTCCACGTAAAGGAGGCAGTGGGCGAGGCATAGTCAATTACAATTAATGTTTGGGTTATGATGGCTATTCTGGAAGCTGAGTCTGTAACCGTCAAAGTGACAGTTTTGGTGCCAAGTGAAGAATAAGAATGAGTGGGATTCTGAACTGAGCTTGTTGCGCCGTCACCGAAATTCCAAGACCATTGATTTATTGTTCCATCACCTTTAACGGAAGTATCTGTGAAAGTAACAGATTGACCAATAGTCGGGTTAGAAATGGACATAGTGAAACTGGCAGTTGGCCAAGCGGGGAAGGTTCCGACAGCGACCGTGCTTAAGCCGCTTGTTGTATATTCGGCGAACGTTCCATCGGTAGCAGTTATTTTTATTTTGAGTTTTTCTTTGCCAGTGTATGGAGAATAATTGGTTGTAAGTGAAGCTGTTGTTCCTGGAGGAAAAGACACCTTGCCCGCTGCTGAAATTGCGGGAGTACTGACAGTTATGCTCTTTAAAACACTGTTCACATAAACACTTGCCCCTTGATTAAGTTCGAGTGTTCCTTGACCAACATTCTGCACATAAACAATCAAAAAATTGTCAGTTGTGTGGCTTGCACTCTGGATTAGCATGCTGTTTGATGCTTTAGTTGTTGTACCGCCAATATAGCCTGTTACCCAGGCATAGACCACCAATGAAGCAACGACGGCGATTGCAATCATTAATAGAGTGTCCTCACCTATTTTTTGAGGTATTGTTTGCAATAATCTTGCAATTTTAGGGGGGTGTATTATTAGCAATTGGAGTGAAAAATGCTTGAATTGGGGAAAGAGCTTTGTAAATGGCATATTTTGTTTAGTTGGTGTGAAGGTTTTTGATGTCTTTTAGCGATAAGCAGCTTTTGTTATCGGTGAGGTCGGAAAAGTGCGCGAAAAAGAAGTGGCGTTATAGGAAGGAGCAATTATACACGTCAGAAGATTTAGTGTAAGATTTTTACCGTTAATTAAAAGAACCTCAAGCATACTGTGGGAAAAATGAGGCGGCTCAAAAATTTTTCTTATGTTTTACTGATAAAAGCTATTGTGGACTAAGTAATATGTGTAAAATCGGAATATGGAAAGTATCAGACTAACCCAGTTATATTGCGACGAGAAATGGAAGGTAGTTAGCCAAACCAAACCGGATTGAATAATATGAACTCTATAGAAACAATGCTTTCAAAGAAAATAAAAGAAGAAGAACCAACACTAGACATCTTTGGCGCCGATCGCAAAGTCCTTCAAGTCGCACTCCAAGACTTCGCGAATTATCTTAAATTCTCATGCAGCCTCGAAAACAAAGAAATAAACATCATAGATTATGCCGACAAAATCGAGAAGTTAGATAAAGAAGACGCTGTCGAAATTGAGTCGTTTCTAGCGGTTTGGACTGGACTCTGGCTCAAGAAATGGAAAAACCGAGTTAATCTGCTAATAGGAAAACAGAACCAGGGCGGATCAGTCAAAGCCTTAGAAACACTTGCCAAAGGAGAAGCACTATGGGCAAAGTTAGAGTGCAAAGAAGAAATGGTTGAGATGGTAACATCTGCTTTAATAAAAAATGCAGAAATCTGTGGAACAAGAATTATTGCGGAAAATCTTTTAAAGACAGAATTAGGCAAAAAAATCGACCAAGACATCAACAACAAAGAGCAAGTCTTAGCAATTCTGAACAATGCACTACGTCAAGCACGTGAAATTGCTCAAAAAACTGGCCCTTTGATTTCAATAAAAGTTGATAAAAGCTATTATTTACCAAGTGAACAAATAGAAAAGGTTCACTTTTTTAGAAAGCTGCTTCCTTAGATTACAAAATCACTCTACCAAATTTACAAATATTGCTCTTTCTTAGATGCTACGGTTTGCTGGGGGTTCTAAAGAAGATCGCATTCAAGAGTATTTTCCACGGAAATGGTTGTGCGCTTGCGGCTGAGGTATGCTCTGATTGTTATGTCGTTTGAAACTTGGAAATACAATTAGCTGCCAGATCCAACAAGATACTCAGGCAAAGACACATACCAAAGCTATTCTTTTAAGATTCAAATCAGTCTAATTAGATTACCTTTTTCTGATTTTTGGATTTCCAATACCAATAATGATTATTAGAAAAATGGGGTGTGCGGTGATATTTCAAAGCTTGTAGGCGTTCAACTACCATCGCCAACTCCACAACTAAAATTTAGAAAGTATATTGTTTACAGCCTTGTCATTTAAGAGATTAGAAGTAGTCAAAAACCAAAATTATTACTATTTGAAAGATAAATTTGGCCATCCAATTTATGTAAAGCTCAATAAAAAGGATTATTACAGACGCATAGGCGCAAATAGAAAAATAGTAGTTAGTCTGAGATTGCTGACAATTAGGCGATTTCTAGTTGTTTGGGATTTTTTGAAGATAGATGCAGGGATTTTGAAGTTTTGCAAGATTGTCTGTTTTTCCACTACCATGTCTCTTGCTTCAAGTTTTTGATCCTGCTGAAGTGTGATTTATTGCGTGTAACAAGCGTTAAATCATTCTCGATGGCTATTCCAGCTATCATAGCATCTCTGTAGTCGATTGGTTCTCCCTTTGCCGCCAGTTTTGCGGATATTTCTGCTGCTTTTCTTGAAGAGGAAAGATCCAAGGGAATTACCTCCAGCCTGCTAAGCAACTTAAGAGCTTCTTTCACGTTCTCGTTCTTCATTGACGATTTGTTTGCACCAAAGAAAATTTCGAATGAGTTGATGGCTGTTGTTGCTCCCTTAGCTTCTTCATCTATCTCTGAAACTATGCTACGTGCTTCTTCTTTACCTCTTAGAATGGCTATAAGTAAGTCAGTGTCGAGGCACTTCACTGGATATTCTCTCCTGAGTCATACGCCATCCTTCAGACAGTTCGCTGAGAATCGTTTTTTCCTCTTCATGAGTCATTTTCCAGGTGCCGAAGCAATCTGCTAGCTTACCTGATTTTTTTGTGATACGTAAAATTGTGTCTGTGAAGCTTTCCTTGTTCTTCTTTTCATGTAGCAAAGCTTTGTATGCTTCTTCTTTGATGGAGATAGTTTTGGTTGCCATATTCTATGTATGTGTACATGTACACAGATAAATTTTTCTCAATAAATAACGATAACCATGCAGGCTAATAAGGTACTTTAGAAAGGCTGAAGTTAAGTGTGAAAGCGCAATTAGTATGCTTTGTGCGGTTTTTGGGGATTGCGGTTTGTCTTGTTTTGGCAAATATCAATAGCGCTGAAACAGCAGCGACGAGTACTGAAATGATGAACACCTGAGTTCTGGAACTTTGGTTTTTTATGGTTTATGTAAATATTTCTGACTTAATTACAGTCAGCCTTTGTAGCAGTTATATCTTTTGCGGAGCCTGAAGGATGTGAGGCTACTAAAGGCCGGGTGATCATTTGTGGGAAGAATTATATTTTCTGTTTTCTCCCCGATTTTTTTGTGGTTCAAGATAATTGCATTTGATAGATAGAAGAAAAAATCAAGCCTCTTTTCCTAATTATTGAAGAAGCTGAAAACATTAAAGGGGAAACACTAAACCAAGTGGTTGGTGAGGGAAGAAAAATAGGCATGTTTGCGTGCCTCTTAACCACCCATCCTTCTGAGCTTGGGGGAAAGATACTCTCTCAAATGGGCAACCAAATAATCGGCAAAACAACTGACAAAGAAGACATAGAATACCTCGTAAACATGGCAGGAACCTCAAACGCTCTTCCAAGTCTAGCAATTGGCGAGTGGATAGTCAATGGAATAGAAGCTAATAGACCAATGAAAATGCATGTTAGTTGGATTAAAATTTAATCCACCACCCGACAGACACAGACAGAAGAACAACCACACACAATAAGTCTTAAATCCCCATAGCGTAGAGCACTAAATATTTCAATAATCAGTCTGTAATTAGGAAAAGAAATATATTCCAGATTCTATTTATTTTAAAATGGTGATTTATTTTGGTAAGTTTTGATAAAATTTCTGGAAAGTTTGTTATTTGTGCGGGTGGTTTTGATCTTGGGGAACTTAATGGGATCGAAATGAACACTGACACATGGCAAGTTACTCATCTACATGTGAAGTTGTCAAAACCAGCATCCGAGGACCTTGGATTCAAAAAAAGATTCATCAGAAGCTCAACTGTATGCGTGCCCACATCATTAGTTTCTAAAGTTGGAGACAACATATTGTTAAACAAGACTCTTGACGAATTAACTAAACACCCAGAAATTTCAGAATGCCGAGAATGATAACTCGAGATTCAGCTAAACGCTTTCGATGACGAGAAGAGTAAGAGTTACCTTTTTTTGGGTTTGGGATTATATGTTATACTTCCGTCCAAATGTCGCCTTTAAACCCAAGTAAGTTGCTGAGAATACTAGAATTGCAGAATCCCAAGCATCAATGCTTCGGTCAAGAATTATTGAAAAACCGTAGTATTTTGCAAACCCAAAGGATATGCCTATTATACTTACTACTGAGAAAACCGTTAAACAACCATTTAGTACTTTTAGGTTATCCCATTTACGCATTTTTGATTCTACTTTCTAAGCGCACGCCTTTCTACTTATAGGTGTGTGGTTGTCGAACTGGTGTCACAAATTTGTAGTATATGGTGTGATGAGTTCCTATAAGAAAGTTAAACAAGACATTAACTAACTAATGTTAGCTGTTAAGACCGACCCCAGACACCCAGACGAACAAAAGAAACAAGTCTTAAATCTGCATACTGTTAGAATAATGGATAGGATGAAATTATGAATAAAATCTATCTATTATTGGTCATAGATGACTGTAGAGACATTGACCTCGAAGAATACGCCAAAACAGGACACGTGCATCGTCTTAAAGGTAACGTAGAAGATTGGATACTAAATGAGGAAATAGGAATTGACACTATTAGCGGTTTCAAATCAACTGAAGAAGAAGCTAAACGTTGGGCACTGGAAAGATGCAAATTTGGCGAAGAATTACCAGACAACCCCGTTTCAGAAAAAATTGTTCCCTTTGAAAAACTAGTCTACGTCGACCATCAAAATGTTCTGGTTGAACCTAACAGATGGGAAAAACATGTTAAATTCAAAGGATACAGACGAGAAGATGTAGAACTACCTGTGTTTGGCTACATAGAACTGCTTGAAAGACCAGAAAAATAACGAATATAAAAACAGATAGCAAATAAGTCTTTTATCTGCTTATTTTAGCTCCCTTATCTTTGTTAAGTTAAATTATCTGATTTGGTCACAGAAGCCTTTGAGCAATTTCTTCATTTCTGGGTCTTTTGCGACTTCTTTTCCTAATTCGGTAAGTTCACTTTCGCTAAGGAATAATGGTCTTGCAATCAGTCTTCCAGTGTTATCACAATATCCGAATCTGAGTTTAATTAAGTCTTTATGTTTATCATCTGTAAACTTCAAAACGTGAATAACAGGCGACCAAGTGCTATAGTCTACTCTTGCCTCATGGGTTACTACTCCATACCCGTTGCCACTAAAATCAAAAAGCTTACCAACATTAGAATTTCTTGATGCCATTTCAATCCCTTCAAATATAAAATAGTGGAATTGCACTTTAGAACTTATTGTTATTTATAACTCTATTAAGTTATTTGTGTTAACCGAGAATTCATTAAATTTTCTCTAAAATAGGGTACTATCAAGTTACACGCTGAAAAGATTTAGTGAGAATAATCAGGCTAGTTTTTTATTCTCTTCACAATACTAGTCATTGGGGTATTGGCATGGCTGAATATGCCATTCTAAACAAAATTAAAGAAATGGATGCAAAACTCGACCGAATAGAAGGGCACCTGAATCGAATCGACCAAAAGCTCGACAAAATAGAACATGACCTGCCTTAGGTCAAGTTCTATTTTTTCTATATATTGCTGAAAATGGCATCATGACTATGAGATTTAGAGTGCGCTAAAACAAACTGCGCTTCCATTTGCCAGTTGTAAGAGATATTTTTTTAAGGGTGGCTCTTTATTCATCTTGAGTTATGCCCTATAAGTTTACTTTCGACATTTCCAAGGCTCCGCAACACTTTTTCATAGAACTTGCAATTATCGGCAACCAGATGGGCATGCAAAAGGTTTTCTCACGAACCTTACAGGTATTAATCAGGAAATTCAGAATTCAGGAAGTTTCAGGACTTGACATTCAAGATGCCGTGGTGCTACTTCAAGACCTTCTCGAGATGCAAACTTTGAATTTGGTGCAAAAACAGGCCTTTCTGAAGACTAAAAAAAGGGCTCTGTTTCTTCCCCACTGCTGTAGGAAACACATGGATAGTCAATGCCAAGCCGTTTTCGACCCGAGTTTGCCCTCTTACGTTTGTGCTCATTGCGCACCCGACTGTTATGTCAACAAGGCGGAACGCATTGCCAAAGAAAAAGGGTACGACATTTACGTTTTATCTGGGGGTTCTTGTATGCCTAATATTTTGAAGCAGAAGGAGTACGATGGTGTTGTAGGTGTTGCGTGTGGTGCAGAAGTGATGTTATCTGGCAATAAGTTGAGCAGTATGGGTTTGGCTTGGCAATCTGTTCCGTTGCTAAAGAATGGCTGTGCCAATACGTTTTTCAACATGGAAACGCTGATAAAAACGCTGTAAAAAAAAGATTTATGAACCCAATATCAACAACTCGAACACAGTATACTCGTTTCCAACTATACTATACCTATATTGAATTTGAATTACGCTAGCCCTTCATCTTGACCTTATGGTTTTATGACCTATATAGCTTGAATCCTGTATACAGTAGATTCAACCCTGTTTTCTCTAAAGTCATCCACCTTTTCCCGTCAGTTAGTTGGATTAAATTTTAATACCAAAAACTCATTAACAAAAAATGGAAATACGGGTGAAATCACCGTTACGATGGAGTTGAAACACAGTAATAGTGAAGAAATGTGTTTTATAGTCCCCAGCTTTGTGAAATGTTTTGATGAGGCATGCTTTTCTTGTGGTTTTCTTTTTTCTTGGCGGTGCCCTTGAACCTATTAATTTTGACCACGTTATTTTCAATGTTAACCCAATGCGTGTTGTTTAGGTTCTTGTGATAAACAAACTTTTTTACCATTCCAGCCAATGAGTAAGCCGGAACGTCTTCCATATTTAGTTCCAAACCTTTAGGAGTTATCGATGGATTTAACTTGAATTGGCTACTCAAGAAACTTGCGAGGTTCTCTCTCTCGACCTCCAAATCCGCCATATCAACTTTTACAACACTCTTATGCTTAAACAGCAAGTCTTACACCCCTGTTTGTATTATATTGGGTTATTCTGTCTATTAAAACTACTCAGATTCGACCTGTTAAGTTACCCAACATACTTTTTTCACATGAACCCCAAAACAAACGGATACCAGTCCATTATCCATGGTCACCTTCACCTTTCGTCTTACGAAAAAGAGTTTGAAATAGGCTTATGCTTAAAAGCTAAACCACCCCATTTTGAAATGGTTGAAAAATCATCTCGATAAGCTGGGTGTATTCCAGCAACAACCGCTTGTGAGTGATACACCACAGTCACATTACCTTATCTATCAAGCAGTCTATAGTGTGTATTAAGAGATTATATTGAGGTTTTTGAATGACTTGGCATAACCTCAAGAAAGTATTGACTAAAATCACTGAAAGAAGGATGCGCGTTTAATGCGAAAGGGAACAAACTCACACATGAACAAGAAAACGTTATCCGCTCTTCTTGTATTAATTCTCTTAACCAGCATCATGATTTTTGTGTTTCTTGGAACATTAGAAATGACTAAGGCAGCCAATCAAAGCAGCCAATCAAACGGAGACCCCAACTCTTGGTCAATGTTCCACAATAATTTAAGCCACTCTGGTTATTCTACATCTACGGCTCCAATGACAAACCAGACCCTCTGGAATTATACAACCGGCGGTATTGTTTCTTCTTCTCCTGCTGTCGTTGGAGGTTTAGTATATGTAGGCTCAGATGACGGCAAAATTTATGCATTAAATGCTTCTACTGGCGCTTTTTCATGGAGCTATACAATCGGTAGTTCTGTGGAATCTTCGCCCGCCGTGACTGGAGGAATTGTCTACGTAGGCTCAGGGTACGGCAACGTTTACGCATTTGATGCGTTCACTGGCGTTAAAATATGGAACTTCACAACTGGACTTTTAGGAGCGATTACTTCTCCGGCTGTTGCAAACGGCATAGTGTATGTAGGCTTAGGCTCAAAAGAGGGTAACGTTTATGCTCTAAACGCTTCAACAGGCAACCTAATATGGAGCTATACAACAGGTGACTACGTCTATTCTTCGCCTGCAATTTCTGGCGACACAGTCTACATAGGCTCCGATAACGGTAACCTGTATGCTTTAAACGCTTCAACAGGCACCCAAACATGGAACACCACAACAAGAAGCGATATACAATCATCTCCTACTGTTGCGGGCAGCATAGTTTATGAAAGTTCAGAGGACGGTAATCTGTATGCTTTGAACGCAGAAACTGGTTCCACAATATGGACCTCCACAATAGGTCAGGCGGACTCTTCTCCTGCATTTGCAAACGGTATGGTGTATGTAGGTTCATGGGACGGAAGCGTGTATTCTTTGAACGCTTCAACAGGCACCATTATTTGGCGCTACAATACTTTGTCCTTTCTTAGGATATATTCCTCTTCTCCAGCCGTTGCTGGCGGCTTAGTATTTGTAGGTTCAGAGGACGGTAATCTATATGCTTTGAATTCATCCACTGGAAACAAGATATGGAGTTACAACGCACCCGGTATTTTTAGGGGCATGGGAATAGAGTCATCTCCAGCAATTGCAAATGGAATAGTCTATGTTGGCTCAGATGATTACAATGTCTACGCTTTTGCGCCATCTCTGCCACCTACTCCAATCCAAACACCTACACCGACACAAACTTCTTCAACACCACCAAATCCAACACCAACTCCTACCCCGTCACAGACTCCATTACCTTCAACAACACCATCTCCAAGCCCAAAAACTATGCCCATAGCTACTCCTACTATTTCCCTAACCCCAACTGTAACTCCTGTACCTACTTTAACCTCTCTAAACTCTGCATCCGCGCCTACCCCTTCACTCAGCTCGGTAGCTACCTCAACGCCTATTCCTGCTTCCGAACCCACTTCTACGCCGGCAGTTGTTATGCCTCCGGCGCCTTCATTAACAGTTACAGAAACTCCTTCAGCTTCACTTATTCAATCGCCTACGCTTGCAGGAGTTGAAACATACATTATACCTCATGAAACGTTCTATTCTATTGTAGCCGTAATCATGGTAGGCGTTGCAGCTACGACGGTAATAATACTTAGAAAACAGAAAAAATAGTTTTTGACGACCCAACGTGTTAAAAAGTCTGAAAATTTTGGTAATTATACTTTTTATGAATAGATAAACATACACTTTGATAACATACTTCTATCATCACAAATTATTAAAAAAACAAAGCATCCTTTGAACATCTGAAGCGTTATTCGACTTCGAAGCATAAAAATGACTTAGAACTGTAGTTACAAAGTGTGCCAACATTATTTTATATCGTTACAAGCAGATAAGTACTGACAAGAAAGTACATACACCTATACACCCAACAGGATATGCTAAGTGAGTTTGGCGGCCAACAAGGAAAAGGCGAAAAGCCTCCTAATTTTACGCCTATCAATGTTAGCCCACGGCTAAATTCACTTAACACAAACTTTTTCCCCTAAAAAACTTAATTGATAAATCTGTAAAGACGTAGTTATTCTATGACTTATAAATCACCAAGTATTTTCGTTCTTTATCCTCTTCAATTGTTAAGCTATGTTTTTTTGCATGTGCCTCTATCTCTGCCTTATTGTAATCGCACTTAATCTGAATCTGATAGTGATTAGGCTTCCTTTCGCAAATGGACACATAAGATGGCTCAACTAAATCATTATCGACTAACTCTTTTAACACAGCCATAGCTTGCAGTCTATCCAAGTGTACACCCAAATAATTTAGCGATAATAATTCTATATAAAAGTTTACCAAAACTGCGGAAACTAAACGCTTAAGTTTGTGTTCAATCCGTGTGGTTGCTTAAATGAGACAACAAATATTCTTATCATGAAATTTTATTTTTTATACGATAACATGGTCAAGTGCCCAAATTGTGGAAAAGAACTATCTAAACCAAAGAAAACAATTGAAAACCACATGTTTCACTTAGCATATTACGTTTGCGATAAATTGTGGGACTTCTTTCACGATCTCTAAATAATCAAGGCAAAAAGCTTGTATCTTGTTGTGGCTTGAAAATAATTAAATTATCCTTGTTGGCTTCATATGAGAAGCATCTATTTTTTAGGATTATTTCAATTTGGGTTTGTTCATAATTGCCTTTAATCTGCAATTGGCATGTGCCAGTTGTTCTTTGCTGAATAACAACCATAAACGGTGAAACAAGTTCATTATCACTTAATTCTTTTAGAAGTGCAACCGCTTCTTGCCTATCCAAGTTTGTACGTTCCCCAAATCTCTTGGGATATACAAGATTAATAAGCCTGTTGAGGCGCATCTTAGCAGATTTGACGTCGATTACTTTCCAATCACATATAATGGAACATCTTTCAATTTTGAGTAATAATGGATTTTCTATTCTAGAAATTCTGTGGTATTCTTACCTGCCGGCAGGAGTTTTCGGCATAAAATAGAAGCGCACAAACGCTGTAGAATAAGCCATATTAGCCCTTTCATTAATCTATGAAGTGATGTATGGATGTACGAGATCTATACTTATATTTTGATATCTATAATCTTTGAAAGCGGAGGAGGCATGCTATATGGCGTTGCCGTTGGATTCGACCCCCTATTGGTTTTTGCATCGACGCTCACGATAAATATTTTAACTGTTTTTGCTTCCATATTCCTAATCGATAAATTATTAGAATGGAAAAAAGGCCTGAGAAGTTGGCTCGAAAAAAGAACAGCACGAGGTCAAAGACTCATTAACAAATATGCTTTGATAGGCATAATAGCTGGAGTGTTTGTGCTCTCGCCCATACAAGTAGCAATTATTGGTCGTCTACTAAGAATCCAATCAAAAAAATTTTATCCTACATTGATCGGGGGGACAGCACTTAGCGCTGTAGTATCTATAGGAATAGCACTAGGCATATTCAAATTAATACTACGCTGGTAAGAAAGTGTGAGGAAGAAAAGTCTCTAATGACAATCGAACACATAAAACCATTAATACTAAAATTTTTTTCTCTATGGTCTAATAACCCAAAGCAAGCGAACCTCACCTAACAGATGGCACCTCCCTAAAGGGCACCCTCCTTGCAAGCGAAGAATTTGTGTTGCAATAGTGAACAAATTTTCGGAGTTTAGTACAGCGATTATCTTAAAGGGGAATGATGATTTACCATAAGTCGAAACATAAAGTGGAAACATGAGTTGCTGAGATTACTTTTTGTTTCTGTTTTTCCACTTATTAAAGCGCATTGAGCTCTCAACCAAATCTTCTATAATTGTTTGAAATATTTTGCTTGAGATTGTAATTCCCTCTCTCTAGCATTTGTTTGATGCTGCCCACAGTTTTAGTAGTCTTGTTTAGTATTTAGATTTAACGCTTCTAGTATG
>PLYI01000055.1 GCA_003151735.1 Candidatus Bathyarchaeota archaeon | reverse complement strand
AACAACTAATATACTTTACTTAAAGCACAACCGACCTTCAGCGCAAACGCAATCATACTTTATCATTTCAAATTTGTTTGCGCAAAGCCCAAATTGGAAAGTAATGTTTAAGGGGTAACATTGAGGGGGCAAAAAACGCTTGAAACCTAAAGTACTTTTCTGGTTAGCGTTGATTGGTGTTTTCTTAAGTCTGCCCCTATTCATGAATAACGTCTCTGCTCAAACGCAATCTAACTACTACGTAACAATCAAACCTTCAACGTTATCTGACACGTTGATTTACACAAGCGTTGGCAGGAACGCAACGCTTTCTTTTGTGGCATTATGGACTTATGGTTCAAATGAAGGACAAAACATCCAGAACGCCACTGCCACAATTCAAGTAAGTGACAGCAAAGACAAAGTCATAGATACCTTGGCAGTTAATACGACATCGGGTGCCTTCGCCTTTAATTACACGTCCGCATCCGTCGATGTTTTGGCGTTTACGCCCACTAAATTGGTCACGCAGGACTGGCAAGAATAGAACAAAACCTATTGACTCAGCAAACAACGTTTATGGTTTTACATCTAATCCGTCACAGGTTTGGTATGATACTTTCCATGTGTCTCTGGTAAGCAGTGGCACAGGTAGTTTAGGAAACATTGCCGTATCATTGAACGTTACCTATCTTTTGCTTCCCCGGGAAGGATTGCAGGTAGGTGCTGTTCACGTGCTGAAAACAGTGCATGGTGCAGACGTAACTATCAACGGCGTGAAAGTTGTAGAAACACAAACGCCCGGTATTTACTCGGCAATCACCTCAACTTGGCTGCCCACCGCATACGTCAAAGTTGACGTTTCACAGGAAGGCTGGACCAGAACTCAGACCGCCTTTAGTTTTGCCCAAAACGCCAATCAATTCATATGGACGTATGCAGTAGCGTTCGGTTCAGTGTTCGGCTTTGCCGCCATATTGCTTCGCTTTTTTACGTCCAAAAAAGCCAACAACTCCTCATTGTTTAAGCATTCGAATTTTCCGTTTTATAGAGCCGTTTTGTTAGCAGTTACTTCAATCATAAGTCTATACTGGGGCGTTGTTGGGTTAGAGGGCTCTTTGCATACGTTTGACTGGATGTTGCTTGCCGCTTTAGGCATCGTTTCTTTTGCACTAGGAATTGCAAGCTCTATAATGGTGCTACGCAAGAAGCAGCAGGCATTAGCTATTTTTGCGGTGCTTGTGCCTTTATTCACAAATGTTGTCGGTATCACATCTTCACTTAACATCTATGGGCTGGCGAATCCTTGGCTAATCTTGGTTCCCTAGTTGTTGCTGTCGCTATTTAGTGGCTTTTTGATTTCAAACTCGGACAAAATCTTCAAAAACGGATCACAGTAGAAGAGAAAGTTTGAGCAGTGAACTGCATCAGTTGGGAAGTTGCGTCAATGCCTTTCCTAGCACGGTATAGCTTATTACCTGCTTGTACCTTACTGTTTTCAGTGAATTTTATGGCTAAAACTGACGAAAACCTAAAAGCTGCCTTTGCAGGCGAATCCCAAGCCAACCGCTTGTATACAGCGTTCGCTAAGAAGGCAGATGAAGAAGGTTTAACCCAAATTGCTAAACTCTTCAGGGCAGCGGCGGAAGCAGAAACCGTCCACGCCTTAAACCACCTGCGAGTAACCGGACAAGTTAAATCAACTCTTGACAACCTTGGCACTGCAATCTCGGGAGAAACCTACGAGTTCAAGAAAATGTACCCTGACTTTATAGCTGAAGCCAAAAAAGAAGGCAACAAAGCAGCCGCCCTAAGCTTCGACTACGCAAACCAAGTTGAGCAAATCCACGCAAACCTCTATCAAAAGGCGCTTGATGCATTGAAAAACAAGAAGGAGCTCGCCAAAGTCGACTATTGGGTGTGCCCCGTCTGTGGAAACACCTTCGAAGGCTCAGTGCCTGACAGCTGCCCAATCTGCGCCACCGCTAAAGACAAATTCATGAAGATAAATTAGAAAAGTTAAACTTTGATTTTTTGGGCTATTTGCTGCCCAAACTCAAAGCATTTTTTTAATTCCCCCGCATCTGGAATGTATTTAGCTTCCACACTCTGCGGATACACTTCAAAACCGGCGTTCTTAGCAGTTTCCACCATGCCTTTAACGGCGCCTCCTCCCCAACCGAAAGAACCAAAGAAACCCCACAGTTTACCTTTAGGCTTCAAACCTGTAGCGTCGGTGAGAAATCCGCCTACGGTAGGAAATATTCCGTTGTGTATGGTGGGCGAACCCACAATCACGGCTTTAGAATCCAAGATTTCTGTCATCACTTCAGAGTTGCTTGATCCTCTGAGCTTAAGCAGCTTAACTTCGACGCTTTGACTTGCTGCGCCGTCAACGATGGCTCTTGCCATCTTTTCAGTGCTGCCCCACATAGTGTCAAAGACAACAGTAACTTTGTTTTTGTTTGCTGCACCTGAAGTCCAATCCAAATAAGCCTTGATTATTTTGTCTGGATTTTTCCGCCAGATTATGCCGTGGCTTGGCGCTATCATATCGATTGGGATTCCCATTTGTTGAATCTCCTGGATTTTTCGTGCTATGAGGGGTGCTAACGGCATCAAAATGTTAGCGTAGTATGTTGCGGCTTCTTCCATCAGCGTGTGCTCATCTACCTCGTCATCAAACCGTCCTGAGGTGGCAAGATGTTGCCCGAACGCGTCGTTAGGCATCAAAATCTTGTCTTCAACAAGATAAGTGAACATGCTATCCGGCCAATGAATCATCGGTGCTTCAATAAAACGCAGAGTTCGCTTTCCCAGTTTAATTTCATCGCCGGTTTTTACAGTTTCAACTCTTTCAAATTCTGGACCGTAATGCTTGATTAAAGCGTCTTTTCCTCTGGTAGAAGCAATTATCTTTGCGTTCTTTGCAAGTTTGGCGATTGCTGGCAGACCGCTTGAGTGATCCATTTCCACATGGTTGATTATTATGTAATCGATTTTCTCTAAACTAGTTAACTCAGAAATTTTCTCGGCAAGCTCTCCTGAAAACGTGCCCTTCACAGTGTCCACGAGCGCTGTTTTCTCATCTAAAATCAAGTAGGAATTGTAAGTGGCTCCTCGATAGGTGATGTAGCCGTGAAAGTCTCTGAGGGTCCAATCGACGACTCCAACCCAATTAACTCCGTCTTTTAAGGTAACCTCAACCATTTTTATTTCTCCTGTGTTGCAATTTTGCAAAATAAGTCGCCTTTTATTGGAGACTACTAGAAAATTTCATTGTGCGAACTCTTATATGTGTTTCGACTCAGAAAAATCCAGCTAAAAACTCTAAAGTTATATCTGTGAAGCTACAACGTTTACTGTAGATAAGCCAAATTAACTGGCAAACCATTAATTTTGGAGGCAAAAACTTGAGTTTACTTCCTGACGATAAAAAAGAACTTTTGAAAAACGATTTTAAAGAGAAATTGGTTGACCCAGTGAAAATAGTCATGTTCACACAGGAGTTTGAGTGCAGATACTGCGTCGACACAAGAAAACTCGCCCAAGAACTAGCCACCCTAAACGACAAGATAACCACGGAAGTCTACGATTTCGTGGCTGACGCTGCTAAAGCTAAAGAATACGGAATTGACAAGATTCCCGCCTTAGCAATTATAGGCAAAAAAGATTATGGCGTAAGAATCTATGGGATTCCATACGGGTATGAGCTTCAAACCCTAATTGAAGCAGTTGTTAACGTTTCTAAGGGCAAAACCGACCTCTCCGACAAAACCAAACAGATACTGTCGGATGTTAAATTACCGGTTCATATCCAAGTCTTTGTCACCCTAACCTGCCCACACTGCCCCGCCGCAGCCGCCGTTGCCCACAAATTAGCCATAGAAAGCAACATGGTTAAAGCCGACGTAATAGAAAGCAGCGAGTTTCCCGACTTAGCCATGAAGTACAACGTAATTGGCGTTCCAAAGATAATAATTAATGAGACAGTTGAGTTTACGGGGGCATTCAATGAGGACCTATTCGCAGAACACGTATTACTAGGCGCATTCTCAGAAAAATTACCTGTAAACGAAAAAGCCAACATACCCTGAATGCAAATTGTCTGAAAGATCATCTTTAGAACGAAAAGCTCAAGAAGTTACCAAATACACCATACAAAACCAAAAAAACCGCAACAACACAAGCCGCCGTAAAAACGAGTTTGGAAACTAAACCGAACCTTCCCGGCTCAAGGTTTCCAGAATTCCTTAACTGTTGAAACACCAAAATAATAAACGACAGCCAAAACGCCCCAAGTAGCCACCCGCCAAAAACATCACTCAACCAATGAACATTCAAGTAAACCCTGTCAAAACCCACAACACCTGCAACTGCGCCCATTCCTACACCGATTAAAGTCCTTGAACGTGTGCTCTGCCAGTGTCGCCAAGCAAAATAAGCAAGCAATCCCCCAAAAACAATGCAGCCAGCACTATGACCGCTCGGATAAGAAAAACTTGTATCAAACAAAATTCCATTCGTAGGCCTAGCCACATGGTCTAAGGTTTTTACCACTGAAACAAGCACGGCGTCGCCGCCCATTGCTATCAAAAAAAGCAGGGCATGAGTTTTATAATTTTTCAGGAAAAGAACGGCTGAGATTACTAAGGACATTATAACAAGGCTGGTTGTACCAAAGATTATCGCTATTGTTTCAGCAAAAAACGTCAATGCGCCTGATTGGATTGATGGAATCCAAAGGTTAACTGCAACATCGACAGAATGGAAGCTTGTTCTAAAAAACGTGACAAGCACGAAACCCAAGAGGAACACTAAGCAAACAATGAGTAGGTTGCGTTCCGTTTTGGCGGGCTTAAAACTTATGTTATCCAATTAGATTCCTATGCTGGAGTAATTTGTAAGCAAGTAGCATAAATAATGATGTTTCAGGTTGGTAAAACTTGCCCTGACGTAATCTGTTTATTCTATTCTTTTTATGATGTGGTACCCAAACTGAGTCTTAACAGGAACAGAAGTTTGGCCTTTCTCAAGCTCAAAGGCGGCTTTCTCAAATTCTTTAACCATTTTGCCTCTTGTAAAAGTGCCAAGGTCTCCTCCTTTCTTTCCAGATGGGCAGAGGGAGACTTGTTGGGCTACGGCGCCGAATTTTTCGCCCTTGTCTAGGCGGGCTTTGACGTTTGTTGCTTCTGTCTGTGTTTTGACCAGTATGTGGCAACAGTGAACTTTGTCTGGCATAAGGATGTTTTAGCGTTGCTTAACATATAACTTTTGCTTTGATAATAAAATTTTTTAATGAAAAAAGATGTTTTTATCGGATTTAGGTAAATCTTCCATGTGTGCCAAATAAATCAACAACCTTAAATAGACATAGAAACGTTAAAACGTAAACTTTCATTTTCCTACTACTTCGAACTTCGAAGTATAAGCCAGAGATATTGTTATAACAAAAGCAGTTAATAGGGTGGACTATGCAAACCGATAATGAGCTCACAAACATAGATGAAGAACAAATCCTTGACCTTCCAACGGCAAAACAGCTCGCCAAAATAGTCGAGTTTTTAATAAACATCGAGGACTAACCTAAATTCCCATTGCAAAGATTTTGTTGTCTCTGCAAGTTCAAAACATAATTTTATTGAAAAAGTTGACTAATAAAAGGGAAACTCTCTCGACATAAAATGAGAGATCATCAGGGATGTAATTTGATTTTACTCGACTACCTGAATTGCACCTTCAGGACATTGTGCTTCACATGCTCTGCAAACTAGGCATTCGCTTTCTTTGCTTGGTAATGATTTGCCGGCTTTGATTTCATATACACCGACAGGGCAAGTGTTGACACAGGTTTCGCATCCAGTGCATTTAGGATCGACAACAATTTTTACCATTTTTGTCTACCTCTGGTATATTTTTATTCAAAAACCATTGAGTAAAATAAAAGGGTTTAGGTGTTTTAACGAATTTTTTCACGTAATCTTAGTAAGATTCCGTTTATGGCTGACTCAGCTTTGTCTCTTTGCTTCTGGAATTCTCCGATGCTTCCCTTGTAGGCTTCAATTGAAATTTCACCCTTGCTCTGACGGGACTCCAAGTTTTTAATGTTTTCTTCAGCATCCTCTAAGTCTTCTTCAGCCAAATCCAGTTGTTTGACTAAATCGCCGTAGCTGCCGGTTGCGCCTTTGAAGATTTCCTTTGTTCTTTGGATGTTTCTGTCTATGCCTGCTAAGCGAGTTCCAATGGCTTGTCTTTGAACCTTGTATTGGCGTCTTGGAATCTTTCCTTTCTGGGCTTTTGCATCCATCGATTTCAATTCAGCGTTTAACTGTTTTTTGTCTTCGTAGGCGTCTATGAATTCTCTAATGTTATCTGCCGAAACAGGCTGGCCTGTCTTTAATTCGGGCTTCTTAGTTTGCTGAGCGGACGTTGATGTCGGTTCAAGATTTGATAACCGCACGGTTTTTTGCGCATATGTTTCCTCTTTAGGGTTGTGTCTTCTAACGAAAAATACTGCTACACATGCACCTACCGCTAGCAATGATGCCCAAAAGGTAGGTCTAAAAGAAACCCATACTGGATTGTAATTGAATGCTAATTGGATGGCGTTTTGTTGAGGTGCAAGGTAATCCACATAGCTTAAGCCGCTTTTCGTTATTGCAAGCGTGTCTTGGAATATTTGCCGTGTTAAGGTTGAAGATGAATCCAGAGCTGATGCCTGCGGACTAACAATCGATGCTCCTTCAGGCGGCGTGAACGTTATTGTCGCCTGGTCAACGTAATATGCGAAGTTTGGATAGAGCTTGAAATCAGATAAGACATAGTTGCCGCCTTGAAGCGTTGCACTGGGCAAATCATATTGCGCAGTTAATAACGATGATTGGCCATGAGCTAAAAACGTCGTCGTAAAAGTTGCGTTAGCTAACAGAATCTCGCCGTTTGCAGAAAGAGCTAAGCTGGCACCTATCGTTCCAAATTGATCATTAACAACAACGCCTGTCGCATCAGGCGGCAAACTCATCACAAATGAATCCATTAGTGATGTGGAGTTGTTGATGATTCGGTAGCTATCGGAAGCAGTCACTTTGCCTGTTGGGCCAATATTTATTTGGCGGTTTAAGCTGCTTATCGTTATTAACTGAAGAGTTCCAGCCGGAATTTGGAAGGTAGCTGTTGCTGGAGCATAAGTGTAGGCTGGAAGATTTGTTTTTGTATAAACTGCATCGTTAATCGTCCCATCATCCTTGGTGACTGTTAAGCTTGTGGGAGTGCTAGGAAAACTAATTGTGACGTTGCAGGTGCCAACATCTTTTGCTAAACTGGGGTAAGCTGGAAAATCAAGCGAGGAAACGCCGCTGCCTTGCTCCGTGATAAGATTGTTGGATAATACAAAGGCAACTGTGAAGACGCTTGGTGTGTTTCCATTGAAGTCAACCGTTGTGCCGTAGAATCCAGTGCTGTTGCCAAATTGAATGCCAAAATTCATCTGGTAAACATGAGTGTCATCGTATGCTATTGCCTTAAGGACATCAGCGCTGTACTTGTAGGGTAACCCAATCATGAATCCGTCAGTTACCTGTCCTGAAACATGAATCGTGTCCAATATGACTATGTGCCCAGAATACATGACTTGAACCTGATGGTCCACTTGACTGATGGTGTAGCTATTGGTTTGGGCAGAAACGCCAGAGGGCAAAGCAACTGGCAAGATAACAAGTAATGAGAAAGCCACTATCAAGAGGACTGCATATGTGCGCTTCACTGAATTCACCAAACGAAAGTTTCGTTAATGTTACGTCAACCTGTTTATTTACTTTTACAGTAAACAGCGCTGTATTTAGGGCTTAACAATAAATGAAGACTCAGAGTTGACCTAACATGTGTCGTGAAAAAAATCTATAGCCCCCTATTTTCTACTCTAAACAAATGCAAGGTTAACAGGTTTCCAAAACATGGTTTATTGGAGAGATTCGGTTTGAAATTCAGCATGCGTTGAGGGGTTTCTTTACCTGCTGAAAATTTGTTTGTTGGTAGCGGGGAGTAGATTTGAACTACTGATCTCTGGGTATCTCACAGCGCAGTGCGCCGTTATGAGCCCAGCGGGTTAATCCTGGCTACCCCACCCCGCTATATATTTCGATAATATTTTGCGGAACGCATCCTATTACTTGAGGCGTCAAATATTAATAGTTTCTTTTTCGTTGTCGGCAAAAGGATTTTAGTGTCGAACATTCTTTTGTATGGACGGATGGTTTAGTTTGGATAAGCCGTATTTGCGTAGACTTTCGACTCCGACTCTTGAAAACCCAATTTTTGTTCAAGGGCTACCGGGGTTCGGGAACGTGGGCAGGATTGCAGCGCATCTTCTCATAAAGTTCTTTGATGCTAAGCCTTTTGCAGAGTTATATTCCCCTTCTTTTCCAGATTACGTTGCCATAAGCTCAAAGGGCCTAGCGCATTTGCCACGCTACGAGTTCTACTACGCTCCTATGGAGAAGAACAACCTAGTCATTATGACAGGTGAGATTCAGCCTTCATTCGACGATGTCGTTGCACACTACACTGTTTGTGATTCCGTACTTGATTTTGTTGAAATAATAGGCTGCAAATTCATCGTAACCATGGGTGGTGTACCTATAACTGAAGATAAGACTCAGATTTACATTGCAGCTACTTCGGCGCGGTTGGCAACTGAGTTTATGGAGAAGGGCGCGGTCATCTACAGCAAGGGCAGAATTGTGGGTGGAACAGGACTCACGTTGGCGTTGGCTAAGGAAAGAAAAATTGATGGCATCAGTTTGCTGGGTACAACAATGGGTTTTAAGGCTGATAGAGGGGCTGGATTCTTGGTTTTCAAGTTTTTAATGAAGGCGTTAGGAAAAGAGATAAAAGAAGGGTTAGTAGAAAACAATGCACCTGAAGAGTAAGAAGATTGGCGTCTATGACTGAAAATAACTATAATGTAAAAGCTAGCGCATTAGACTCAAAATTCATGAAAGTAGCATTAACAATAGTGTCTGTGTTCTTGATTTTTGTCGGTGCAACTTACGTTCCCTATCTGATGGCGGACGTTCTTAAGATGGATTATGTTGCTTCCGTTGCCGTCGGGGGATTGCTGTTCATAATTGGCTTGGTTATGCTGGTGTTCCTTATCAGAAAGAAAGTAGTTGAGTAAATTTCGCCTCAGATACCCTAGGGTGCATCATCAAATCAGCTAATTAGGTTCTTCATCGGCAGGGACTTAGAGGCAGACCCTGTTTTATTAAGATTCTTTGACCTTTTGGTAAAACATTAATTTTGAATATGCTTGCTGAATACATAAGGCATATTAAATATTACTATACGAATAGGTTCTATGCTCGACAACAGACGAAACAGCTCCGACGCGCCAAGAGAGAGAAGTGTAGAAGCAAAAAGAACAACCATCATCCTTGAAAAAGTCGAGCGAGACTTTATCGAATCACTCATAAAAGAAGGAAAAGAACCCGGCATCAAACCGCTCATTTCAAAAATGCTCGATATCTACAAAAGCATGATGATCTACGACTGGCATTTCCCCGGCGAATACTACTGTGGAATAAGCCGCACCGCCTTCGTCAACGTCGAATTACTTAACATACTGACCCAGCAGATTCCTAAAGAAAAATGGCCAGAAGTCGGCGAAAAAATGGGAGACGCCCTAAAAGTTTCCATCCAGTCCACGATAGCAGTTGATGCGAGCAAACAGGAGAATTGGGAGGCAATTTTCAAAAGGCTAAAAGTGCAGGGATTCGGCGATTTCTACCTAAAAGATAAATTTCTGCTCTTGAAAACGCCTTTTATCCACGACTGCGAAATTTGGAAGGGCATCATGGAAAGGTTGCTAAGTGTAAAGTTGGAAACACGAAATTCAGTGCCTCCATTGGTATTTGAAATAAAAAATCTAAGTTAAGCTCAGTTTAGAATTTAGTCGTATCCGACAGTTAAATATGGGGAAACAGATTTATTAGGAAGACAGATGTTCAGGTGTCTTCCAGTGGTATATGATGAGGGATTGCGTTCATACAAGGCGGTTGCCTTCATTGAAAGCTTAACAACGATTCGCTATTTGGAATTAGGCGCATCCCGTCAAAAAACCGTTTTAACCAAACAAAAAACCTTTAGATACTTCTCTGAAAATTTAGGTGAAAAAATTTATGGATAAAATAAAATTTGCAATCCCAAAAGGTTCCCTAGAAAAAGCAACAGCGGAATTCTTCTCTAAATCAGGATTCAAAATTGGTGGAACAGAGCGAACCTACCGCCCCAGCATAAATGACCCCCAAATAGAAATGAAAGTCCTCAGACCCCAAGAAATCCCAGTCTTCGTCAACGAAGGTTTACAGGACCTCGGCATCACTGGTGAGGATTGGGTTAAAGAAAACCGCGCAGACGTCGAAATCCTCCAGAACCTCGAGTACGGAAAAATCAAACTTGTAATAGCTGTCCCAAAAAGTGTCAGCGAAAAAAGCACGGTGGGCGAATTTATGGAGTCAATTTGGAGCCAGGGCAAAAACTTCCGCATCAGTACTGAATACCTAAACATCGCCTCCGACTACCTTAAAAGCACCCTCCAATACAAGAAGCGGTTTGGCAAAGCTGAGCCTATGATTGTTACGCCGTGGTGGAGAAAAGGCGACAACGCAAGAGCCAAGATTTTCCTCTCTTTTGGCGCGACTGAAGCTAAGCCGCCAGAAGACTCCGACTGCATCATGGACGTAACCGAAACAGGCACAACCATAGAAGCTAACAACCTGCGAATCATAGAAACCGTCATGAAATCCGCAGCCGTTCTTATTGCCAACAAGAAAAGTCTCGAAGACCCAGAGAAACGCGAAAAAATCTACGACATAGTTGCTCTGCTAAAAGGCGTCGTGGACGGCTCTAAAAGAATTCACATATTCGTCAACGTTAAAAAAGCGAACCTACAGAAACTGCTTACTGAATTGCCCGCCCTAAAAAACCCCACTATATCGCCGTTGGCTGATGAGGCTTGGGTTAGCGTAAACACCGTCATCGAAAAAGACTGCCTAATTGAGTTGCTTCCCAAGATTCGGAAGTTGGCGCAGGGTTTGGTTGTTTATGAGCCGCGGCAGGTGTTGGCGTTGGATGAGATTGAACGGAGAAAAGAAGGTCAATGCAAAAAGGATTCACCGTAAAAGTTTGGAACTCCAAGGAGTTGCCTGCCGACTGGTTTAGAAGGCAGCAGGCAGACCAGAAAGCTACGGAAGAACTCGAAATCAACGTTAAAGCCATCATTAATGAAGTTAGAGCAAGCGGCGATGGGGCACTAGTAGAATTTGCCCTCAAATTTGACAAAGCCGAGTTATCCCTGCGAGAACTCAAAGTCAAACCCAGGGAAATTAAAGAAGCCTACAACAAGACCAGCCCCCAACAAATCTCTGCTTTAAAATTCATGCAACAAAAAGTCAACAATTTCCAAAAGCAATTGCTCACTCAAACCGACATTAAAACCACAAATGACGGAATATCGGTTCAAACTGTTTTGCGTCCAATCGAAAGTGTCGGATGTTACGTTCCAGGTGGACAAGCCGCTTATCCAAGCACCCTCGTTATGAATGCGGTTCCTGCCAAAGTAGCGGGAGTCCCAAGAATTGTCGTTTGTTCTCCGTCGGATGCTAAGGGCAAAGTTAACCCGCTTGTGCTTGTCGCCGCCGACATCTGTGGAGTCGATGAGGTCTACAGAGTTGGAGGCGCCCAAGCTATAGCTGCTTTGGCTTACGGAACAAAAACCATTATGTCCGTGCGAAAAATCGTCGGTCCAGGCAGCAAATACGTTACGGCGGCGAAGGTTCTGGTTTCAACAGATGTTGCGATTGATATGCCTGCAGGCCCAAGTGAAGTGCTCGTGTTGGCGGATGAGTCGGCTGATGCACGGCTGATTGCTTTTGATATGATTTCGCAGGCTGAGCATGGAGGCGACAGCGTTGCCGGAGTCATAACGACTTCAGAGAAGGTCGCAAAGAATGTACAAGAGAATCTCGCCAAAGTTGCCTCTTCAACTGGGAGAAGCGAAAAAATATCTGAAGCACTCGCCAAATACGGCTTCATAATAGTTTGCAGCAGCATGGAAGAAGCAATCGGTTTGGTGAATCAGTTTGCCGCGGAGCACTTAGAAGTCATGACTACCAACCCCAAAGAGTTAGCTGAGAAACTCACCGCTGGCTTGATACTTTTAGGACCCTACAGCCCCGTTGCCCTAAGCGACTACGGAAGCGGAACCAACCACGTATTGCCAACTGGCGGCTTTGCACAGTCGTTTTCAGGCTTATCCGCTTTTGACTTTATGCGGCGAGTAAGCATAGTTGAAAGTACAAGAGTGGGTTTAGAAAGAGTAAAAGACAGCATCAAGGTATTGACGGAGGCAGAAAACCTTCCCAACCACTACAAAGCAATAATGGCAAGGCTTGAAAAATGAGCGAATCCTACAAAAAATGGTTAAAACAAAAGCTCGAAAAACTCCAGGCAATAGACTGCTACTCTGCTGGAGTAACGCCTGAAACGGTAGCGAAGCAACTGGGCGTCACAACAAAACAGATACTCAAACTTAACTTCAACGAGAACCTGTTCATGCCACGTGTGAAGCAGGCTAAGCTGGTTAAGGAGTTGGCGGATGAGATTGACCTCCGCATGTACCCTGAAGATGAAGAGGTTAAACTGCGTGAAAAACTCACCGAATACATGAAAGTTCCAAAGGACTATCTTGTCGTTGGCAACGCAAGCGACGAATTAATCGACCGCATCATAAGGCTCTTCATCGAAAAAGGCGACGCCGCAGTCTCATTTACACCAACATTTTCCATTCCACGGCTCTGCGTTAAACGTCAGGAAGGCGAATACATCACCGTTCCCCTTAAAAAAAACCTACAACTCGACGTTAAAGGAATGACATCCAAGTTCTCAGACAAAACACGGCTCCTCTATCTCTGCTCACCCAACAGCCCCACCGCAACACAGTACAAACTAGAAGACATCGAAGCCCTAGCCAAAGCTTTCCCAGGCGTAGTCATCTTGGATGAGGCCTACGGCGAATTTGCTGATTACTCATTTGTGCCAAAGATACGGGAATTTGAGAACATGATTATTCTGCGCACCTTCTCCAAAGCGTTTGGTTTGGCAGCGCTTCGGCTTGGTTACGCCGTGGCGAATCCCGAGTTAGCTAAGATTTTAACGGAGAAAACGCCTCTGCCGTATCCAGTGAGTGGTTTCACTCTTAGAATGGGCATCAAGATGCTGGACAACGTTGGTTTAATGATGGAATCTGTCAGGCAGGTTAAGGTTGAGCGGGCAAAACTGATAAAGGAACTCAACGAAATAGATGGCGTACAAACCTTCGATTCGCAAGCCAACTTCCTGCTGATGAACACACAAAAGCCCTGCGAATTAGTTAACCAGAAGCTGCTTTGGAAGGGAATTATGGTTAAGAAATGGGGCAAAATCCTCCAGTACGAAAACTGTTTCCGAGTCACCGTTGGCTTGCCTGAAATGAACGCTAAACTAATCGAGGCATTAAAAGAAATTCAAGAGGAAGAAACATGAGGACTCAGGAAGTTTACCGTAAAACCAAAGAAACCGAAGTTAAAGTATCTGTGAACCTTGACGGCGAAGGAAAAGCAACTGTAAACACTGCCGTGCCATTCCTTGACCACATGCTTACCTCGCTTGCAACACACAGCTTAATTGATATAACGGCGTCAGTCAAAGGCGACTTGGTGCATCACTGCATCGAAGACCTAGCAATAGGCTTAGGCGACGCACTTAGCAAGGCATTGGGCACACGCGAAGGCATCACACGCTTCGGCAACGCCGCCGCACCCATGGACTGCTCCCTCGCCTTCGCCGCAGTCGACCTCGTCAAGCGTCCCTACTTCAAAATCGACCTCAAACTCCGCGGCAAAAAAGTGGAAGAAATGCCAACAGAAGACATCAACCACTTCTTCGAATCCCTCGCTAATGCACTTCAAGCAAACGTGCACATCTTCGTTGAGTACGGCAGCAACGACCACCACAAAGCGGAAGCCGCAGTCAAAGCTCTTGCGCTCTCGCTTCGCCAAGCGGTAGCCATAGATCCCAGACGCAAAGGCGTGCCCAGTTCCAAGGGAGTTATCTGATGCCAGAGGCAGTCATTTTCGATTACGGCGTCGGAAATCTCCTTAGCTTAAAAACGGCTCTGGAGAAAGCAGGTTTGACAGCAACAATAGGCACCACAACCAAAGACTTAGCTAAAGCAGATGCTATTGCGTTGCCAGGAGTCGGCAGCTTCACCGCAGCTTCGGATAAACTGGATCCAGTCAAAGAAATCCTCCAAACAAAAATCAACGACGGCACACCGCTCCTTGGAATCTGCTTGGGGCTGCAACTTTTCTTTGAATCCAGCCAAGAAGGACCAGGAACGGGATTAGCGTTTTTCAAAGGAAAAAATATGCAGTTGCCCAACACCGTAAAGGTTCCGCATATGGGCTGGAATACACTAAGCATCGTAAAGCAAAACGAACTCTTCGACGGCATACCCGAGGGCACATACGTTTACTTCGTGCACTCACTTTACCCCGTCCCCAAAGACAAGAAGATAGTCATCACCCAAACCGAGTACGGAACAACCTTCACCTCAGCAGTAGCCAACAAAAACATCTACGGCACCCAGTTCCACCCAGAAAAATCAGGCGCCATCGGCCTGCAAATCCTCAAAAACTTTGCTAAAACCGTGATTAGGTGAACTTGCAGATGCAGTTAATTCCAGCAATCGATTTAATGAACGGCAAAATCGTCCGTTTGACCCGCGGCGAAGCCAAAACCGCCAAAACATATGAAAACAAATTCGGCACCCCTCTTGAAGCAGCGAAACGTTGGCGAGGTGAGGGCGCTGGGAAGTTACACATTATCGATTTGGATGCGGCTTTCGGAATTGGTGATAACCACTCAGTCATTGCTGAGGTTGCTAAAAATGTTAAATTATCCATTCAAGTCGGCGGCGGAATCCGCAGTTACGAAATTGCTGAAAAACTCTTCAAAATAGGTATCACTCAAGTCATTCTCGGCGCCTTAGCCTTCAGCGACCCATCAGCTATTGGAAAGATCCAGAAAAAATTCGGCGCTGACTCAGTCATCGTAGCTTTAGACAATAAGGATGGGCAAATTATGATTGAAGGATGGAAAACCGCAACGGCAATGACTGTTGAGGACGCGTTTGAAAAATACAGCGCGCTTGGTGTTCGCCGTTTCCTTATAACTTCTATTGCGCAGGATGGTATGCTTGACGGTCCAGACTTACATACGCTCAGCCAAGCCACCCTATATCCAAATGCCAAAATTGTGGCAGCAGGCGGAATCGGAAGCATAGGTGATTTGGTAGCTCTAAAAGAAATCGGGGTCGAAGGCGCTGTCATCGGGAAAGCCCTTTATGAAGGACGCTTCACCCTAAAAGAAGCCATAGAAAAAATAGGAGCCTAAAAAGTGCTTGCAAAACGTATCATTCCATGCCTCGATGTTGACCACGGAAAAGTTGTCAAATGCATAAACTTCCTGAATCCAAAATGCGCAGGCGACCCAGTTGAAATGGCTAAACGCTATTCCGACCAGGGCGCAGACGAACTAGTATTCCTCGACATTACAGCTTCCTCAGAGAAGCGAGATATCTTGCGAGGCGTTGTTGAAGGCGTAGCCAAAGCAATCAGTATTCCCTTCACCGTCGGCGGCGGAATCCGAAATGTTGCGGATGCAAGGCTGGTTTTATGCAGCGGCGCCGACAAAGTTTCAGTTAACACAGCGGCAGTTGAAAAACCCAAACTAATCTCAGAGCTGGCGGATGTTTTCGGTCGACAATGCGTAGTCGTCGCCATCGACGCCAAAAGGAACCGCACACAAAGCAAAAACAAAATTATGGTTGAAACTGGCGAGGGCAAATTGTGGTTTGAGGTAGTCACTTATGGAGGACGGAAACCCACAGGGATCGACGCTTTAGCGTGGGCGTTGCAGGCTGAGAAGCTTGGCGCAGGCGAGTTCCTTGTAACATCCATGGATAAAGATGGTACAAAGGACGGCTATGACATAGAGTTGACCCGAGCAATTTCCGAACGCGTTAACGTGCCCATCATTGCAAGCGGCGGAGCAGGTACCCCAAAGCACCTCCTCGACGTCTTGACCGAGGGCAAAGCGGACGCGGCGCTGGCAGCCTCAATTTTCCATTACAATCAGTACCCCGTCCCCGTTGTGAAAGATTACTTGCGCAAAATGGGGGTGACAATTAGACAATGACCACGGAACAAGAATTACTTGGAAAACTAGATTTCAAAAAAAATAATGGACTCATTCCAGTTGTCGTGCAAGATGCAAAAACAAAGGCAATCTTGATGCAAGCATACGCCAACAAAGAAGCCGTGGAATTGACGCTGAAAACCAAGAAAGCCACCTACTGGAGCAGAAGCCGCAACGAAATCTGGGTTAAAGGAGAAACCTCAGGACACACCCAAAAAGTCATCTCCGTCGCAACGGACTGCGACTACGATTCACTGCTATACGTGGTTGAACAGACTGGCCCTGCATGCCACACAGGCGAATACAGCTGCTTCTTCAACAAAATACTGTAGGACACAAAGGCTTCCAATTATCCGAAGGCAAAATTTTCCCTAAAATCTTTGCTCGATTCCCTTATTGCTTTCAAGTCCTCATTCGTAAAAAGGTGCTTCAGTTCCTCGAACGCATCTTTGCCTCTTAATCTTCGGTATCCATAGTATTTTTCGAAAAGGAAGTCGCCTCATGTTTTACTCCCTTTTTACTCTGCAAGCACTTTTTTCCTTCGACGGGAACTGAGATATTTACAATACTTGCCCAATTTTTTCAGCATCTATGAATTGTTGGTAAGTTACCTAAAATCCTTTATGAATACGCCCTTAAGTTAATGCTTTTAAGGGCAAAAATTCTCTATTCTCTTAGTGGATTGTTATGTCTTTACATGAAGCCATGTTGTATGAGAAGCAGAGTGAAGGCAAAGTAAAATGCTGCCTGTGTGCCAGGCGCTGCCTAATTAGCGATGACGCAACCGGGTTCTGTTTGGTCCGGCAAAACAAAGGCGGCGTCCTCTACACATTAAACTATGGCAAAGCTGTTTCAGCAGGCGTAGACCCCATAAGCAAAAAACCCCTCTCACACTTCAACCCAGGGGCGTTGGTTATGTCGATTGCGGCGGCTGGCTGCAATTTCCGTTGCCAATTCTGCGATAACTGGATGATAAGCCAAGATAAAGAAATCGCAGGCAACCCTTTTCCGCCTGAAGAAGTGGTCAAGTCAGCAAAAAACGCTGGTTGCCAAGGAATCAGTTACACCTACACTGAACCCACAATCTTCATGGAGTACGCGCACGACACGGCAAAACTTGCGCATGACGCAGGCTTGTTTAACACGTTTGTCAGCAACGGTTACATGACACCTGAAGCCGTCAAGACCATTGCACCATACTTAGATGCTGCGACGATTGACTTTAAAGGCGGCGGCGATCCCGACTTCTACAAATCAGTCATGGCAGTGCCCAGCGTTGAACCCATATACGAAACCCTAAAAGAACTCAAACTCCATGGCGTCCACATAGAATTAACCAACCTAGTTGTCCCAAAAGTAGGTGACTCATTGGATAGGATCCGTGAAATGGCTAAATGGATCAAAAACTATCTCGGGGCAGACACACCTTTTCACTTGCTTCGTTTTCATCCCGAATATAAGATGACCACTATACCTGCAACGGGCGTGAAGGAGATGGAGCAGGCATACTTGACTGCTAAAAACCAAGGGCTAAACTATGTTTACATGGGAAACGTGCCAGGTCACCCAGGCGAAAACACTTACTGCCCCAACTGCGATACAGCCGTCATCAAACGTAACAGCTTCGATATAACTAAGTGGAACCTAACTCTTGACATGCGCTGCCCCGTATGCGGACAACAAATCCCAATAAAAGGCAAACTGTACCAGAACAACCAAGGTTTCCCATACTCGCTATTTTAGCCCCAATTCAACTATACGGTAGATGCGACGGCTTAAGCCTTTATTAGGATAAACCCCAAACTGTGCAGTTGTAGTGTGCCCTAATCAATGACTAAGTACACAGCGTTGGCGATTACAACCAATTACTGGAAACCCAACGACAACTACACAGACAAAATAATCCATGTCATCGCAGACACGGTTGAAAACGGCGACTACGTGGTCGTATCTGAAAAAGCAATTTCAACAGCGCTGGGCAGCATGGTTGATGAAAGCGCTGTTAAACCGAGTCTAACAGCAAGGGGTTTGGCGCATTTCTGGATGCGCATCGTCTGGGGCTACCCACTTGGGATGTTGTGCGGGTTTGGACCGCGACTGCTAAAGCGACTGCGCAATTACCCGCTCGAGTCTGGCAGCCGCCACAAACAAGTTGCCCTACAGTACGCGGGTTTTTGGCAGACGCTGATGTTCGGTTCGGAAGGAGGCATCGACGGCTCAAATTTGCCTTACTCCTATGTGAGCCTGCCATTGAGCAATGCAGAGGAATTGGCGCAGAAAATTCAAATGCAAATTGCTGCTGAACTAAAAAAGAATGTTTGCGTGATAATTGCTGACACTGACAAAACCTACAAGTTCCATAATTTCTTTTTTACCCCAAGACCAAAACCCCTAAGAGGCATCCATTCCATGGGAGCAAGCGGCACCTTCATCCTTGGCAGAATGCTCAAGCTTAAGAGAAGCTCAACACCCCTCGCGGCGGCAGGCTGCAAACTTGGGGCAAGTGAAGCATTAAAAATCACAAACATAGCTGACAAAGCTCGCGGTCCAGGTTCAGGCGCTACTGTGTGGGATATGGCGGCAAGATTCAAAGTGGACGTTAACGCTGTTAGCTGGGAGATGCTGGCGGCGATCAAACACAAACCCATAGTAATCATAAGAAAAACCGTTAAACAAGGTTAATACAATAGCGAAATAGATAATCAGTTGTTCCGAAAAGAGCTTTCTTGAAGGATAAACAAAAATAAGGCTTGCAAGCACCTAACGGGATAACGGGATAAGCTATGGAAGAAACCCTACAGAAAATGGATGCATTCTTTAATCCATGTTCAGTCGCGGTGGTTGGCGCAACAAAAAAAGTTGACAAAGCAGGCCACGTAATCTTCAAAAACTTCGCCACTAACAAGGAACGGGGCGTCTTCAAAGGGGAACTGTACCCAGTTAACCCGAATGAAACCTCGATTTTAGGCTTCAAATGCTACAAGTCCATAACCGAAATCCCCGGAGAAATCGAATTAATCGTAGTTATCGTTCCCGCCAGCATTGTGCCTTCGATTATGGAGGAGGCAGCAGCAAAAAAAGTCAAAACTGCAATCATCATCAGCTCTGGCTTTAGGGAAGTCGGCAACAAAGAAATAGAAGACCAAGTCGTTGCCATAGCTAAAAAAGGAGGAATCCGCGTTTTAGGCCCCAACTGTCTGGGGGTCTACTACCATAAAACAGGAATCGACACATTGTTTTTGCCCGAAACCAAAGTTCTCACAACAGGCGAGGAAGTTGTTGCAACTCCACGCCCCCTACCAGGCGGCATAGCTATGATTACGCAGAGCGGAGCATTCGGTGTTGCCGCATTAGACTATTTGACTGGGCGCCAAATGGGTGTTAGCAAATTCGTCAGCTTCGGAAACAAATGTGACGTCAGCGAATCCGACATAATCCATTACCTGCTCTACGATAAAGAAACAAAAGTCATACTCATGTACATCGAAGACATCAAGGCAGGGCGGGAATTTCTTAAAATAGCCAAGAAAGTAACCGCTAAAAAACCCGTTGTAGTAATAAAGTCAGGAAGAAGTAGTGCGGGCGCAAGAGCCGCTGCTTCCCACACAGGCGCCATCGCGGGTTCAGATAAAATCTACGATGCAGCCTTCGAACAATGCGGAGTCATACGGGCACGTGACATGGAGGAGTTCTTCGACATTGCCAAAGCTTTAGCCATGCAGCCTCCAGCCATGGACAAAAACATCGGCATACTCACAGACGCAGGCGGACCCGGAGTTATGACCGTTGACGAATGCGAAGCCTTAGGATTAACGGTGGAACGTTTCAGCGAGGAGACACTGCGGAAATTCCAAGAACTAAAAGACCAAAATATCATTCTAAAGATTGCAGCTACTTCAAACCCCGTGGACCTCACAGGTTCAGTGACAGATGACATGTTTGTTATGGCTGCTGACCTGATGTTCCAAGACCCGAAGGTTAACGGCATAATACTTCTTGGACTTCATCACATGCCGGGACTCCGAGAAGTATACATCGACGGCATAAAGAAAATCGCTGAAAACTACACCAAACCCATCGTCATGTGCGACATTGGCGAAACAGAAATGGCCCTCTACACCCGCTCACGATTCGACAGACTTGGCGTTCCCTCATTCACGTCGCCCGAAGATGCAGCCCGAGCTATGAAAGCACTCGTAGCTTACGGCGCATACCTCCAGAAAGAAGGACACGCAGAACAATACATGGATACATTCAAAAAAACAAGCACACCTAAAAGTTAACGCACACAGTTACCAAGCTGCCATCCATCAATCCAAACTTTTCACGCAAACAAACAGGCGCAATAACCTCCAAAACATCGCTTGGATAATTGGGAACTTTGGGAACAACGACTGCGCAATCTAAAGCACCGATACATGCTTTGAACATCAATCCCGGACAGTAACCTGCCTGGGGCTCAATCATTTTTCCTTTAACATTTTCGAGCGAAATTTTCCCTTTTACACTTTCTTGATTCAAGTGGAGGTTTAGGGTGCCAGAATAGGGCGAGAAACCAAGTTTTTCCTCAATTTGGCGTCTGACCCAGGGCAAGTCCACAAATTTTTTTCCCTCGCCCTTTCCTGAAAAAACCGTTCCCTTGAAAAATATCTTTGGCAATGTTGCTATTCTTTTTGTTCTTTCAGCCAGTTTGCAACCGCCTTCAAAATCGGATCTGACGTAATCTCAACTACTGGCACAATCATTTTCTCTTTAGTTTCAATCACTGGCATATACTTCGGCATCAACGCGTACCCCACAAAAGTCCAGTAGACCTTGCGTTTCTCAAGAAGCTCCTTTGCAACTATTGCGGTTGAAGCGGTAAGCGGAAAATACAGAAAAACCACGCCGTCAACCCAGTACACCCCAGCCAACTTGCCCCCAGCAATCACCGAAGTAAACCTTGCAATTTCTTCAGGGCTGTTAAAATGGGTTTTCTCCATAATCACAATTTCTTGGAATGGCTCATAAGTAACGGCGATTTCGCTTTTGCTCATATCAAATAGTCACCGGTTAGTAGCTAATGTGTCAGCCGTCCCCTTTATAATTTTGCCAATAATCACTAAGAGGGGTAGGTCGGTATTGGCTGAAAAACAACTCATTAGTATGTTGTTTTTCAGTGCCTAAAAATTTGAAGAAAAGAAGAAAGTTGGGGAACTGCTTAGCGCAGTTTCATCAAAACCATTTCTGCGGCTAAAACCATGGGTTCCCATGTTTCGCAGAGCGGTGGCGCGTATGCTGTGTCGACTTTTGCTAGTTCTCTGACGGTCATTCCTTTTTGGATGGCGAAGCTGAGGCAGTTTATGCGTTGGGTGACTTCTTCTCCGCCTATAACTTGGCCGCCTATGATGCGTTGGGATTCTTTTTCGACGACCAGTTTGACTTTGATGGGTTTGGCGCCTGGGAAGTAATCTGCTTTGGTTTTGCTGCTTATGGCTCCCGTGACGACTTCGATGCGGTTGCGTGCCGCTGCGGTTTCAGTTAAGCCTGTGCTGCCTGCTTCAATCTCAAACAGTCGAGTAACTGCCGAGGCGAGTATGCCGCTGAACTGGCTGTAGTCTCCTCCAGCGTTTGTTCCGGCTACTTTGCCTTGGCGAACAGCGATGGTGCCGAGTTGTGCGCACATGGGTTTGTGGGTGATGATGTTTGGTGCTTCAGCGCAGTCGCCAACAGCGTAGACATCTTTAACATCGGTTTCCATACGTCCGTTAGTTTTAATCGCGCGGGTGTCGCCAAGAGGTATGCCTGCGTCAACAGCAAGTTTCGTGTTAGCTCTTACTCCGAAAGCGCTAATGAATAAGTCAGCCTCTATTTTTTCGCCGCCAGCCAAGACTCCTGTAACTTTGTCTTCGCCTAAAAATTCTTGAACGCCCTTATTGGTAAAAATATGCATACCTTTCTCTTCTAAGTGTTCTTGGACTTGTTTTGCCATGTCTGCGTCTAGCAACTGTGGCAAAATCTGCGGCAGCATTTCAACTATGGTAACTTTCAGGCCCCGCTCCATTAAGCCAACGCCGACTTCTAACCCAATTAAGCCTGCGCCCATGATTACTGCTGATTTGGCGCCTGCTTTAACTGCAGCGTCGATTTTTTCGCCGTCTTCTATGCCTCGGAGGCTCAGGATTCCCTGTTTTTCTTTGCCTTTGATGGGTGGCATAAACGAGTCTGCTCCTGTGGCAATCACGAGGCTGTCGTATGGGAGTGTTTCGGTTGTGCCTTCTTTGGTGGCGATGGTTACGGTTTTGTCTTTTGTGTTGATTGCCGTGGCTTTTGTTTCGTTGCGGAGGCTTAGTTTAAGCATTTGGAAGTATGCTGGCGGATAAACAATCAGGTCTTTGAAATTTGGAATTTGCCCGCCGATGACAAACGGCAGTCCGCAGCGGCTGTAACCTGCGTTTTTTTCTTGGGTGATTAGTGTGATTTCTGCTGTGCGGTCTTTTTTGCGTGCGGCTGAGGCTGCTTCAACGCCGGCGGCATTTGCACCGATTACAACTACGCGTCTAGTCATTAAGTTTACTTCCGGTTTACTTTGATTGTGCTTTATGCCATTCCACGGCTTTACCGAAGTCCATTAGGTTGGCGAGGTCAGCTTGCAGATTTGATGGTTTAACAACGACTAACCAGCCCTTGCCGTATGGGTCTTCGTTTAAGGTTTCAGGTTTAGAAGAGACTTCATCGTTGACTGCTTCGATTGTTCCGCTTATTGCTGAAACCAAATCTGAAACGGCTTTAACTGATTCCAAGCTTCCGTAGGGTTCGCCCTGCTTAACTTCTGATCCTACAGTTGGCAATTCAGCGTAAACAATCTCCCGCAACGACTTCTGCGCGTAGTCAGTGATACCCATGCGGACTTTGTCTCCCTCAATTTTTATCCATTCAAAATCTTTAGAGTAGTAGAGGCCTTCAGGCACTTCATATTGATCGACTTTTACCATGATTTGAACCTTCTAAATGTTTGGTAAATAACAAATCTACGTCCAACTTAAAAAGTTTCACAAAAGTAATAAAAATCAGGTTAGCGGTCCCTTTTGCCCGCAATCCAGTCTTCTGTCCATTGGCGCGCTTGGGAATCTGGCACTTGTATGGGCGGATGCTTGAACGCATAGGAAGGCATGCTTAAGAGTGCACCCGCGATTTTGCGGTCAAGGGCAATTTTGGCTGCGCGGATAAGGTCGATGACTACGCCAGCGCTGTTTGGGGAGTCTTCTACTTCGAGTTTGACGCTGATGTTTATGGGGCGGTCGCCGAATTTTCTGCCTTTAAGTGAAATGTAACAGATTTTCTTGTTCTTAAGAAAAGGCACGTAATCTGATGGGCCAATCCTTGTCGGCAACGCATAGGGGACAAGGCTTGTGACAGCTTCGGTTTTGCTGATGCGTTTAGATGTTAAGCGGTTTTCCACAGTCATGTTCTGAAAGTCTGTGTCTCCGCCAAGGTTTAGCTGGTAGGTTTCGTCAACGATGACTCCGCGGTCAATGCAGAGGCGCACAAGGTTTCGGTGAAGAATTGTTGCGCCAACTTGGCTTTTGATGTCGTCGCCTAAAACTGGCAGCCCTGCCTTCTCAAACTTTGCGGGCCACTCTTTTGTTGAGTCAGAACCGATGAATTCAGGCATGCAGTTAACAAAAGCGCATCCCGCGTCGATGGCGCATTGCGCGTAGAATCGAACTGCGTCGTGGCTGCCTACGGGTAAATAGTTAACGAGAACCTGGGTTTTTGCGTCCTTTAAAACTTTGACGACGCTGTCTTTGGCGGTTTTGCTGTCGTCGTAAACGTTGAAGACTTCGCGCATGTGCGGTGCAACGCCGTCGAGGATGGGTGCCGGAGAAACTTTTACGCCAAGGTTGGGTACATCGGCGAATTTTTCGCAGCAGTTGGGTTTGACCCAGATGGCTTCAGAGAGGTCTTTTCCTATTTTAGCCTTGTTAACTTCAAACGCAGCGACAAAGTGAATGTCGCGGATGTAGTAGCCGCCATAGTTAACATGCATAAGACCCGGAACCGTGGTGTCTTCTTTCGCATCCTTATAGTACTGAGTTCCTTGAACCAGAGCTGACGCGCTGTTACCAACGCCCACGAGTGCTACGCGAATTTCAGGCATAAATAACCATCCAATTTCATCAATTAAAGAAGGCTTAATGTGCGCCTACGCTATAACTTTTTCTAAAGAAACTGCGGTTTGTTGGCGATTTAGTGCCATCTTGGAAAAGGATAAGTCTCTCTTGATTGACCCCCTTCTTATTTAAAGCAGAATTTCAACATATTAATCGGCTGTTTTTCCGCCAATAGACCTACCCCACTTGGAGAAAAAAAGGGGCAACTCTCGCCTCTATCGTTTCTGCAACGATTGGCTATTAGGCTCCAAATGTGAACGCAATTTGTTTCTATTCTATTTGTGAGGTTCCCGGCTGCGTGAAGGGTTCGGTCATGCCGACTAAGAGTTTTCCGAAAGTGTTTATGTGGGTTTCTTCTTCAGCTAAAATCTCTTCCAGTAGCCGCCTTGTAGTGTAGTCTCCTTCTTCCGCTGCCGCCTGAATTGCCTGCTTATAGAGGTTGATGGCTTTTTCTTCGTCCTGCTCGTTCTGCTTGAGCATTTCAATTAGGCTGCCTCTGACGAAAATCGGGTCAGGCTTGGTTGTGGCTACGCCGTTTAGGTAGTCCAGGCGTTCTGCTAGGCGTTCGGCATGTTTCATTTCGGCGATGGCTGTTTTGCGAAAAACGTCTTCTACGATGGCGCCTTCTGTGCCTGTAACTTGGATGTGCTGCCACATGTACTGTATGCTCACTTGAAGTTCACGGGCTATGCCCTTGTTTAAGAAATCTAAAAGTTTTTGAGAAACCAAAATAAATCCCTAACAGAAAAATAGGTAACTTTGATATTTAAATCAAGCCCTATTTAGGCAATTTAGTTCTTGTGCAACAGTTTTATAACAAGTATAAACACAATGAAGTTGGGCGTAAACATGAATACTTTGTTGGTTTATGGAACCCGTTATGGCGCAACAGCGAGCACGTCTGAAGAAATAGCTACTGTTCTTCGAAGCGAAGGCTTACAAGTTAAAATCGTTAATTTGAAAAACGAGAAAGTCAAAGACATCTCACCCTACGACTTAATAATCGTGTGCAGCGGCATGCAGATGGGCAAATGAACAGGTGAAGCTGAAGATTTCCTGAAAAAATTCCAAAAACAGCTATCTCAAAAAAAGTTTGCGATTTTTACTTCTACCATGAAGTCGGTTTCTGAGCGAGAAGGAAAAACAGGCGATTTGGAGAAAGACCGCAAGTTAAGCCTCGAAGACATAATTGCAAAATACAACCTTGACCCAGTGTCAGCTGGCTTTTTCGGCCGCGTCTTGGACTTCAATAAGATGAACTTTATTATTCGCAGACCCTTCGGTTTTATCAGGCCACAACTCGAAAAAGACGGTTTTAAAGAGCCTCAGCCTGGCGTATACGAGTTGCGTGATTGGGAAGAAATTCGTGGATGGGTTAAAGAATTAGCGGTTAAAACGCGGCAGTAACTTATAAACTAAAATTTTCAACTTCAGGGCTCTTAGTTTCTTCTTCAGGTTTACCTTTCTTCCCCCTTAATATGGGAATGGCGAATTCAAGAACAACAATCAAAAGTATGAGAGTAATAACCACTGGTAACCCCCAAGGGTTGTTCCTTAAGAAAAGAGTAATCCACCCAAAGTACGGAATCCGCAAAACAACCCTGCCTATCACATAATTCTGGGAAACACCTTGTCCATTCCCAGGGTAGATAGTGTTTGAATCGTACTGTTGAGGTGAAGGTATCGCTGGCCACTGCTTTCCGTTGCCGTCACCTTTTGTTTGGAAGTACCATGTGCCGTTGACTTCATACTTTGCAACTATGCGGTGAACTATTGGCGTGGCGGTTGGGTCGGTTGGGTTTTCGTAGACGATGATGTCGCTGTTTGGGTAGTTGGCGTTTAAGTCGGCTGGGTTAATTTTCTGGATCACTATGATGTCGCCTACATGCAGAGTATGGGCAAAGGGATGACTCCATCCATCGCATGCGCCGTCGTAGGGAACGCACATGCTGCCGCTCTCTACAACTCTTACAGGAACCGCTGTGCCAAGAGCCGCTGCTAATCCGAAGAAAAACGCAAGGACCACAGCAATGATTATGACGATGACAATTGCTGATTTGAAATATTCGTTTCGCCGAATTCTCGTAGCAACGCTCAATGTTTTGCCTTCAACTATTAATTCTAAAACAAAATGGAAACACCATTAATAAACCACATTCTTTGCTTTGATATAGCAAACAAAAAATAGTTCCTAAACCAAGTTTTTCTCTGGTTAGAGCATGCTTAGGACCACATGGACACAAAAAGCCTTCTTTCTGGTAATATGCATAATGGGCTTGTTTGCGATTCTAAGCTCAACGATGTCAAAAAACCCTGTTTTAAAACCATTCGCCACAAGCCTAGGAACACCTGACGACTTGCTGGGTATAGTGGCCGCCGCATCAACCATCCCCGGTATACTTATCAGCTTACCCGCAGCCTCACTCTCCGACGTTTTCGGCAGACGCAAGGTCTTGTTGTTTGCCGCCTTTGTTTTTGCTTCCGCTCCCTTCCTCTATTTAGGTGTAAGTTCATGGTGGACGCTTGCGCTCGTGCGTTTCTACCATGGATTTGCAACTGCGGTTTTTGTGCCCGTGGCTGAAGCATCAATCGCAACTTTGTTTCCGACCAAGCGTGGAGAACGTATTTCAATTTTTAATTCTGCCATGGCTGTAGGAAGGGCTTTGGCGCCGTTTCTGGGTGGTTACATACTTTTCGCGACAAACGAAAGCTTCTTCACCCTTTACGTGGCTGTGGGTATCGCTGGGGTAACCGCTTTTGTCATTGCACTGCTGTTCTTGGCTGAGAAGCGAACGTTTGCAACCGAGCCAGCGCCCATGGAGAAGTCGCCGAGAAAAATTTTCAGCGGATGGCGAGTTATAATGCAAAATACCAGCGTTTTAGGCGTCAGCTTCGTTCAAGCTGTCCAATACTTTGTTTTTGGTTCAGTCGATTTCTTCTTGGTAGGATACCTGATAGATGTTGTGAAGTTAGATCTTTTTTCGGTGGGAATAATCACGGGAAGTGAAATTGTAGCTCTTGTTATTGCTCGACCCCTCATCGGAAGAATCTCGGACAGTATAGGCAGAACTAGACCAATAGTCATGGGTATTGTAGCCAGCTGCCTTATAGTTGCAGCAATCCCGTTCACTGCTCAATTTTCCTTCCTTCTTTTACTGGCGATTGGATATGGCGTTTCCTTTGCAACCGTGCTCTCGTCAACTTCACCCATGGTATGCGACTTGGTGCCAACCGCTTTAGTTGGCGCATCAATGGGATTCCTCTCAACCACTATGGATATAGGCCAAACGCTTGGGCCAATAGTGAGCGGCGTAATCTTCGCAACAAACCTGCGGTACCTAGGAATGTTCCTCTCCCTTAGCCTATTGCTGCTAATCTCCATCGCAGTCTTTTTACTCTCAAAAAGGCAACACGCATCAAACAAAATTAACTAGCTAAAATCCTCAACAGCCCACCGAACCCTCTCTTAAACGCCACAGCAACATACGGAAAAGTAAAGCTAAGCAATATCAAAGCAACCGCGGCGTAATGCCATGCTTGGAAACCGCTGCTTACAGGCGTAAACACGTTGAAAGGGAAATAATGCCCGACATAATCAACTTTGAAATCGATCAGCGGATACGGTTCAGAGTGGTTAAGAAACATCACGCTCTCAACCAACGAGCCAAACACCAAAACCAACCCAAATCCAGCGAGAAACAACTTGACCTTCCACTTCCCAAGCGAACCCAACAGCAACCTGCTTTTATCAGCCAAAGACGCCGCAAGCAAACACACAAACGGCAAAGCCGCATAATCATATTTGAATGCGCTAACATAAGGCACCAGCAAATGTCGACCGAACACCAACCCCAAATCCACCCCAACAACCGCGACTATCGTGACGGCGCAAATAACATCCACCCAGTGAGTTTTCGCGAACAACCGTCTGAAAGAAAATGCTAAACCCAACGCGAAAATGGCCGCGGCAGACAAAAACCAACCTGCACTCTCAACAAAAATTCTGGGCAAAAACGTCAAAGAAGGGTCGGCAATCAAGACTGGGTGCGTGAGGTCACTGGCAAAGTAAACCCCGAAGAAATGCTGATTTGCAAATCCGCCGAACCATACGGCTTGAAAAATGAAAGAGGGCGCCAAAAAAATCATGGCTTTCTTCAAGTTAAGTTTGAAGCCGTTCTCTTTTCCCTTAAACAAAACGATGAGCACAAACGGTACCAAAAGGAAAATTGCAAACAGTTTAGTTAAAAATGCCAAAGCAAACAGAACGCCTGAAACCGCCAGCAGTTTCTCGGAATTGCGTTTCACCGCTAAAATCCCTATGAGCAAAAACAGCGAACTCAGAAACATGTATTGGACATCAATCAGGTAAGTTCTCGCCATAAACACTTGCCATGGAACCAGCCCAAACAACGCAGCAGCCACCAACCCAGTTCTCTTCCCATATAGCAGGGTGCCTAAAGCGTAAACGAGCGCAACGCAGCCAATTCCTAATGCAGTGACAAAACCTACGCCGTTCACGTATGACAAGCCAAATGCCTGCAAAACTGGCGCTGTCATGTAGAAGGCTAATGGCGGCTGATCAATCATAAGGCCAGTTGTAACATAAGGAAAGCCGCGGGTAACAACGCTGGAGGCTGCTTCAAACTCTGTTTGGGCATCCCAATTGATGTAGGTTCCCATGGATGCCAACACGATGAGTGCGGCGATGAGAACTCCGATTAACAGGTAATGTGCAGATAAGAGTGCTTTAAAACTTTTCAGTTCCAATTCGAAGGGTCTCCGCAATAGCTTACTCTACTCTTATGGTTTGCATTTTAAAATTTCCCCATTCAACTCCAAATTGGTCAAGTCGCTTTCCTTGACCATAAATCATAAATCTAAATTTATCCCGATAAATGATTTTAAGGAAAACCAATTACTCAAACAAAAACCCAAAGAACGCCAGTAATATGCACAATCGTAGCTTGGATGATACCAAGCATCATAATTGTTACTCTATCCCTTCTAAGCGGCGACACAGCTGACCTAAACAACTGGATTGAAATCGCGCTTTGGATAACCTCAATCGCAGGCGTATTATCTTAAAGAAAATGGGGCTTAGCCTTTGCCATTTTCACTTTAAGTTACACTTTAAGGACCAACGTGGGCAACGTAATCTACTACGCATCTGGATCAACGAAATCAGAGTAATCATAAACATTCCAATCATCATCTATCTGTTTAGCAGAATTTTTTCAAAAAGCCCGGGGTTCATTGACAGGGTGAGTTGTTTAATTCTGGTTTAAACTGTGTAGAAGTTGCAACCCGTGCGTAGCAAGCTGTTGCAACAACAATTGCAACAACAACTTCTCCCGCAAAAGGCAATGCTGACTCTTTGGTATTTCTGAAAGATGCAACAGTTTTGCAAAATGCTGTTGCAGCAGCATCAAGCAGTATCATCTCCAACTCCCGTTTTTGCTCTTGTTCATGTTAACTTTCCTAGCGGCGCTGATGTCCGGCTGCTGGTTTGAAAGCGACCGGGCCATTGCCTATCTCACAACATCATCCCCTGAATACTTTCTCTAAAGTCTACAGGCAATTTTTTTTATTTTTGTTTACAAGGGTGTCAACCGTTAAAAGTAACAAAAAATAAAAAGGGGAATTTTGGTTTTTTCCCTTGCTCGGGTTTAAGGTCTTTTTCGTTGCATCATTACGGTTATGGCGCCTACAATGATGATTACGATTATAATGGCGATTGCTGAACCCAATATGTAGGTGTCAGTGTTTGATGCTGGTGGTGCTGGTGTCGGTGATGCTGTTGCATGGGCAGCTTCCATTACGTTAAAAGAGGTTTCCGAGCTGGATGGCCAGTAACCGTTAGTGCCACTAAATGTTGCTATGACCTTGAAATTACCGGGTATGTCGGGTAACCACGTGAGGGTGAAGTAACCTTTTGTATCGGTTGTTGCGTTGCCGATGGTTCTTTGGTTTCCGTTTGCATCTATAACGCTGATCGCCACGTTATCACCTGTGAAGTTGGTTGGCAATGGTTTTTGTTGGTAAACGTAGCCCATCCAGTCTTTCATGCTGACATCAGATGCAACTGGAACACCACTCGCGAAGCGCGCAGCCTGTTCATTTTGCATGGTTCCAGCAGAAACATCCATTACTGTACCGTCTATAACCACGTTGCCTCCAAGTGTTTGAACTTTCGAAGCTGAGACTGTAAGAGTGCTGGGTCCTCTGCCTACACTGTAGATTTGGTTGTCATAACCATTAAAGAATGTCGCCAAGCCATCTGCAATAGCATAACTAACAGGAGAAGAAAATGGAGCCGCAAGGGTAGAGGTGTAATCTGAAAGGGTCCAGATTTCCTGTCCAGTTGTAGCATTAATACAGCGGGTCAAGGCACCTTTGTAAATCGGGTTTGTGGCAGTATGACCACTAGTAACTAGGTATATGAACCCATTGCCAATAGCTGTTATGAAAGTTGGGTATGGACCACCTGCGTAATTGAACCCACTGTTAGTACTGTTAGCTTCTCCGCCGTTACCATAAGTCCACAATATTTTTCCATTTGTCAAATCATAGGCATAGACTATTCCTCCGTATCCACTGCTGTAGAGTTTGCCGTAAGCAAGAGTACCTTGTACGTAGGAGACACCTGTGTTGCCAAAGTAGTCAAGGGCTGTTTGAGGATCTGTTGGACCCCATAGTTTCTGACCGTTAGTCATGCTGTAACCAACCCACCGCATAGATTCCCTGTATGCTTCAACAAAAACATTGACCGTTGGATCAGCTCCGCCGGGTAGAACGCTCTCATTCCCTGCTGGCGGTTGAACTGTATTCCACCACAGCACTGAACCGATTGCACCTCTATTTGGATCAAGGTTGACAGCGAAGTACGTGTAAGCAGTGGGAGCTAGTTCCGGGTTAGATGGAAGAGTGCCATTGTAGCATATCAGCATATTGTTATAGAAAGCGTTTGTAATCGTCGCGGGAAGAGATGGACCAAAGGGACCAGGAGGTGGCGCAGGCATAGTGTTCATCCATGGAATCGAAACGTTCCAGTCATATCGGTTTACCAAAAATGTGTAAGTAGCCCCCAGCGAACTCACTGAGACTGTCTGATTCGTTGAAATGCTTCCATCAACTGCAGTTCCAGTTCCCACAGCAACTGTGCCTGAAAGTGTTGGTGACAGATTAGGGGGATATGTATATGACCATAGTTTAGACGAGTTCCACTCGCCCAATCGCCAATCTGGCTTTGCGGTAGTACCTGCATTCGCCATGACATACCTCAACTGTTCGCCTTGTGGACCTACAACCATCGCGTTTGCATTAACTGATGGAACGCCAGTCACATTGAATAGTGGGGTTCCTGTGTCTGCATCAAAAGCACGCGCAAAGTTGGCCGTGAATAAAATTGCTGGATAAACTCCTTTCTGGTTTGGGTCTTGAACGGAATAGATATAACCGAATGACAATGGAGGCACATCAGCACGAGACCAAATAAGTTGTCCAGTCCGCAGGTCAATGCAGTCAGTTGGTCCATAAGCGGTGGGGCTTCCGAATCCACCGTTAGGGGCACCAGAGAACGATAATGGTTCCGTGTAGTATATGCGTGCGTTTACTACTATTGGATTGGCAAATCTTTGAAGGTATGCTGATCCCTCGAAGTATGTGTCGCCTTGAATGGCAAAATTGTTTCCTCCGGCGACTCCGCCGCTTTGAAGTGGCTTTGTCCACATAATGTGACTAGTTTGGGATCCTACGGCGTCACCTGGATAACTCTGTTCGTATGAGCTTGTCCCTCCAGCTACGAAGCCAAAATATCCCGGTGCGCCTTGACCTAGCCAGTTTGACGAAATCGACCACCAGTCTGTGTTCTCGCCGTAAATTGGACGTGTCCAATACTCTGTTGGAAGCGGATAGCTGCTTATGCCTAGAGAAATCGGTTCTTGCTGAACAATAAGTGTTGCTGATGCAGAGCTGGATAGATACGAGTCGTTAATATATGCAGAGGTAGGGCTATCGTTGTTAATAGTTACCGCTTGTCCTGGGAAAGTAAAATTAAGGGTGTACGTGCCGACTTGGGTAGGAGTGTAGGAAAAGGCCTGATTTGCAGTTGGGTCTGAGATATAATCAAAAGTCGTTGTGTTTGTTGAACCATCAGGTGCAGTGATGGTGAGAATGTAGTTTCGGTATCTATAGGTGTTTGTTACCGCGGTGGCGGGGTCAAAAGGTGCGTTGGCAAGAAACATATCTATGTATGTTGTCTGACCGACACCTATAGGGTTAGGTGCCGCAAATATGTGGGCGAACGTCGGAATTTGCCATTGAGGAGTATGCGCACTAGCAAAGTTAAATGGTATTATTGCAAGGGCGATTGAAGCGGATAGAAATATTGCAGTCACGATAGCAATAGCTTTATTTTTTAAAACTTGCATTTTTCTTTTTCTCCATAAATATATGGATAATTTATCTAATTCGAAAAGATTTAGTAGATAAAATTATCCTAGTAAAATATGTCTCAATCTACTAATAAAGTTATACTTAAATCGTAAGAATTAAGCACTTTTTTAAAATTCGATCTGAACTCAACAGGGTTCAATTCCCACAGAAATTTATGCCAATCAAGATTCTGGTTTGGGGGATGTGCCTGAACTCTAAAGCGAATTTTTTTCATAGACCTTGAAGAATCGCGACAAATGGTTTCGAATGTAGAAAACTATGATTCTTTTCAGGTTGGCAAATTAGTTTTTAAATAGCGATTCGCTGACTAATCTGGCGATATCATCTGGCTTCTCAGCAAGCTTAACTCCAGCGCTTGAAAACGCCTCAATTTTGCTTTGTGCTGTACCCTGCTTACCTGTAATTATTGCTCCTGCATGCCCCATTCGTTTGCCAGTTGGTGCAAAGCGGCCAGCCACATAAGCTACAATAGGCTTAGGATACTGATGTCTAGCAAGTATTCTGCGGTTTGTTCTTCCATATTGCCGCCGATTTCGCCAATTAAAACCACAGCTCTTGTCTTTGCATCTTCTTTGAAAAGTTTCAACGCATCAATAAAATTCAAGCCAACAACTGGGTCGCCTCCCACACCAAAACAGGTTGACTCTCCCAAACTTTTGGCTTTTAGGCCAGCAGCTATTTCATATGCTAAGGTGCCGCTTCTAGAGACCAAACCAACAGCGCCTGGGCTAAAAATGTTGGCAGGCATTATGCCAAGTTTACACTCTCCAGGTGTAATGATTCCAGGAGTGTTTGGACCAATAATAGAAATGTGCGATTGAGCCGCGTTGGAGACCATGTTTATTGAATCTTTTATTGGAATATGCTCAGTAATTACAACAATTGTTTTGATCTTGTTTGCGATAGCTTCTATGACTGCATCTTGAGCATAATTTGCAGGAACAAAAACTATCGAAGCATCAGGCGAATATGAATCAACAGCCTCTTCCACGGTATCGAAAACTGGCAGTCCCTCAATTGTATTCCCTCCCTTTCCGGGAGAGACGCCAGCTAATATTTTAGTGCCATAATCGAGCATTAGTTTAGTTTGGTAACTGCCTTGTTTTCCAGTTACCCCTTGAACAATCGCTCTTGTGCTAGCACCAATTAAAATTCCCATTACTATTTCGCTCCTACCGCAAACTTTACTGCCTCTTTAGCAGCTTCTTCCATGCTATCCAAGGCACTTATTCCTGCGTCGGCGAGAATTCTTAGACCTTCCTTTTCGTTTGTGCCAACAAACCTAACAGCCAATGGCTTTTTGACTTTACCGTCTTCGACAGCTTCAATTATACCTCTTGCAACTTCATCACAACGAGTTATTCCACCCAACACATTTACAAGTACAAATTTGGTATCTGAATCTTCAAGGACAATTCGTAGGGCAACTCTAATAGCTTCTACGCTTGCGCCGCCGCCGAGATCTAAAAAGTCTGCTGGTTTGCCTCCATAGTAATTTAGCAAATCAAGAGTTGCCATTACCAAGCCCGCGCCATTGCCAACTACGCCTATGTCACCGTCAAGCTTGACATAAGCCAAGTTGTTCTTTAAAGCCAAAGTCTCCATCGACGAGAGTGTTTGAGCTTCTTTAGACTCGTATTCGGGATGCCTAACGAGAGCGTTGTCATCGATTACCATTCGAGCATCGGCAGCCACAAAACCCGCCGTCTCTGTTTCTATTAAGGGATTAATTTCCGCCAATTCGGCGTCGTTTTCAATGGCAGCTCGATATAGTTTCTGGATGATACTTGATAATTCCACAAGGTGATCGCCGCAATAACATAGTCTTTTCGCGGTCGATAATGCATCAAAGGAACGGAATCCTGACTGAACATCAACAGGTGTTCGGACGATGGCTTGCGGAGTTTTTTCTGTTAGTTCCTCAATGTCCATGCCATCCATTTTAGAGGCTAACATAACATAGCAACGGTTGAATCTATCAACTGTAAAACCTAAGTACACTTCTTTTTTGGTTGCAAGTTTTTCTTCTATTAGTACTTGACTAACGAGAAAACTCTTTATTTCGGCTCCTAGAAGTCGGGTTACAGCATCTTGCGCCTCATCTATCGAGTTGGCAGGTATTATCCCACCCGCTTTCCCTCTCCCGCTGACAGGAACCTGAGCCTTAACCATGTAAGGATGCTTTAAGTTATTCAAGATAGAAACGGTCTGCTTAGAGTCAGAGATTAAAATTCCCTTTGGAATCGGAATCCCATAACTTAGCAGCACTTGCTTAGCTTCAAACTAATTTAAGTTCAAAATTATCAATAACACTTTGCAATTGGGGAGATAAGAGTTTTTTTGGTTTAGCATGAACACTGCCCAGGAGCCGTCACCCAACCAGATGAGAACTCTACGCTTATCAGATTGAAATTCTTATAACCATAATTTAACTAGTTAAAAAAATGGGTTGATAAGAAAAAACGTATGTTTCCCAAATCAGGAATATTTCAGATATCGATTTCGTGTTTCCTGTTGGTTTTTCGTTCTTTGAACCTTATCTTAATTATCATATCAAAGAGATTCTTGAAATAGGCGGCGAAGCCTATGTAGCCAGAACCTCCGAAGGCACTATTTCAGGTATTTTCATTTACGACGACTTTGAGAAAGGAGGAACAATTTATGCAAGATCAAGAGAAATTTTTGACTATTTTTATGGTTTAAAACAGTTTAATTTTCTCTTCTCAGAGATGAAAACTGAGCTTGAAAATGAAATCTATGATATTTACGCCATAGACATTGAACACCTTACCCTTGCTCACAGATTCAGCTATGAAATTTCTTCAATAGACAATGGGAACATAGGTGAGATAGAACAATTAATGTCTTCAACCCATCCAGGAATAAACAAGAAGTGGGTAAAAATTGCACTCAAAAATGGAGAAAAGTGTTACATTGTCAGACTAAGCAACGAAATTGCTGGGTTGGGTTGGGTCTCACTTGTCAACGGTGTTGGAAGACTACACTCTCTTTACGTGAAGCCTCCATACAGAAGAATAGGCATAGGAGAAGATATCCTCAATGCACGACTTCACTGGCTCAAGTCAAACCAAGCCCTTTCAACATTCACTGAAATTTCACGCTATAACATCCCATCTTCAAATAATGTCATGAAAGTGCAAATGAAGGTGTCCGGACAGGTTTTTCAGTATTTTAAGAAAGACTTAAACAAAAAGAATGAAATGAAAAATCAGTAAGTTATCTATGTTCTGGGTGCTCCGCATATTGGACATGTCTCGGCTGTGGAGTCTATCAGTGCTCCGCAGTACCGGCACTTAACTTTCACTACTTCTTTAATCACTATCTGCTGTACTTGCGGTTGTTTTGATGTTAGGTTGATGTTCTCTGGAGGGGGGCCTGGCGGTGGAGGTGGTTGTTGGTATGAATGTTGGGGAAGCGTTTTTCTGCCTCTTCTTGAAAGTGAATAAACCAGAATTACAATTATAACAATGACAACTAAGAATAGGACTGCTCCTGCAAGGAAACCAAAATATATGGTTGGGTTTGGAGTTGTTCCTCTGGGGTTGCTGACAATCGGGGTGGGTGTCCCTCCTGTATTGTTTGGGGGCCCAGCGGTTAATGGATAGCTAGTAGAATTCACATTCAGGTCTTCTGTGTAGGTGAACCCTGTTCCTGAATTGTCGGTATCTCGTTCAACATAGCTATACCCCACTATGTATCCTGCCGACGGATCAAAGTATGCTTTCCATGTATAGGAGACACTGAATTGTCCATACACGTCGTTCCGCTCGTAGCTCGACTGTCCTTGAGCAAAAATCACCATCACATTTTCATTCTGGGACGGGAGATAGTAGCTGTAATTTTTGGACATGACCGTCATCTCTGTGTTCAGAAGAGTAAAGGTGCCGCCTACTGGAAGTGAGTTATCCATAACGAACCAGACAGTCGGGTTAACATATCCCGTCTGATCGTCGGTTCCATTAATATAACGAAAAGTGTCTGGTGAGAACGTGAAATCTCCAGACGGACTCCCAGTTTCTACTGTGCCTGTGCTATTGCTCCATGTGTAGGAGTAACTATAGTGAGCCGATACGGTTCCGTCAGAATTGACGCCGTTAATTGTTTCTAATCCGTTGTATGTTGCTTGTTCGGTATATCCAGTGTAATCGCCGGTGCCGCTTCCAAGATTTGTAGTCTCATAATAGCTGAAATGGTCTCCAACGTGGGGAATATAAGCAGCGGCGAGGGGTGCCATAAAGACAGCTAGAATAAGTGATAGCATTATAACAAAGGATTTTGTGTTCATCCCATGAAGCCTCCTACACCGTGAACATGGGCAGGATGATAGCCGCCTATGCCGCTGAATGTTGAGTGATAAGACGAGTGTGCAATGATCAGAGGTGCGTAGTAGAAGAAGAAAATGTTTGTTGGGATATAGGTGAACTGCACTGGAGTATTTACAATAGTTGCGGTTGGATCAAGTTGCTTGACAAGTTCATTTTTGATTCCATGAATCATCCTGACCGCTAGACTAATCACTTCGGATCGCTCAAGATCTTTAATGTAAGACCCAAGCAAAAAAGATGCCTTTTCCATTAGGTCAAGAGTCTCGTTAGCTTCAAGAGTTGATATTGACGCAAGTATTGCGGATGCCACAAGTGGATATTCCAGATAATTTCTTAGCCCATTCTCAATTATTGTTAACTTTGATCTTACGTCTTCCGGTCCCAAATCGGAAGTCGCTAAATATGCTGAAGCAAGCTCGGTATCCTCGGATACATCAAAATTCCAGGAATTAAAAAGCATTCTAAACGATTGGAACTTGCTAACCAGTTGATCTGAGGGCACATTAAATATCGAGAGTATTGCAGCTGACTCGTACGAAGAAGTCATTTTAGAAAATTCCACGAATCGGTCCGTGGGAAAAGTGCCGTCATATCTCCGCCCAAACAGTATAGTGGCAGCAACGCCCACTGATAGCGGATTGGGAACGTGCGCTTCATTCTTAAGTTGGTGATCTAGTTTAGCTAAAGTTTCCGACAAGTTTTGAAGATCAGAATTTGTTGATGTTTGCGAGGGATCTGTCCTAGATGAGTCCATAATTTCCGCGGCCATCATCTTGTTTTCAAGTGTGCAATCGAAATGTCGAAGGAGGTCAAGTGCAAAAAGAAATCGTTGACCAATTTGGTTGGGGTCGCCTTGAAGCTTGGCTAAACCTATCGATACACTCCAGAGCTGAGAGAGGTCCATTTCTGGGAAACTAATCTTCAGATTAGCTACATGATAATTGCCCCGTTCCGCTATGGATTGCAGTTCGCTGAATGTAGTTTGGATTTCTTGAATAAAATCGGAAAATTCTTCGTCAGAGATCCTGTAGTTTCTTACGTTAAGATCGTTTAGCATCATTATTCCGATGCCCGTGAGTGACAAATATTTTCCGTCATATGGGACCATTCTGTCCATTTTCGATTTCTTGGTAATTAACTCGTTAATCTTGGCTTGCCTTTCTGTTACGTTGGCTTCCATTTTTGAGACAATAATCTTTTCGCTTTCTACTTTATTTCGTTCAGCCTCTTTGTTCTCTTTGTCTTCAAAAAGAAAGGTTATTGAATGGGTTTTTTTCTCCTCTCCTTCCAGGGCGGCCTTTGCGCTCCTGTCAGCATTCCATGCATTCGCTAGGTCTATATTCATCTGTGTGAGGTCTGAAAGTTCAGCGACTGCCTGGTCATAATCTTCTTTTTGCATTACAGAAAGGTACCCTTTGCTGACGAGAAAATCCATGTCGGAATATTGAATTTGCATCGAAACGGATTTTTCAGCTATTTGGGAGAAGAATATCCTTACGTCGTTGCATTTCATTTCAATCACCGATCCAAGATTGGAAATTCCTTTGTTAAACGTTGTTCTCCTAATATGTTACCTATTAATAGTTTAAGGCTTTGTCCCTCACTTGCAAGGTCGACAACCTCATCATCTTTGAGAGCATCTTTGAGAAGATACTCGAACTGCACTTTCCTATCCGTACAGTCTCCGAACCTTGCAGATCTTTCTCGTTCTATCTGCTCGTAGGCGAACATAAATTCGTACAAAGATCTGTATATTTGGTCGTCTATCTTTTCCGAGATTTTCTTTTCCTCAACAGTTATCCATTCTAAGCCTTCAAGGTCAACAAAGAAAATTGTGCCGTCAGGAGCTAGAACTGCATCCTTATCTAGCCAAACATCATAGAAGTCCAATCCGCTGAAAGTCCCATCCACGTTAACTTTTAATGTCCTCACAAAAAGAGTAAGATATGCAATTCCACTCTTTACGAAATTTCTCAGAAACTCTAATGCTTTATCGTTCTTGTCTAATTGAAACATGTTAAAGATTGATTTTATATTACTACCGATTGTGCTCCCTGAATGAAAATAAATCCTGACATTGGACGGAACCAATCTTGTTTCCTGAACCATCCGCCCCCTGAATTTACGGTACCAGTATATTTTTTTTATTTCAGTCTCTAGATCATCAGGTAGGAAAGCAATTTTCACGAGGGGTGCAATTCGGAATCCATGAATTGAGGTGAGGTCGGCCATTTCTGATACTTTCATCGAGGTGATTGCATGATCAAGTCCCTGTCCCCCATATGGGGAACCTCTTAACCATAATTCCCCTGTTAAGTATCGTGGAGCTGTTTCTGCTGAATTTACAATTTTTTCTTTTAGTCTGGAATCTTTTAGTAGATTACATATTTCATTTTTCCCGAGAAGTTGATGAGAAAAAGGATTTGTTGTTGAACCGATTCCTTTAACTGAAAGGTAAAAGTCAGTGCCATCCATCTTTAAAGAGGGCAAAGGGGAAACTGCTCCTCTATTATCATCCGCAACAAACTCTTTGGTAGCCAGAGGGTTGAGATTTGTGAAAGGCGTCATGCTTTCAGGAAGGTGAATTTTTTCGAATTCATCCATTTTGAATTCTTTAAAATGCCTGTTTGTTAGCATTTCAGAAACTTCATAAGTATTCAGCTTGATGGGTGAGCCTTTCAACTTCATTGGGCGTTCGGTTTTTGTATGGGATGGTTTAACACTTAAGCTTTTTTGCATGACGTTTCGATCGGGTTAAGTCAGATCTCGAAACCTCAAATAAGTAACGTCTGTATTTACTCATCTTTGAAGTTTACTTGGCGCGTCGAACAAACTTTATGCAAAAGCGGTAGGCTAATTCCTTTTATTAATTGCAGAATTTTAGATAAATAGCCACTTCAAGAAACAAAATTCTAATATTAACCAATGCAATCTCTTAATCAAACACCCTGTGGGCCGGTCGTCTAGCCTGGTTAGGACGTTGGCTTTACGAGCCAAAGGTCGCCGGTCCGAGTCCGGCTCGGCCCACCATCTTCGATAAATTGGGTTATACACCTTTTTTCCAAGGACCTTTAGCGATTTTTGGCTCTCCAAAATGCAAATATATGCATGCATGTATAGATATTGATTGGGTTAACGCAAATGGTTCGAGTAATATCAATATCAGATGAAGTCTATTTTGACCTATCTAGAATGAAAGATGGAAAGTCCTTTACACAGTTACTTAAGACGCTGATTGAGAAATGTGAAAATAAAGGCGATCCCCAAAGAATCCTTGACTTCTTAAATACGCATGAAGCGTTAAGTGAAGAGAGCGCCGGGAAAATAACTGCTGAATTAGAGAAAAGCAGAAAGCGGGCTGTCCTACGAAATATCTCGATTGAGTGAATCCAATGGTTATTTTTGATTCCTCCATAATTATTGATGTTTTAAGAAAAAAGAACTATGCCAAGGACTTGATAGAATCCTATGCCGAAAAAGAACGAATCGCTACTACAGTCATCAGCAAGTATGAAATCTTAAGGGGAACAACCGAGAAAGATGCAGGTTTGGTTTCAGGGTTGCTTAATCAGTTTGTTATTTACGATTTTGAGGATACTGTTGTAAAGGAAGCGGTAAAAGCGCATAAGAGGCTGGCAGAAAAAGGAAAGATGGTCAATGAACTTGATGTTCTTATAGCAGGTATAGTAGCTGCAAACAATGAAACGCTGATAACCAAAGATAAGGATTTCTTGAACTTTGAAAGTGCAAAAATAATAGTGCTCTAAGCTAACCGAACCTTTGAAACGTTCCAATTCATGTAGTGCAAACTTTTTACCGAATTGCCGCTTTACGAGCCAAAGGTCGCCAGTTCGAGTCCGGCTCGGCCCACTTTTCATTAGCTTTTGTCTCTTTTGCGGCTTGTTACAAGGTAAATGCCACCCACAACTACCGCCACAACCACCATTGCAGCCCCTATGCCGTAAATAACTTGAAGCCAATTCGATTGCTCATTTGGGGCTGTGGGGGGTAGGGTTGGGGAAGAAGTGTTTGATGTGAACATTATTGATATTTGGTGTGTGCTGAAATGGGTGGTAAACCATGCATTAGTAGTTGTTGGCGTCTTGGGTGAAGCCTTGGCTTTGCGCTGGCAATCCATCTATAAAAATTAACGGAGTTGCCTCAGGGGGCACTAAGCTTTTCGGAATGGTTATTTTGCTAAAACCAATAGTGCCGCTTTCGCCTGTAACTGTGAAATACAAGCCGGTTGTTGTGGCGTTGTTTGCTGCGATTGTAACGTTGGACATTTGTGCGCTGGTTATGTTTCCGCTTAGGGCAAGGTTGACTACGCCGTTATCTGTTAGGGCTGACACTGTTGCATTTGTTTGTGTGCCTGGGGTAGGTGTTGGCGTTGTTGCAGAGTTTGAAGAGCCAAACGCAAAAAGGGTTCCTCCCTCAAAGTCTACATACAGAACGCCGCCTGCGACAGCGGCAGACGACCAACTATAAGTGCTGGGGAATTCTATTTGGTAACTCCATAGTTTTGCTCCAGTCGAGGCATTTAGAGCATAAAAGTCGGTGTTGTATCCGCCTGCATAAACCACATTGTTTGCAACGATAGGCGAGTCTAAAACTTCTGTGCCAACAGGGTAGCTCCATAGCATTTTACCTGTTGAAGCATCCAGAGCAAAGAGAAGACCATTGTTGACACCAATGTCGGTAGCATCATGGTCGTATGAGCCAACGTAAACCACTCCGTTAGCCACGGAAGGCGATGAATACACCCAAAGGTTGCTGGCTGAAAAACTCCATAACTTTGCCCCTGACGAAGCATCCAAAGCGTAGACTGCGCCGTCAGCGAGGGTATCTCCACCGACGTAGACTACGCCGTTGACAACTGCTGGTGAAGAATAGGCTGTGTCGCCAGCCGAAAACTTCCAGATTGCTGCTCCCGTGTAAGCGTTTAGAGCCCAAACTTCTCCGTTATCACTAATGTATACTATTCCGTTTACGACTGCAGGGGAAGCTCCAACGTCGCCGCTGTGCGTTGGAAAACTCCAAAGAAGCTCCCCAATGGTTGCATTGAAAGCGTAAACATTCGCATCTGAGGAAGCTATGTAAACTACTCCGTTGGCGACAGCAGGAGAAGACTGGACATGGTCACTGGTCTGCACACGCCAAACTAATGTTCCAGTCGAAGCATCTATGGCATACACGGAGTTATCATATGACCCAAAGTACACCATGTTATCTGAGACTGCAGGAGTAGAATGGATGTCGCCTCCAGATTGGTAACTCCATAAAGCTACCCCGTTAGAGGCGTTTATAGCCAATAGTTTGCCAGTATGTGTGCCAACGTAAACAACGCCGTCTGCAATCGTAGGTGAAGAATGCGGATCGTCTGAGGAGTAGCTCCACAGGGTTTGATTGGTCAGTGGTCCTGCCTGGGCTGTGTAGCCTGAATGAGTTAAGTCATTGTGATACATTGGCCAAGAATCAGAGCCACCGCTGGATGTAGCATTGGAATTACCGCTAAAACCAGAACCTAATAAGCCAACAAAAAGCGTAATCAAGAGTAAAACTGCAAACTTTTTCTTCAAGCTTTTTATCAGCTAACGGTTACTTGGTATTAAATAGTTTAGTTGCTACCTCTATAAGTTTTGGGTTCTCGTTGGTGGCGGCTTGGCGCAAGTTCTCGACGACTGGGAGAAACGTCTGTTTAAGCAGGATGCTGGTTAAGTCGCTGATGATTTTTCTTCTTCGCTCATCTGATTCGCCCATCATGGTGAAGGCTTTTGCAAGTTCTCTTCGACGACACTCCTCTACCTGCGAGAGCAAATAAGCCACGATTTCTCGTACAGAATCCGCTTTAACAGCGTTTTCGAGCAGCGGAAGTTCCTGGTCGAGGATTTTGTAGGCTTCTTTCACGCTTTTCTCCCGTTCCTGTTTATTCCGCTCAGTAATCAACGTTAAATCATCGATGTTGTAAAGCTTCACATGTCGCAGATCCCTTACCGCTTCCTCAACGTTTCTTGGATTCGAAATGTCGAACACCACAAGCGCATTTTTGTTTTGCCGCGCTTTGCTAAGCCAAGAAACCAAATCCTTCGTTAACAGATAATGCGGTGCAGAAGTGCAACAGAACACAACGTCTGCGTCGACCAGCACTTCTCCCAGCTTATCAAACATGACTGCTTTTCCGCCGAGTTCCTCAGCCAGCCGCAGGGCACGCTCATGCGTTCTGTTTGCGATGAAAATCGGGTTCAGGCAGCGTCTAGCCATTGCTTTAGCGACAAGGGTGCCTGTTTCGCCTGCGCCCATAATCAGAATTTTCTTCTCGTTGAGGCTTCCCAAGAGGTTTTCGGCAAGTTCCACCGCTGCTGAACCCATGGAGACAGCGCCTTTGTTGATTCCTGTTTCACGTCTTACGCGGTTACCTACATTTACTGCTCTGTTGAACAGAAGGTTAAGAACGGGGCCTGTGGCTTTTGCTTTTTCAGCTTCCAAGTAAGCGTTCCAAACTTGGTTTATAACTTGGCCTTCTCCTATGACCATCGATTCCAGCCCTGAGGTAACCCGTAGTAGATGGTTTAGTGCATCATGGTTAACTGAGTACTCGATTGCTTTGCTTGCGTCTTTAGTGTGGGCGGATGCACGGTTCTCCAGGTACTCAATGGCGGATTTGACTGTTCTATCTCCCTGCTCGCTTACAAGGTAAAGTTCAATGCGGTTGCACGTTTGGATAATCACCGATTCCACTGCGCTGTCAAGTGAACGCAACTCTGAGTATGCGTTCGTCTTGTCTTTGAAAGATACCGCCTCTAGAAGCGGCACGTGGGCTGTTTTATGGGTGATTCTCACGTTTACTATGTCGATGGGTTTAGTAGTGGAATCTGCCGTTGGTTAAACCTCCTGCTTCAAGTATTATCTTATTATCCTGCATGACGGGTTGGGAAGAATTCCATGTGTCTTCGACTGTTTGCTGGATTTTCTGCAGTGCTGAAGCCAGCTTTTGTCCTTTGCAGGTTAAGCGGTAAGTTTTTGGGGTTTTTCTTATGAAAACCAGTTTTTTGCCCCTCAAACGTCTTAGATGTTTGTAGGTTACTCTTGAAGAAAGCCCTGTTTCCTTTGCAAGCGATCCAGCCGAAATTCCTTCGCAGGCGACCGCATCGTAAATCTTTCGTTCGTTAGCTGCTAAGGTTTCCTTGTCAGCATTTCTTTTTGTCCTAAAGAAAAATATGTAATCTCTTTCTCTGGGGGTTCTAATCAGACGGGTTGAACGGAGGCGTTTTAATGTTCGAGAAACAATTTTTGGGTCAATTATGACTTCTATATCTTGAAAAGTTTTAGGACCAGAAAGCAGTGCGCAAAGGATTGTTTCCTCGTAGCATTCCGAGTGGGCTGGCAGCGTCGCCGTAAACTTGGAAAACGTGCCCAAATTGTGTGTCAAGCGTGCGCCGAAGGTTGTTGCGCGATATTCATCTCGTACAATCGTGGCTAAGCCTACTGAAATGAGCGGACGCAGGTATTCACTGAGGGCACCTTGCCCATAGTGGCGTTCTGTTTTATTTAATTCCTGTTGAAGTTGGTTAACGGAGCATCTGTTGTTTACGATTGCTTGCAAGATGCAGAGTCGAGTTCCATTTTTTAGGACGTTGAAGAGCTCTTTCATGTAGTTAGGGTTTTCCATAGCTCCCCATAGATGCCGCAACTCGTTTTTCAGCTGGTACACACGGCAGCGGGTTATGCATTCTAATGGTGAAGTTGGAGCGCAGTTTCTGCATTCCACGTTGAGCCTTTTTAATTTTCCAGACGGGTCATAACTGTTTTCGTTTTCTTGGACTTTTGGTGACAAGACATTGCCCATTGTTTGCTCTCTCCTATGTGCAGTTTCCGTATGCTATAACGGGAGGAATCGAGGACGAAGCTTTAGCCATCTGTTTTTCCTCATAGGAACCTCTATTTTTCTGTTGTAAAAAGCGTTCTCGTCAAGGTTTCTTGACTAAAACGAATTTTCTTAGTCAAACTTTCTTGACTAACCAAAAAATCATGTTAAAAACCCAAAGCGCGCTCTGGACATTGGGGTTATATTTGGGTAACATTTTGAAAAACCATTAATAGCCGCTTTTGAACCCAGAGAGAAAGAATTCAGATAGCGAAGGGTACAAGATTTGTTCCATTTAACAACAAGCGAAAAAATATCTGTAATAATGGCAGTAGCCATGGCAATGTGTCTTTTGGTTTCCAGTTTCTCGCCAACAGTTCAATCTCAAACGGCGGGCAACTTCACCTTACCAGTAACGGTTAACACGTATGGAGACTCGTGGAGTGGCGCTCTAGCGTTTGACCTGGAACTCAGCAGTAGTTTTGTTGGTGCAAAAGGAATTGGCAATTACTTGGTGGTTATGGATACAGATGGGTCCTTGCTGAATTTGCGTGAATCTTCCTCTGCGTACGGTGTCGCCTATAACATTGCACCGAACACTCTGCTTTTTCAAGGTGAACCAAAAGTTGGCGGCGCCGGAAGTGCCCCAACCTACGCCACGCACATTTGGAACCTAGTCACAAACGAAACCCAAGACTTCCCAAACGTTATCAGCCATCATGACCTTCAGTACGATCCAGTTAACAACACTTTTCTAACGTTGGAGAGTTACGAGCGAGACGTTGGAAACAACTCGTATCTCTTCGATAAAATTGTGCAGGTGGACACAGATGGCAATGTTCTTTGGAGCTGGGATACCTTTGATCATATACCGTTAAGCGAAGCCTCGACATTTAACGAAACAAGCGTTTTTAACGGTCAAACCCTGATAGATTTCTCTCATGCAAACTCTCTGGATTGGGACTACAACAGCAGCATAATTTACCTTAATTTGCGTTGCACTAACACATTCTACAAAATTGACCAATCCACTGGAGACCTAGTTTGGTCATGCGGCGAATTTGGCAACTTTACCCTGCTTGACCAAAGCGGCAACGAAGTTTCAAGTTTATGGTACCATAGCCACGATACCAAGCAGGTTGCTCCAGACGTCTTTACCATGTTTGACAACGATTACAATAATGTTACTAACCCAGTTGATGATCACAGCAGAATGCTAGAGTTGACTGTGGACGAAACAGACATGACAGCTTACGTAAACTGGAGTTGGGAAGCCCCACCACAATATTATAATAACTATGCAGGCGGAACTGTGCTTCTTCCAAACGGAGACTACTTAGGCGATTTTGGAGATCCAACACATCACCTGCCGGAAAATCAACCTTGGGACTTCAACGATTCGGGCGCTGTCCTAGTTGAAGTGAACCCCGCCGGACAAGTGGTTAAAACCTTCACATTTCCAGTCGGAAGCTACATTTACCGAGTAGCAATGATAACTGATCTAGCTCCTGCAGCTACTCCTACCCCGACTCCCTCCCCAATCAGCACCCCTACTCCAACAACTACAGAAACTCCATCGCCCCTGTCAACTGCAACACCAATAAACCCAACAAATTCTCAAATAATCCTAACCGGCGTGGTATTTTCCTCGGTTATTGTCGTAGTGGTGGCGTTAGCTGTCTTGTTCTATATGAGAAAACGAGGAAGCCATCATAAAATTGGGTAAAAACAAAAGAAATTGAGAGATTTTTTAGAAACTATTTGTTTCGTTTTCTAAGCATTGTCACTGCGACAGCGACTATTATTAATGCAACAGCTATTACGGCGATTATGTAGTTGGTGAAGGAACTGGGTATTTCGGGTACCTGGCTTGAAGATTGCCCAATGGCGTAGAGGTTGCCGTCGTACGAGCCAAAGTATGCCACTCCATTGACTACCGCGGGTGATGAGTAAAGGTTATCGCCTGTTTGGTAGCTCCAGACTAAGTTGCCATTCTGTGAATTAAGAGCGTACGTTTTGTTAGCTAAAGTGGAAGATACGTAAACGGTGTTGCCTACTATTGCTGGAGCAGAAGTTATTCCTGCGTCAGCTGTGTAGCTCCATTTTGTTGCGCCAGTTGTGGCATCCAGAGCGTAGACTTTGTGGTCGAAGGCGCCGCCTGTGTAGATTACGCCGTTAGCGAACGCGGGAGAAGCCTGAACGCACTGGTCGTAGCCAGTTGTGACATTCCAGATTAAAGCGCCAGTGTCAGCGTTTAAGGCGTAAGTTTTGTTGTCAAAGCTACCGACGTAAACTTTGCCATCCGCTACAACCGGAGAAGATGCCACAACGCTACCTGTTGTGAAACTCCATTTTTTAGCGCCTGTTAAAGCATCTAAGGCGTAAACATTATGGTCGTATGAACCGAAATACACTACGCCGTTTGATACTGCAGGGCCTGAGGTGACGTAGCCGCCTGTGGTAAAGTTCCATATCGGCATGCCAAGAGCATCGTTAAAAGCGTACAGTTTGCCGTCGTTTGAACCTGCATACAGGATTCCGCCTGAAACAGTTGGTACGCCTTCTGCTTGACCGTCGGTTATGCACTTCCAAAGGTAAGCGCCTGTTGTGGCGTTTAATGCGTAAATAGCGTGGTCATCTGACCCAAAGAAAACCATTCCGTCCGCAACTGCGGGGGAAGTATAAATTTTTGCGCTGACTGAATAGTTCCAGATTTTTGTTCCATCTTTGGCATTTACCGCATAGATGTTGTTGTTTGAGGTGCCGAAGTATCCTTTGTCAGAGGAAGTAAAATAGAGCACGTTGTTGGCGACTGCTGGGGAAGACAGTACCCACCCGTTTGTTTTAAAGGTCCAGAGGGTTTGGTTTGTGCTGGGGCCTGTGGCAGTTGAGTAGCCAGTGTGCGCTGGGTCTTTGTGGAACATTGGCCAGGATTCTGCTTGCTGAGCGTTAACGGTAAATGAGAGAGATAATGCAATTGATAGGCATAAGATTGCTAAGGTTAATGCAACATAAAATTTATTCATACTAACAACCTTGTATTTATGTGAATAGTCTTTTTTTGTACTTATGTATTGTCCCTGAGATATTAGGGTTTTAGGTTTTTTAATTTTGGTTGTTGCGTGGATGCAGTCACATATTTTTAATAACCATTCCAGCCGCAAGAATAACAATTGTCAGCAACCTTCAATTGGAGGTGAAAATGTTTGTCTAATGAATCGAATCTGAAAAGAACAGAGCCAAGAGTTACAGTGCCTGAACCTGAAATGACTGATGACCAAAAATTCAGGTGCCCTATAGACCAAGCAGTTTACAGTACCCGTAAAGATTACGAGTCGCACTGCAAAGAGGAACATGATGTCCTATAAAACCGCGATTTAGCCTTCAGTTCGTCCCTGAAGTTGTATTAGGTGAATGTGGAAGCGTATGTTGATTGTTTATCTTATTGCTTCATCTATTCTTTGGTCACGTTTTGTTCTTGTGACTTCTTTGAATAGTTCTAAGCATTCTTCTTTTGTTGGCGCTTCAATTCCTATGCTTCCATAGGCTCCTATGTCTATTCTGTATTTTCTTTTCTCGTCATTTTGGCTCATATTAGCCCCTCTCCCCTTTCATTCGAGTTTAATTATTTATGTACGTTATTATAAGGTTAATGTATTGTCACTCAGTAAATCAAGACTCTTCTTGGCGTTAAAAACCACAAACACCGAATTCCTGAGATACCTGCCCATTATCCCAACCAACCCCGCTGCATTAGTCCCAAGCTTACATGTCACGGCATGCTCAAACATCCCCAAGGTCTCTATATCGATTACGTCTCGGTTCAGCCGCGTCCGCTCAAGAACATTCTCAATCATCTCTTCTGAAGCGCCCAGAATGATTAGTCTGTCCAGAAGCGATTGCTGCCATGTATGAAGCTGATCAACTTGCTCCGCCGATAACTCTGCCTGCAATACTTCGCCTTCCTCACCGACTGAAGAAAGAGGCTTAATGCTCAACGGGGAACGTTCAGCTAAACCGTAGATTTCAGAGATTTTCTTTAAATCTGCCTTTCTGCCATCCACAAGCTGCGCCTGCAAACAAGCCAACGGCACAGTTGCCAGAACTATTTTAGGCTCAAAAATCCCAACATCAACAATCAACTCTTGTTTGTTGAGGTCAATTTTGTAGATATACCCTTTCAGGATGTGGGAGTTTTTTGCGTTTTCAAGGTTGGTGGGGCATGTGCCTATTTTTTTGTTGATGTAGCTTGCGGCTATGGCTTCGTCTTCGCCTGAAAGCGAAACCTGAACCCACCTGTTAGTTGAACTGGTTAAAACTTTTACTTCAACGTCTAACTCTGCAAACTGAGCCTTAAGTAATTCATCTATCTGTTTGACTTGCCCAAGATTCGAAGCTTTAACTAATAGGGTTAGTGTGGTCATGGTTTGTTGCCAAGTAAACAGGTTATTTCTACATGCAGCCTTCTAACTCTTTCTGCAGCTTCGCACTTATTTTCTTTTTGAAGCCGACTAATTTCAGTTTCAATCGGAACTATTTTCCCTTGGTCAATCAGTTTGTCTGCGTAGGAAACAACTTTTTCTTCCAGAGTTTGCGGACTGTAGATGTCTTTTGGCCAACCGATCAACTGCGCTTCTTTTTCTGTTATTCCCGCGCCCACATGCCGCTTAATTATCTTAATCATCGAGTCTGGCAACCCAATTGATTGTGCGATTTGTGCTCCTATAATGGCGTGGTTGACGGTGTGGTTTTTTGAGCGGCCAAGATCATGCAAAAGTGCACCTGCCTCAACTAATTCAACATTAATCTTCAGTCCTTTCTTTTCGAGTTTGACTGCGGTTTCCAAAGCTAAGTCTGCTACGGCTATACAGTGGCTGATGACTTGAGGTGGACAGTTGTTCTTGCGGAGGAGTTCGATTGCTTGCTCCCTATTCGGAAGCCTGCTACTCACCCAGTTCCTTCCTTAAGATCTCAACTTTCTCTGAAAGCTTATTTATCATTCGTTCGTTTGCAAAATGCACTAGGTTTTTGCCACATGTGGAACAGTGGAAAACTAGTTCAACGGCTTCTTCAAATGGAACCCGTTTACATTCGGCGCTGTCACAGTAGTAGAAGTCATGGTTTCTTTCGTATTCTAATCTGACATTGAGTTTTTCTAAAACACGTCTTTTCTGACTTAAAATAAAGCCTTCCAGCTGATCGGGTTGAAGTTTCCAGTGAAAAATAAACCATCCAGTTTTCGGGTCTCGTGTCCTTCTGAGGCTTACCAGAGAGTGATCGTAGAGTTTGTAGAGGATTTTACGGACTGAATTGAGGCGGATGCCCGTTTTATTCGCGATTTCATCGTCCGTTATCTCTTCCACGCCTTTGAGGTGAGCGATAAGTAGTACTGCTTCTTCTCCACCTAACGCCAAAGCTACTTTGGTTAAGGTCGAATCATCAATAGTCGATAACATACTCTAATATTCCTTTTTAATACCCATAATATTGGAACATGCTGGAATAAAACCCTTCCCAAAACATTAAGGAAAATTCAAGTAGTTTTAATTAACTTGCCCCGTTCTTTGGGAACAATCTCGATTTTGGCTTTCTCAAAGGGTTTAGCGAGTTCTTTGCCTTCAAAGTAGCGGTCTAAGAAAATGGCAAGCGACGAGCATTCTGAATGCGGCTGATTCCCGACCGCCACGTTGAAATCTGAGACTTCGCTCGAATAAAATTCGCCAGGAACCTTCTGGCTGCCCACTAGAAGAATTACATCCTTGTTAACTGCTTTAATTCTGCCCATTACATCGCTTGCTTGAATGTTCTCCCCGTAAGCCGTTAAATGCACCACGATGCCGCCTTTAGCTTTCCACTCGCGGACAACTCTTTTCCAAGGCGTTCCCATTTCAAAATAAAAGTTTCCTCCCCAAGCTTTGGTGATTTTTACCACAGTTTCTTGTATATGTGGGTCTTGTACATCGGAAAGTATGAATCCTGAAGCACAGAGAGCCCGAGCAGTCAAAGCGACGTGTGTGGTTAACCGTACGTCTCGTTGTGGTCTGTGTCCCCAACGCAGCACAAAAATCTGGGGCGCCGCATTAGGCTGTGGGGACGAGTTGGAATTTTCCATTTAATTCTTCCACTTTCCTTTTTACTTGCTCAATCAAAGCTGGGGCAGATTCAAAAACCACCTCAATTGTCTCGTTTGTGAAGGTTTCTTTTTCAATGTGGGTTTTCCCGTGAACCCACGAGATAAACGGCATCGCCTTACCGGTTAGGGGAACGGAAAACTGGGCTTGCTGATAGTTTTCGAGGATTCGCAGAATTTGTTTACGCAGCTCGTCAAGGTTAATTTTGCACTTTGCAGAAACGAGGACTGGGTTCTTTACTTTCTCCTTTAGGGCTTCGAGTTTTTGCGAACTTTCCTCAACCGTTAGTTTGTCGATTTTGTTTAATGCAGTTATAGTAGGTATAGCACATGCTCCAAGCCGTTCGATGGTGTCTAAGCAAACGTTGTTTTTCCTCTCTATTGTTTCCAAGGGCTCGTTTAGGTCTAGCAGTATTATTATCAGGTCCGAGAAAATTGTTTCTTCAAGTGTTGAATGGAAAGCTTCGATTAGCGAGATGGGTAAGCGGTCGATGAAGCCCACGGTGTCGGTTATGAGGAACTTGCGGTTTGAAAACTCCACCATACGCGTCGTTGTTGAAAGCGTAGTGAATAAGGCATTGTCCACTTCAACCGTGTCTTCTGTTAATGCATTGAAGAGGGAGCTTTTTCCAGAATTCGTGTATCCTGCAAGCGAAACAGTGAGAAAACCAAGCTCCGTCCTTCTTTCCCTCTGAAGAACCCTTTTCTCCCGGACTCTTTCGAGTTTTTTAAGGATAGTTTGAACCTGCCGTTTTATAGCGTCTCTGTAAACATCAGCTTCGTAAGCGCCAAGACCCATGAAACCTGGCTGCTCGCTGCCTTTGGATAATCTTACTTTTTCTCTTGCATGCTTTAGTTCATGCCGTACCATTGCAAGTTGGATTTGCAGTTGTGCTTCGGTTGTGGTGGCTCGTTTGGTGAAGATTTCTAGGATAAGTTGGAATCGGTCGATGACTTCGACTTTGGTTGCTTTTGCGAGGTTGTAGACCTGTGTTGTACGGAGTACATTGTCAAAAATTACTTTTGTGGCGCCTGTTTCTTGGACCATTCGGGCGAGTTCTTCGACTTTGCCAGCGCCAATTTGGTAGCGTGAGTCAGGCGGCCTAGTCTGCTCCATGGTGCCGACAACAGTGTATCCAGCAGCTTGCGCTAACGCTTTAAGTTCATCCAGAGTTGAGGGTTCACGGTTCAGCCTACGCTGAGCTATGATGGCTTTCGTTTCGTGGGTGCCTCCCCGCTTTTCTCCTTAAACTCGACGAGGTCCCCTAAAGTCATCTCTTCATTTGCCGCCTTATACACCTGAGCGTTGGATTTTTCGTCTGCAACTGGAACCATCAACTGGATTCTTAGGGCATGCTCCAGTTTGCTGGCTAACTGGTTGTTTGGCGCCACTTTGCCAGTTTCAATGTGTCTTAGCAACGAGGCTTTTTCATTGATTTTTTTGCCTAAATCTTCATGGCTTAATCCGAGCTTTTCTCTTGCAACTCTAATCTTGCCAGCCGAGCCTTCGATGAGTTCTGTGGTTAACTGCACTTGAGCGACCGGTGGCTTTTTCATAATGACTGGTAGATGCATGGTTGATTTAGTTGAAGACGAGGATTGGTGAGGGGTTGATGCCGTTTTCTGTGGAGCAGGGAAATCTGCTACTTCGTGCAGAATTACTTTTCCATGTTTAGAACATTCCAGACATACTGTTAATTTGGCTCCTTCGATAACGGCCATTACTGGTTCATCATGGATTTTGCGTCCGCAAACTTCACATCTCAAGAAACATTCACCTTTCACTGTGTTTATAATCTTGTAATGTTTATACTTGTCGAAACAACACATCCCAAACGATGATGACGCATGGAGAACAACTTGGCTAAAGTTAGAAGTATTGCTGACTACCAATTCGGAAAAGGCGTAGGTGCACAGCTGTTTCCCGATAACATCGAAATCCAGTATTCACCAAGAACAGGCAGAATACGCTACATTAACCTAAACGGCGAACGACTCGCTACTTTACGTCCCACAGACGGGTTGCTTTCGTTAAGCCTCAAAGCCGCCGTTTTTATGGCACACAACACGCCCTTTGCCAAATGCTTCGTTACAGTGCAAAACGAAGTTTCAAAGTTTATTGCTGCTGGAGGCGACGTTTTTGCTGTTCACGTTGTTAAGGTTGATGCGGAAGTTGGCGCTAAAGACGAGGTTATTGCACTCGATGAGGATGGGCAAGTTATAGCTGTTGGGCGTACTACCCTTTCAAGCCAAGAAATTGTTGCTTTCAAAACTGGTGTAGCTGTTAAGGTTAGACACGGTGCCCAGGAAAGTTAAGTTTGTCAAGCTTTTCGTTTTGATTTTAGTTTAAAGCTACTTACTCAATGAAGCGGCCTTTCGATGCCTAAGTACCACAGCAGCTGAGAGTATACCAACAAGCAAAGGTATGACTACTAACTATGATAACTCTGGAACTGTAGGGGTTGGAGTTGTCAAAATTGCGGCATCCGATATTACTGTAACCGTGTTGCTAATATAATGAGTTACAAGGTTGACAGCTGAATTGGTTACGAAGATTTCTCCTTTGGCAGAATCATAAGCTACGCCGTTAGGGTAGTCTACCATGGGTACAGTTGCAATCACGGTATTAGTACTGTCAGATATGACTGAGGTCGTGTTGCTGTTACCATTGGCTACGAAGATTTCTCCTTTGGCAGAATCATAAGCTATACCGTTAGGGTAGTCGCCTACAGGTATGGATGCAATCACTGTGTTATTCTTATCCGATATGACAGAAACCGTGTTTGACCCATCATTGGTAACTAATATTTCGCCTTTGGCAGAATCGTAAACTAAACTGTTGAGGTCATTTCCTACTGGTATGGTTGCAATCACAGCGTTTGTGCTGTCTGATATAACGGAAACGCTATTGCCGCTAAAGCTAGTCACAAACACTTCACCCATAGCAGAATCGTAAGCTAAACTTCTCGGTGTGCTCCCAATAGGAATTGACGCAATAACGGTATTTGTTACTATCCGATATAACTGCAATAGAGTTGTTTTCAAGTCCATCGGTTACGAATATCTCGCCCTTGCCCGAATCATAAGCTATGGTTCCCCCATCTCCAATAAGCATGGTTGCACTTACATTATTAGTGCTATCCGATATGACCCTCATGGTGGGAGTAGCGAAGGAGCCTGAATCGGTTTCGAAGATTTCATGCTTGGCGGAATCATAAGCCAGACCTTCGGGATAGTTTCCAACGGGTACAAGTAAAAGAATTGAACTGCAAAACACTTCTAGTTGACGCGAGCGAATATCCTTTGAACTTCTTGATTTTTTCCCATCGATTAACCGCTAATGCTTACGTTGGTTGCTTAATGATTGTGCTTACACTTGGGTATACATCAAAGAGAATGACTTCGCCAATTGCTAAACGCTTAGTAGTGCATTATTTAACATTAGCGATAAATACCAAGGTGGTACTAAATATTGAGGAATGAACCATGGAACTTGATGTTTGCATCAAAGGCAGAAGAAGCGTTAGAAGTTATACGGATGAGCCTGTTTCGAGGGAAACAATTGAAGCTGTTTTGGAAGCGGGTTCTTGGGCTCCAACGGCCATGAGCAGGGAGCCTTGCAGATTCATAGTTATCGAAAATAAAGAATTAATTAAGTTCGTTTCTGATGAAACTAAGGTTTTGGTCAAGCCTATGTTTCCTTCTTTTGCTAGGCAATTCTCATCAGAGGCTGATTTAATCTGCTATAATGCACCTGTGCTTATACTGGTATGTGCAGAAAAAGACCAACAAAGGGCTGGCTGGAACTTAGTTGACAGCGTTCTCGCTGCGGAGAACATGTTTTTGAAGGCATGTGACCTTGGGCTTGGAACATGCTATATGGGTTTCGTTTCATTCCTAAACAGCAAGCCTGACGTTCTCAAGAAGATTGGAGTACCTGAGAACTATGACATGTTGGTGCCATTTGTTTTGGGTCATCCAAAAACAAAGCAAGGAAAAGGAAATAGAAAAAAACCGAATATCCTGAACTGGATTAAGTAACTATAAAAAACTGATGAGTTAGGAAGAATTCTCATTTATTTGTTTAAACTAAAGTCAAAAAGAAAAGCTTGGGAAAGTTAAGTATATCAAGTTCTAGAGCAGAATACTTGGTGAAGTGAACCTCTATGCATAAACGCATGAATCCCCGAGAGCAGAGACGCATGATGGAACGCATGGGCATGAACATGGATTCCGTTGCAGACGTCCAACAAGTCATAATTCGAACTGCCAGCAAAGACATAGTTATTGATGAACCCGAAGTGGCGATTCTGCAGGTTCAGGGACAAAAAATGTACCAGGTTATCGGCGGACAAGTCAGCGAGCAAGCACCCTCTCAGCACCAAGCTGCCGCGGCCGCTGCTGCGCCAACGTTCTCCGAAGAGGATGTGCAATTGGTGGCGGACCAGACTGGCAGAAGCCTAGAGAAGGCGAAAGAAGCGCTCCAAGAATGCGGCGGAGATTTAGCCAAAGCGATTTTGCTGCTTCAGTCCTAGCAACGTTGGTTTTTTGTTTTAAAGGATGCGCTAACTGTTTTAATTGAAACTTGAGATTTTTTTAATAAAACGCAAGCTAGGTAGGTCCGATTAAGAAATTGAATATTGAATAGCTCTTGTCGGTATTGTTCCATTGGCAATCCATTTGAGTCGTCCAAGCAACCCGCAGCACAGAAAAGTGATCCCTATCATAGATGGAGAAGCCCGTGACATTCTCATTTATTGTGAAATATACGGGTTTGCTCTCTTGGTAGCGAAATGCCCCTGGAATGGAAAATGGAATTTTAAGTGCTGTGCTGTTTACTTGTATTAGTCTGGTTGGTTTTGTGCTAAAAGAGAAGCGTTTACAGCGGTTAAGACAAGATAAAAGTTAGCCGCCCTGTGTCCCAAGTTAGTTACTGAAATTATAAATTGGCATACAGCTCCAAATTTGTAACTGCCATCGCTAGGCGTAATGGTTGATGTAACAACGGTTGGACCTAAATTGGTATCGTATGTTAGAAAAATAAGCAAGCCAAAAACCGATGCGGCGGCAAAGTACATTATGAGAGTTTGTTTCTTGCGGAAATTTCTTAGGGTGGGAAACTTGGCTAGGAGCACCAATAGAAGTATGAAACCAACTATTAACGTGGTTATGTAGAGTATTGGTGAGGGGGAAGCGATGGATAATGCTACCAAAACATCACTCATTGTTTAATCTTATCCATTATTTTTGAGTCTGTTGCCTGTTGCATATATTTGATTTAATTAAAAAACCTTATAAAATTTAGGCGAGAAACCGCTAAATTACTATCCTGTCAGGATTCACATAATGAACTTATGGAAACCTTGGGGCGGAGGCGTAATCGGCGATTTTCGAGGTAGCGTTAAACTACGTACGTCTCTTGAATGGTTACTAATCCATTGTCGCCCACAATCAGCTTCAAATCAGGCAACAGCGGTTCAAGCTTCTCCTGAGTATCCACAACTTCGATAATTAGGGGCATATTCACCTGCACACCTTCAAGATGCAGCGTTGATTTTCCACGTTTGCCAAAACCGTTAACGCCTGTCCAAACCGTGGCGCCCTCAATGTGCGCTTTCATGAGGCAATCAATAATGAGTGTCTGGAGCCGTTTGCCTCCGACTGCATCGTTCTTTTTAATTCGAATTGTTAGGTTCCACATTTTTTGTCTCAACGCATAAACCTCGCCATAATTTCTTCGCCGAGTAGTCTGCCGCCGAACAATGCTCCCAACGACAAGCCCACATTTGCTAAGATATTTAGTGCCATTAGGCTAAAACGGTTTGCGTCGGCGAGGTTGCTGGTTTCTAATGCGAATGAGGACATGGTTGTGAAGGAGCCGCAGAAACCAACTGCCACAAGCAGGGTGTATTGGGGTTCCAAGTTTAATCCAATTGACAGGATCGAGAATAAGCCCAATATGAAACTGCCTAAAACATTAACCACCAGTACATTCACTGGCAACCCGTACACTGCGGTGAGAGACTCAACAAGTCTGTAACGTAAAAAAGCTCCAATTACAGCGCCAACTGCCAAGAGGACAAACTCAATCCACTTCATATGCTTACCTTCCACTGGTTAGGTAGGCATTATCAGCATCCACTTGGCTGCGGTTCTGGCTTGTGCCACGGCTAATGCCATAGCCAAACTTTCTGTGTAGTTTTAAGTTATTAAAACTTTATCGCATAGAAACACAAATTGTATCTTCCGATACAACGTTTTGGTTTTGTTGATGAGCTAATCCTATATATTACTTGATTTAATATTCCAAGTGGATAAGAAAATGGCTCCTCAAAACTCTGACATAGCAGTAGTCGGACATTTATCAATCGATACCATAGTGCTGCCAAGCCGAACTGCTCCCTTCGTGATTTTAGGCGGCGCTGCAGCTTACACATCCTTAGCCGCTAAACTTTTAGACGCCAAAGCAGCGGTTATCTCCAAAGTCGGCGGAAACTTTCCAGAAGCGTACCTTTGGTGGCTGGGGCAAGAAGGTGTCGACCTTTCAGGAGTCACTAAACTTGCAGATGACCCCACAACCTGTTTTGAGCTCAGCTACAGCAAAGACCTTTCCGAACGCACTTTGAAGCTCAAGAGCAAAGGACCCATCTTAAGCCCCGAAGATGTTCCTAAAGATTTTCATGCAAAAGCCATTCATATTGCGCCTATTGAAAATGAAGTTCCCTATGAAGTAGTTGAGCACCTCAAGAGCTGCGCGGATATTTTGTCGCTTGACCCTCAGGGTTTACTTCGAAGCTTCGACGAAGCGGGAAACGTAACAGAAAACTACTCCGTAGACAACCGAATCTTCAGCTTAATCAACATCTACAAGTCCTCACAAAAAGAAATCTACACATTAACTGGCGAATCAGAACTTAAACCTGCAATTAAAGCGATTCATGACGTTGGAGTGGAATCCGTAATCGTTACCTTAGGTGCCAAAGGCTCTGTTCTCTCCGTCGAAGGAGCACAGTACAATATTGAAGCTTGCCCTCCACAGGTTCTAGTTGACCCAACAGGCGCAGGAGACGTCTTCATCGGCGGCTTCTTAACTGAATATCTTCGCCAAAAAGAATCCCTATGGTGCGCCAGCGTTGGCTCCGCCGCGGCTTCATGCGTTGTTGAAGGGCTTGGCTCCACTTACTTTGGCAAAAAAGAAGAGATTTATCGAAGGGCCAATTGTTTGTACGAAAAGAAACTTAAGCAATAATGGCATATGTACGTAGTTAAAATTGAGAGGCGTGGATTATGGGACGAATCGATAAAGGAGTAAAATGCAGCGTCTGCGGAAAGGTTGCAGAGCGTTCGTTGTCAGCTGACAAAGTTAAAGCTGCCGGACTAAGTATTGGCAGCGCAGATAAACGTGCTTACCTCTGCAAAGACCACTACAAAGAATACAAAAAGAAAACCAAAAAAGACAAAACCCTCGACAAGTGGCGCTACGGTTAAGAGGCATTTACCATGCGAATTTTACAGTTACATTCTAACTTTATAGTTTTCAAACCTGTCGAAAAAGAAATCAACACCGCTGAAGAAGCGGAGAAAAAGGAAACCCGAGTAGAAGAAGTCGTAGTTTTGTTCACTGCCATAGAAGAAGGCGACAACTCTGCCCTGGCGCAGAAAGCCATCAATGAAGTTAGAGCTTTTTTGGGAAAACTCAAAGTAAACCGCATCCTCATCTACCCGTTCGCGCATCTAAGCAGCAACCTTTCCCAGCCCTCAGAAGCCTTGAAAATAATCAAGGACATGGAAGCCTACGCCAAAGAGAAAGGAATAGAAACTTACCGTGCCCCGTTTGGCTGGAACAAACAATTCACAATATCCATCAAAGGGCATCCATTGGCGGAAATGGCACGCAGCTACGCTCCAACACTAGGCACCGCTGACGAGAAAGCTATATACGAAACCAAAAAAGAAGAAGAACCAGTCTCTGCAGCCCTCAAAGCCGAAGACACCATGAAATCGTACTGGCACATCCTCCAAACCGACGGTTCTTTGGTGCCCATTGAAGAATTCAAGTTCAAAGGAAAAACAAACCTCCAAAAGTTCTCTCAGTATGAAATCAAAAAGACACGGGCAGTCACGGTGATGCCTCCCCATGTGCCATTGATGAAACGTCTGGAAATCGCAGATTACGAGCCGGGAAGCGACCCAGGCAACATTCGCTGGTACCCGAAAGGACGCATGATAAAATCGCTCCTCGAACAGTTTGTTTCGGCTAAAGTTGCAGCTTACGGCGGCATGGAAGTCGAAACCCCCTTAATGTACGACTTTAACCACCCGAGCCTCAAAAGCTACCTCAACCGTTTCCCAGCACGCCAATACGTCCTTAAATCCGAAGACAAAGAACTCTTCCTAAGATTCGCAGCATGCTTCGGCCAGTTCCTGATGGCTCATGACGCACAATTCAGCTACAAACAAATGCCAATCAAACTCTATGAGCTAACCCGTTACAGTTTCCGCCGAGAAAAAAGCGGTGAAGTCGTCGGCTTAAAACGCCTCCGAGCTTTCACGATGCCTGATTGCCACGCGTTCTGCACCGACATCGAGCAAGCGAAAAAGGAATTCATGATCCGATTCAACCTCTGCATCGACGTTCTTAGCAACATTGGGTTAGTCAAGGACGATTATGAAATTGCCATGCGCTTCACCAAAGATTTCTACACGGAACACAAAGACTTCATAACTGAGTTGACAACTGCTTTTGGCAAGCCGATGCTGGCTGAAGTTTGGAATGAACGGTTCTTCTATTTCGCGCTCAAATGGGACCTCAACTTCGTAGACAACCAAGACAAAGCCGCAGCTCTCAGCACCGACCAAATCGACGTTGAAAACGCCAAACGCTACGAAATAACCTACGTTGATGAGAAAGGCGAGAAACAGTATCCGCTAATTCTGCACTGCAGCCCAAGCGGCGCCATAGAACGAGATATCTATGCACTATTGGAGAAGGCTTACCGTGAGCAGATGGCGGGTAAAGCACCGATGCTTCCGCTTTGGCTATCGCCGACCCAAGTGCGGCTTATCCCAATTTCAGATAAATTCCTTGACAAAATGCAGGAGCTTGCAACACAAATCAGCGCCCACTGCATCCGAGTAGACATCGACGACTCATCCTCCACGTTGCAGAAGAAAATCCGCGAAGCCGAACAAGAATGGATACCCTACATCATCGTTGTCGGCGAGAAAGAAATTGAATCAGGCACACTATCGGTTAGAGTTCGCGAGCTTAAGGGTCAACAGCAAAACATGAGCACTGAACAGTTGATTGCGACGGTGTCGGAGAAAATCGCTGGCAAACCCTACAAGCCCCTGCCGCTGCCTCAGCTACTGTCGAAGCGTCCGCAGTTCCACGGTTAATAAAGTCGCTGTAAACGAATCGTATGTATCACTAACGTAAACTATATCAAATAATCGAACAGTAACAAACAGCTATAATGAAGTGAAGGACAAATGAGCAGTGAACTACAAGTCTACATAGACTGCGAATACTACCCTAAGTCACAGGCTAAAATATCCGTCTATGACCATGGCTTTTTGTACGGCGACGGTGTTTTTGAGGGAATCCGCGAATACAACGGCGTTGTCTTCAAACTTAAAGAGCACATTGACCGCTTGTACCGTTCGGCACTAGCAATTACACTTCAGATACCATTAACAAAGAAAGAAATGATAAAAGCCGTACTCGAAACATTGCGCAAAAACAAGCTCAAAGACTCATACATCCGCTTGGTGGTAAGCCGAGGCGTCGGAGACTTGGGCTTAGACCCTCGCAAATGCCCCAAACCCACAATCATAATCATAACCGACTCAATCCAAATACGCGCAGGCAACGCCAAAGAAACAGGCGTCACAGCTATGCTCTCATGGGTCCGCAGAAACCCAGTGGACGCCACAACACACGAAATAAAATCCCTCAACTACCTAAACAGCGTGCTTGCGAAAATCGAAGCTAACGCATGCGGCGTTGACGAAGCTATCTGTCTTGAAAGCAGCGGCTGCATAGCAGAGGGCGTAGGAGAAAACGTGTTCATAGTTAAAGACGGCGAAATACTGACTCCGCCAACTTCAACGGGTGCACTTGCGGGAATCACAGCGGAAGTTGTCACAAAACTATGCGAAAAACTCGGCATCAAACTAACAGTCGCTAACCTGACGCCTTTTATGCTGTTCACAGCTGACGAAGCATTCTTCACAGGCACAGCCATGGAGGTGATACCTATCCGTGAAGTCAACAAACGCCAAATCGGCGACGGAAAACCTGGAGCAGTCACAAAAAAGTTGATTGTTGAGTTCCAGACGGTAATTGAAGACCCAAAAAACGGCGTCAAAGTCTAAATTTTTTTAGCCGTAGCCAACGCGCCCGTGGGCTTCTTTCTTTTGTTTCTTCTTCATAAACCGCTCTAAACAGTTAAAGGCTTCTTCGAGCTCTTCACAGGGCGGCAAGAATACGATTCTGGCGTGGTCTTTGCCGTAAACTGGGTCAAAACCTGAACCGTTAACAATTAGGACGCCTGTTTCTTTTAGCAGCTCCACTACGAATTCCATGTCGGTTTTCCATCTTGTTCCGACGTCGCGGATTTTTGGGAAGATGTAGAATGCACCTTCGGGTTTGGTTGTGGTGATGCCTTCGATTTCGTTTAGGCGTTTCCAAGCGAAGTCGCGTCTTTCACGTAGTTGATCCACTATGCCTTTCACAAAGTCCTGTGGACCGTCAAGCGCGGCTGCCCCAGCAATCTGAACAGGTGTGTTGGCGCAGAGGCGGATTCTGCATTGCTTCTCAACACCTAATCTGAGCGCGTCGAGTTGTTTGCCTTCACCCTTAAAGTACATGTAGCCCAAACGCCAGCCCGTCATCTGGTAAACTTTCGAGAAACCGTTCAGTCCAACAACAGGCACATCTTTGGATAGGTGTGCTGTGCTGACGAATTCTTTCTCGTAGGTTAACTGGTCGTAAATCTCGTCTGAGAGCACGGGCAGGTTATGTTCGCCTGCGATGTCGAGCATTTCCTTAATGCATTTTGCACTGTAAACCGAACCCGTAGGGTTATTAGGGTTAGTGATTACGATGGCGCGGGTTTTAGGCGAGATTTTGCTCCGTAAATCATCGATGTTGGGCACCCACCCTTCCTCCTCGATGGTCTCGTAGGAGACTGGGGTACCGTCGAAGAATTTGGTGTAGGAAATGTACGGCGGATAGGTTGGTCCTGGAAAAAGGATTTCATCACCCTTTTCAACGAGAGCTGCAAGAACCATCTGGATTCCTTCCGAAATTCCTTCAGTAATCAACACATTGTTGGCAGAAATGTCCACATCGTTAACTCTTTTTTCTTTGCGCACAATGGCTTCCCGAAGTTCAATTCTGCCCTCTGACGGCGAATAATAATTGCTGTCGCAGTCAATTGCCTTGCAGAGCGCGTCTTTGACGTTCTGGGGGGTTTTGAAGTCGAATGCTGCTGGGTCGCCGATGTTTAGGTAATAGATTTTTTTGCCGTTTTTTATGAGTTCCTGAGTGTGAACGATGACGTCTCGTATTGCATATTCGATGTTGCTTGCCCTGTTGGTGACTTTAACGTGCGCCAAATGGTGTTACCTGTAACCAGAACACTTGCAAGCGCAAAAAATAAATCTTCCCTAAATTGACAACATAGTTCGTGGGAGACGAACTTTAAAAGAGCCTCTCATCACATTTTTATTCCCGATTCCATTAAAGTACAGATTGGTTTTGGTGAACAATAATGCAGGGATGGAACGGTTATTTTCTAAAAGTTGACTTGACCAAAAGCTCGGCAACCGCGGAACCATACACTGAAGATTTAGCTTTGAATTTTTTGGGCGGCAGAGGCTTTGCAATCAAAATTCTCTGGGACACACTCAAACCGGGAACAGATTCACTCTCACCTGAGAATAAACTGATTTTCGCAACTGGACCATTAACGGGCATTGGTTTGCCTAACAGCGGCAAACTTGTTATTGCGTCAAAAAGCCCATTGACCGGTGGTTACGGCGATGGCAACTCGGGTTCGTGGGCAGCTGTTGAAATACGCAAAGCTGGCTACGACGCACTGGTCATCGAAGGAAAAGCATCCAAACCCGTCATACTCCATGTCAAAGATAGAACGTGGGAGTTTTTGGATGCCGTGGATCTATGGGGCAAAAGCTCCTTTGAAGTCGAAGACCAACTCCGAGCGAAATACTCCAAGTTAGCAGGGATCATCTCTATCGGACCCGCAGGAGAGAACCTTGTCAAGTTCGCCACGGTGGTTTCCCAGAAAGGACGTTCGGGTGGACGGCCTGGTATGGGGGCCGTCATGGGCTCCAAGAACCTTAAAGCCGTCGTAGTCGAGGGCACCCAGCCAATCCAGCTTGCATACCCCGACGAAATGAAACGTCTAGCAATAGACGGCTACAAGGAACTTTTAGCTAAACCGCTCTTTAGTTTCTGGAAAAGACAAGGCACAATGTCAACCGTTGAGTGGTGTCAAGAAAACAGTTGCCTACCAACATTCAACTACAAACAGGGCGTTTTTGACAAGGCGGAAGGCATCAACGGGTTCACAATGGAAAAAATGAAGGTTTCCAACCGCGGCTGCCCACAGTGCAACATGACTTGCGGCAACGTTGTCAAAGACAGCGAAGGCAAAGATTCAGAGTTGGATTATGAGAACGTAGTTATGTTGGGCTCAAACATCGGTGTAGGCGACCTATCGCAAGTCGCTACCTTGAACCGTTTGGCTGACGAATTTAGCTTTGACGCTATTTCACTTGGTAACGCCATCGGGTTTGCTATGGAAGCCTCCGAAAAGGGGTTAATCTCCGAGAACATCGGTTGGGGAGACTTTGAAGCGATTAAGGCTTTGATTTACGATATTGCTTATAGGCGTGGTTTAGGCGCAGTTTTAGCTGAAGGCGTCCGCTCCGCCGCCGCGGCGATCGGCAAAGGCTCCAGTGATTGGGCGATGCATGTTAAAGGATTAGAAATTTCTGCCTACGACTGTCACATTGCACCGGGTATGGCTTTAGCTTACGGTACAAGCGCGATTGGTGCCCACCACAAAGACGCCTGGGTTATAACTTGGGAACAAAAAGCTGGCCGAGAAAAATACGACGAAGAAAAAGTTGACCATGTAATACAAACCCAACTGCTGCGAGGAGGAACCTTCGAAGCCTTAACTGTCTGCCGTTTTCCCCACGGGTCGCTGGGCTTTGAGCTTGAATGGTACACCAAGTACCTGCGTGCATCAACTGGAAAGATCTTTTCCATGGAGGAACTAAACCAGATTGGCGACCGCATACTCACTTTAATCAGGGCTTTCTGGGTTCGCGAATACGGGAGTAAATGGAATAGGGATTTGGATGTTCCGCCCATGCGGTGGTTCAAGGAGCCCTTAACAGAAGGTCCCCTTAAAGGTGCAGTGCTTGACTTAGAAAAATACAACGCCATGCTGGACATTTATTATCAGAAGCGTGGCTGGAGCAAAAATGGGGTGCCGAAAAGAGAAACCCTGGAAAAGCTGGGGTTAGCTGACGTGGCAAGTCAGCTTTCTTCGAGCTCAGTTTAGTATGATCTTGCAAAATACACTGTTTCGTTAGCTTTCTTGGCACAGACTATACAGTTAGTTGTTGGCTCCTCTTTCTGGAAGGGTCTAATACGTATGGTGGCGCCTGTTTCATCCTTGACCTTTGCCTCGCAATCTGCGCTGCCACACCAAGCCGCCTTGATAAACCCCCCTTTTTCTTCAAGCACTTTTTTGAATTCCTCGTAGCTTTGCACAGCGGTGGTTTTGTCTTGAAGGAAGGCTTTGGCTTTGATGAACATGCTATCCTGGATCTCCACAAGCAGTTTGTCGACGGTGGATAGAATGTCTGTTTCATTAACTGGCGTCTTTTGCCCTGTGTCGCGTCGAACCATTACGACTTGACCTTGTTTAAGGTCACGTGGGCCCAATTCTATGCGGATTGGGATGCCTTTGAGTTCCCACTGGTGAAATTTCCAGCCTGGCGTATACTCGTTGCGGTCATCCAAGAGTACGCTGACACCGTGGGTTTTGAGTTTCTCTGCGATTTCTTTAGTTTTTGCTGCGATTGCTTCCGCTTCTAGACCTTTGAATGGAATCGGAACGATAACTACTTGTGTTGGCGCAACTTTCGGAGGCATAATCAAACCCCTGTCGTCGCCGTGAACCATAATCATAGCGCCAATGAGCCGGGTTGTGATGCCCCAGCTGGTTTGCCAGACAAAATGGTCCTGTTTGTCCTCGCCTATGAATTTTACGTCGAAAACTTTAGCGAAGTGTTGCCCGAGGTTATGGCTGGTTCCCATTTGTAGCGCTTTTCCATCAGGCATAATTGACTCCAACGCCGTTGTGTAGAGTGCGCCAGCGAACTTTTCGCTGTCACTCTTGGTGCCCACAACCACTGGAATAGCCAAGTAATTCTCCATCACGTCTCTGTACTCATTTAATGCATATATGACTTCGGCTTCAGCTTCCTCAGCGGTCGCATGTGCAGTGTGTCCTTCCTGCCAGAGAAACTCCCGTGTTCGCAAAAATAGCTTGGTGGCTTTTGTTTCCCATCTTACGATGTTACACCACTGGTTAATTTTAAGCGGCAAATCCCGCCAGCTGCGAATCCACTTGTTAAAAGTAGCGTACATTATGGTTTCGCTGGTCGGTCGAACCGCAAGTCTCTCATCCAGCGGGCTGTCTCCGCCCTGAGTAATCCACGCCACCTCAGGCGTGAAACCCTCAAAGTGCTCAGCTTCTTTTTTGAGGAAGCTCTCCGGGATAAACATGGGAAAATACACGTTCTTGTGGCCTGTTGCCTTGATTTTTTGGTTTACGATTTCTTGGATTTTCTCCCAAACCGCGTAGGCGTCTTCGCGGATAATCATGCAGCCTTTAACAGGCGCGTAATCGGCAAGTTCTGCTTTGAGGACAACTTGTACATACCATTCGGAGAAGTCTTGACTTTTCTTAACGGTAACTCCAGTATCTGACATGAGGATTCTCTTCTTGCAGATTTATGCCTACAACTGAATATAAAACCGTAACGGCAACAATCAGGAATTGAGGGGTCATTTTGCCTCTATCTAAGGAAAGGGGTCACATGAGAGCAGAGGCAATGCTGGTTTAGAAAAGGCTAAAAAAGCATAAAGACCTAAATTCCATTTCCAATAGATCAGCGAAAAAATAGGCAAAAAAGAAGAATTATTTTTTGAAGAGTCCCTTTTTTTCGGGGTAGTCTTTGCATTCGTAGATTCGCAGTTGTCTTTGAGGTTCGATGCGGCAGCGTTTGCGTGCGTTTTTGCGTCTTAGCAGTGGCGCCAGTTGGAAGAAGGGGCATTTGTTGCAGAGTGTGCTCATTTCTTTGTTCCTACCGTGTCATCATTCTTCGGAAAACTGGCAGTGCAATTGCTATCATGACTACGCCGAAGACTATCAGTACGATGAGGTCTGTAGATATCTGTGGTATACCTGAGCCGAGCACCATGACTTTTCGTAGAGCGTCGGAAGCATAGGTTAGTGGTAGTACTTTGCTTATGTCCTGCATGTACCATGGCATCTGCTGTATGGGGAAGAACACTCCAGACAGGAACATCATTGGGAACATCAGTGTCATCATGAGCATCTGCGCGGTCTCCTGGTCTTTGGTGAACGACGTTATGACTATGCCTAAGCCAACGAAACTAAACACGCCGAGCAATAGCAGCGCAAACACTAGCAACAGGCTGCCCTGTATGGCGACCCCAAATATTCCGATGGCTAACCCTAAGATTATGAGACCTTGGATTAAGCCTCGGGCGGTTTGCGCTCCAGTCTTACCTAGTAGGATGGAAAGTCTGTTTACTGGTGCCACCATCATGCCGTCCATCGTGCCGATTTCTTTCTCCTGTGAAATAGCGACTGGTAAGCCTGTCATGACGCTCATCATGACGGTCATAGCCATGATGCCTGGCGCGATAAAGTCAAAGTAGCTCGGGTGACCCGAAACTACACCCTGAGTTTGTACATTAAAAGGCTGTATCACTGCAAGGGGGTTTGTAATTGTTGAATTCAGTGTCTGAACGTTGTGCATGGCTATCTGTTGACCCATCGCGTTGAATACGGCGCTTAATGCGGCTTGGATTGTCGCGGATATCTGGGGGTTCGATTCATCGGTGACTATTATGAGGGTGCCTTGTTGTCCAGTTAGCGTGCTTTGGGAGAAGTTGCTGGGTATGACTATGCCGCCTTCCAGTTCTCCTCGCTGAACCATATCCTTGAGGTCAGCTGTGCTGGATACGTCGGTTATTATGAGCATGTGTGTCTGATTGTTGATTGCTTCCAAGCTCTGGATGAAACCTCCATGAGTCGTGTTTGACATAAATGCCCCGTTGAAGCCTGAGTCCTCGTTGACTAACCCAACTTGTAGGTTGCTGATTGTGCCGTTAGACGGGTAAATGAAACCAACCATAACCATCATGAAAAGTGGCATAACGATTAAAAGCACTAAACCGAGCCTGTTGCGGAACAGTTCAGTTAAGTCTTTTTTAGCGATTCTAAAGCTATGTTGCATTACAGTTTTTACAGTCATCTTTTATCACCTTACTCTTGCTCTTGGCCCTCCACCAAAACGCCTTCCTGGACCCTGCTGCATCGGTATTTTTTGGTCAGCGCTGTCTCTTACTTCGTGACCTGTAATATGCAGGAATACGTCTTCAAGCGAGGGCTGAAGGTTCGCCATGGAAGTAATTTTGCCGTTTTTCGCCCTGACAGCATCGATTATGTTGTCGAAGGCTTCTTCGCCATGAACGATAAGATGCACGCTCGTTGAGTTTTCTTGGGTCACAGCATCCGCGCATTTGAGGTCCTTTATTGAGGCTACTAAATCGGGCGTTAGGTTTGCGATTTCAAGTTTTATAATCATGGTGTCTCCTCCTGAAATTATCTTTTTAAGGTTAGTTGAAGTGTCGAGTGCTATGATTTTTCCGTGGTCAACGATGGCTATGCGGTCGCATAACAAGTCAGCGTCAACCATCATGTGGGTTGTTATGATAACTGTGGTTCCGTTTTCTTGGTTGAGTTTCTTTATGAAATCTCTTATTTCCACGGATGACTGGGGGTCTAAACCTAGTGTGGGTTCGTCGAGGAACAGCACTTGTGGCATGTTGAGTAAGGCGCGAACCACGTTCATTCTCTGCCGCATGCCGGTTGAAAACGTGCCGACTTGGGCATTCTTCCATTTGGTAAGTTGGACCAGTTCGAGTAATTCGTCGATTCTTTTGTTTAAGGTGTCTTTTGGGATGTTGAAGAGGCTGCCGAAGAACCAGAGGTTTTCTTTTGCGGTTAAGCGATTGTAAATAATCATTTTTTCAGAGACGATGCCGATTAACTTGCGTACTTCCATATCGTGCTTTACCGTGTCGTATCCGCCGATGGTAGCAGTTCCCTTTGTTGGCCTTGAAAGTGTGGAGAGCATTCGCAGTGTGGTGCTTTTACCTGCACCGTTGGGGCCTAGCAACCCGAAGATTTCGCCTTTTTTAACGTCGAATGAGATGTCGTCTACGGCTGTGAACTTGTTGAATTTTTTTGTAAGATGATCGACTTGGATTATGGAGTCGTTTGCCATTTGGATACCTCGATATCTGAATATTATTCAGTGCAATATATTGCGGCAAAATATAAGTATTCCCTATAAACACTATTCGATTGAAAGTTAATGACAATAGAAAATGAAGACAAGACAACTGCTAACTGGATGAAAGAAGCCCAAAAAGGCTACATACGCATGGGCGTCCTTATCCTGCTCAACAAGAAACCCTCCCACGGCTACGAAATCATGAAAGAAATCAACAGCCGAACCAAAGGTTTCTGGCAACCAACCGCTGGCGGAGTCTACCCGATTCTGCGCGACTTAGAAAAATCAGGATACATTAAAGGTCATTGGGAAACGCAGAAAAACCGAAGATTAAAAGTTTACAAGATCACACAATCAGGAGAACTAATTCTCAGGCATTCCATTCTTAAACAAACAGAAATTTTCAACAACATCGGCGTGCTTTTCCGCGAATTCTCCCGAGATGTCCTCAACGTTGAAGCAACCGATGGTTCTATGCCCACCATACCTTCTCCCTTTACACCTTTCCTTGAGGAAGAAGTTGGCTCTAACCGAAGCCTCAAAGAGCTGGAGAATGAGCGGAAACACATCCGTGTAACTGTAAAAAGGATGCAGGAACGACTAAAAATACTCGATAAGAGAATTGTTGAAATCAAAAAAGACACCCAAACGGACTCTTCGGAAAAACGGGCTTAGCGGATTTGCGAAGCTATTTTGCGGCGGGTGTAAAGAATTAAATCTGTGACTGTCTAATGCATTAGGAGAGTGTGAAATGCTTGTTCCGTGTTAGAGTTAACAAAATTGAATCCACCCGCGACTTAGATGGTAACTTGGGAAAAAGAATTGAGCTTCTTGAGGAACGAGAAATCAACCCTTACGTGGTAAGACCACAATCCGACGAAGCCAAGATGGCGCAGGACATTATGCAGGCGCTTCAAACACAAATGCCGTTTCTGCCACAGCGCACTCAGATGGCAACACCGAAGATAATTCTGTTTTTAACGGAACAGGAATATGACCAATTCGGCATAACCTTCGATGTTAACCAGGTTTACGAGGTTGCCCTTGAGAACCAAGCGATTCGCTTTAGGAAAGTTTGAGAAGTTCACTTCTCATTTCCTTTAACGCTGTATGGTTTGGGTGAAACGACAGAACAAACATCATGTTTCTGAGTTTGCCGCTAATTTCTTCTAAACCCGACATTTTGCCTTCATCACAATAGAGGGGTATAGGTTCATCGCCATCGTTTTCCTCATAGTATACGTAAATGGGCGAAGATGCCCTATCAAACCGAACCATTTCAAAATCCAAATTCAAACGTTTAGCAGTTTCTTTTGTAGCAGTCCTAACGGATTCCAGCCGTTTCCGGCTTGGCATACCAGTTGACGCATAAACCATCAGTTTCCCATAGTTCCCCTTAAACATTCTAACCACCAAATTGCAATCAGCGGAAAACTCTTTTAAAGCAAGCCAACCAACGACCCTTCCAAACAGCAGAGGGATAAGTGAAAGTGAATCCGCCACGCAAGAATTGTTACTGTGCAAGCTCAACCACAACGGCTTAAATCCCCAAGAAAAGCCCTTTCTGGTATAGAGGTGAAAATAAAATGACAATTGGCGAAAAACTTTGGGAAGGCAAAGGCAAAAGTGGCGCAAGTTTCATAAAATCAGTCGGGATGGAAGGTGTAACTTCAATGTACACGTGGACAGCTCAGATGAAAGGCATGGGGAAAGCTAAGGGCGTAGACTGCAACCTTAACGTGACAGGTATGAGCATGACTCCTCCAAAAGGCATAGCAACATCAACAGACCAAGGAATGCTTATGACAATGACCGGCGATATGGGCATAATAAAAGGCTTTGACCTAATGAAGATGGTGCCCGGCGCGAAACCCACAAGCGTAGGCTTATGGAATTTCATGACTATGTCCGAGAAACTAGGCTGGCTAAACGACACTATTGCTCTGGTTACTTTTGAAGCGGCTGACCCAATGTGGATGGAAACGAACATTACAATTTGGGAATGGAAGTAGCTTTTTAGGTCGGAATTTTATGCAAGAAGAACATTGGCAGATGCCTGAATGGTGGTGCCGAAACAAAAGACCATCCAATGACAACGTTTACTTCGAGAATATGTGCAGAGTCATTTTTCAAGCAGGCTTAAACTGGCAGGTAATCGACGGCAAATGGGCAACAACAAAGGAAGCTTTTGTAAATTTCGACGTCAAAAAAGTAGCGTGCTTTACTGACGAAGACGTTCAGCGACTCTTAAAAGACCCAGGCATTGTCAGAAACAAAAGTAAGATACAAGCCATCGTACAAAATGCACAAAACTTCGTAGCCCTCGAAAAACGTTACGGCTCATTCCAAAAATACCTGGACAGCCTCGACAAATCAGGCAACTATGCAAATGCAACCAAGGATTTAGTTAACAAATTCAAGTGGCTAGGACTACCTTCGGCAAGTCTTTTCTTGTATACCGTGGGCGAAAAAATCGATCCATGGTAAACAACCCTTTTTCCTTTTTTGTAAAAATTATATTTTTTAACCTCTTTCTCTTTTACTTTGAAGAATGTGAATTATGAAAGTTAGAGCACACTTGTTTGTTTCGGGACGAGTTCAAGGCGTTTACTTTAGACAAAGCACTCTGATTGAGGCCCAAAACTTAGGCGTTAACGGTTGGGTGCGAAATCTGATGGATGGGCGTGTGGAAGCGGTTTTTGAAGGCGAAGAACACGCGGTAAAAACACTCGTTAACTATTGCCGTCAGGGTCCTCCTGCTGCAAGAGTCAATAATCTGGAAGTCAGTTATGGACCTTTTAAGGGCGAATTTTCGAATTTCATTGCGCTTTAATTTTTTTACGCTTTTTTCTTAGGCACCCTAAAATGCGAATCTTTCCCAGCGCTGATATATTCGCCGCCCATGCCTCGGACTGCCGAAGCGATTTTAGCGAAGTTTTCAGAGCCTAAAAACTGTTTAGGCTTAATTATGATGTAGTCGCCTTTTTCGTCAAAGCTCAGTCGGGCTTCAAGTTCTTCTGGAAAGGACATGCGGATATCATCAACTCCCCTCTGCTTGGCGGATTCGCGCGGCACTGCCGGAGCTGCCACCGAAGTTTGGGGCGCTGGTGTGTGTGCTGAGGGCTGAGTAATTTGGCCAACAGCCAGTGACTTCATAGACGCGGAAACTGAACGCAGTTCTTCTGAAATTTTATTTAAAGTTAAAGTGATTTCGTCAACTTTTTCCAACAGTTGATTCAATTTTTCTTTATCAGTGCTCATGAACGCTCCCTCTCAACTCCTAAATAACCCCAGACGCTTATTAATTATTTGCAAACCGGCGACCAGTGAAAAACCTGCATGATTGAAATTGACGGAAGCCAAAAAAGCGGAAGCGGCACAATCCTTCGCTTATCCATTGCCTTAGCTGCCATCACCAAGCAACCGCTCCACATAACGAATATCAGGCAGAACCGTCCCCAGCCGGGCCTAAAGAATCAGCATCTTGAAGCTGTGTTGACCGCGGGAAGACTTTGCAACGCCAAAATCCAAGGAGCATCTTTAGGTTCAAGGGAGCTTTGGTTTACGCCGCAGGAGATTAAAGGCGGCAACCTTGAAGCCCTAATCGAAACTGCAGGAAGCATTCCAATGCTGCTTTTGGCTACTTTGCCGATTTGTTTGTACGCCGAGAACCCAGTGCGATTGCATGTGGCAAAGGGCGGAACAGACACAATTCACGCTCCAACAATCAATTACCTCAGATTTGTATTCATACCAGCCCTAAAGCGGATGGGTATTGATGCTGAAATAAGTGTTCAAAAATACGGTTATTACCCTAAAGGCAATGGCGAAGTAACATTGACTGTTAAACCAAACCGCCAATTGAAATCAATCTCTTTGGAGAATTTTGGCGGATTAAAGAGCGTGAAGGGCATTTCTGTCTGCACTTTTCTGGCTGATAGGCAAGTCGCTGAGCGGCAAACAAAAGCAGCACAAGATTACCTCATGCAAAATGGTTTCAAGGCCCACATCCAAGTTGTAAACGATCAATCAAACCCCATTCAGAAGGGCAGTTCAATCGTTCTATGGGCGGAAACCAACTCGGGTACTATCGTCGGCGCTGACGCCATCGGTGAACTCAGAAAAATGGCAGAAGCCGTTGGAAAAGAAGCTGCAGAAAGACTCCTAACGGAACTGTCTGCTAAGCCGACCGTGGATATTTTTTTGGCGGATATGCTCATTCCATACATGGCGTTGGCTCAGGGCAAATCTGTTTTTCTGTCAAGAAAAATTTCTGAGCACATTGAGTCTAACATTTGGCTTATGGAAAAAATGTTAAACGTTAAATTCAAAATCGAAAAAGTAAACAACCTGTACCGAATAGAAAAAAGCTGAGTGCTCATGCCTAAACCGTCTGTCTGCGTTAAAGTTCCAAAAAGTCAAGGCGAAAAAACAATTGCATTAGCAACCAAACTTGGTCTCGTCGATAAATCGCTAGTTATTGAACGAGAAGAAGAAAACCTTTGTATTCCTCTGGTTAGGGAACCAAAAGGCATCGAACTCGCTACGATCAAAAGTCAGATTCCAAAATTTATGATCTACACCGCTGTTTTTAGCGAGAAGCAGCTTCCCCCAGAAACCCTCACACAAGCTCTCCAAGACAAATTGCCCGCCGATTTGCTTGCCAAGGTTCCTCAAGCCTTCGACATTATAGGTGACATAGTTGTAATCGACATTCAACCACAACTCAAACCCTACCAGAACTTAATCGGCGAAGCAATCATGCAAACCCAAAAAAACGTCAAAACCGTCCTCGCCAAAGCAGGTGACATCAGCGGCATCTTTCGTGTACGCGACTATGATTACATCGCAGGGGAACACAAAACCAAAACCATCCACCGCGAATTCGGATGTCAATTCCACGTTGACGTGGCAAAAGCGTATTTTTCGCCTAGGCTTTCACATGAGCATGAACGTGTGGCGTCGCTAGTTCAGGCGGGCGAGACTGTGGTGGATTTGTTTGCTGGCGTTGGGCCGTTCTCGGTGCTTATTGCTAAAATTAATCCGGGGGTGAAGGTTTACGCTGTTGACCTTAACCCTGATGCTGTTGAGTTGCTTAAGGTGAACGTGAGGGTGAACAGGGTTGATACCCAAGTTTTTCCCATATTTGCAGATGCAAGAGAAGTCGCCGCCACTAAACTTAGGGGCACCGCGGATCGGGTGATTATGAATTTGCCTGAAACAGCAATAGACTTTGTAGATGCCGCTTGCAATTCAATCAAGCCAGAGGGCGGAACAGCTCATTTTTATGGCTTTGTCAGAGCACCCGACTTGAGAGAAAACCTCCAACAGCGCTTCTCGGAAGCAGTAGAGAAAAACGGCAGAAAAGTAGAATCTTTCCTCTACGCCAAAGCCATTCGTGAAACGGCACCGTTCGAGTCGCAAATTGTTCTGGACGCAAAAATCGCTTAGTTTTCAATTATTAGGGTGATTTTGACTTCTTGTCTGGGGTCCTTTAATTTCTCTACAAGCGCTCTTGGTAAATCATTCGAAGCCTTATCTGCATTAATCGCCAAAGTTCTGTTGCAAATATAACCGCTTTTTCTAACAACCATGTCGGTTGGATGACTTAAAATCAGCTTTGGTGAACCCGACGCGTTAATTTGCTCCTTTATCCCGCTAGCTTCGATTAAGATGGTCAGTTTAGCGTTTGGGTTTTTCAATTTATCCTTGAATTCTAAGCTTAGATCTGCCGTTGCTTTGTCCGCTGCCACTGCGGTTATGCAGTCGCCTGTTTGTGTGAGTTGGCTGTCTTTTGTGAGCATCAATGTTGTGGGGTGGATGGCTTGGATGTTTTTATGCCCAAATGCCCTGATGATTTCCTTTGTTTGTTTTGGGCTCAATTACTCGTTAACCTCAATGGAATCCACTTTTCCGTCGCCATCTAAATCAAACCCATGGATAGCCACGGCAAAGGTTTCTTCGCCCTTGTATTTCTCCAATGTTTTCTTCCAGAAATTCGTCAAAGCCAACACACACGCTTTGGTTCCCACAGCTTTGTTCCCAGCTAAAACCACGATGCGCTTGGAGCTATCCCAAGGATTCACAATTTTAGCCACAACACCCGAAACATCCGAAGTGTAAACCTGGCCAGTCTTCTTTGATGACAAACCACCTAGCAAAAAACCTTGCCCGGATGACTGCATTATGAATTTGATAGGTAAATAATCGTTAACTTCCTGTGTCAATAGGTTTGTTCCTGGACCACCCACAAGTATGAGGTTATTTTTTTCTTCCTTCTCCACCTTCACATCAACGTCTAGCTTTACCACGAATTCGGCTGGCATCTTGGCGAACTGCCCCAAGAACAAAGCCAGATGCGCAGCGTAGTGGCCGTCTCTGGCGCTGGTTTTGAAAGGTCCATGCGGCTGCGGGCTGCCCACCACTATTTTTCCGTCGAAGGTGCCGTTGTCGATGAATTCTTTGAAGAACTTTTCTAGCGGCTCATCGAAACTCAAGGTGCATATGTTTTGGATTGGTTTGTAGCCTTGTGGGAATTCTACTCCGAAGGCTGGGGAGACTGTTTTATAGTATTTTGCTGTGGCGCCCTTCTTTTTTTCTTCGCGCACAACGGTGATGGCTCCTGCTTTGGCTAGTTTTCTTATGTGGTAGTAGATTTTTTGTTCGTGCATGCCGAGTTGCTTTGCCATTTCCAGGGGGTACATTTCTTTTTTCGAGAGTATGGTGAGGATTTTCCAGCTTAGGTTACCGAGTATCATTTTGAGTTGGGAGTCGCTAAGGATGCTGATTTCTTTTGCTTCTTGGGAGTTGCCGTTGTCTTGGAGGAGCAATTTTTTGTCCATGGTGGTCTTAAGGATTAACGTGCTGTACTATAAAAAATTTATTTATAGTGGTTCAAAAAATTTGGCCAAGAAAACACTTGCGGTTCTCCACTTGCACGCAAATCAAGCATAACTCCTAAAAAAAAGTTTTTAGCGTACAAACTATAACACTAAAAATCCTTATTAACAAAACGCACCTCCAATAAGCTACCTTAATAAGTCTGAAGGCTTCGAAAACAAATGTGTGGAATATTTGGCTGTATTTTAAAAGAAGGAAACGCTGCACCCCTAATTCATTCATCCCTAAAACGCCTCGAATACCGAGGCTACGACTCCGTCGGTATAGCAACTATCTCTGACGGAAAAATGTACATAAAAAAAGACTCGGGAAAGATTGATGAGGTAGACAAAATCGTTAACCTCGACGACATGCCCGGCAACCTAGGCATCGGCCACACACGGTGGGCAACTCATGGTGCACCCTTAAAAGTTAACTCTCACCCACACACCGACTGCACAGGCGAAATCGCCGTAGTACACAACGGCATCATTGAGAACTTTATGGAGCTGAGGGCTGAACTGCAAAACCTCGGCCACACATTTGTTTCTAAAACCGACACCGAAGTAATGCCACACTTAATCGAAGAAACCCTAAAACAAAACCCTAACCTCACGTTCCAACAAGCCGTCTTAGCAAGCCTCAAACGCATTGAAGGCTCCTATGCCTTCGCAATAATCTCTACACGCGAACCCAACAAGATAATCTGCGCCCGAAACGAAAGTCCCCTCGTTTTAGGAATCAACGGCAAAGGCGTCTTTTGCGCCTCAGATATTCCAGCGTTCTTGGAAGTTACCAATAAAGCCGTTATGATAAACAACGGTGAACTAGTCATTCTCACCGCTGACGGTTATGAAATCCGGAGAATTTCCGATAACAGCCCAGTTACTCGTGACCCCATAAAGGTAGAGTGGACAGCAGAGATGGCGGTAAAGCAGGGGTATCCGCATTTTATGATTAAAGAAATCCATGAGCAACCTGAAACACTGCGAAATACCCTGCGTATCCAAGACCACTACTTGGATTTGCTGGCTACATTTCTTGACCGCGCAAACGAAGTATTTTTGGTTGCGTGTGGAACAAGCTACCATGCATGCTTGGCAGCTTCATACATGTTCTCTAAACTGGCCTTTCTGCCCACTTATCCAGTGTACGCCTCAGAATTTCTTGAGCAATGCGGCAAATCCGTCAACATCGACAGCACGCTTTTAGCTGTGAGTCAATCAGGAGAAACCGCAGACACTATAGGCGCAGTAAGTTGTGCTCAGCAACGTGCAGCAACCGTGCTAAGCTTAACTAACGTTATCGGCTCCACTATGACTCGGATTTCCCGAGTCTATATAGGCACGCAGGCAGGTCCTGAAATTGGGGTTGCAGCCACTAAGACATTTACTTCCCAGCTTTCAGTTTTAGCTCAACTTGCACTAAAACTTGCTAAGAAACGAGGAAAAATCTCTCAGGATGAAATCGACTGCCTCGAAGAGAACCTTAAAAAGATGCCTGACGACGTCGAAACCATTGTGCGGACTCAAGAAGAAAAGATTAAGCAAATCGCCAAGAAATACGTTGACTCTAAAGTGTTTTTCTTCTTAGGCAGAGGCATCAGCACCGCCACCGCTTTTGAAGGCAGACTTAAACTCATGGAAATCGCCTACATCCCATCCATCGCGTTTCCCGCAGGCGAAAGCAAACACGGCCCCATCAGCCTAATCGAAGACGGCTTCCCAGTTGTATTCATATGTCCCAGAGATGACACCCATAAAACCGTCATCGGCAACATCATGGAGATGAAAGCTCGAGGCGCCCACATAATAGCCGTTGTTGAGGAAGGTGACAAAGAAATTGAGTCCTTAGCTGACGACTTCATCGAAGTGCCCAAAGGCATACCCAGCATACTTTCACCAATTCCATTTGCTGTGCCACTGCAACTCTTAGCATACTATACGGCACTTGAGAAGGGCTATAACCCTGACATGCCACGGAACTTAGCGAAGTCTGTTACAGTGAAGTAACCTTACTTTCTTTTTATCTGAACCATTTTTCCAGCGAAACCTTCCCCTTCTGCTTCTTGGTGCCAGCGGTCATTCGGTCGAGGGATTTTTTGATGCGTTCCTCACCAAACTCTTTTTCCCCAGACATAAAAGCAATAATGCCTTCTTCGTAGGGTTCTCTCCATTCTATCTTGTAGTTGTCGGTGACTTTTGGGTGAAGGAAGATGTCTTGTATTTCCTCAATTTTATCAGCGAAAGTCAAGTTTTCTATATGGGGCACAGCGTTCTTCAATGTGCCGTATTGCTTTATGAGTTTCAGGGCAGTTTTTGGTCCTATCCCTTTTACACCGTCGGGGTTAAAGTCAGTGCCAATCAATATGCCGACATCAATTAGCTGCTCCCGTGTTAAACCACATTCATGAAGCGTTTTCGGTAACTCAATAACTTCAGGCACCACCTCAATTGTGACATTTCCTCTTTTCCTTCTCCCAGAAATAGTCACATTTCTAAGGAGCTTACCTGCACCGAAAAGGAGGCTGTCGTAGTCTTGACTTGCGCAATAGTCCGCGTCGCCTTTCTTGTTCATGTGTGCTGCTTGAGCTTCACCTTCGCCCGGTGCCTGTACCCACGGTAAGCCCATAAGCCCCAAAAGTTTCTGGCTGTCACCCAACATGTAATCTTTCATGCTAGTGGATGCCTGAGCATACATGAACATTTTTTCTTTATCGCCTTTTGCTACCGCTTTCTCATAATGGACAACTGCCTCAACCTTTACTTGTTTGCGCCTCTCAATTTCCGCAGCCTTTAAAGCTGGAGATTCCCCGTCAAAAACATAAACGGGCTTTATTCCCATTTCGATTAGGTTGCTTGTGCGGTAGAAGAGCCCGCTTAGATGGCTGGTGATTTTTCCCGAGCTATCTTTGAGTGGTGTGCCATCGGGCTGTCGGATTATGCTGAGGAACTGGTAGATGGCGTTGTATGCGTCTATGGCTATGATTTTGCCGCCTAAATCTTCGAGTTTTACTGGGGTTTTTGGTATGAGGTCTTTGAAGTTTACGCCCAAAACAACACCGAATAAAGATAGGCAAGAAACCCTCTTATGAGGTTTGCTAATTCTGAAAGTATAAATGGCGGTTATACATTTGTATAACTTGTGGTTATACGTGATTAAGGAAGAAATGAAAGTCGGACCAAAAGGGCAAGTCGTAATTCCAAGAGCAATACGAAAAGCCCTAAAAATAGAACCTGGTTCAAAGGTCCAATTCACCTTATATGATGACAAAGTAATTTTAGAAAAACCCTCTTTCGATGCAGTCGCAGTTTTCCAAAAAATAGCCCGAGAAATTCACGACGATAGGAAAATAGATCCTCACGCGTATGAAGAAGAACTTGAAGAGAGAACTCGACGTGCTCTATCTGGACGCTAACATCTTAATCTACTCAATTATCAACACCCAAGAGTTAGGAGAAAAAGCTAGGACCTTGCTTAGAAAAATCCAGCAGGGTGAAGAAAAAGCAGCGACCTCAGCGCTAACTTTTGACGAAGTCTTCTGGGCAGTTAAAAAGCACAATTTGGAACTAGCATTAGAAGCATGTGAAGCCCTATTGAATTTTCCTAACTTGGAAATTGTTTCCGCTGACAGAGAAGTCGTTTCCTCAGCCTTGTATATTATTAGAGAATATCATCTTGAGCCAAGAGATGCAATCCATGCAGCCACTGCTATTGCTGAAAAAGTCGATTGTGTAGTTACGACAGATGCCCACTTTGGCAGGGTAAAGGAGCTAAAAATAAAGCGCTTAGGTTAGCATTTTTTCTAAATTCTTTTTCTTAGAAGCGCAAGCATGAATACTAACATATTGAAGGTGTAGCTTGCACCAACCTGTTAGGATCCTAATAGAGGTTCTATGTTAAAACGATAGAGGGGTAGGCTGTATTGCATTTTCAGCGGCCATTAGCATGCTGAATTTCAGTGCTTACTTTCTCAGCTCTTCGATTTTCTCTACGCCGCTGCTTAAACCAAAGTAGACAATGTCGGTTAAACCGATGAAAAATCCTGTTTCAACTACCCCAGGAATCATCTTAACCTTAACCGCCAACTCCGCAGGATCCTTTATCTCGCCAAAATAGGTGTCCAAAATGGCGTTTCCGTTGTCGGTTATTACTGGGCCAAGTTTGCCTTTGCCTTCCCGAACAGTAGGTTTTCCGCCGATGGCAACGAGTTTTCGTTTAGCCAGCGAAATAGCAAACGGCAACACTTCGATTGGTACAACTTGGTTGTTCTCGCCTAGAAGCTTGACTTTTTTGTTTTGGTCTGCAATTATGACGTTGAGTTTGGAGGCGGCTGCAACGATTTTTTCTCTTGCCATTGCTGCACCCATACCTTTGATTAAGTTCAGTTCAGGAGTCACTTGGTCGGCGCCATCGATGGTTACGTTGATTTCTGGGTGCTCATCCAACGTCGTTATCGGAATGCCGCATTCAATAGCTAAGAGGAAAGCTTGGTAAGAAGTTGGAATACCCATAATATGCAAGTTTTCTTTTTTGATTCTTTCACCCAGCGCCTCGATGGCAAACGCGGCTGTGCTTCCACTCCCTAAACCCACGACAAAGCCGTCTTTAACATGTTTAACCGCTTCTAACGCTGCTTTCTGCTTTGCTGCTTGAATTGGGTCAAGGTTAACTTTCAATTTCCATCTGCCCCAGTTTATCCAAAACCTTCTCAACTTCACTTCTAATTGATTCTATGCGTCTTTCTGCTTCGGTTTTAGCGGTAGGTTTCTCTTCTGGCGGTTTACGCTTCTTTTTAGGTTTCTCTTCTCCGCCTGCCTCAGCTGTACCCTCTTCTTCTGCTTCTTCTTCCCCATCTTTCTCCATTTGTGTTGGAGTGTGCGCCGGCATTTTTATTGGGATTTCACGAATCGGTTTTACGTCAATTCTTGTTCTGAGCTCTTCAACTTTGCTTGTTAATTCTCCGAATCGTTCGCTGAAGAGTTTCATAAGGTCTTCCTGCATGCCTTCAAGCTCGTGAAGTGCAACGATGCTTTCGTCTTTAGAAATTGATTCCTTTATCAAATTCATCCTGTTTTTGTAGGTAACTGCTAATTTCTCTCGTTCTTGCTCAGTAATTTTGCCTTCAGCATGAGCTTCATATAGCTTTCTTATTGCGTCGCCCAAGATGTCACGTTCTAAATCTAACATGCGCAATTCATCTTTTGCGCTGGACGCCATGTTTGTTTGGACGCTTTTAGAAACTTTAAACGGCAAATTGCTGTATTCAGGGTCCAAATCGACATTTTTCTGCGGCTTTTTAGGTTCAGATTTTTTTCCGTACCTTCGCATAGCAAAAATTAAGGTTCCCACAGCGATGATTACCACTAGCATAACAGCTGTTACTGTTACTGGGTCATCATACCATACCAAGCCATGCCATCCTCGGTAACTTGATTGCGCACCATGCATATATTAATTGATATTATCGCTATGTTTGGCATTTCAAGTTTAAATAAATATTGCAAGCTTTTCCCATTTAGACTTTTGTTTCACTTGGTTTCTTACGAGTTCAAATTCTCGCTTAAACATTCAACCGCATGTTTCTGAGAAAGGTCAAGAGTGGGCTGGGACTAGCTTTAAATCTTCAAGGCTTACACAGCAACTAATTATGAGACTCCTTCCTATCTTTGGGGGCATAGCGGCGGCGGTTTTGTTCTTTTTTGCAGTTATCTTTGCGCTTGCCGCTTCTGTCCAAGCCACTACAGAAAGGCTGGCTACCAGCGGCATCCTCTTCATAGTTGGGCTCGCAGTAATCGTCGGCATCTACTACACCACGCGCAAACCCAAAACGGTTATCCAGCGTTTAGAGGTTTCGGGGCAGATGGCGGCAGCCCAAATTAAATGTCCCAACTGCGGCGGCTCTATAAGCGCCGACCAAATAAGAATTGAGTCAGGCGTGCCATACGTTAAGTGTCCCTACTGCGGTACCACGTTTGAGGTTACTGAGGAACCAAAATGGTAAGGAAATTTCCACTTCTTTTAGTTTTATTGCTGACTTTGACGTTGGCTGTTTCCGCGGCAAGTGCAATCCATGCGCAAAGCTTGGTTTACAGTGTGGATCATGAGTGGTCGCAAATCTTCATCAACCAAGATGGCACAATCGACTTAACCTACAACATTACTGTGTCTGTTTCTTCGGGAGTTATGCACGGATTCTATGTTGGTCAACCAAAAAGCGACTATACACCAGGCCAAGCAACGGACCAATATGGTAACGTGCTTCAGGTTGCCAGAGCCGACAGCGGCAGCGATTATCGAGTCGACGTCACGTTAAACCAGCCTTTAACAGCTGGAAACTCCGTGTGGTTTACGGTTACAACCAACGTTGCAGGCATGATTAGCAACGATACCCAGAACCCAGGCAACTTTGGCATGCAGTTTATCCCCCAGTGGATAAGCGATGTGCCGATTAGCGATTTGCGTTTGCAGATTGTTTTGCCCCCAGATACAACCGTAAGCGATGTGAAAACTACTTCGAACTTTTATAATGGCACCGCAGTGGTTGATGGGCGCTTGGCCGTTTACTGGGAAAAACTAGTCATACAACCAAACGAGCAGTTCATGGTCGGCGTATCTTTTCCAGCCAGATTTTTACCGAATTATGTTCCTACTTCAGGCGGATTCAACTTTGGACCTTTGGGAATAGCTATAGGAGTTGTCGGCGTATTATTTGCAATCGCCATTTTTGGCGTAATCATCTTTATGATTCGCAAAAGCAACTACGCATCGCCAAAAATCAGCATGGAAACCCTTGGCATTAAACGCGGCTTAACCGCAGTTGAAGCCTCATATCTTCTTGACCTAAAGCCGCCGCAGATAGTTACCGAAATACTCTACAGCCTACTGCAGAAAAGAGCAGTCTGGGCACAAGAAACCAAACCCTCGCTCAAACTAAAAGTGCTACCGCCCTTTGATAACAAAACAGGTCCAAAAGACAATCCCCTGCGATACTACGAAATTGACTTTTTAAATTCTCTCAAACCCGACGGCTCACTTGACGAAGAAAAACTTGCACATACAATCATGTTTCTCCGTGATACGGTTGAGCAGAAACTGCAGGGTTACAGCCGAAAAGACACCGTGGACTATTACAGAAAAATTGCAGCTCAAGCATGGACACAGGTGGAGCAGGCTGGAACGGTTGAGTTGGCAGCGAACGCTTATGATGAGCAGCTGCTTTGGCTATTGCTTGACCCCAACCAGCGAACCCGCACTGAAACTGTATTCAGAGACAAGGTTATTCAGCCAAGTCCCTTGTGGTTCTGGTGGTGGTACGGCTACACAACCTATCATCCTAACCCCACGTACACACCAAACGTTAACGCGCCAGCTCAGTCGGGTCCGCCGCCAAAGATTCCAGGCGCCGACTTCGCAAACAACATAGCCACATCCGTAGAGAAAACCTCGAACAACATTGTAGTTAACATAGAAAAATTCGCCAACGCCATCGTTCCGCCACCGCCCAAAACTTCCCATGATCCAGCTCATCCTAAAGCGGACTGCGTTTGTGCGTGTGCAGCATGTGCCTGTGCCTGCGTTTCATGCGCTTGCGCCTGTGCAGGTGGAGGTGGCCATTAAATGAGTTTTTTTAGGAAAAAGAAGGTTCCAACAGGACGTTTTACTTACCGTGGGACAGACAAGTTTGCAGGAATGTCGCTTCAACTACGCATCGAACAAAGTGGACAAGGAGTCATGGTAATCAACGCCAATTCGGTTTTGCACTTAAACCATACTGCTACAGCGTTAGCATATTTTTTCATGCAGGGCTTGTCTCACAAAGAAGTTATTAAAAAGATTCGACGTATGTACCGTGTCAGCGCTGAAACAGCGAAAACCGATTACGAGAAACTAGTCTACACTATCAGCACGTTGGCACAAACCGAAAAGATTGATCCTGTCACGTTTTTGGAAATTGAAAAAGAAGAGCCGTTTTCTCACCAGTATTCAGCGCCCCTGCGGATGGATTTAGCGTTAACCTTTAGATGCCAAAATGACTGCGTCCACTGCTATGCTGGCGGACCACATGAAACACCCGAACTTTCAACAGTGCAATGGAAAAGCGTAATTGATAAACTCAGTGAAATCGGCGTTTTCATTTTAACCTTTACGGGCGGCGAACCCACAACGCGGGAGGATTTGCCTGAGCTTCTCATGTACGCTCAGAACAAGGGCATGGTTACGGGTTTGATTAGTAATGGGCGAAGGTTCAAGGATAAAGCCTACGTTGATGTGCTTGAGAAGTCAGGGTTAGACTTTGTGCAGATAACTTTGGAGTCCCACAAGCCACTAATACACGATTTAATGACTGGAGCAAAAGGCAGCTGGAAAGAAACCCTTGCGGGAATCCGAAATGCGGTGCAATCGAAAATTTACGTTTCAACCAACACCACTCTTAGCAAACACAACGCAGCCGACTTTTTGACAACTATAGATTACATCAAAAGTCTGGGCGTTGGCGCTTTCGGCTGCAACAGCCTAATCTACTCAGGCAAAGCACCTGCTGCAAGCGAAGAATTCGCACTATCCATCGAAGAATTAAACGCCCTTTTGCCTCAAATTCGAGACAAAGCCCACATGATTGGCTTAAAATTCCTCTGGTATACACCCACGCAGTACTGTCAATTTGACCCTGTGCAGTTGGGTTTAGGCGTTAAAACCTGCACGGCAGCCATGATAAACGCTAGCGTGGGACCAAACGGCGACGTTTACCCTTGCCAAAGCTACTTTGAAAGCCTCGGAAACATCCTAACAGAACCCTGGGAGAAAATTTGGCATCACCCCTTAGCAGAAAAGCTGCGCAACCGAGAATACGCCGAGGAAAAATGCAAGGATTGCTCGCAACTGCAGATTTGTGGTGGCGGATGCCCACTGGAGCTACAAAACAAAGAACACCAATGTAGCGGGACAGGATAATTTATCTTCAGCAAGCGACCATTCTCTTCTAAGGCAAATAGCGCTAAATCGTGAGTTTAGAGAGATATGGCTCGATCAGAAAAGCCCAGGCTTATTGTTTTCGATGTGGAAGGAGTGTTGATTCCTAAAAACCGCTTCATTTTTGAAGTGGGCAGAAGTTTAGGCTTCTCCTATTTAGTTAAGCTTCTTTTCTTTGGTTTTCTTTATGAAGCAGGCATTATAAAGTTAGAATCAGCCTTAAGACACATTTTCAAGGATTTAAAAGGCGTCAACCTCGAAACTTTATTGTTCATTTTCGGCAAAATTCCAGCTACTCCTTACCTGCAGAGCTTTTTTTGCCAGCTTAAAGAACGCAACTTCAAGATTGCTATAATTAGTTCAGGGATACCCGCAGTTATCGTTAAAAAGTTGGCGGCGACGTTGGGTGCAGATTACGCTTTTGGCGTTGAAGTTGGAATAAAAGAGGGAGAGTTAACGGGTGAAATCGGGGGCGGCGCCATCGTAAAGAATGGAAAACAAAAGATTCTGCTTGAAATCTTGAGTCAAGAAAATTTGCGTTTGGAAGATTGCGTTGTTGTTGCTGACGACAGAAATAACCGTTGTATTTTTTTGCCTGGCATGTTAAAAATCGGTTTTAACCCCGATTTTGTTATACGGCTTAAGGCTGACCGAGTTGTTAATGGTAGACTTTCAGGAATCTTGGCAGTTATCGATGGGAAAAAGCATAAGCGTTCCTTTCCATCAACGAATGATTTAGTTAGAGAAGACATTCACGCGTCAGGATTTTTTATGCCGATTATTGCAGGCCTGATTGGTATTCCTGTTGTCGCCACGATAATTATCTTTATCTCACTTGTTTACACTGTGTCTGAGCTTTCGCGTTTGGAGGGACGTGAATTGCCGTTGGTTTCCGCCATTACTCGCCATGCGGCTTCCCAATCGGAGCTGTACGGCTTTGCAGCTGCGCCTCTCTACTTCGCTTTTGGAATTGTTGCGACTCTGCTTCTTTTCCCAACACGCGCAGGCGGAGCAGCCATAGCAATGTTCTGCTTCGGTGATAGTGCAGCTTCCCTTTTCGGAGGATTAATCTCTACTTCTCTGCCCTTCAACAAGGGAAAGACTTGGGAAGGTTCGTTGGCTGGGTTCATTTTTGCGTTTTTGGCTGGGTTGTTCTTTGTTTCGCCATGGTTGGCTTTGGTTGGCGCAGCGATTGCTATGACAATCGAGGTTTTGCCGCTGCCAGTGAACGATAACGTGTTGGTGCCATTGATTACGGGTGCAGCTTTAACTTTACTTACTGGTCTAACCTAAAAAGCGCATTCTCATAGTCTTTAACAAAACAGTTTTTGCCCCTTTTAATTACGCTGTGCCCTTCTTGCTGCAAAAGCGCAGTTTGGGCTTCTGTGCCGCCGGGGTATTTCTCGTTTATCAACCCTCTAACTTTCAAAGTCCTCCAGTAAGGGGTAATTTCTATTTTGCCCTGTTGCTTTTGTTCTTCTGCCGCGTGGGCTGCAATCCAAGCAAAGATTCCTGTGGTAAAGGGGCAACCGATGGTTGCATTGTGTTTGGTTGCGAGGGCTTGCCGGATTTCGTTGATAGTGGTAAGTTTCCCCCTGGGCACTTTCCGCATCAATTGATCCACCTCGACTGGAGCTGGAATGACAACTGTGCCTGTGCCCCATCTTCGGCTCATGCCGCCCTTGATTTCTTCCACTTTGGGATAGCCTTTGCTGTCGTTTAATTTTTCTTGCCATGTGGGCTTCTTTTTTGGCACAATCTCACTAAAAAGGGATTGAAAGACTGTTTATTTTTAGCTTTCGTAAAATTATTTCGTCGTTTTAGAATTGATTAGTTCCTGTTTTTGTTGATGGGTTAACTTTTTTATTGCCCTCTCCCGCTTCATTGCGCTACTTCTTGAATTAAGAAGTTCAAAATACGCCAGCTTTTGAGGTCGGTGAGTTTTTGTGTATTTTGCTCCTTTCCCATTTTCATGCTGTTTTGTACGTTCATTCAAATCTTTTGTATAGCCAGTATAGAAGCTTCCATCCCTGCATAGCAAGATGTAAACGTAAAACGACATTTGCGCTTTATTGCTCCTTGACTTCGGGTGGAAAGTAATCATAGACTATGCCTTTCTGCATTGCCCTCTTTAGGTAAGCGTCTGGGTCAATTTCCTGTACTTTCCCACGGTCCACGTCGATTATGTAGATTTCTTGTATGCGCGCGTTGCGTATTTCCTCAATAGTTACAGGTGGTTTTTGGTAATATTTGTCGCAGAGTTTTTTTATTTGTGCTATTTCTTGGTCTGAACGATTTCTAGGAGGCTTTGCTAATGTTGATGGGAAAGGCAGAATGTAATGGGGCGGCACGCCTAAAGCAAATTTCCCTGCGAAGCTGCTGTACCTGATTATTTTGCTTGCTAACCGAGCAGTCGTATAGGTTAAGGGTGCCAAAGCGTTTTCGGGAGGAATAAAACCTGTTTCTATCTCAACAATCAGATTGCCTAATCCTTTGATTCCATATAAGTCGCAGGTTAAGATTTCGTTCAGTGGATATTCAATTTGGACTTCGTATCCTTTTTGGATTAAGTGTTTGGCGCATACAAGTTCCATTACAGAGTGGTTGATTTTTACAACGTTCTCTTTTTGAAGTTTAATCAGCCAATCCTTTAGCATGTTAAGTTTGTTTTCAACTTCCGGCCCAGCATCAAACGTTAGCCTAGACAGTAGAATAGTTAAATCACGGTCAAATTTTTCCCTGTTACTCATTTTGCTTCTCTGCCCAATAGCTGGCGTTGCGACCTTGCAAAAATGTCTAGTCACTTTAGAATATATAAAGCCTGAAAAAAAAGAGTTGCCTAAAAAAAGGGAGGGCCCGCTGCTTTAGCCAACGGCGGTGATTGCATTTAGGACAATGCCGATAACAAAAATTGCCCAAAATACGGCTATAGCTATAAATGCCCAGATTCTCTTTCTTGAAAAGATCTCCGCTCTATCGCTTGGCTCCTTTCGTACTCTATCGATAAACGGTATGATTAACAGAATCAAAGCAAACAACCCAGTCGCCGACATAGCTCCTAAAATATCAGGTGATATTCCTAAATCAGCCGCAAAAATGTTCATGCCGCGGGTCCACCCAATAAAGAAGGTAGGCTTAAATCCTAATCCACCTGGATCGTTATCTACTCCATAGAAAGGTGAGCTTGGTATTAGCTGAGGAGCCACTCCTGCGTCACGTGGTACAAAAGCAGCAAGCAAAAGTAAAGCTATGAGTATAACTAACCCGCCTGCAAGCCATATCTTTATGTGAGAGATGAACGGTGCTTTTCTACCAGATGGCTTTTTCCAAAATGGCATGGAGATTCCTTTAGCTCTGACTAGGTACAGATGTAAACCTACAAAAATCATGATGAGAATTGGTGCAAGCGCGACGTGCACGGCGTAGAGCTGGGTTAATTTTTCCGTTGCAGTTGGGATTGATAGTAAACTGGTGTCGGTGTATCTAAAGAAGCCTGCCAGATTGACTGCGGCTAGGGACTCTTTGATGTTCCATGGAACTCCAAAACCAATTTCGTCCCAATGTAATGCTTCTCCAGTGATGTAGATTAGAAGTACCAATCCTGATAGAGCAGCGCCTATTAGCCAAAGTCCCTTCTTGGCACCGCGGTATGCGCCGCTTATGAAAACACGCATCATGTGCGCGGCAAGTAATCCTGCAATCAGAAATGAGTTGTAGAAATGAAAGTTAAGCATAATTTTCCATGTGGGCGAATTGATAAATGACTGGGTAATGCCGAATGCAATGCCTGCATCAGGTATGTATTTGTATAATAGGATGAATCCGAAAATGAACTGGAGCACTATCGCAATTCCAAGGATGCCTCCCAGTGAATACCATACATTGTTTGTTTCTACGGGTACAAGATAGTCACGTACAACGCCATAACCTAACTGGTCTCCAACGCGAGACCATATACTTTTACTTTCATCGTCAGTCGACATACATTATTCTCTCCTGTATTTACGCCTCATATCATATGATTGTTATTATATATATAATTATTATCATAGTGTCGCCTTGGTGCAAAACAAGCAAGGGAACTCAAAAAAATTAAGGCCTTTTTCTTAATCGGCATAATCCGAAAAAATACTCTGGAAAAAAACTGTATTATGCAAATTTGACTCAAGAAAACGCCTCAAATAAAGAAAGAATCAAACAATATTTATTCCTTACGGTTATACTTACTTGAGTATAGTCAGCACTTAATCGATAGCCAAGTTTTGGTCTTATGTTTGCTTCAGAGAGCCTCTATTTTTGGGTTAGTGGGCCGAGCTGAATTTTTTTGGCTCTTAAGAAATATCTCAACTTGGAGGATTCATTTTTGCTGCTTTAGAGAGGCACCAGTACAAGCCGCGTGTTGGGAACATCCACTTCAATGATTTTGCAGCCTTTGAACTCTTTGCCTTCACCCATAATGTTCTTGACTGTTACGTTATCTCCGTCTACTTTAGTGTAAATGACATCTTTGAATTGGACTTTTCCATCTAAAATTATGTTAAATTCACACATTTCGAATCACAAATATGGAAAAGTGCTTTTCTTAGTTATAAGGATTTGAGCTCACGAACCTATTTGAATCCATTAGAGGTTCTATGCAGAAACCTAAAGGGTGGAGGTAGGTAGGTCGGAAGAGCAAGCAGAGCCCCGGTGAATAGTCACTCCACCAGAACCGCTTTTTTAGGCGCTTATTTTTGGTGGCGGGCGTACTTTTCTTCTGCCGAGCTTCACACGTAAAGCAATGCGGTATAGCTTACGCAGTGACATCACCAGCTGCTCAACACTGGGTGAAGTGGAGTAGATTAGCGGTATCTGTTCGTACTCGGCTATCCTTATAGCTTCTTCATCTGGTCTCGTCTTGTGGAAGACCACGATGCGTGGTTTGAGGCTGCTGACACGCACAATCATCATGGGCAAGCAACCGACTTCAACGTTGGTAAAAATAACCGCCCGCTCGGTTGAAGCGCCAAAAAGCTGCGCGTACTCCAAACCAGAATATGCTTCAACCGCTTTTCTGCTGTCGATTACTGTGTAGCCGTTAACTTCTTTAACATATTTTTCTTTGCAAGCTACCACTTCGCCGCTGATTGCTTTGCATAGGTACTCTACTCTGGCAGGTATGGGAAACTCGCGAAGATCCACAATTGCCATGCTGGGTGAACTGGTAAGTTTAGCGAATTCACGGATGAAGCGGCTACCTTTGCCCTCATCAATACGCAGAAGCGAGAGCACGAATCTTCGGATGAATTTGGCGCCCGGGCTTTTTCTTCTGCAGCTCTCATAGTCACTTATGACTGAAGAGGAGAGTCCCATGGCTTCGGAGAGATTAATTTGGGAAACAGCGAAGAGTTCGCGCCACTTCTTCATGGTTGAGCCTGGTTTGCTTGAAAGAATTATTTCTCCAGCAATTCTTCTCGCTAAAACCTCTCTTAGACCAGGCGATACAGACATGAAATAGTTCCTCTCCACTTGTACTCCTCCTTCAAAGTTGAGGTATAAAACTATAGCGCTTTTTTCCAAGAACCAAACAAAAACCATGGGTTTACCTTTGAAAAAAAAGTTGTAAAATTGGCAATTAAGCACGATTTCGCATTGTTGACTTTTTAGTTGGCGCTGACTCATATGTCAGATTGCTGAATTTGGTTTATTAGGAAGTTTAGCGTTACTGATGAGTTAACGTTCCCAGTCTGAAAAGACAAAAGAATGTTATCTACATCGCAAACAAACAACTAAAAAAGGAGTGTGATATGAAATGACAGAAAAAGCTAATGACGTAATATTCGTCGGAAACAAACCTCCAATGAGCTATGTACTCGCAATCATAACCGCGTTCTCCGCAGGCGCAGGAAAAGAAATTACCCTAAAAGCAAGAGGACAAGCAATCACAACAGCAGTTGACGTTGCAGAAATCACAAGAAGCCGCTTCATAAAAGACCTCAAAGTGACAAAGATAGCAATCGGTACCGCTGAGATGCCACCACGAGAAGGCGAGAATAGGTCCAGGATGGTTTCAACGATAGAAATTACTCTTACAAAAGAGTAGTTAACTACGGATAAATTAAACCTGGGAGTTTTTAAGCTCTCCAATCTTTTTACTTTTGTTTCTTTTTCACGTGCTCATCGATGTTCTCTGTAATTCCATAAAAGCCTTATAATCCCTACAGGCATAACTCAGATTATGACTGAAGTGGGTTTACCGAAAGCTCTTTTCTATGCTTTTTTAAGCATCGGCATGGGGGTACTTGCAATTGACTTTATCTTTGTTTACATTCCACTTTCAGGCTGGGTCCTTCAAGCCATTCTGGTCGGAGTGTACCTTGAATATCTAAAACCCAAAAAAACATTAGTTTTGATAGCGATAATTGAAATCTTCTTTCTCATAAGTTACGGAGGGTCAGTAGCCATTGCAGCAATTTTAACTCTATTCGGAGTTCAACTTTTTCTGCCAGTTATAATCGGAGCCTACTTTGGCTTAATAGCGTCAGTTTATATGCTGGGTTATATAACAAACAAGCTTTTCCATAAAATCCATTTATTTGAAAGACTAAGCAAAGACGAAACTCACTCCAAAATCAACTGACTTTTCAATTAGCCTCATCGGATAGGAAGATTAGACCCTATTTCTTGCTTAGACGTTCTTCAACTTTCAAAACGATATCCATGAATGCCTTCGCGGCGGCTGAATCCTTATGCGCGAATATGAAGGGCGTTCCCTTATCAGAATCAGCGCCAACAGTCGGGTCAATGGGGATACTGCCGAGAAACTCAACCGCCATTTCTTGAGCCATTTTTTTGCCGCCGCCTGACTTGAAAATCTCTATTTTTTCTCCACAGCCGGGACAAACAAACCCGCTCATGTTTTCGACGACCCCGATGATAGGCATGTTTAGTCTTTGAGCGAATGTGATGGCTTTTTTAACTATAGAACTGGAAAGTTCAGAAGGCATAGTTACGATCACCACGCCATCGATGTCGGGTAGAAGCTGAGCTACACTTAAGGGTTCATCGCCGGTTCCAGGCGGCAAATCGATAAAGAGAAAATCTAATTCGCCCCATTCAATGTCTGCGAGGAACTGTCGGATTGCACGCATTTTTAGCGGTCCACGCCAAATCGTCGGTGTCTGCTCGGGCAAAAAGAAGTCTATAGACATAACCTTCATTCCCAGTGGTCCATCAACGGGAAAAGTACCATGAGGGCCAGTTTTGACTTTTTGTCCTTCTAACCCCAGAAGTCTCGGCACACTAGGTCCGTGAATGTCTGCGTCTAAAACGCCAACGCGTTTTCCCTGCATCGCAAAAGCCGTAGCAAGGTTCACTGTGACGGTGCTTTTTCCAACTCCGCCTTTTCCGCTTATAATGGCGATTTTACGTTTAATTTTGGCCATTGCATCTTTTAGCTTTTGTTGTTCTTGGGCTGCTTGTTTTTGGTAAGCTTGAAGTTGAGCCATGTTTCTTTCTAAAGCCATAAAAACACATCGTTAAGTGCTGTCTAAGTTTGATTCTTTAAGTGAATTAAAATAGTTTATGCTTACCCTTGAGAAATAGAAATTGGGAATTAAATGTTACAGTAATCCAAGACCATCGCTAAATCGTAAATCAATGCAAAAAATTATATACGTAAAGCAAACAGCAAGTAATTGCTTATTCAAGAAGGAATTTTATGTGGTTGGAGAAGAAAACGGTTCTGGTTGGAAGAAATTCTTAAGAAAACATTGGAACATAGTGGTTATATTTGTAGCCGCAGGAGTTTTGGGTTTTGCCGGTGCAATTTATGTTTATTTATGGTTTGTAGGAGATGCTCAAGCAACAGGTTTAGTGCCATCGACTTTGGGTCTTTGGACGATGGGCCATTTAGTTTGGTTTATTTTGCATGCAGTTTTCTGGGAACTGCTCTTCATCGGAATTCCAGCAATTATAGGAGCAGTAGCAGGTTGGCAATGGTGGAAAAGACTGCCTGATGAGGACAAGAAAGAATATCATTTTTTTGGCAAACGCTCACGCACAGCACGAGGAGGCGGCGGGGTGTCTGCATTTTTCTTTGTTGCGTTCGCCATCAAAGTTTATGTTGACGGAAACTGGAACGTCGCTATTGCAACTTGGACATTAAACTACATTGTGTATTCTATGTTTACAATTTTAGCTTGGGTTCTAGTTATCTTTGGGATTCCTGCAACTATTGCGCTCATTTGGTGGTTACACCGAGAGATAAAACAGAAAACCTAATTTTTTTCTGGGCAACTCGGTAACCCCACAAGTCTATAGTTTTGTATAGGGAAAGCAAAAATAGTTTAAGGTAATTACCCTATGCATGTAAGCAAGCGGTCTTTTAGGCGACAATAAATGGTAACACTTCAAAGTATAGAGAACGCACAAAAAGCCATTGCGCCCTATGCAAAAACCACCCCTTTAATTCGCTCGAAATTTCTAAGCGAACTCTGCAACGCCGAGGTGTACTTAAAGCTTGAAAACCTGCAGGTTACACATTCCTTCAAGATTCGAGGAGTCATAAACAAACTGCTGAACTTGACTTCTGAAGAAAAGGCAAGAGGTGTGGTGACGGCTTCCGCGGGAAATCATGGCCAGGCTGTGGCTTTTGGGGCAAGGCAACTTGGTTTTAAAGCAAAAATTGTTGTGCCTACAAACACGCCGAAAATAAAGATAGATGGCATAAAACAGTTTGGGGCAGAACTTGTATTGTATGGTGCAACTTACCCTGAATCTGAATGTAAAGCTAAAGAGTTGGCGCAACTTGAAGGACGCCTGTACATTTCACCTTACAACGACGAGTTAATTATTGCTGGACATGGAACTGTGGCGTTGGAAGTTTTGAAGGCGCTTCCAAACGTTGATGTAATTGTTGTGCCAGTCGGCGGTGGAGGTTTAATCTCAGGTGTCAGCATAGCCATGAAGAATCTTAAGCCTAACGTACAGGTTTTAGGAGTACAGTCCGCTGCGGTTCCGATAATGTTTGAGTCTTTAAAATCCGGCGAAATAGTCAAAGCTCACAGACATGAACCCGTAACCATTGCTGAAGGGCTTTCCGGTGGCATTGAGAAAGGCTCTATAACTTTTACGATTGTACAAATGTATGTTGATGATGTGTTCCTAGTTAGGGAAGAGTCGATTAGGCATGCGGTTTATTTGCTTTGGGAAAACGAAAAGCAAGTTATGGAGGGTTCAGGCGCCGCGGCTGTTGCGTTGCTTGTTGAGAATAAGGATTTGTTTGCAGGCAAAACGGTTGCGTTGGTGTTGACTGGCGGAAACATTGATGATTCATTGTTTCAAACATTGTTAGCTTGGGAAAAGTAAAGCGCTGTTTAGCTGAGTTTGTAACCTATTTTGCGCAGAAACATCCGCCTCTCCGCAATGTCTTGGTCATTTTCTATGCCTTTGCTTTTTAATCCATCAACAACGCCAACGATGCCTCTTCCCTGACTGGTTTCAGCGATTATTACTTCCAGCGGATTGGCTGTTGCAGCGTAAATCGTGCATACTTCCGGCACCTTCTTGATTTTATCCAAAACATTTAGAGGATAAGCATTTTTTATGAATACCAAAAAGCTGTGGCCGCAGCCAATTTCCAAAGTTTTCTCCGCCGCTAGCTTTCTCAGTTCATCGTCGTTTCCTTCATGGCGGATAAGACAGGGTCCTGAGCTTTCGCAGAATCCTACGCCAAATTTGATGTCTGGGACAGAATTCACCAGCGCTTCGTAGAGGTCTTCGGCGGTTTTTATGAAGTGCGCCATGCCGAGGATGGTGTTGGCGTCTTTGGGCGGTTCAATTTTTACTGTTTTTAACTCCACTTTTAAGCCTCCCAGTTTACTGTTAATGTTTTGGTGGATTTAACTTTTTAAGAAAATTTTTTTCTGCAATATTTTTTAGTTGGCAAAACCTAAATATCATTGAATTGCTAAACATTCGGGAAAGCGGGCTGGTAGTTCAGCTGGCATGAACGCTTGACTTGCACTCAAGAGGTCGGGGGTTCAAATCCCCCCCAGTCCACTTTGTTCTTTTAAGAAAAGAAAGGAAATTCTTGAAAGATACTCAAAAATGAATTATCAAGGTTTATTCCGTTTTTGCTCAACGATTTTCTTTGCTAAAACAACCGCATCTTCTCTTGTTTTGCCAAACATTGCTCCGATTTTGTCTGCATCTTCTTTAGTCACAGCGGCACCCCCAATCATAATTACACATTTGTCCTTTAGTCCTTCAAGCTCTAGAGCAGAAATTAGTTTTGGAAGATTCTCCTTAGCGGCTGTGAGCAAAACAGATACTACAATTATGTCGGCATTTACCTCTTTAGCTTTTGAAGCAAAAGCTTGGGGAGAAACTCCTTTTCCAACATCAAAAGTTTTGAACTGTGCAAGTTTAAGTGATCTTCTTACCATATCTTTAGCTGTGTCCATTACTTCTGGGTAAAGAGTGCCAATTACAACGGTTCCAACTGGATTGACTGGTTCTGGTGGTTCTTTTTCTCTCATTGCTTTTAGCCAAGACATTTCAAAACTAACTCCTATTCCATTTCTAGTTGATAATCATAGACGCTTTTAATGTTGCTGTTATTTGCGCATGACCCGGTTTTGGTGCTCATGGAACAACACCGTTAACATAGTCAAGAATTGCTTTCAAGTCCTCGTCGGGCGTTTTTAAAGGCTTTATGTTTAACCTTTCAAGTATTTTCGGGGTCATAAATGCGGGAAAACTCGGTCCCAAGCGAATATTTTTTACACCTAAATAGTAAAGAGACAGCAGAATGGCGACAGCTTTTTGTTCATACCACGAAAGAATAAAGAACAAAGGTAACTCGTTAATCCCACACTTGAAAATTTCTTCAAAAGTTTGAGCTATCTTAATGGCTGAGTAGGCGTCGTTGCATTGTCCTATATCTAGCAATCTGGGAATACCATCTACCTGGCCAATTTCTTTGTCGAAGAACCGATATTTTCCGCAAGCCAAAGTCAATACGAGAGAATCATTAGGCGTCTTCTCAACAAACTCAGTGTAGTAGTTACGACCTGGTTTTGCGCCGTCGCAGCCTGCTACGAGGAAGAAAGAGTTAATGTGTCCTTTCATCACTGATTCAGTTATATTGTCCACCAATGAAAAAAAGGATTTTCTTGCAAAACCAACAGTCACAGTTTTGTTCATCTTGTCTTCTTTGAAACCCGGCATCGCCAATGCTTTTTCTATGACAGGTGAAAAGTCGGTGGATACCGTGTTGGAAGTTTCTATATGAGTTACACCCGGCCAGGCTACTGGGCCGGAAGTGAATAGATTTCCTTTGTAGTTGTCCGCGGGTTTCTGCAGGCAGTTGGTGGTCATCAGAATTGCGCCTGGGAAAGCCGCGAATTCTATTTGTTGATTTTGCCATGCGGTCCCGTAGTGGCCAAAAAAATGAGGATACTTCTTTAAGTTAGGATATGAGTGTGACGGGAGCATCTCTCCGTGTGAGTAAACATAGATACCTCTGCCTTGGCTTTGGTTTAGAATTTCGTCTAAATCTTTTAGATCGTGACCAGACACCAGAATTGCTTTGCCTTTTTTGTGACCAAGCGGAACTTGGGTAGGAGTTGGATGACCGTAAGCTTCTGTGTTTCCAGCGTCCAAAAGCTCCATGGCTCTGATGTTGATTTCTCCGCATTTTGAAGCGAGATCAAAAAAGTCATCAACGCCAAGCGACTTATCTAGGGTTGCTGCGAGGCTTTGCTGAATAAACTCAAAAACTCTGTCATCCTTTTTTCCCAGTCGGTAAGCATGATAAGCGTATGCTGAAACTCCTTTTACCCCGTAAATAAGGAGCCAAATAAGCCCGTGCAAGTCGGGGTCGTTTGAGAGTTCAGAGTTTACTCCGACCTGTTTTCCTTGATTAACCAGTCCTTCTTTGGTCTTTTCAAGTTGCATATCGACTGGACCATGGAATCCGACGTATCCTCCTGCTGACTGTAGTTTTTCACGGAGGGCATCACGTAGTTTCACAGATTTGTTAATGAATTCAATTAGTGTGTCTGGGTCAAAGTTAACATTAGTTAATGTGCTGAAAGCAGACTCGCAAATGAACAAGTTCAAAGCATCATCTTTGACTCCCACTTTCTTTCCTTCTACTGCTAACTGTGATAATCCTCTAAGCATGTAGATCAACAAATCTTGAAGCGCGCTCACTTCAGGATTTTTTCCGCAAACACCGAAAGTTGTGCAGCCTTTTCCTTCAGCTGTTTGCTCACATTGATAACAGAACATTTGATTTGTGTTCATTAGATATCGCCTATTATTCAATGGGGTGCCTAAGTAAATATCTTTACCCTTATTAGTAAGGGCTCGAGTGCCATACAGAAATAACGCGTTATCATGGGTAATATCTGGAAAATAAACCGCTTTCTTAGTTATCTCTACGCTGCAAGAACCAGGATGGGCTTTGCAGTAATCCTCGCAGTCTTTAGTTATGTACTTTTTTGAATATCCGAGACCGCAAATATCGCATAGAAAAACGGTTTTATTTCCAATCTTTTTTCTATAACCAAAAATCAGCACCCCAAAAAAATGTTTCTCTTAAATAATGATTAAAAAAGATAGGCAAATTTGGATTCGCAGAAATTTTAAATTTTGTCTAATGGTCATGGGCATGATTTCAAGGATTTCAATGCTTGCTTTCGGCATCATGAGATGTGGATGGTCAGTAAGCATGGGCTTTTGCTGCGTCAACCTGAACAACAGTGTAGCCTGTTACTTGGCTTTGGCTTTTTGCGGCTCCTTTTTTGTCAACACATGTTGCTTTTCCCAATGGCGCACCCATGTCAACGATTGATTTTCCACATTTCTTATACCAAGCGTTCCACGGTTCCATTTCTTTCTTCATTTCTTCAGGACTCACGTTCATCTGCGCTTCCGCTGATACTGGTGCCATATATAGAATCATAAATTTCTTGATTCAAAATCACCTCTTTTTAAGGTTTTTAGCGATTGGAAAATCTGCACTTAATTTATGGATTACACACATTTTTATCCGTATCGGATTCAGCAGCTTAAGCTGATAACTTATTAAATTAAAACAAGGAGGAGGATTTCTTGTCGCACCGCTGCAACCTCATTACTTTAGCCATTTTTAAATACCTGAACTCGATTAACTTGAATTGGGGATAGTGTTGCAAGTACAACGTGCGTGCTTCAATGAGTTCCCCGATCAATGTGCAGGATGCCCGGATTATAGGGAGACAAAGATCGATGAGGCAAGTCAATTCATGTGGCTTGCTGGAATGGCTACGATGTATCCGACGCCATACATCGGCAAAGTGGTTAAGGAATGCAAGCGGTACCACAAACGGAAAGTTGAATATCTAAGGTAACATTAAGACAGCGTAACTTTGGATGAGCAGTAAAAGCCAAGACAAAGTTAACTGGGGACTAAATTATCGGGGAAACAATCAATTTCTACGCGAGTTCTTGGATTGCGGAAACGTGCAAAAAAATTGTGCCAGTGCCTTTGCATTCAGCAATATCAACTGTGACAAAAGAGAAAAGATATGTTTAGGATTTTCCGTTAAGGTAGCTTTCAGCAACGAAAAGAGCTACTTCTTGCCGGTTTTTTCTTCATGTTTCTTCTTTTTTGCTGCGTTCTTTTTTGCTAATGAAGGCATAATATTCCTCTTGGTTAATTCTGGTTTACTTATTATGTATGTAATTGCCCTAAAAGCTTACCTATTAAAAACACTGAAAAACAAATTTGGATGCAGTTTAAGCTATATATAATAGGTCTTACAGTCTCATGAAAGTCTATTGACTGTTGATTTGGGGGAGAATTGGGTTGGATGAAGTCTTAGAAATGCTGGATAAAACTGCAAAGCGCGTACAGAAAGTTGTGGATGAAACAAAAGAAGCCACCGCAAAACAAACAGCGATTTATGAGGGACTTCTTGTTTCACCGCTATCGTCTCAGGAACAAAAACTAAAAGCGTTCATAGCAAAAACACTTGAATTAGACCGATTAGAACGGTTGAATTCTCAATTAAGTTTGCTCTATACGCTGCAGATTTTTGCTTTCAAAGTCAAAGTGATTGAAGTTTCAGTCAGCAAGATAAATGAGCAGCTTGTGAAGTCGGGGGTTTTGCAGAAAAGCGGCGAAGTAGAAGACATAACAAAAAACATCGACGCACTCAAAATCCTGATAGAAGCCCATTACGAGTCGATGAAAGAAATAAACGAAACCCAGAACAAAAACCTCGGTTACATACAGTAAAAACAAAATTAAATAAAAAGGGCGGCCTTGGTGGCTTTCACCACTCTAGGTTGTTTCTGCCTGCAATGTTTTTTTGTGAAGGCTTATTCTAGCTTTTCCCAACTTGTAACTAAGTCGAGAACTTCTTGACCTTGCTTTCCACCGTAACTCTTTAGGCGTTCGCGAACATCTGTTAGAGCAACTGCTTGTTTCTGGAATTCTTGCATTTGTGCTGCTTTGTCTGTGAGGTATAGTAGTCCGTCTACTCCTGCGCGTGCCATGCGGACTGAAACTGTTAAGAGTTCAGCTGGGGTTGGTGTTTCTTTTGGGTCGTCTCCGGGTCCGATAACGTAGAGTGCAATGTTTAGTTTGACGTCTTTGAAGAGTTTTTTGAAGTTTCGTGTAAGCGTTTCGTTATACCATGGTGTAGCGTAGTTTTTGTTGAACATGACAACGAGGAATTCGTCGGTTAAAGGTGCTAAATCGTCGAAGTTGACCCCAAAGCGTTCATAGTTTGTAACTGGGTCTGGAAGGACACCGATGACGAATTTTTTCTTTGCTCTGTTGCGTACGCGGTCGCTTACCTGCGTCATATAGTCAGTGACTTCTTTTCGTCTCCATTCATACCAGCTTAAACCACTTTTCTTCCATAGGTCTTTGCAGCGTGGGCATGTGCAGTGGCCGTGTTCTGCGAAGTGGATGCTGTTTAGCCAGATTCCTTGGCTTTTGCGTGCTACGTCTTCGATGTAGTCTAGTTGTTCTGCTCTGTGTTCTGGTTGTGTTGCGCAGAGGACTTCCCATCGTACGTTAAAGTTGTCGTTTGTTCTCCATGCGGGTCCTAAGTCGGATTGGCTAATCCAATCTGGGTGAATGCGGGCGGTTACGTTGTCTCCGAAAATTGCGATGTTGCTGTGCATATCAGCTTTTGGCGGCATTCGTCTGCCTACTTCTGGTTTTACTCGGAAAAGGTCATAGTCGAAGCCTGGAACTTTCTTTGCTTCAAACATGTATGTGCCGAATTTCATCTTGCTTCTACCTTTTTAGACTCAAAACGTTCGGCGCTGTTATAAAGTTTTGCATAATAAGCTAAAAAATGGTTGCAAAAAATAAATCGGTGTTTAGTGATTGCTTGCAATGAACCAGTTCAGGGTTTCACCTTGCTATTAAGCTTGGAACCATCGTTTTCTTGTTGAGGTTTGGTTGTTTTTTAGGCAAATCGAATGATAAGTAACATAAAAAATGAAAAAGCTACCCAATGAAACCTCAAAATTCCATCGATTACCTGCGCAATCTTTTTAGGGCAAGCTCGCTTTCGCAACCTTTAGTAATTATTTCAAGGTTAAACATTTAGGTACTGCCGATGAGCCAAGCGCATTCAAAAGACCAAGAAGAGCTGATTCGTTCATTAGGCGTTAATCCTGAGCAGGGCTTAACGGATCATGAGGCAGCGTTGCGCCTAAGACAATTTGGAAAAAACAGCCTTATAGAAGAACGAGAAATCCGTTTCTTAGGTATCCTTAGGGAAGAAATAACCGAACCCATGATTCTACTGCTTATCGCCGTCGGAGTACTCTACAGTATCTTAGGCAGCTTAACCGACGCCCTAACAATCATTGTAATAATCATTATCCTTGTTTTGGCAGAAGTATGGAACGAGTACCGAGCCAAACGCTCCATTTCGGCATTGAGGCAGCTGGCTCCGCCGACGGCCTTGGTGCTTAGGAACGGTAAGCCTGTAGAAGAGAAGACAGCTTTTTTGGTTCCCGGCGACATTTTGCTTGTGAAAGTGGGGCAGCGTGTTCCGGCCGACGCTCGACTTCTTGAGGCTTATGGATTAGAAGTTGATGAATCATCGTTAACTGGCGAATCGTTCCCAGTGGCTAAAGATGCCAATGTGGTTTTGCCGAGTGAAACTCGAATCACCGATCAAACAAGCATGGTTTTCACAGGAACCGTGGTTACCCGTGGAAGGGCAAAAGCGGTTGTGGTTGCAACGGGCGTAAACACGGAGCTTGGAAGAGTTGCAGGCATAATCAAAACGGCGAAGGAACCGAAAACCGCGCTTCAACTGGCGATGAAGCAGCTTTCGAAAACGCTTGTTTGGGTTGCGTTGTTCTTTGCCATTCTCATTCCTCTTTTGAGTTACATTCGAGGTTTGCAGCCTAGCCCAGGAGAAGCTGTGCTTTATGGCTTGTCTTTGGCGTTCGTGGTTATTCCAGAGGAACTCCCCATCATAATCACCATGGTTTTAGGAGTCGGCAGCTACGCCTTATCCCGCAAAGGTGCCATAGTCAAGCGTTTGCGTGCTGCTGAAACCCTTGGAAACGTAACGGTTATAGCCACAGACAAAACGGGCACGATTACAGAAAACACGATGCGAGTTGAACACCTCTACTTTGACGGCTCAATCCACTCAACAAGGGAGTTTAAGGAAAATGAGAAAGCCGCCTTAAAAACTGCTCTTTTGGCAAGCGATGCCATCCGAGACACCATAGTGTTAGGTAATCCGATGGTGCAAGCAATCCTGCAACGCCTAAAACAGGACGGCCTCAACGTTCAAACAATATCTAAGGATTGGGTGCTCAAGGACGAGTTAAGCTTTGATGTTAAACGCAAACTTGCCTCGTACATTTACCAATTCGGCAGCTCCCGAGTAGCTATGTCGAGCGGTGCACCTGAGAAAATCCTTGAAAACTCCAGCAAAATCCTGCTCAAAGGAGAAGAAGCACCACTCACTGACACCTTGAGAAATGAAATTTTGGGTGTAATAGCGCAGATGGCTCGTTCGGGCGAGCGTCTTTTGGCTTTTGGATATCACCGACTTCCCGTTGATTCTGCAGCGAACAAGGAAAATCTTGAACGCGACATCGTTTTCGTCGGCATCATCGGCTTCATTGACCCCCCACGCAGAGAAGTTAGAGGCGCTATCAAAACCTGTCAAGAAGCAGGAATCAAAGTAATCATGATTACAGGCGACCATCCCGAGACGGCGAGAACAATTGCAAGTCAAGTCGGCATAAACAGCTCAAACGTTTTAACGGGCGGTGAAATCGCAAAAATGTCTGATGCTGACTTGAAGGAAGCACTGAAACGAACGTATGTTTTTGCTCGTGTAACTCCTGAAGACAAACTGCGTTTGGTGAGGCTACTAAAGGAAAACGGCGAAGTCGTTGCTGTTACTGGCGACGGCATTAACGATGCTCCAGCGCTTAAAGAAGCCCATATCGGCATTGCAATGGGCATCCGCGGAACGGACGTTGCCAAAGAAGCGGCAAGCATGATATTAACCGATGACAACTTCGCCACCATAGAAGTCGCCGTTAAAGAAGGACGCAAACTCTACAGCAACTTACGCAAAGGCGTCCGCTACTACCTATCATGCAAAGTGGCCTTAGTATCAATTTTCCTCATCCCAATCGTCCTTGGCATTCCTCTGCCCTTTGCTCCAATACAAATCATAGTGCTTGAATTGTTCATGGATTTAGCTGCATCGGCAACCTTTGTGGCGGAACCTGAAGAAACTGGAACCATGCAAAAACCACCTGCCGATCAAAAAGAAAAATTCCTAAGCAAACCTATGCTTAGAACCCTGTTCTTGGGCGCACTGAGCCTCTTAATAGCGGTTACTGCTACCTTCTTGTTTGTCTATTACACGACCCAAAGCATATTTTACGCTCGGACAGTAGCGTTTGCCACTTGGATGTTTGGTCACATTTTTCTCGCACTAAACTTCAGATCAGAACACGAACCGTTGATTAAGGAAGGATTGCTTTCAAACAAAGTTATGTTGCTGTGGGCGCTGCTTGTGCTTGTGACTTTGGTTTTGGGGACTTCACTGCCGTTCATACAGACTTCTTTGCAGATTACGAGTTTACGCCTGCAAGACTGGGCTCTAGTCATCGTGGTGCCTTTTCTAGCTACCTTCTGGATGGAGCTTGCCAAAATTCTGCGGAGAAGCACTTAGCTTTTTAACTCAAACAACAATATCACAGGGTAACGGGAGAGGGATGCATTGCCGATAAAGTATTTTGAGGCTCCAGAAATCAAAAAGCAAGTTGATCAGTTAGCAGAAGAATGCGAGTTCTACCATGTTGTGCCCCAATTTGTTTTCTGCATAAGAAGCAAAGGATCCAAAGCACGGCGCACAATCGCGCGGATCCACGGGTTAGGAAAGGTTTGGCAGGGTGTTTTGAACCTTCCGCCATCCTACACCATTGAGGTTATCTCTGAAATCTTCGACCGCATGTCCTCTGAGGATAGAGAAAAAACTCTGATTCATGAACTTATGCATATTCCAGGCGGATTCTCAGGAGGCTTCCGCAACCACAAAATATACGTTAACCGAAGAACCGTAGATATAGTTTATAATAAATTGCAAAGTGACAGGGCTGCAAAGCGGCAAAAATCGCTTTTTTCCTGAGAAATGCATGGTTTTCTGCTGAACATTTTTAAGGTTCGTAGCTAAGGTAAATGGAAAGCTGCATCTTTAGAAACGAAAACTAAAAAAAGCATGCATAAAATATAGTTGGCAAAGGAAGAAAACTTTGCCGCAAATCGGGGTTAAATTATGAAACACGTTATGAAAAGCTTGAAGCATAACGGCATATTCGTTCCGCCTTACGATTACAAGGGCTTTAGCGTAAAAGTCCAAGGCCAAACCGTAAAGTTGACGCCTAAAAGCGAGCAGATGGCGGTTGCATGGGCAAGAAAGACTCTATCAACCGTTTCTCCGCCTGATAACCTTTTCAAAAAGAACTTCATGAAGGAATTTCTTGAGCAACTCAAAAAAGAGAACCCTCAAGCAACTTTCTTGGATACGGTCGCTTTAAAGTATCTTGCCGCCATCGATAATCCGCCTGCGCACCTAAACAACGGAAACCAATCAACGGCACAGGAAATCGACTTCTCACAAGTCTGCAACTTCATAGCGCAAGACAAAGCAAACAAAGAAGCACTAACAAAAGAAACCAAAAAACAGCAGGCAGAAGAACGCAAAATCAAACGCTTAGCATTCAAAGAAAAATACGGCTACGCAGAAGTTAACGGGCAAAAACTTGAGATTGCCAACTGGACTTCGGAGCCATCCTGCCTTTTCGCTGGGCGCGGTGACCATCCGCAACGTGGAAAATGGAAGGATGGACCAAGCGAGCAAGACATTATTCTTAACCTGCCTAAGGACGAAAAAGGTAAGCTCTTGGTAGAAAGACCCGCAGGTAACTGGAAGGGCATTGTTTGGGAACCAAACAAGATGTATGTGGCAAAGTGGGAAGACAAACTAACCGGCAAAATCAAGTACGTCTGGTTCAGCGACACAGCATTCCTCAAGCAGAACCGTGAGAAAGAGAAATTCCAAAAAGCCGAAACCTTGGATAAACAAATTGGCACAATAGAAAAACACATTCTCAAAAACCTCAACGATAAAGATGAGACAAGACGCAAAGTAGCAACTGTGTCCTGGCTGATTTTGGTGCCTAACATGAGGGTTGGCGACGAAAAAGACCCAGACGAAGCTGACACCGTGGGCGCCATAACGCTTCGTAAAGAACACATCAATATCGAGGGCGACATCATCCACTTTGACTTTTTAGGCAAAGACAGCGTTCGATGGGTAAAACAGTACAAGGCGCCACCTGAAGTCATTCGAAACATCCAACACTTCTCCCAAACAAGCAAAGAATACCTCTTCGAAGGCGTCGACTCCAAAAAGGTCAGCCGTTTCCTCTCTGAGAAAATGCCAAAACTCACCGCTAAAGTGTTCCGTACATGGAGATGCACAAAAACGGTTAAGGAAGAGCTGGAGAAAAGCGGAGTAACCAAGGATGACCCGGATTACAAGAAGATGTTTGCGGCTAAAATGGCAAACTTTAAGGTGGCAGAGGTGGCAAACCACAAACGCAAGGTTCCGCCGACCTTTGACGACCGCGTAGCTAAAAAAGAAGAAAACCTCAAAAACCTTCAGGCGCAGTTGATAGCGAAAAAAGCGGCAGGCAAAAAGACTGAATCGCTTGAAACCCGAATTGAAAGAGCCAAACTCGACATCCAATTAACAAAGCTAACCAAAGAATACAACCTTGGAACATCGCTAAAATCCTACATTGACCCGACCGCATACGTTAAATGGGCAAAAAAAGTCAAGTTCGACATCGAAAAATTCTATCCCCAAACCCTGCGCAACAAATTCAGTTGGGCGCTACAATCTGGCAAACCGCAACCTGAGTGCATCACTGCATGAGCATCAACGAAACCAAAGACGGCGTAATTATCACGATTTTTGTTAAACCCAACTGCCCAAAATTTAGCGTTGAAATTGAAGGCGACGAAATAATTGTCCATTCAACTGAGGAACCAGTTAAAGGCAAAGTCAACAAAGAAATTATAAAAGAACTTTCAAAAATCCTGCATGTTAAGGTGGAATTTACGTCTGGTTTAACTTCTAAACAAAAGCAACTGTTCGTTAAGGGTATGGATAAGCAGCAGGCAGAGCAACATTTGAAGTCGATGTCTTAGATATATTACGAGAATCGAAATATCCCATATAAGCAAAAAAAATCAATTGTAATTCAATAACAAGAGAGAACAAAAAGAGAGAGGGACTGACCCCTCACCTTACCCCAATTCAACTTTAGGTTTTAAGAAAATAAATTAAAGCGGTTTATCGGCTGAAAATTTTGAATCCCCAAGAGGGGGAGGTCGTATTGGCGACTATTCAAGCCAAACACATGTTGAAAAACAGTCAATTAACCTTGCATTTTGAACCGCAGCATTGCTGCGATGCCGCCGAAGGCGTTCTTTAGCATTTGTCCCTCTTCAGTCTCGGTAGAAATGATTTCGACATCTGTGTTTGAGAGTTCTGCGAGTTCTGCTAAGTCGTCAACAACATCCTTCTTATCCACTATCGTGAACGATGGGGCTTTGCAGGCTGCACAAGGTTTTCCAACTAAGCCTTTCTCGAAATCAGCTACTTCCTTGCCTTTCACGGTGTGTTGTTCTTCATAGCCGCAAGCACTGCACTTAACGATAACGCGGACTAAATCCAAATCCTCCGACATCAACACCGTTCGCACCGCACCATTCTGCAGCAAACGCCTCACTTCACCTTCACCATACGTTATCAGACCTGTGTCGTGGCCGACTTCGTAGAGGAATTTCTGCATGATTTCTTTTTCTTCGATGTAACGGACTTTACGCATGATTTCAGGCGCCTTATCAACTATTTCTTTGACGCCCTGTTCTTCCACGTAAGCTGTGTCAATTACGTCGAGAATCTTGTTCTTTAATTGATAGTTCAGGTAGCCGCCTTTTTCAAAATCGTATTTAGTTGGTCCAGGACCACCTAGAATAATACCTTTCAATGTGTCGATTGGCAGAAATATGTCGTCGGCATGCGCGCCCACACGAGTAAAATACTCGTTTAGCTGCATGTCCCTTAAACGTTCATATCGCCTAGCTGATTGCCCACCTGCTTTAGTTTTTCCTGAAACACCCGAATGCATCTCCCGCACGATCTGCATACGTTTCCCCTGCAACGTTGCAATCGTAGCGTTGTTGGCGTCCACCAGCAAAATGCCGTAGGTTTCTTTTTCCCGGAGCATCTCTTGCAAATGTTCGGTGTGGAAACGTGAGTCGCAGCGGTAGAGGAAGATTTTGATGGGTTCAGGCGGAACGATGACGTAGGCTTCCATGCGTTCGGTTCCAGGTGCGCCGCCTTCCTGCAGAAGGGCACCCGTAAAAATCACTATGCCTTTTTCACCGGGGTCCTTGTAGAGCTTGAGTTTCTGCTGTGCTTTAGTGATGGCGTCGAGGACGTTTTTGCGTGTGACGTTAGATTTGATGTTGCTGGCGGTTCCATACTCGTTGCGCAGAAGGTTTAGGGCGTCGCTGATTTGTTTGCCGGGCGGAACGTAGACAGTGATGAGTTCTGTATGGCTGCCCTCTTTGTTCGCTAGGGCATTGAGGGTTTTTCTTAGCCTGAATAGTTCAAGGGAGCTTTTTTTTGCTGTACTCAAATAACTTCACGAGTATCTTTAACTTTGATAACTAACGTTAAAAGGAATCAAATAAAAGTTCCGACACAAAAAACGGAAGTTTAGGCTTTTGCTTTAGCTGGCGGCGCCGCAACTGGCTCTAGAGCGGGTGCGCCTATGGCTTCTCTGAGGTAAGCCTTGAACGGACCCAATTTTCCACCGTAATTGCCAGACGAAATCTTTACTACGCCAGGAACACCGATGGCTGCAATCACGCCTTCTTTTATTCCTTTTTTAACAGCGTCCAAAGTTAAACCGTTTATGACAATTTCATAAACGCTCTCAACGCCCTCTGGAACAACACTGTCAGGCACAATTGTACGTAAGGTTGGGCAATAAGGATGGTTAGTGGAAGCCTTCAACTTGTATTTGAGAGAGCCCGCTTTACTTCCTGCTCGGCAAACTCCACCTGGGAAAATCATGATGACATCAGGCGCATTTGCGCGAATTGCGTCTGCTGCTGCTTCTGCCGCTTGAAGTCCTTCCTGCTGGGTTTTGGCGAAAATCATAAAGTTACCCCCTGCAACTGCTTCCATGGCTCCGAAGCCATCTTCAACGATGAAGTTGCCTTCCATAACTGGAATTTTCCAGCATTTTCTTCCGCCGACCATGGCTTTCTTCTGAAAACCATCTCCAAAATAACGTAGGCTGCTGCCAACGGTGAGGACGCGTTTGCCTGTTAAGCCGTTGAAGGCTGCGGTTGTAGGACAAGTCATGGTGCATTGACCGATGCGTTCCATAAGCTGATGCTTGAGTTCGAAGCGGTCACGATTGTAAATTTGAATAAGAACGCCAGGTCGTTTGTCGGGTGTCTGGTCTGCTGGAACTGTTCGTTCGATGGAGGCTTCTGCTGAAGCGGCAATTACGCTTGTGGCAAAACCAGTGGTTAGGCTTGCGGCGATTTGTGCCCATTTCTCGTTTTGAGCGGTAATCAAGACTCTTCCTGCCCATAGAGCGAACATTTCGGCGAAGGTATCTTGAACCTTAACTATGCCGCCTGAAGGCGATTTTACTAGAAACATTTTTTCTTTATCATCGTAGCTTTGGATTTCAAGCGGGTTAGTGTTTGATGACATTGAAGGGACCTTGCAGTTCTGTTGGGAATTGTATAATTTAAGAGTTTTCATGGTTTTACCAGTTTCAATTTGGCTAATTTTTGGAAAAAAACCCAAGTTAGTTTGAGTATTCTTCTAAAATAACTGCGGGCTATCTATCTTTGGAAAATTCTGTTTGTAGGTAAAAGCCAATACGACCCCCCTCTATCGTTTCTGCAATGAACCAGTATTAGGCTCCAAATAGGCTGGTATAGTCTTTATCAACTTGACGTGCAATATAGAAACTGAAGGTTAAGCAATGAAGACCCAATCCGACTGGCAACAAATCCTAATTGAATGCAAAAGCAACATTCAAACAGTCATCAAGCCCTGCCTTAAAACCCTAAAGGAACCTCAACCTAACCTGGGCATAGGAGCAGGCGGAGACATGATGAAGCCAGCGGATTTGGCAGCTGAAACTGCAATTGTGCAAACTATTCAAAACCACGACGTTTCATTCACACTTATCAGCGAAGAATCAGGCATAAAAAAATACGGTGCCACCCCTAAAGAATGCTATATTTGCGTTGACCCAATCGATGGCACTACTAATTTGACGCATGGCTTGCCGTTTTATGCTTCCTCCATCGCTGTCTCCAGCAAACCTGAACTCGCCGGCGTCTACGCTGGCATGGTTGTTGATCTCTTCCATGACGAAACCTACATTTCGCTTAGAGACAGGGGCGCATACCGCAATGGCGAGCTGATACTTACATCAAAAACCCAGACGCTCGATGATGCAGTCATAGGTGTAGATTTGAATGCTTACAAAGCTAAACTGGACATAAAAATGGCAGCGGCATTAATCGAAAACGTCAAGCATACACGGCACTTCGGCGCCAACGCTCTTGAAATCTGCCAAGTCGCAGCTGGATTAACCGATGCCTTCATAGATTTACGAGGCAAAATACGCACAACCGATGTTGCAGCGGGATTCCTCATAGTTAAAGAAGCAGGCGGACTTGTAACCGACCGCGAAAACAAACCAGTAAATGTAAAGTTGGATCCCATGCAAAAGCTGAGTTTCATTGCCTCGGCAAACGTGGAAATTCACCAAAAAATCATAAGCTTGGTAAAACCCTGATGTTAAATTTGCTCTTGCCCAACCCCTGCGCCCTCGTAAAAACAGAAAAAACCAAAACTCTTCTTATCGCTGACCCACACCTGGGTTGGGAAATGCAGCTGCAGGAAAAAGGCATACATGTGCCAAGCCAAACCGCGAAAATTCTAAACAAGCTAACGGCAATAATAAGCAAGTACAAACCTGACCGGCTGGTTATTCTTGGTGACGTAAAGTACACGGTTGTTTCACATGAATTTGGCGAATGGCAGGATATCCCGGATTTTTTTCATAAACTTGAAAGCTGCATTGGCAGCATAGCCGTTGTACGGGGCAATCATGACGCCAACCTTGAACCGTTGTTGCCGGAGAAAGTTGAGCTTTTGCCTGCGACCGGAGCTGTCATTGGTGATGTTGGGGTTTTTCATGGTCACAAATGGCCTTCGCCTGCTCTGTTGGGGTGCAAGACGTTGGTTATGGGGCATCTACATCCCGTGGTGGTTTTCCGTGACCCAACTGGCTGTAAAATTACAAGGCAAGTGTGGATGAAGGCGAAATGCGACACCGAAGTCTTGGCGAAAACTTTGTTGCAGAAGAGCGGAGTAAAAATCGAGGGCTCGGTTGCTGAAACGTTAAAGAAACATTACAGTATTCGAGCGAAGGCAACAGAGATTTTCATCATGCCCAGCTTCAACGATTTCCTCGGCGGACGACCAGTAAACGAAACTCGACCCCGAAAAGAAATCGGCAGTGAAGCGTTGATTGGGCCTGTTTTGCGTTCGGAAGCGGTGGATGTGGATGAGTCGGAGCTTTACCTTTTAGACGGGACATTTCTTGGAACACTTAATCAGCTTAGGCAATTATGATTAGTCAGGGTTTGCTACGCTAATCTTATATTTGCCACATGTTATATGCATGATATAGCTTGAGGAGGAAAACAAAAAATTGAAACTAGTAACAGTCCTATTGCCAGAAGCTTATCTTGAAGGGTTAGATGAATTAGTCCGAGCAAATATGTATCCCAGCAGAAGCAGCGTAATCCGCTCTTCAGTTCGCGACTTGCTCAAAAAAGAGCTTTGGGAAAACAAACGCAGATAAAACTGACCTATATCCCCTTTGTAGAATCGCAAAGAATGCGGGCGGCTTGCGCTGGGTTGTCTGAGTTGACTATTTCTCGTCCAACAATTAGATAGTTTGCACCTGCTTTAACTGCTGTTTCAGCCGCTCCACCCTGTGCGCCTACACCGGGGGAGTAAATCGCAACTTTTTCGCCAAGAATTTGTTTCACTTCAGCAATCTTCTGAGGAACGGTGGCTCCAACAACTACTCCGTCTGCACCCCACTTCAAAGCTTTTTTGGCAAAAGAAACGTACTGTAGGGTTTTTTCGCCTGTTTCAGAGTCAACTATGGTTTGTCCGTAGCCTTCGCTTGCGCCTTTATGGCTCATGTATGTAAGGAGGATTACGCCTCGGTTAAGTCGCTTTGAAACATCAAAGAGCGGTTTTAAACCCTCTTCCCACCCAACAAAGGGATTAGCGATTACAGCATCAAAACCCGCCGCAAAATAGTATTCCCCTATAATTTGGTTTGTGTTGCCTATGTCGTTGACTTTCGCGTCCATGATTGCAAGCATCCCTTGCCCGCGAATCTGCTCTACAAGCCGCTGCACGCCATCAAAGGTTCCCAGCGGGAGAGTCAAATGATGATTGATTTTTACCGCGCAAATGTAGGGGTGAACGGCTTTGAGGACTTCTTGCGCTTTAACGAAAATTTTGTCTCTATTCTCGGCTGCTTCGAACGGGAAATCCAATGCTAAAACAAGGCGTGACCCTTTGCTTTTTGCGGCTTCATCCATTTTTGTTTTAAACGACATTTGGGGTCCTCGTGCTATAGGTGTTAGCGACTGACTATTTCATTTTTTCCGTAAAAAAACATTAATCGCCTATCCTGCAGGCGAAAATATCCCGAAAGAACAGATTGTTGACTAAAAAATAGTTTAACTTAAAAAAAATGCGAGGGAACTATCGGACAGTCCAAACTGTTGAACTGACAAGGGTCCAAGTGATGGCTTCCGTCTTTAATGGATTGTTGTAATAAGTTATACTGTCTAAAGTTACAAGCATTCCTGTTTGTTTATCGAAGTAAACACGTGTGTAGTCATCGCGCAGTGTATTGTGTGTTGGATCGTTAACGTCGAAGAACTGGTTTTCTATGAACCACAAGTTTCTTTCCCGTGTACTGCCAGCGTATGATTGAGTGTCAGTTGCGTTAACTGTTAACCCATCAAAGCCGGTTGGGCGAAGTAGGGCACCTACGTTAAGGTTAGCAGCGTAAATAGCCCAGAAGCCATTTGAGTCGGTTTTCATTCCGTTTGACAAGTCAATTGTTTGATTGGCGGGTATTTCTGTTCCATTTGTAAATCGCCACACTGTATTAAATGATACAGAAGTGCCATTCACACCTGTTATTGTAATTTTGAAATAGTCTGTTTGGTTATATTCCGAGAAACCAGGACTTTCAACTGCATTAAGATCCGTCAAAACTGAGGTACCCACAATGCCGTAAGTAAAGCTGTCGCCAACATGAACGCCTACTTTCACGTTAAGTGGGGTAGGTTGGGTTGCGTTGATTACTACTGCTGCGGTTGCCGCAATTAGTATAACTAATAGAATGATGGCAATGTACAGTTTCTTAGGTGAACTTTTCCTTTTAATAGCCATGTCTCTAACATTGCCATAGCCAAGTATTTAGTTGTTTTCCCAAAATTCAATTTAAAATCAGGGCAATTCCAGAGCTGAAATTACCCGTCTCGCAATTTTAAACCATAATTTTAGGTCTATTTTAAGAAAATTTTATTTTGCTTTGGCTCTCACCATTAGAGTCAAGCGGTTCTGAGGAAGATTTGGCTTTCTCTTCATCTTGCTTTTCGCTTAAGCGAATCACAAGTTTATGGTTTTTCTTAACAAGAACCACTTTACTCTCTTCAACGTTATCGACAACAACTTCTCCGTTGTACTTCATGCGGCTAGGGTAGCCTAATTCGCTTAGCTCTTTCATCAAGAGTTCGCGCGAAGCTCTCAACAACTCGCTCGATGTCTCAGGACCTCTGTTAAAGCAGAAAGTAAGCACTTTCTTTTTTGAATCATAACTTGCCTTGGTCCCTTTACCGACCTTCTCCACTTGACCCCATTCTATTTTTTCGCTGGATTCTCTCACTTTTTCACCGCTATTTTTCTCTCTTAAAAGAACCATTACCGCCAGCTTTAGTGATGTTGGTAACTACGTTTTCGCTAACCTTATCAAGCACTTCTTCAGCGCGTTTCCAATTATCAGCTGAGACTTCAACGCGGTATTTTGGAGCAGCAATGACGGAGAACTCGATTTTAGCATCTTTTGCTTCTTGTGCTTTCTTGGCTCCGCTGAATGCCTGTTGGATGCATCTAACGCCATTGGGCTTCATGCAGCGAACCTCAATTACGCCTCTAACTTGCACAGTCTTGATTTTTATGCGTTCTTCTGCAACTTGAACGATGACTTTGGCGAGGTCTTCGGGAATTTCAAGTTTAGTTAAGACATCTATGCCTTCTTTCACTACTTTTTCGAAGCCATCGTACAAACCATATTTTTCTTCCAGAATAACTCCTGCTTTCTGGTAGACTTCATGGATGGGTAAACCAGTTTTTTCTGCGACTGCATGCAGGAGTGCATCGCCTTTGCGGTCTTTTTTCCAGGATTTGATTTTTTCGATTCGTTCACGTTTTGTAACGCGTCTAAGAGACAGGTCGATGTGGCCTTTTTCGACGTCTACGCGGAGAACTTTAAGTACCATTTTTTGGTTTTCACGAACAAAGTCACGGACGTTTCTTATGCGGGCGCTGGAGATTTCGGAGATATGAAGGAAGCCTCTTCGGCTGTATTCGTCTAGGTTAGCGTACGCTCCATAATCCATCACACTTTCTATTGTCGCGATCACGAGGTCGCCCGATTCAGGCCATTCAGGTTTATGTTCAGACATTATTTACATCCTACTCAAAGAAGACTCATCTTTGCTGCATTATTTTGCGCAAAGCACATCTTCCCTCTCATTAGCAAAAACTCCTGAAATAAAACTTGTTGCGTTTAAGATAAGGTTTTCTACGTAAAAAAACCTCGTTTCGTAACATCACCTTGTTTTTTTGTATATCGGTGGATTGTTATTTTTAAATACTGCCTGCATCTAAATGTTCCTCAGGAAAAGTTCTAGTTTTGGAGGGCGCAAAATGAGGGGGAAAATCTGTTTTTTTTCGATAATTATTCTTTTATGCTCGATCTTTTCAAGTATCGCCGTCCAAGGTGTCTTCTCGCAGACTACAAGCATTTTAGATCCCACAATAATTCCCAAGTGGGTAAACCAACTCGACAAGGCTCCCCCAATCTATGTTCCAACCAACGTTACAGATAAATCTGGGAAACTAATCCGCCAAGAATACACTGTTAGCGTAGGTCAATTTAAACAGCAGTTGTTGCCTGCTTTCGACTCCAACGGAAATCCAACGGGGTTTGGAGCAACTACGGTTTGGGGGTTTGAAGGGGAAGCCAAAGATGCAGTAACAGGAGAGAATCTTGGTTTAGTCCGCAGTACTCCAGGCGGTACTTTTGAAGCCATAAAGGGTATTCCAGCTCAGGTAAAGTGGGTAAATGACTTGGTGGATGCTTCGGGCAATCCGCTACCGAACCTGTTTGCTGTTGACCCAACTATTCATTGGGCTAACCCTGACGGTATAGCGATGCCTAATCCAAATTCTGCACCTTCAACAGGTTATCCTCAAGCGCAAAGCCCAGTTCCCATCTCAATACATCTCCATGGAGGAGAAGATCCGTCAACTTCTGATGGAAACCCCGACGCATGGTGGACCGCAAACGGTTTGCATGGACCAGCCTACAACACTGAGTTGCCCACAGAAAACAATTCAGCAGTTTTTGTTTATCCTAATGAACAGCAAGCCACAACGCTTTGGTATCATGATCATGCATTGGGGATTACTCGTCTTAATGTTATGTCTGGGCTTGCTGGGTTCTATCTTCTAAGAAGTCCCAGTGACCAAGTTGCGGGGTTGTTGCCAAGTGGTGAATTTGAGATTCCTCTTGCAATTCAAGATCGGAGTTTTCTCCAGGACGGTTCACTTTACTTTCCTACTGACGGAATTGATTCTGCGGTTCATCCATATTGGAATCCCATTTTTTTGGGAAACACCATCATGGTTAATGGTTTGGTGTGGCCAAACATGGATGTTAAACAAGGCCAATACCGCCTTAGAATTCTAGACGGCTCAAACTCTCGCTTCTACACTCTGCAGTTCTCAAACGGCATGGCTTTTACTCAGATAGGAAGTGACGGCGGATACCTTAAAGGTTCAGCGCCCCAGACTTCTCTAACGATTTCGCCAGGGGAACGAGTTGATTTGCTTGTCGATTTTTCCAATACAGCGCCAGGCGAAAAAATCATTCTTGAGAATTCAGATCCAGCTTTAACCGCCAGTGAAAAGCAAACTGTAGGTCAAATTATTCAGTTTACAGTCTCTAACGAGAAAGGGTATTCGCCAAAGTCCTTGCCTTCAGAATTAAATCCGACGCTGCTTGGTAACTTTCCAAATTTGCCATCACCACAAAAAACTAGAACATTTACTTTAGTCGAGCAAGGCAATGCTCCTAATACGGAGGCGATGCTTCTGGATGGGCAATCTTGGGATGCTCCAATCTCTGAGAAACCAGTATTGGGAACCACAGAAGACTGGGTTATTGTCAACCCCACAATGAATTCGCACCCCATTCATTTGCATCTGGTGCAGTTTCAACTTGTGCAACGCCAAACTCTGGCTTCGACTGAATATTTGAATGACTGGATTGGCTTGAATGGAAATCTTCCCCTGAATCATAGCACCATCAACGTTGCTTCTTTAGATCGGTACCTTTTAGATCAACCGATTAAGCCTGCCCCGAGTGAACAAGGTTGGAAAGATACCATTCAAGCAGAAGGTGGCTCGGTCACAATTATTAGAGTACGCTTTGCATCTCAGGACGGTTCCAGCTATAAGTTTGATCCAACAGTTGGCCCTGGATATGTTTGGCACTGCCACATTTTGGATCATGAAGACAATGAAATGATGCGCCCATACATAGTGGTTGCAGCTTCCAACCAAACTGTTCTTTTGTTGTTTGCCGCCGTAATTGCTGTTGTAGTTATTGTGCTTGGGTTCGTTTTGTTCAAACGTGTCCGAAATCATTCTCACAAAAAGCTGTGAAAAGGTAATGCGGAGAGGGATTCAATCCTCCCCCAATCATAAATGATAGCCCCAGTTGGACGAAACGTCGTTTTTGGTTTTTGTTAGCGACATTTATATCTTGACGTGTAATATTCTATAAACACCAAATTGTGCTGGGATATCTAGTTGGGTGAGGGTCTGTCAAATAAATTGAAAAAAGAGCCATCATTAGCGTTTGGTGGACAAGCATTAATCGAAGGCGTAATGATACGCTCCCGAAAACACATGGTATCATGCGTTAGAAATCCCAGAAAAGAAATCGTAGTAGATATAAAAACGATAACTCCCTACTCTGAAAAACATAAAATTTTAGGCTGGCCTTTTTTCAGAGGCATAGTAAACATGGTTGAAAACTTCTACCTCGGTATGAAAGCCATGATGACTTCTGCAACTACAGCGTTTGAAATTGAAGGCGAAGGAGGAGAGCCCGAAAAGATAGAGTTTGGCTACGCAGAAATCGGTTTGCTTGCCGCTGGCGTTGTAGGCATAATGGCTGTCTTCTTTTTAGTGCCTTTTCTTTTGTCTACTTGGCTTAACCTTAAGGGTTTTGTCTTCAACTTAGTTGAGGCTGTCATTCGTCTGGCTATGTTTGTGGGTTACTTATCTGCCATCTCCTTGTGGGGTCAATACAAGCGCGTGTTGATGTATCACGGCGCTGAGCACAAAGCTATACATGCTCATGAAGCAGGCGTTCCCATGGATGTTGAGCACGTTAAAGGTTTTTCGCGGCTGCATCCGCGGTGTGGAACAAGCTTTCTCTTCATAGTGGTAATAATCAGCATAGTTCTCTTCACTGTAATGCCAAACTTAGGCTTCGCAGTAAACTTAGCTTACCGCTTGCTCCTAATTCCAGTCATTGCTGGAATCTCTTATGAACTGCTGAGATTGAGTGCAAAATACAAAGATTCCCCAATCACAAAAGTCCTGGTCGCACCTGGACTGGCATTTCAACATTTAACAACCAAAGAACCCACAAACGACATGTTGGAAGTATCCATAAAAGCAGTCACAGAAGTAAACAGACTTATCTGCTCCACACTACAAGAAAAAGCATAAAGTTGTTGCAGGGGGTGAGATTCTAACCCTCTAAGCCGTGGAGGCATCTCCCGCATTTCCCTTTTTTTATTTAAATTAAAGTTTATCGGAGGATTCGTTTGGCATTTGGTTTAAAATAGCGTGTGGGGCATTCTTTCAACAGCGGGTATCTGAATAATCTCCGATTAATTTGCTACTTGTATTTTTCTAAAACTTGTCTTCCAAAATCAGTTATCTCAACCGAATGAAAATCATAAAGAGTCAATCTCTGAAAAACATTCGGTATTTCTACGAGTAACGATTTTTCCAGTGCTTTGATTGCTTCGTTTATGTCATCTGGAGTTAATCCGGTTTTCTTGTGGATTTCCTCACCTTTTATAAGTTCACCTTTAGTGGATTCTGAAAGCGCTTCAAGGATTTTTTCGCTTTCATATCAATCATGTTAAAATCGTCTAGTTCAAAATTTTCAGACAACTCCAAAACCTCACATTAAACTATTGTTACATTGCCATAAAAACTCTTTGAAAAAGACTTAATCGGTAACATGATTGAAGAAGGGCATAGATATTGTCGAAAATTACAGTTTATCAAGGTATTCGTTTGAGTTTTGGTTTAAGCCAAAAATGAAATGCAAAATTCATTCCTTTTCAGCTTCACAAACAATTCCAAATAGCGCTAATACTCTCTGTCTCTTTTCCAGATGTTAAGGGAGCATTGCCCTCAACAGTAACTGCTGCTTTTGTAGATGCAGCTTCCACAATTTGGTGAATCAAAAAGTCTGCTTTTACTCACAAAATCTCTCAATAGATAATATATTTAGAGGTGGATTTCTGTCTTTGCTTTTCAATTCAAAAACGTAGGTAGATCCAGCGCTATATACGCCGTGACTATGGGTACTGGTATTCTGAGCCCCAACCGAAGTTAATTATGTGAACAAAACATAGCCTATTAAACAAAATTATTCAGTAAAGAAAGAAGAAAAGGAGCGCGCTTGAGTTATTAGTTTATTTTCCCATAACTTTTCTACTTGCGATTTCAATATCTTCCGTTTTAATGGTTTTTCTTCGGGCATGCATAGCATAATCAAGTGCTTCTTTAGCAATCTTAATGCCAATTCCCTCAAGAACTTTTGCAAGTAACTCCGCTGCTGCTTCACTCACCCTGTCCGCTCCAGCTTTCTTACATAATCTATGCATTGGAGCCACTGCTATTTCTAATTCGTTCATATCGACTTTCTCCGCAGTCTCTTTTTCTTTTTAAGTTAATATTAAGCTTTGTTATCTTTTTCCTCCTTGTTTTAGCAAATTATAAATACTAATAGTCACTATACATTAAATCCCGAGGTTATTTTAGTGGCTAAGAAACCAGTTAAGAAAGAAGAAAAGAAACCAGTAAAGAAAAAGTAAACCCTCGGAAAAGGCATAGTCATCTCTCTATTTTTCTTTTTTTTATTCTCCATAAAACGACCTTTCTCGCCAAGTTACGATGGCATTTTAAAGAAACTTACCCTCAAAGAGTGAAATAAGTCTTAGATTTTAGCTAATTATCAGAACACACATAAAAAACAAAAAAAATAATTTGAGTTCTCTTTGCTTATACCTTCTTATTCGTGAAAGGCCCTGCAAAGATTCAATTACTTATTAGACCATTTAACTGTAGCCTGCTTGGCTGGGTGAGCAACGTTGAATATGTCTGAGGCAATGAAGTTTAAACGAGAAATCCAAACCACCTGCGGAATAGATGTTAAGATGCTTGATTTCGCCAAAGATGGCCTTGTTTTGTACGTTGAGAGAAAAACACTTGACGTCAGTGCTTACAAGCTCTTGGCCGATTTTTCCGCCGAGAATGATTTGAGTCTGCAACTGGACATCGGGAACTTTATCATATCTACCCATGCCCTGCCTCCTCATTGACGCGTTGAGGCTTTGTCTGTTTGAGTCGAGCTAGTCAACCAAGCTTTTTCCTTCAATTTCTGCCCCGAAATCTATGCGTAACATCCTATGCCTACACTTGCTGTTTCTGCAACCGTACAATAACAGGTTGGGATTGCTGAAGCTGACTCTTGATACTTCGCCTGTTGACCTACAGTCTTGGCAGCGTCCCGAAGTGACTTGATTGTTCAGGAAATATCCGTTGGCTAGAAAAACGCTCCATGGTTTCTGTTTAAGAATTTCTAACATGGGAAAGCGACTTCCGAGAAACCCTAATTCCAAATATCATGTTGAATTATCCATCAACCTAGAATTATTTTGTGGTTATACGTTGAAACACCAGTGATTTATTAAACAAATTCGGGGCTCGACGAGTTTGGACGTGCAGAAGTAGAAAACGCAAACTTCGCACAAAAAGCAAGAAACAATCACCCGAACGGATCCCCATACGTTTTGCTTATATTGGTGCAGGGGGTGGGATTCGAACCCACGAACGCCTACGCGATAGGGTCCTAAGCCCTACTCCGTTGACCTGGCTTGGAGACCCCTGCCCAAGGATGCGTAGTGTGAAATAGGTTAGGTTGCTTTAATATTTATTTGCCGTTGACTTGTTTTGTGTGGGTGTGGTGCGATAAAAATGCACACTACACTTGGGGCTTTGGAATTGTTTGCTTTTTTGGTTTGGGTTGTTTCTCTCTTGCGGTTTGAGTGTGGAAAGAGAGGTTGATCCCACACAGTTATCATGGATGCTATGTTGGGCAGTGTGAGTGTAGTGTGGGGGGTTTTGGCTTCACAAGCATAGTGGTTTTGCCGTTTGTGGGTGTGGATTATGTTAAAGTGAGAAGGTTGTGGGCGCCTTGGTTTGAGAAAGATATGTTTTGTTGAATTCTTTTGTTGCGATGCAGCGTTGTAACCGTAAGCTCTTTATTGCATACCGCAATCACTTTCAAGAAGAAAAAGAAAAAAGCCTTCGTAGCCTAGCCCGGTGGGGCGTTACCTTGGTAAGGTAATGGTCGCGGGTCCAAATCCCGCCGAAGGCTCCAACTAATCTTTACTCTTTGAGAAGTTCAAGGAATTCTTCCCTTGTCAACCCTGCCTGTTGTATGGTTGAGAGCAGTGTACCTTTCTTGACCGGGTCATGCCGTGGAACCGTAAGTTTATGTTTTCCATCCGTTAAAAATATGTGGCTGCCCCTCTGACTGACACTTTTGAAGCCTCTTTCGGTTAAAGCCTTAACGATTTTTCGCCAAGAGGCAGAGGGTAACTTCTCAGACAGTTATTTCCACCAGCTCTTTTTTGCATTTAAGCTGGTCAACCTCTTCAGGGAAAGCTTCCAAGTAGCCTTCTATGGCTTCTTTTATATTGGCGAGAGCTTCTTTGCGGTTTTCTCCTTCGCTTATTGCTCCTGGAAGTTCAAGACACTGCGCTGAGTAGCCACCTTCGGGCTCCTCTCGGAGGATAACTGTGAATTTTTCTCCCTTGATTTTCACCATTAACTGTCACTTACAATATAGAGCCCTGTTTTGACCATATAAGCTTTGATATAAAGAAGATTTTTCCATCCAATCAACGCTGCAGGACCTTGGTAGGTAATGGTCGCGGGTCCAAATCCCGCCGAAGGCTCCAATTCTAATTTAGAGCTAGAATTGAGTTGATCTTTAGAACCATCTTTTTGACCTAGGTCAATATTGCATAAGTTAAGATTTATCTTTTGAGAAATGTAAGCTAGAGATTGAGATGATAGCTAAATATAGTCTTCTTATCTTCTGTCTTTTGACTATGCCTTATTCGCCCATACTTTGGTTTATCTTCTTTGTTTAGAAATACCTGTAACATTCCTTTGATTGCTAAACTTCACATTCAATCTCACTATGGCATTTAATCTTCATTCAAATACTTCCTTTGCTTGGAGCTGACCAGAATGGTCAACTCTGCTTAAAATGACCCCTAAAACAAGATCTTTAGGGCTATTGGTAACTTTGCTCAAAGGTTATTTAAAAGAATAGACCTACAATAGTTGAGGGTCAGATTGTCCCTAAGAAGGATGAAAGCAGGTTATGCAATGGGAGTAGGTATTGGTGTCTTATTTGTGGTATTAGGCATCAGTTCAATAGCGTATTTTTTTACTGTTAAACAAGTTATGGGACATTCAACTTCTATCTATGGTAACTATTTTGTTGCAGGTATTATTTGCTTTGTTTTTGCAATTGCTATACTTAGAATTACCGTTCCAGCGTTTATCCCTCTTAAGAAGAAAAACTTACAGAACGTAAGAACTTGTCCATATTGTGGAGCAATAGTAGATGAGGATGCCTCATTCTGCAAAAAATGCAATCAACAACTTGATTGAATTGTAGGTCCTCTAAGAACTAATTTTGGAGCCTTCGATGCTGCTTTATTATCTAACTAATTTGCGGGAATATACATTAAAATATTTTAATGGAACTACCAAATAGCTAATGTGTAAAAATATGAATAAAGTAGAGATTGAAGAAATGATAGATTTAGTTTTGAGTGATCCTGAGTTAAAGAAGAAATTTTCAAAATTGATTACAACAATTATGGAGGAAGATTCAACCTTTAAGGCTAGATTGGCTGACCTGTTTGCTAAAGAAGCAAGAAGAAAAAGCTATAATGTTTAGCTAACACTTCTTAAAACAATTATTTTCCAGTATATGCTCTAAATATGGAAATCAGCTAGGGCAACTTTCCATCCATTTAGAAGAGTAGATTAAGAAAAGATATGGGATTAGATTATACAATGTAGAATGATTGGTTAACTGTGACTTTGAAGTTATGGTGGCATTTTTCGCAAGTGTAGGCTTGAATGGTAAAATTGAAGTTTTTGAGTTCTCTTGAAGGTTTGTTAACCTCTTTGCCGCAACTAGGACAGTGAGTCATTTTGCATCAATCTTTCTCTTTGGAAGCAAATGATATATGAACATTATGAATTTAGAATATGTTCTAAATTGCTTAATCCATCACTGAAAGGCGAATATGCTTTATTTATTCTAAGCATCCCAGACATGTTCTATTAAAATATTCTATGGACAAAGCAGAGAGTCCATTTCAATAATGCTTGCCTTTGTCCTTACTGAGCGAATTTGCACCGTTTCTTGAATGGCTTTCTTCAAGCAATTTCCTATGATTTTTGAAAGAGCCTAGAAAACTCTTTTTTCTCTTCTTTATCCAGAGTTTTATTCACCAAACCATTTAATAAACCACTTTTCTCTTGCCATTGTTCTCTCGTTCATAGTTTCACAGGTTGCTTTCCAATCAGGGTTTTCGTTTTCTGTATTAACCCATTTATCTGTGAAAGGCGGCATTTCTTTTTTAGCTTCGTCTAAGATTTGTTTTATTTTAGCATTTGCAAGTTCAGGAGTATTATAGCCTTTATATGATAATTGTTCAATTGGAATTAACTCTTCATAAAGTCTGCCTTTATTCATGTTTTTACGCCTCTCTTTCTTATTTGTTTAAAATAATTTTAAGCATTTGCATTTAGGAAGAAATGCTGTTGATGGAAGAAGTAGGTCTTACGTCTTAATGTCTGTTTATGACACTATTCTCGTTGAGTTGGAGTATAGATAGTTAAATCAATGCTATTATCTGAAATTGCTAAAGAATGGTTCTTTGCAATTATCTTAATTTGTTCTATGCAATCGGTGGATAAACCCTTGAAGTGTATTGCACAACCTGCTTGCTGGGAATTATTCGGTTCACTTTCTGCTATAGACATAGCTTGGGGTCCCAACTCTGGAATTTTGCTTGCAATTTCTTTGAGAAGGTTCATAGCTTGAACCCTATCCAACCGTAATTCCCCTATTGCATTGGGGTTTGGGCTTCTTGCCATGATGCATAAAATAGTAGACTCCGCCATAGTAGCTTTTGTTTTCAAGAGGAATTTTACGTGTGCTCATACTTTGCAGCCTAATAACAAAGTTACATTTAATGCCAAATAACACTTCTTAAGAACATCAATTCGCTCAATCTGCAAAGAAAACTTTGCCTCTTGCCAACTCTAATTTGCAAATTGTGAGAACGCCGCTTCCTATCATACAATTAAATATCAACTGCTTTAGTTAGTTCTTTCTTTTTTATAAAGAAATGAAACTAGTTAAAAACGGGAAAGAACGCCCAAGGCATAATTGACAGGATGTTAAAATCACGCAGGGCTTACATCTTAAGGGCTGTTATTGAACGTGCCCACATTATTCTGATAAATAAGTTGGCTCTGATGGGGCAAGGATTTGCTTAGAAATGAAATAACCTTCATTATCAGCTAACATATTTAGTTGATGTTGGTTAGCAAAATTTTTCATGAGCTCAAGTGAGCTGCTACTTTCTATGTTTTCGACCCTTAACACAAGTCCATCCTTCAAGGTTTCTAGAATTTTAACATCAATGTTGCAGCTTGTTATTATTTCTCTTTTTAATAGCATGGCATCAAACATTTTCAATAAAACATCACCTGCCACAAATTTATATTGCACAAGTAGCCCAAAACTTGACTATTTTGAGATATCTTAACCTTAGCTATTATACTATTGTAACAGTTGCTTAAGTTTATTTTGCATCTAACTTGCAAAGTGCTTAAATTTAATCAAGAAAGGTCTTATGTCTCATATCGTTCAAGGTACTTTTTCGTATTTGAACCAAGTAACTAACAAATGAAATCTTTTAAGCAGGTCTAACGTACAAAAAGAGTGGAAACATGAGAAGATTAAGATTAGTTGGTTGGTTTCTTTTTTTAATTGGCTTGGCAATCCTTACTGTGTTGTCTATTGAGGAGATATTATACAATTTGAATTATTATTACAATCATCAGGTTAACTTTGTTTTGTTAATCGTGGGTGGCGCCTTGCCATTGGCAATAGGTTCCGTGATTCTTTTGGAAGAAGAACCAGAGAAACAGCCCTCTTCTAAGATTAAGAATGACAACCGCTAAGCATGCTTTGCCATTCGGAGAATTAGCAGAACAGATTAACCCTCACACTGGTGAGGCAATTTCTGTAGCGCTACTATCTTGGAGTCACGCAGAATTTGTGATTGCAGTTTGCGAGTATATTGAGAAGCAAAAAGAGCTCTTATCCACAATTCCAAATCTTGGCTCAGGTACTTTGGAGAAATTGCCATGACTTTCTATTTTCTTTGCCGTATAAGTGAAGTCTTAGAAGGAGAGTTAAGGGAATTTGTCTTAAAAGAAGCTTAGATCTTGGTCGTTAAATATTCTATGCAGATATATTGTTTGTAGGCGCGGCGTACTCATGCCGGAGCACCTCTTGTTTAAGGGGAGCTGAAAGATGATGTTCTGCAGTGCCCTTGGCATGGATCCCGTTTCAATATTAAAAATGGTTTGGTGATTAGAGGACCAGCTGGAAAACAGTTACGTACGTATAATTGCAGAACAGACGCAGACCGACTGCTAGTCGAACTATAGTCGTTTGAATCCATTTCAAATCTTGCTTGCTAGAATAGAGAATAATTAAATAGACTGATCGCTGAAACTTGAATAACATTAAAGGAAAGTTTCGGCATGCTGGAAATGACAGATGAAAGTGAAAATTCGCCTTTCTTGGAAGCCCCTCAATACGCTTTCATCATTTCAGATTCTGTGGCTCTCAAAGTTTATTCTAGTACTAATCCACAAAACATGAAAATAGCCAGCTTGCAAAAGGGCTTGATTCTTCTATGTAATGGAACTGAGGTTATCGGGGAAGGCACAGGGTTTGGAGTTCCGGTTGTTAAGTACTCTGGTGAAACCGTATTTTCAGGCTCATCCTCCCTTTATGTCCGTAGGCTGGGAAACATCATAGAAATTCGAAAAGAGTTTCTAATGGATTTGACTGGTAGAGATCGACTCCGAAGTTTCAAACTTAAAATTCCCGGAATTCGAATGTTATCTGCCTTTTTTTGCTCGCAGTATCAGAGGCATAAGCGTGTTGTTCGACCAGTTCTAATTGTGAGAGGCTTGTTTTTTAAGTTTGGAATAAAATCGAGCTTTATGAAAAGCCCACATAAGGGCACTATCATTGTCACATATATTATGGACCGAAACCGAATTCAGGTGAAACTGAACTTCAGTCAACTTGAGCAAGCCAATCTTGATAAAGTTTTTATTCTGAACGAACAAGGCGCGCATTTCTTTAGGACTTACTCTGATTCAGAAGGTTTGAGGCTGGTTGATGAAGAAATCGGCGCATGGGACAATGTAACGGCAGAATCGGCGAAAATAGCAGATGAACAAAACAACATTGGGTTCCGTCTGAAGAGCATAGAGGGAAGTATGTTGAGGCGAGGAAGGGAATTGATGGAGGGTTCTTTAAACTGGATAGGTCTAGATTACGAACTTGACTCTAAATATTGTCATTTTGAGTATGAAATTGAACTGTTGGGTTGAAATTCAAATGGCTGTTGTTACCTTAGTTTATCCATACTTCCATCCTCATGCTGACTCATCCATCTTCAGGTTTCCCCCATTAGGATTAGGGTACATTGCAGCTTACCTGAAACAAAATGGCATTTCTGTCGAGATAGTAGACTGCACTTTTCTCAAACAGAAAGAAGCGCTCAGAAAAATTATCGATTCAAAACCAAAGATAATTGGAATCCAATCGATGTATTCGATGAAAGAAAAATCAATAGAACTAGCTAAAATGCTGAGGGCTCATTGTGAGTTACTTGTTGCAGGAGGAGCGCTTCCAACCACCGAACCGGAGACATTTCTTGAAAAGTTCGATGTTGCAGTTATAGGTGAAGGAGAGCAAACTATGTTAGAGATCGTTAACCAGTTCAAGATTGGTGGCGATTATTCTCAAGTTAAAGGAATCGTTTATCGCGGGAAAGAAACTGGCCAAATTAAAAAGACTCCCCAAAGGGACTTGAAACAGGATCTGAATACTTTTCCCAATCCTTCAAGAGAATTATTCGATAACAATGCCTACAAAAAATATTATTCTAAAAAGTTTGGTTACACAACAACCGCGGTCATGAGCTCAAGGGGTTGCCCCTTTTCTTGTGATTTCTGCAGTAAACCCGTTTTTGGTAATACCTTTAGGGCAAGAGTAGCTTCTAACGTTGCTGATGAAATTGAAGAAGTTATTTCTTTAGGCTACAGTCGAATATGGTTTGCGGATGATTGTTTTACCCTGGACCGCAACCGCCTGATAGGAATTTGTGATGAAATTATTAATCGCGGATTGAAAATAGGTTGGGAATGTCTTTCAAGGGTCGACACGTTGGATCCAGAGACAGTAGACAAGATGAAGCAGGCTGGATGCCTCAGGATGTTCTTTGGAATTGAATCAGGAAACGATTCCATCCTTGCTTTGATGAAAAAACAGATAACCACCAAACAAGTGTATAAAGCATTGTCTTTGTGCAAGGATAGCGGGATCAAAGCCGGAGCTTTTTTTATTGTAGGTTATCCTGGAGAGAATGACAAAACTGTCCTAGAAACAATTAAGTTCGCCTCTTCGCTTCCTCTTGATTATCTTTCGTTTACTCTGCCCTATCCTATTCCTGGGACTCCTCTTTATGAGAGATTAAATGGAGAATTGATTTCAGACGAATGGGAAGAACCAAAAAACATTAACTTGGTGAAACACAAATTGCTTTTCAACTCTGGATTATCTGAACGCAAACTAAAGTTTGCAATCATCAAAGGTATGATTCAGTTCTATATCCGAAAACACTTGGGAAAAAATGGTTACAAATTGCTGGGCACACCTTTTGAAAACTTAACAGATACCCTTTACAACCAGGTGCATTAATACCGGGAAGTATATTTTTGAAAGGTGCGCGCCTCTCATCGAAACCTGAAGACAACCTAAAACATGTTAAAGAAGCGATATCCAAGATGCAAGTTCTTGATTTGTCTCCAGAAGCATGCGAGGAGGCATCAAACATATTTTGCGAATTAAAAAAATCGGGCAAAATGATCAGCGAATTTGACATTCTAATTGCTGCAATAGCCAAAACAAATGGCGAAAGTATCCTGACTCGGGACAAGCACTTTAAATCCATTAAAGGAATAGAGCTAATTCAATGATGACTGGCCATGATCGCGGTCCAAATGCCGCCGAAGGCTCCAATTAATAATTTAGCGCCGATTTAATTCTTTAAGCAAGTCTCGTGCTTTAGGTGGCATTTTCGGTTTGTTTCTTTTGTTCACGCCTAAGAAGAGTGCGCCAACAATAATCAGTACGACTCCGAAAAATAACACGCTTTCTTTGGGCAGAATTCCAAGTTCAAGCGTTAAAGTGAAGAAAACCATGGCGACTCCTATTGCAATCATCGTCAAGTTGCTTCTGGAAGCCGTAGCTTGTAGAGTGAACTCTTTCTTTCCCGCGTCTGTCACCTGAAAGTAGCCTTGTTTTTCCTCTATCATGCCTGCGTTCATCAGATAGTTCCAGTCGTAGTGGAAATGTCCGTCAGACTTGTAGCCCAAAGCAGAACACAAGCTTGATTTTACGCCCGGGTTAGCCTTAATTCTGTTGTTAGAGGCTGAATAGATGAAGTACAGCAGCTTGGTTCTGGGCGACTGAATATCAGCGCTTATTCCACGTGACTTTGACACTTACACTCACTGCTCCTGCTAAGCAACAGCCGCAAAGATAAACAGACCCCTGCAGCTAAATTTTGTTTCCATGTTTTCACTATTATTTGGTGGTTTGCTTATGACTCTAACCCTTAGATGTGCAGCTCTAAATGTTAGGGCTATATCGCGCACACACCTTGTAGTGAGGTAGGAAAATAAAAATTTAGGAGAAAAAACAAATGGGAACAAATTTCCAATACAGCAAAACTTTAGCCGTGGAAGGCTCAATATTAACCATACTCGGCTTGGTTCCATACGTGGGCTGGGTACTTGGCATCATAGGCGTCATCCTATTACTCAGGGCAATGAAAGAGTTCGCGAACTACTATCAAGACAACGAAATCTACCAGAACGCGTTAACAGGCGTCAAGTATTACATTGTTGCCTTAATCGCGTTGGCAGTTGCAGGCGCTGGATTCATAGTTGCTTTCATAAATATCAACTTTAACGACTTTCCAGCATCATTCGGCATTGGCCATGCAATTGGATTAGCAGTTGGCATCGCGTTTCTAGTAGTCGCATTCGTATTCTACGTCCTCGCAGCTACACATCTGAGAAAAACATTCAACACACTCGAGCAAAAGTCAGGGGAACACTCGTTTGAAACTGCAGGCACTTTACTTTGGCTGGGCGCTATACTGACGATAATCGGATTCGGCGTACTACTGATATTCATCGCGTGGATATTTGCAATAGTAGGCTTCTTCACTATGAAATCTCCACAGCAACCGTACGCTTCGCAGCCCTATGGATACACTTCGTCGCCTGCGCAGCCTTCAGCAGGACCAACACCGATATACTGCTCTAATTGCGGCACACCACTGAAACCGCAAGCAACTTATTGTTCCAACTGTGGCAAAAAAGTGGATGTTTAAGAATTCCTTTTTTATTTTTTTTTGATTTATATCTAATCTCTTAGGGTCTTGCTTGAACCAATCCTGAACAGATTAGATACCGATACTCAACACCACCAGTTTAAATTATAATTCGCATCCTTTGGCGCCTGAAAACACCAATATTGATTTATCCTTCTTAGGCGTTAGGAAGACTTGTTTGGGAAAAAGCTTCTTATTCCATGAGTGCCAACTGTTTTTTGATTGGGGGGAAACGCGGTTAACTTCTCGTTTGCCAAACGCGAGATTGCAATTTTAGCTGTGGTGCTTGCCGTTTCCACCTTAGTTAGGGTTCTTCTATTTCCCCTAAAAGGGTACCCAGTTGACACAGGAGATTTTATCTCTTGGTTTACAACGGCATCTCAGCATGGTATAAGACCATTCTATTCTCTTGCAGGATTCGCTGATTACCCGCCGTTTAACGTGTACATTTTTTGGGCGTTCGGATCATTAGCCAACGCTTCAAACATAAGCATGGCAGCCATGGTTAAGGTTGTTCCGAACCTCTTTGATTTAGCCACAGGATTACTCATTTACGTTTTTGTCAGAAAACAAGCCACATTTAAGATAGCTATTCTTTCAATGGCACTCTATGTGTTTAACCCAGCAGTAATTTACAACGCGGCAGTCTGGGGACAATACGACGCTGTCTACGCTTTCTTTTTAGTTCTCTCCCTGCTTCTTGCGCTTAAAAGCAAACCAGAAATGTCTGCCGTTACCTTCGCGTTGGGCATCCTTACTAAGCCGCAGGGCATAGCTTTAGCCCCGTTGATTATTCTTTTGATTTACAAGAAGAATGGATTGAAGAGGCTGCTGACATCTGTGCTTGCCTTTGCCGCAACGGTTTTCGTGGTTATTTTGCCGTTTGAATGGAGCAACCCTGTGTCTTTCTTGAGCGGCATATACTTCGGCGCATATGGTGGTTACGCTTTTGCTTCGATTAACGCTTTTAATCTGTGGGGTGCGCTTGGCTTACTGTGGATGCCGGATGGCAGTCTCTTCATTGTTGGGTGGATACTTTTCGGTGTAGCCGCTGTGTTTACGCTCTACGTTTTGCATAGGCGTTTTAGAGTTTCAGGCGATTATCTCGCTATTTTCGCGGCGTTCATGCTATTGTTTAGTTTCTTTATGTTGCCCACGCGGATTCATGAGCGTTACATGTTTCCAGCTATGGCTATGTTAGCTTTGATGTTTCCGCTTCTCAAAAAAACCCGTCTTCTGTATGTTGCGTTGACAGCGACATTGTTCGTCAATGAAGCATACGTTCTATATGCACTCAACGCTGCTTACCCAAATTTTGCTGATTTAACCCGAGACCCCATCGTTCCATTGGTAAGCATTATCAATTTATTGATGCTTGTGTATGCGTCAGTACTAATGTGGTACGAGTTGAAAGGACGCGGATGGCTAAATCCCCAACCACCCACACTACAGCAAACTCAAAAGAGAGGTGACCCCAAATTAACTTCGGATTAAAAATAACCAAAAAAGACATCATAACGATTGTTTTGTTATCGATAGTTTTCTTTGGGATAGCCTCTTGGAACGTGGGTTCAATTGCGTATCCAGTCACGAATTGGCAGACTACGTCACAAGAGAGTTTTTACATTAACTTTGGTTCGAACCAGCAGGTTCAGAACGTTTATTTTTGGGTTCACAGCGGCAACGCATCAGTCACCGTGTATTCGGGGGTTCCTGGAAACTGGAGCTCTCAGGGACAATTTGCTTTGCAGCCAAGAGGCACAGACTACTCAGTTTACCAAACCATAGGTTTAGGTGTGACTACTCAGTTTTTAGAGTTCAATGTCACAGCAGTAAATTATGATTCTCAACCGATGTTCTCTAACTGGGGCGTAACCAATCCCACAGACCAGCCCCTCTCACCCTTCATACAAATCGCGGAAATCGGAGCAGAAAGCCAAACCAACCAGCAAATACCCATAGTTGCAATCACAGGCGAAAACACAACCGACCCAACCTTAGGAAAACTGATTGATGAACAGAACAAACTTGAGATTCCTCCGACTTACATGTCAAAGATGTATTTTGACGAAGTTTACTTCGCCAGGTCTGCAGAAAACTATGTTAACCACCAGATACCTAATGAACGAACCCACCCGCCACTTGGGAAGCTGATGGAAGCCACGGGAGTGGCACTTTTCGGTGAAACACCGTTTGGCTGGCGAATAATGGGCGTAATATTCGCTACCTTGATGATTCCTCTGATGTATCTGTTGGGGAAGAAGCTGTTTGGTACGTGGATTGGCGGGTTTTCAGCTGCGTTTTTGTTGGCTTTTGATTTTATGCATTTCACGATGGCACGCATTGGCACAGTTGACACTTATGTGGTGTTCTTCTCGCTGCTTTCACAACTGTTCTTCCTGATTTACTTCATGAACGTGGTTAAAACTGGGTTTAAGAAGACCTCTGTGTTACCGCTGTTTTTAGCCGTAGTCTTCTTCGCATTGGGATTCTCAACCAAATGGTTTACACTCTACGGCGCAGCCGGCTTGCTTGCGCTGCTGATAGCGGTCAGAATAAAGGATCTGTCAAAACTAAAAAAGAGCTTAAGCGACAAGTACGTTGCTTTCTTTGACCGACCCTTCCTGTTGCTTTTAGGCTTCATCGGCATTGCAGTCGCGATTTACTTTGCAACCTATATCCCAGACATGCTTGCTGGTGACTCATTCCCAACAATTATTCATTTGCAGTCTGCCATGTTTGCTTTCCATTCAGGCAATGTAGTCGACTCATCTTCGGCTCCTTGGTGGAGTTGGCCCTTCATGTTCGGCATAAGTGGTTCCGTGCCTAGATGGTTTGACATATCGTATGGCTTGCCCAACAACATGGTTTCCACGATCACGGTTCTTGGTAACCCAGTTGTTTGGTGGGTTGGCTTTGCCTTAATGCTTGTTTTAACGGAGAGGGCTATTCACGGGAGAGAATTGGCGAGGAGCTTGTGGAGCCGAATATCAAAGTCATCTACACGTCAACGCATCAGTATACGCGCGAAGGGATGGGATTTACCCGCAATATTCATCGTTGTTGTATTCGTCTTCTCTTGGTTGCCTTACGTTTTCATAGGCAGAGCAACATACATCTACCATTTCTATCTCAGCGTTCCCCTGCTTTGCTTAGCAATAACCTATTTCATTAACAAGTACTGGAATACACGCATAGGAAAGGTTGCTGCCATAGCCATATTCGCGGGGACGGTAGCGGTGTTTGCGCTCTTTTACTCTGTGATTTCAGGCGCACCTATATCAACTTCATTTATTCACAGCTATCTTAGATGGTTCCCCAGCTGGTATTTCGCGTAATGACAACACTAAACACACCCAGTAAGACAGTTCAGGTATCAGTGGTGCTTCCTGCTTACAACGAAGTCGACTACCTGCAGCCAGCAGTTGAGAAAACCATCCAAACCCTAACCGAGTTCGCAGATTCTTATGAAGTAATCATTGCTGAAGACGGCAGCACCGACGGCACCGCCGAACGCACAGAGGAACTAATGCAGAAAACCCCGTTTGTCAGGCACATTCACCGTGAAAAACGCTTGGGAAGAGGAACCGCACTAAACAACGCGTTTAAGCAGAGCAACGGTGAAGTTTTGGTTTACATGGATTTAGATTTAGCCACAGACCTCAGGTACCTAAAGCCCCTTGTTGAAGCAATCACCGTTGAAGGATACGACTTCTCAACTGGCTCAAGGATGATGGCTGAGAGCAAGGCTGAACGCACCTTCAGCAGAGGCATAAGCTCCAAAACCTACAATTTCCTCGTCAGACGCATGTTAGGCTCTAAACTTCGAGACCACCAATGCGGCTTTAAAGCTTTCAAAAGAGAACCACTCATGGAGTTACTCGATAAGGTTGAGGCGACGCATTGGTTTTGGGATACAGAAATCTTGGTAAGAGCCCAAAGGCAGGGCTTCCGAGTGAAAGAGATTGCTGTGGAATGGAAAAGCGGCAAAGCTACCAAAGTTAACTTATTCAAGGATTCTTGGAATATGTTCAGGCAGATAATGTCGCTTTGGTGGAAACTGAAAGTAAAAAAGCAGTAGTTATCGTTTGGCTAAAACCACAAATGCTCGAGCCACCAACGCTAACCCGAAGATAAGGATTATTCCAGCCCAGAAAACAAACCATTCGCTCATTATCGTCATGTTTTCAAGGTAAGCAACTATTAAGTAGCTTGCACCCAGCCAGAAAACAATGTTTTCAATGGTCTCCGCTTTACGTGACACAGGTGAACCCAACCAAACTCTTAGCGCTAAAATCACGATTTCTAAGATACCTATAGCTATAGCAAGTTGGAAAGCAGCGTTATAGAGAGACATGTACGCAGTCGGGTCCGAGGGCGCAGGCAAAGAGATGCCTGTGGTGGGTACGGGCGCAAGGGTGAGAGAGGTGAAAAAATTTATCACGCCATTCCAAAGGTTGTCAGCTACATGGATGTAATAAATCAAAGCTATGATGATGAAGAGGCCGCCGACGTAGATGGCAGTAAACAGATTTTCTTTTTTCTTGTCTGTTAACGCCTGCGGATTAAAGATGTTCATCAAGATGTTTATTCTCTATCCGAGAATGGAGCATTTGGCAAATATATCTTTCTCTTCAAGAGGGCATGTGCATATTTTAAATACCTAGACCTGATAAACTGTATTTAGGGTGAGCTTGCATGTCGTATTGTCCGAATTGCGGCAACAAAATTGATGAAACCATGGTTTTCTGCCCTCACTGCGGGGCATCATTAAAAGCCGTTCCGTCAGCTCAACCTGCGCCAGCGCCTGCTCCACCATCCCACAGAAGAGACGAGAAATCAGAGAAGAATGAGAAACATGAAAAACAGGAGCGTCCTGAGAAAGGCGAAAAACAAGAGAAAGGCGAGGCAGGATTTATCGGCTACTTAATCGGCGGTTTAATCCTGATTACGTTTGGACTTTTCTCCGTGCTGCAAATAAGTGGTTACTTCACTGATTCAGGACAAGTCTGGCCCATTATGCTGCTAATAATTGGCATAATCATCATCATCGGTGCGGTCTACGTAGCTTTTATTGCACGGAAGCGTTCTCCTCAGCCATCTTAGATTAGCCTTCCTAAAAACGCTCGGTAAAGCCTATGTTCCAGAAGCGTTAAAGATTTTTTTCTTCCGAACACGCGGTAATGGTTTTTTCCTGCCGCTTCAATCAAGTCGCCGATGTCATAGCGTGGAAACATACATGAGGAAACGATCAGTCTGCCCCATTCGCCACGTTTGAGTTCATGCAGAATTTTTACTCCTTTGCCTGTGGCAACTTCGAAGAGGTATGAGTCGTAGTTTGGCGTTATGTAGGGTAAATCGTCGAGTTGTTGACCGAAGACTCCTTCCGTCGCAGTGTACATTTCCACAATTGGCACGTCACCGAAGTACCATTTGAGGGTGGGACCGTACTTGAAGTGGATTTTGGGCACGCTGGTGCAGAAGAGCGCCTGGGTTTTCCATATGTCACCGGGTCTTTTTCCGTATTTGCGCTTAACATATCTGGCAAAGGACAAAATCACAGGGGTTACGCCCATGGCTGCGGATACGTTTTGGTTAAGAGCCATTTGGTAGGCGAGGTCGAAGCGTTTTTCCCAATCTTTCCTACTGACACCGCAGCCTAAAGCATCGATTTCTTCTTGGCGAGGCAAAAGACTTACCCTATCAAACATGGGATTTAGTCTTGCGTAGGTGCCTGAACTGTAGCCGTAATTGACTTGTTTACCGTCGACGTTCATTGTGTGGACGTTTGAGGGAAAATTTAAGTTGAGGATGACGCCCAGAAAAACTTCGTAGTTCTTTTTTCTTACTGCGTAGTTTATGAGTCCTCTTGCGCCGCAGCTGTAGATTTGTTTTAGGTGGGTTTTTGTTGCGGGTAGGACTTTGGATTTTCCTGTTGAGCCACGTGTCATAACCCAGCATTCAGGCGGTTCAGCCAAAAACGCCCTGTAACTGCGTTCTTTTACCTGATTCAGGTGCGAAGTGAGCCCTGAATAGCTAATTATGGGAAAATTTATCCGATAATCAGCAATGCTCTTAACTTGAGAAGCATTGTGGCTTATGCCATATTCTGTTCCACCGTATCCCTGCAACAAGTCAGCTAGCACACCATCCTGCGCCTTCTGCGGATCCTCGATGGAATCATACCATGGCTGAATGTACGGTCGCAGAATACCATTGATGCTATCTTCATCAGGCAACATAACGCTCACTATTAATTTGGTATGAATTTGCTTATATGCTTCTCCACAAATAAAATAGAACTGCGAAACGTTTAACGTTTAAGGTAGAGAACCATGGCAGAAACAATCCGTTCAACGGCAGAAAAAATACATAAACTCCAAGTTCAAGGCGCCAGAAATATTGCCATAGCCGCCGTCAAAGCAATCCAAAGAATGGCAGAGCAGACAAAAGCGAAAAACAAAGCTGCTTTTCTTGCCGAACTCAAAGAAGCCCAATCCATCTTTTCTGCCTCCAGAGAAACCGAACCATTGATGCGAAACGCTATTCACTGGATAATCACCCAAGCTCAAACCGCCAACACAGAAAAGGTAGACAAATTAAGTCAAGTAGTCGTTTCAAGTGCCAGCCAATTCCTCAAAGATTTGGAAACTTCAAGAGAGCAAACAGCAGAAATAGGCGCCAAAAGAATCCTTGATGGCTCAGTGGTTTTTACGCATTGCCACTCCTCAACCGTAACCCGACTGCTCGCGAAAGCAAAGGCTGACGGCAAAAACTTCAAGGTTATCTGCACCGAGACGCGCCCTGCTTTTCAGGGAAGAATAACTGCACGAGAAATGTTGGAGTTGGGCGTTGAAACCACCTTTATCGTTGATTCAGCAGCGCGCACATTCATGGGAAACGTGGATGTTGTAATTGTGGGTGCCGACGGCATTACCTCAGAGGGCAACGTGGTCAACAAGATCGGCTCTAGTGCAATCGCGGTTTTAGCCCATGAGGCACGGGTGCCGTTCTATGTGGTTTCGGAACTGCTAAAGTTCGACCCAGCCACTGTTAGCGGCGAATGCGAAAAGATTGAACAGCGAAGCCCAGCTGAGGTTTGGAGTGAGGCGCCAGCGAAGCTTCTGGTGCGTAACCCCGCTTTCGATGTTACCCCAAACCGCTATATCCACGGTTTAATATGCGAAGAAGGAATAATTGCGCCCCAATCGATAGTTCAAGTTATGCAGCGCAGGTATCTGTGGGTTTTCTAAATCTGAATGAAGTTGGTATTAGTGGATAGGCTGTTAACTTGCTGGTGACAACTGCACCGCTTACTAATTACCTATTTTAAAAATTCATTTTCAACTTGTTTGATGGAAATTATTTTGGTTCCTTTTTTTATTTCAATAATAGACTCGTCATAATACTGCGTAATTTCTTTAATGAACTGGATTGCTCTTTTTGTGCCTAGTAATTTAATTAATGCTTCAACTGGAACTTCAACGGTGGTGACTGCTTCTAAAGCCTGCATTTTCACTCTACTTCATAGTAGTACCGATTGTTTATATTTGTTTGTCAGAAATGCCACTGTCAAGTTTTTGGTAAGAAAGTTATTTCCTGTGCAATGTTAAGGTCTAAAAAAGGTGGAAAAAGTACAAAAAAGGCTTAAATTCCATTTCCAATAGATCGCAAACCGAGTATAGATGATTTTAAGTTTTCCATTGTTTCAGAGCCGTGGCAAGTTCCTTGTGGTTTTTAGCGTACTCTTCAAGCGTTTTCCTTTCCAACGTTGCATCTACAGCTTGGCGCATGGCTTTGGCGCCTGCTACCGTGCCATCTGGGTGTCCATGAATGCCGCCGCCTGCTTGGATAACAAAGTTGTTGCCGAACGTCTCCATTAACGAAGGAATCAACCTGGGATGCAGTCCACCTGAAGCAACGGGCAAAACAGGCCTTAAATCGCCCATCTGAGTTTTGCAAGCGTCGATGTTTTCGATTACCTCAGCTTTGGTCTCTGACATTTTTCCTACAACAGTTCCCACATGAAGTTGGTCAACGCCGATTACTCTTGCTACTGTAGCTACAGGCTTCATTGCGATGCCATGCGTCGGGTTCTTGGTGAAAGCGGCATGTCCAGCGCGATGGGCGTGGATAACCAATTTTAGGTTTTGGTTTCTTAAGGTTTGTAGGGAGGACCAGCCACAAGTCAAAATATCCACCATAACGTATTCGCCGCCTTGGTCAACAACAGTTTGGGCACGCTTGAGCATGGTGTCGGTTTCCGCGGTGATGTTTATCATGTAGACTTTTCGTTCACCCGTCTCCGCCTGCGCTTTTTCTCGGCTCTCCAACGTTTGCGTTAAACGTGTTTCGAAGGGGTTGAATTTTTGGCTGCTCAAGTTTTCGTCGTCTTTCACGATGTCGCAGCCGCCAAGCCATGCCTCGTAAGCGACTTTGGCGTGGTCTTTGGTTTCTAACCCAAGTTTAGGCTTGATTATTGTGCCTACGAGCGGGCGCTTTGGAATTTTAAGGAGTTTGCGGATGCCCGCGATGCCAAAGGCTGGTCCTTTAAAGCTGGCTAAGAGCTGTTTAGGAAATTCTAAATCGAGTAAACGCAGATTTTTTAGAGCTTTAAGCCCAAAAACGTTTCCAGCTACGCTGCTTAGGATGTTTGGCATGTTTGCTGCTTCGAAGAGCTCAGCGGGATAGGCGATTTTGACTTCGCTGCCTTCTATGCTGTAAACGTGTGCTGCCAACCGCTTAACATAAGGCTTCTCTGTGGTTAGTTCTGTCCAGGTACCAACGGAGCTTTCCGCCGCCACCCCGCCCGCAGCCTCTTTTAGGCTTATGCCTTGGGGCTCAACAAGAAAAGTGCAGATTAAATCGGATTCTTTAGGCTTGTAAGTTAAATCGACAAAGTCAAGATACTTCAAAGAGTAATCCTCGCCTGCTAGACTCATCGGCTTAGCCTTAAAATCTTTAACTATTTCCCAGACTAATTGATATTGACGTGTCCAAGATGGAGTTAACTGTTGAAACCTTAATGATTACCACAGGCGGCAGCAGAATCGCCTTGCTCAGCGAAGAAAGCGCCAACCTGCTGGGCGTGCACAGTTCTGACAGAATAAAAATAAAATGCAACGGTCAAGAAATGATTGCTATAGCCAACATCGCATACCATTTTCCCCCAAACCGAATCGGACTCTATGAAGAAACCGTTGAAGCTCTCGGTGTGGAGGAGGGCGAAAAAGTTGATGTGGAGTTGGCTCCGCTTCCTGAATCCCTCTTTAACATCCGCGCTAAGCTGCATGGGGAACGTTTACGTGAGCAGGACCTTGTAGCCATCGTGAAGGACGTTGTTGAAAGACATTTGAGCACGGTGGAAATCTCGGCGTTCCTCACGGCACTTAGCATTCATGGACTTAGCATGGGCGAGACTGAAGCGCTTTCCAGAGCAATGATTTCCACGGGAAAAACTCTTGATTTTGGCAAAGGACCCATCCTTGATAAGCACAGCGTCGGCGGCATTCCAGGCGACAAAACCAGCATGCTGATAGTTCCCATTGTGGCAGCTGCAGGATTCACCATTCCCAAAACATCTTCGCGGGCAATAACTTCACCTGCGGGAACTGCAGACCGAGTGGAAACCCTCTGCCCAGTGGATCTATCAATAAAAGAAATCAAGAAGGTTGTAGCTAAAACCAACGGTTGCCTGGTTTGGGGCGGTTCACTGGAGCTTGCGCCAGCCGACGACCTCTTTATCCAAGTTGAATACCCCTTGGGAATCGACCCTATGCTTTTGCCCTCGATTCTAAGCAAGAAAAAAGCCATCGGCGCCACACACGTGGTCATCGACATCCCAACTGGGATGGGAGCAAAAATCAAAACCCGAACAGAAGCTTATACATTGGCTTCGGATTTTGTGGATTTAGGCAAACGTTTAGGCTTAAACATTCAATGCGCCCTGACTTTTGGTGAACAACCTTTGGGCTGCGGCATTGGTCCAGCGCTGGAGGCAAAGGAAGCGTTAGAGACTCTCATGGGTGGGGGACCGCCTGACCTGCGTGAGAAAGCCCTTAGCCTTGCAAGTATGCTCTTTGAAATGGTCGGCGTTGAACACCCGCGTGGCATGGCTGAGGACATGATCAATTCTGGTAAGGCTGAAAAGAAGATGCGTGAAATCATCTCAGCTCAAGGTGGTAACCCTGCGGTTAAGCCTGAGGACATACCAGTGGGTCCTGAAAAGGCTGTTGTGCGGTCAGAGCGGGCTGGCAAAGTCTTATGGCTGAGCACAAATGACATAGTACGCATTGCCCGCGAAGCAGGAGCACCTAAAGAGAAGGGCGCAGGGGTTGTGCTGCATGCAAAATTGAGCGGGGATGTGCATAAAGATAGCGTTCTGTTTGAAATTTACGCAGAAAGAAGCAGCAAACTGGCTTCGGCGCTGGAACTCGCTGGGCAGCTGTCACCGATTGTGCTAAGCAAGAAACCTGAGGAAAAGATGATTTTAGACCAAATACCCGAACAAGGACCGCATGAGAAGAGGTTTATGCTCGACAGGTAAGCGCAGTTTATCTTGTAACTAATCCGCCGATGAAACCGCCGATTGCAGAAAGCACCGTTACCAAGATGAGAACTAATACTCCAAGAACTAATCCTACCAAGCCCCCGAATAGAAAACCCAAAACCCCATGTCTAACTGTTTCAACTACAATAAAATGTAGAAACGCCAAGATTGCTAATACAACAGCGCTTATCAATCCAGAGAGGAAACCCGCCATAGTTCCACCCAATGTACCTCGTGCTATGAGTCCAGCGATTAATCCACCTAAGAAAGCGCCGAGGATGAAACCAACACCAGGATAGATTAGGCTAATGATGACTGTTACTAAGAAACCTACGAGTGCGCTTAATCCGATGCCTGCCAAAGGTTTTCACCAATCAAGATTGCCTAGTAAAAAACAAAATAAAAACATTGCTTTTTGAACTCTGGTTAAGCGTGATTTTAGCTTCGTAACATGCGGTACTTATAAAAAGTGGTTTAGCAAATTTCCATATGAATCTAGATAAAGGCTATCTTTGGGCTTGGCGTAAAATGGCTGGTTCTGTCTGGGTAATCTTAAAGAAAACATTCAGTTTAGCTTTAATCTTCAACGCCCTAATCACGGTAGCGTGTGTTGCAGGCATCGTATTCGGCTATTACATGGCTTACCCATACTGGCAGCCTTACGCGCCGTGGCTTCTAAATGGCAACCTGTTTTGGCTGGCACTTGCAGCAGGGTTAATCAACATCTTTCCAAGCGCCTCCATCGGGCGGTCTCTACATACAGGGCGGTTCCTATTTCACCATTACGTTTACGGCTTCTTTATATTGCTAGTAACATCAGTTTTTGTTATAGAGTTCACACCAATCCCGTTGCTCAGTCTGTTCCTTGTAGAATCAAGTAGCATAGCAGTCAATGCTGGACGAGTGTTCTTTTTGGCGGGTTTAGCGCTGTTTTTAGATGACTTGCCTGACGTTTCAAAGAGAATAGAGTCTGCTTTGAACTGGACAAAAATGAAAGCTTACAAAGCGAGAAAAGCCCTTCATACCCTCCAATTCGTTACAGGCTGCTTTGCACTCTACTGCTGCATATCCATTCTGCTGGATACGCTTGGAGGCAGCAACCGTGCTGTAGCGAACCTGTTTCCTATCAGCAGCCTCCTTATAACCAGTATAACATCTTTTGTTTGCGTGAAACGGAAGGCATGGCTAAACATTACGCCGCCAGATCCCAAGTCATTTAGTGTTTTTGCTTGACAATTTCTTTTCCGATGGCTTCTAACTGTTCTCGAGAGTAACTCCGAGGATTTTTAATCTCCGTTATGTGGTTGGTAAGCTGGGAAAGCTTGAGTACTGGAACAGTCGGATTGGTCAAGTGGATTGCGGAATGATTGTTTGTTAAAACAACTACACCTTCGACCCAGATGCCCAGCGCTCTTAGGTTTGGGTTGGCGTCGATTATTTGTTTGATTTTTGCCGCGTTCCGTTTAACCTGTCTAGTGGGGCTACCTGAAAAATTGCGTTTGCCAACTCGTTGCCATTCGTCGCCGTTGCAAGAGATATTGCCGCTCCAATTCTTGGTTTCCAAAACGAAAACTCCGTTGGGTCCCAAAACGATGTGGTCGATGTCTCCGCCGCCGTCCCGCAGGTACAGGTCGTTTAGGAGGTAGTAGTCGTCGTTTAGTTTGCTGGTTAGGAGTTTGGCGACTTGTTTTTCTCCTTGCCAGCCGCCGCTGTAGATGTGGTATTTGCGCAGATAAAAATAGAAAGCTACCAGTGGTGCAAGCAAGAAAATGAGCCCGGCTTCTTCCAAGATGCCAACTTGAAGTGTTGATAGGAATCTATAGATTAAAAAGGCAAAGACGGCTGCAAAAATGAGCGCACAGAGGGCTGCTTTAGCAAGGTTTTTTCTGACTTGATTTTTGAGGTAGCTACTGGAGCCTTTAATCTTACGCATATGTCAAGGCAGAAGGATAGATACTATATTACCGTATGGCAACTCCAACCCAATTTTGCAAGTGCATGTTTGGTGTTGTTCTTTTTGCGGAACGTTCTGTTCCTTGGGGAGAGCTAAATTGTGGGTCTAACACTCTCGCTATTATATGGTGTGAATGATGAGACCTTCAACGCTGGCGGCTTTAACACTTATCTTGCTGGTATCGATTTTGTCATTTCAGCATTTTCAAGTAGCGCATGCGGATACTGTTCTGCTTGAAAGCAAAGCACTCTCCTATGTAAACAACGTTCTCCCCTTTGACATGAGCCACTACACCATTACTGTAGGCAGCGTTTATTCTTTTCCCTCAGCGCCAAATGACCCAACCATTACTCAAGCCGTTGACATTGATTCAAGATCCAGCGACAGCACAATCCACGTTGTATGCGTATATGTTAACGGTGCTTTTCACCAGTGCGGTGTAAGCCCAACAGGAACCCCGCCAGTTAGCGATAGAACTTACGCAAGCGTGAAAGATGTTGCCGCTCGCATACTGCAAGCGCATCAGGAGCAGACTGGACTTGATTCGACTGGGCTTTTAAACGCCTTAAACCTTGTAAATGACACTGAGACAACGAACGTTACCTTGGGTGACGTTAGCCTCGGCGTATCTCATTTTCCAGATATAACAGGTCTCCAAACAGTCAATGGCATGCCAGTCAGTTATTTCTAATTCAAGCTTTTCAGTCAGCTTTGACTGGACGCTCTCGCAACCCAGTAACACAAGCTATCAGGTCACCTTAGCTTTTGACAAAGGCATCTTCTATGACCTGCAAGATGAACGAGCAACATACACCACAGGGGTTACTGAGAGTGGCGGTAAGGAACAAGCAACTACGCCCACTTCAGCCCCGATTGGAGCCACCCAAAAGGAAAACATGACACCACCAACCGCAACATCTCAGCCCACAAATGGTACATCAGCACAAACAAACCAGTTGCCAAGCGAGTATTCGCAGAAAACCGCAGACTCGCAAAATGGGTTAGTTATACCTCTTCTGATAGCCGCTGTAGCCGCATACATAATAGTGATAATCATAGTTTTAACTTACAAAAGTAAAAATCAAGCAAATAAAAGAGTCTCAAAATGAGACTAAAATAGGTTTATTTTTTGTTGGTTAGGTATTCGTTTATTGCTTTTGCCGCGCGTTTGCCTGCTCCCATTGCGCTGATGACTGTGGCTTCTCCTGTCACGATGTCGCCGCCCGCAAAGACTCCTGGAAGACTTGTTTTACCGTTTTCATCTGCAACAATCGTGCCCCACTTTGTAACCTGTAAGCCTTCAGTTGTACTTTGGATGATTGGGTTGGGGTTTCTGCCGATGGCAACTATAACTGAATCGACGTCCATTGTGAATTCGGAGCCTTTGATTGGTATGGGTTTTCTTCTTCCAGAAGCGTCAGGAGCACCAAGCTCCATTTTAACGCACTCCAACGCTTTCACCCATCCCTTCTCGTCTCCTATATATCGCACAGGACTGGTCAAGAACTTGAAATCTATTCCTTCTTCCTCAGCGTTTTCAAGTTCTTCTTTTCTTGCAGGTAATTCTTCTCTTGAACGGCGGTAGACAACGCTGACTTCGGCGCCTAAACGCAGTGCTGAGCGAGCTGAATCCATAGCTACGTTGCCTCCTCCGATAACCGCGACTTTTTTACCTATCTTTATGGGGGTGTCGCATTTTGGGAAGGTGTAGGCTTTCATGAGGTTAACTCGGATTAGAAATTCGTTAGCTGAATAGATTCCGCCTAAGTTCTCGCCTGGAATGCCCATGAACTGTGGTGGTCCAGCGCCTGACCCAACAAATACCGCGTCGAAACCCGTTTTGAGTAGCTCTGGAATTGTGAAGGTTCTTCCGATGATGCAGTTTAAGCGCATGTCAACGCCCAGTTTCTTTACGTAATCAGCTTCTCCTTGGACTATGTTCTTTGGCAGACGAAACTCGGGGATACCGTACATGAGCACTCCGCCTGGGTAATGCAGTGCTTCGTAGATGACGACTTCGTGTCCAAGTTTGATTAAATCGGCAGCCGCCGTCAACCCTGCTGGTCCAGCACCCACTACTGCCACACGCTTTCCCGTCGGCTTAGCTTTTTCGGAGCATACTATATCAGTTTGGCGTTCCCAATCTGCCAGAAACCTTTCAAGCCGTCCAATGCTAACAGATTCGCCGACTTTTCCCAGCAGACAGAATTTTTGGCACTGCTCCTCCTGGGGACAAACGCGACCGCAAATAGCTGGAAGACAGTTCTTTTCTTTTATTTTGCTGATGGCTTTCGCGTAGTCTTTGCTTTTCATTAATTTGATGAATGCTGGAATGTCCACTTCCACTGGGCAACCTTTAACACATGTGGGCTTAGGACACTGCAGACATCTGGAAGCTTCAACTTGTGCTTGTTCTTCGCTGTATCCAAGTGCAACTTCGTTAAAGTTGTGTTTGCGTTCTTTAGGCGTTTGCTTAGGAATTGGAACTGCGGTTTTCTGAGCTTTGGGTTTTAATTGTGTCTTATTTTCCACAGGTGCATCCCTCATGATAATGCTGCAACACAGATTTCTCTTCAGGACAGTAACATGACTGCCTCTTCATTAACTCGTTAAAATCAACTAGGTGAGCGTCAAAGTCTGGCCCGTCCGTACAGGCAAACCTTGTTTGGCCGCCAACGGTGACTCTGCATGCTCCACACATTCCCATGCCGTCAACCATAATTGGGTTTAAGCTTACAACTGTCTTTATCTTGTAGGGTCTTGTAGTTTCGGCGACTGCACGCATCATAACTGTTGGTCCAATTGCGTAGACAGCGTTGAAGTTGTATCCTGAATCGATCAGTTTTTTTAAGGCACCGCTGACAAATCCCTTCTCACCTTTGCTGCCGTCATCTGTGCAAATTACCAGTTCGTTTGACGCTTCAGCCATTTTATCTTCCAGAATTAACATATTGGCGGTTTTGGCGCCTATTATGGAGATTACTTTGCTGCCGGCTTCTTTGAAAGCTCTTGCTATGGGGTAAGCTGCGGCTGTTCCAACTCCACCGCCAACAATACAAACTAAAGGATACTTTGTTATCTCGCTTGGTTTCCCTAATGGACCGCAAATGTCCAGAATTGAGTCGCCTTCGTTAAGTTTACCCATTTTCTCAGTTGAGACTCCGACCTCAAGGAAAACAAGCGTTATCTTTCCTTTTTTCTTGTTCCAGTCGCAAAGCGTTAACGGGAACCTTTCACCTGCTTCGTCAAGTCTTAGAATAACGAATTGCCCTGCTTGAGCTTTTGCAGCTATTTCAGGGGCTTCTACCTCGATGAATTTGATTTTTTGAGCGATTTCCCGCTTGACTAATATTTTATGCATGTGTTTGCCTCGTATTGATACTTTTTGAATACCTGTCTGCATTTTTTTCGGGCAGTTTCCGTTTTTCTTATTTATACCAAACTAATGCATTAAAACCCTAAAACGTACTTTTACCGATATATTGTTTTCTGCTCATTTTCGGTAATAGGGTCGCCGAATAAAACTGTACGCTTCAAGAGCCGCAGTGATGCCTTGACCCACAGCTGTACCAACCTGCTTAACAGGGTGATTGGTAACGTCGCCAGCCGCGTAAACTCCAGGCAGATTGGTTTGTTGGCGAATGTCAATTTTGATGTATTCATGCTCGTCTGTTTCTATTCCAGCAGCTTTGGCTAATTGGCTGTTAGGTGCTTCGCCGACTTGCACAAAAACAGCGTCTACCGCTAATTCACTTGTTTTCTTCGTTAAGTTATCGATTAAAGTTACTGTTTTTACCTGTTTGTCGCCTTTTATTTCCTGAATTTCAGTGTTCCATACGACGTTTACGTTGCCTTTTGATGCAATATCGGATACCAAGGATTCTTCCGCTCTGAAAGCTTCCCGCCTATGAATCACTGTGACTTGCCCAGCAAGACCTGAAAGATAAAGAGTCGTTATACAAGCAGAGTTTCCGCCGCCGACAACAAGCACTTTTTTGCCCTTAAAAAATGGTCCATCGCAGACGCCGCAGTAGCTTACGCCACGTCCACGGAACTCTTTTTCACCTTTTACGTCGATTTCCTTGTAATGTGAACCTGCACAAAATATTACTGCTTTAGCCTCGTAGTTGGAGCTTGAGGTTTTGACAATTTTCTTTTCGTCTTTAAGCTGTAATTCTGTAACAACCTCTAAATCGTGGATGACTGCGCCGACTTTTTTGCAATGTAGAGTCATTTTTTCAGCAAGCTCTCCACCGCTAATCTCAGCAAAACCAGGATAATTCACAACAGTTGAGGCGTCTGAGATTGTGCCGCCAGGCAATTTTTCATCTAAAATCAAAGTTTTGAGTCCGCTTCGCACCGTGTAGATTCCAGCAGCTAACCCTGCTGAACCAGCGCCGATTATTATGACATCCCAGTTCTCCATAAATTACATCTCTTAGGTAAATAGTTGGTTGGAGGAGTTTATGAATTGTTCGGCTAATCTTTGATGCATTTTGGTTGCTCCAATAAACTGATAAGGACGCAGTCATTAGTTTCTAATAGTGTTTTTGAAGGGTTTGTTATGGCGAAATACAGGTGCACAGTCTGCAATTATGTTTACGATGACGCGAAAGAAAAAATAAAGTTTAGTGATTTGCCAAAAGAGTGGGTTTGCCCCGTTTGCGGAGCACCCAAATCAGCGTTTGTTTTGTTATCTGACAAAACCGTGGAAGAGAAGAAAGTGGAGCATACGGTTTCTGAGGTACTAATCAACCAGATGGCTGAATGGGGCGTCAAATACGTTTTCGGCATCCCAGGCACATCAACCTTGGGCATTGTAGACGCCATACGCAAAAGCAACGGAAAAGTAAAGTACCTTCAGGTGCGGCACGAGGAAACAGCGGCGTTTATGGCTTCTGCTTACGGAAAGTTAACGGGGCATGTTGCAGCTTGCCTTGGGATTTCTGGTCCAGGCGCAACTAACCTGGTGACTGGCTTATATGATGCACAGTTGGATCACTCGCCCGTTTTAGCTTTAACAGGAATGGTTCCTCGCCCATTGATCGGTCAGGGTTCCTTGCAGGAGATTGATCACCAAGCGTTCTTTGAGCCCTTAAGTGTCTACAACAAAACTTTGATGACTGAGGACCAGACTACGACGCTCGTGACCTTAGCGATTAAACATGCTCTTCTCGACCGAGGCGTCGCTCACATCGGAATTCCAAATGATGTGCAAAAGTTGCCCTATGAAACAGAGATTTTGCCTTTTGAAGGCAGAATGCCAAATCTTGCTTTTGGACAGGAGGATTGGGTGATTGAGAAAGCAGCTAAAGTTATTGACCAATCAGAGAGGCCTGTTATTTTGGCTGGTTTTGGCGCCAGAGGCCAAGGCACCAAACTGTTAAAGTTAGCCTCGAAGATTGGTGCACCGATTATCGGGACTTTTAGAGCTAAAGGCGTTGTTGACGAAAACGAAACGCTCTACGTTGGTTGCCATGGCGGTGTAGGTTCGACTGCAGCGGGGCAACTTATGGAAAAAGCGGATTTGCTAATCGCTATTGGTTCTTCGTTTTCGGATTTGTCGCAGATTCCAAAAAAACGCACAGTGCAAATCGACATTAACATGCTTATGATTGCACGTCGCTACCCAGTTGAGGTCGGGTTGCTGGGCAACAGCGCAGTGTTGATTCCCAAGTTGACCGAGAAGGTCGCAGAGCAGCATAGGGCAGATTATTTAGAGGAGATTGCGAAGCTAAAGCAGGAATGGCTCAGCCAACTTGAAAAAGAAGCCGACGCAACCGTGAAGCCCATTAGACCACAGTACATTATCAAAGTGCTCAACGAAAAAATCGCTGACACCGCGGTAATTTCGCTAGATGTCGGCGAGAACTGCTGGTGGTTTGGCAGAAACTTTAGGATGCGAAAAACCCAGAAACTGGTTATGAGCGGCGGCTTGGCGACGATGGGGTTTGGTTTGCCCGGAGCTTTAGCGGCGGCGTTGGCTTATCCAGAGAGGCAGATTGTGTGTTTAACAGGTGATGGCGGGTTAACGATGGTTTTAGGCGATTTCTTGACGGCGCTAAAGTATGGGTTGAATGTGAAGGTGTTTGTTATGAACAATAAGCGGTTGGGGATGATTATGCAGGAGCAGAAGGTTGAGGGCTTTGAGAGTTCGCAAACGGAGCTGTATGATTACAACTTTGCGGACTTCGCCGAGCATTCTGGTGGTTTAGGTATTAAAGTTACTGAGCCAAGTCAGCTTGAAGCAGCCGTAGACAAAGCACTCAAATCAACAAAACCCACAATCGTGGACATCGACACTGACCCGAGAAGGTTTCTGTGAGGTGAAAAATATGAGTGAAAAACAAGGGTTAACGTTGGCTTTTGTAATTTCGTTGGTCGGAGGCTTAATTGTACTGTTTGTTAGTTTGGTTAATGCTGTTTGGTTTGGTTCTAATGGCCCAAATTGGGGAGGATTTGGCGATTATATGCGTAACATGATGGGTGGCTACCACAACTTCATGGGCACATACGCTAGTTCGACAGGTTTCTTTACCGCTGTTTCAATAGCTAGCTTTGTTTGCGGAGTCATCGTGTTGATGAGTGCGCTTATTTTGCGGATTCACCCAGAGGAACATTTTCTTTGGGGCGTGGTTATCGTGGTGTTTTCAGTCATTAGCTTTGTGGGCATGGGCGGCTACTTTGTTGGTGCAGGATTTGGGATTATTGGTGGAGCACTCGCTTTAACCTACAAGCCCATACCATAACTCTTTAGTTTCAACATGTTAATGGCTTGAAAAACAAACAATACACCTACCCCCTATAGGTTTCTGCATAGATATGCTGTTAGGATCCAAATATGCCCAAAAAATCTGCATGCGTTTGGAGAAGGTGTTGGTTTTTTATTTTGTTATTAGTTGAAGTGTTTTCTCCGCGGTGGATGCGCTAAAGAGCAGGTCATCTATGGTGGCGGTGAAGGTGGCGAGTTTACATTCGCATTCTATTTCTGTTATGACCCTGTTGTTTTCCTGCTCCGTTTTGACTTTTAAGCCGATTGGCGCGTTGAAATTGTCGGGCGAAACCGCTTCTGCAATGGCTCGCGCAGTCTTTTCATCTTTGTACTCAAGCGTTACTGTTGCCTGCAAGCTTCTCACCCTTCAACTGCCGACCGACTAATTCATCCGCTGTCTTAATGAAATCTATCACTTTGTCAAGAGGCACTTGGCCGCCAGCTGCAATGTTGTGTCCACCGCCTTTACCGCCGTACTTTTCTGAAGCCAACCTCATAACATCGCCGAGGTTAACGCCTTTCCGCAGTGCAGCCTCAGTGGTTCTGCCCGAGAACTTTGTAGCATTCTCCTGCTCAATATTAGCAAAAGCTAAAAGCGGTTTTTCGTTGTTAGCAAGGCTTGACACGATTATGGAGGAGACGGTGCCGATGATTTTTTCGTTGATAAAGTTCTCGCCGTAGATAACGTATATGTTTTCGAGTTCCCTCATCCGCTCGGGTTTTTCGCTTATCCAGCCAAGGTATTTGTTGATGTTTTTGCGGTAGTCCTCTAAGATTTTGTTGGATTCTTCAAGTGCTGCTTTGCGGTCCCCCATACAGATGGCTATGCCAAGGCTTGGTCTGTCCATTCGCCCTGTTGAATTCAAAACCACTGCGAACTCCCTTGCATCCCGAAGCGCCGTGTTTGGTTCCTCTTTAGTTAAAATGTAAACGTACCCGACGAGGTTCTCAACTTCCAGATGCAGCCCCTTAGATAACAGATAGTCGGCTAGAGCTGAACATAGGCGTTTGCGTTCTTCATCGGTTAAGTCACAAAGAGCCCTCAATTTGTCACCCTGCTTGAGTGGGATTCCTAAGTTAGCGACAAAGTTCAGTGCTTCAGTTTCTTGACCGCTCAAACCTGGAATAAAAGGGTTAGTTGTGGTAGCCAGCATCTTGTAGATGGGTCTTGTTTCTCGACCAAAAAAAATCAAGTCCTTCTCAACCTTTAACAAGCCAGCCGAGACACCATCGTTAACGATTATCTCGTTTAAACTCCGAAAGCTTCGCTGCTCATATTTGTCTTGCATGTCGCCCAACGCTCCAACCAAAGCTATAGGCGCCAAATCCACGTTGGCTGTGTTCACCGCTTTAGCCGCAAAATAAGCCACACCAGAACCGCTAACATCCGTCGCTCCATCAATACCGAAAAGGTGCGGGTTAACCTGCACAAAATTCGGGTTAACCACTTTGCTGTTCACTTGGTGGTGGTCAAGGATTACAACTTTTGTGTTTGGGATTTTCTCGTTTAACAGGTCAAGGTAGCCGCTTCCAAAATCCGTTAAAATCACGAGTTGTGGTTTGTCAGCGATGACTTCGCCGATGATTTTCTCGTCAACCCACTGCATAACCCTTATTCTGAAACGGGCATCAAGCCGATAGAGCATTTTACCCATGATGCCAGCAGCAGCAACCCCATCCGCATCCAAATGCGAAAACACAAGGATAAAACCGTCTTTCTTTACAGTTTCCAAAATTACTTTTGCCGCTTCATTTTCAGAAGCTAAGAAATCTTCGATGGATTTTTGCTGTGAAGCCATGCCCAATCACTTCTCGGGCTAAAAGGCGGTAATTGGATTTAAAGCTGGTGTATCAAAAAACTGTAAAATGTAAAATTAAATGGAAGAAGACGGTTTAGGTTACTGAGGCGATTTTTGGCACGTACTTCCAGTTCTGTGCAAGCACGCCTTCACGCTTATAGTAGCGGCTGAGTTTGTGGATTCTGGCTTCGATGATTTGCATGTTGCGTTTGTTGTGGAGGTCCTTTTTGTTTTTGTCCATGTGGACGGCGAGGCTTTGAGCTTTTTTCATGAGGTTAGATAGGTCTTCTGGCATTGTTGAAGCTAAGTTTGAGGCTTTGAGTGTGTCGCTTATGCTTTTGCCAGTTATGGGTTTCACCAGTGGAATAGCGTATTGGTCACGTAGGACTGTGCCTATGCTGCTCATGTTATGGCCTTCCTTAGCCAATTTAATTATGAATGATTCTACTTCTTCAGGCTGATATTTGCACCAGCTTGGAGGGCGCCTGCTGACTGGACGCATCGAATGGGATTTTCCTTTTTCTTGCTTGGGCATTGTTACACCTTAAACTGCACCATTATCCACAATCAACGAATATTTAAAAGTAATCCCTTTGAGGAGAAAAACCGAAAAACTCAGGGTTCTTTTATCCGTGCAGCCCCATACTGTCTTCCTGCAAGATGTACGAAGAACCTTGCAATCAAAGAGGCGCCTACGAGTATGATCAGTGATGACCAAAACTGGAACCAGCCATTTTGCGTTCCAGCCAGCAGAAAAACGTTCGCCACCACTGCGGTACCCAGCCAGAATATCAAGTTGCCTATGGTTTCAGCTATCCGTCTAATCTGCGATTTCACCCATAACCGAAGCGCTAAGATAAATATCTGCAAGATGCCTACGCCCAATAGGAAATTGAATACGGCTGTGTAGAAAACGGTGTGGTCTGCAGGGTGGGCTGGGGCGGGCAAATTCACGGTGCCTGAAGTTCCAATGTGATAAGTTACGTTGGTTATATCCGAGAAGAACGCATTTGTCTGATTTGGGATGCCTGGTGTCAACGCGAACACTGAGCCTAAGATAATGAAGAATCCGCCTATGGCTAAAGCTGTGATTAAACCTTCATGCAAAGACCAGTTTCTAGCGGCACTTCGAATCATGGTGTTCCGCTCTTCTCACAATTCTGTTTATGCAACAATAGCAATATAAAATTTTGTTTAGAGGTCCATAGAGTCTTTACAGTTTACTGCTTTTTGTACCATTCAGCGAATTTACGTATAGCCATAGCTCTATGAGAGTAACCATTCTTTTCCGCTATGGTCATTTCCGCAAACGTTTCTTGGCTTCCTGCTGGCTGGAAGATGGGGTCAAAACCAAAACCTGACTTTCCCTGTTCCTTGCGCTCAGCCAAGGTTATTTCGCCTTTAACTTCGCCCTCAAAGCATACTGGTTCGCATGGAGTTTGGTCGTCGCAGTAAGCTATGACTGACTGGAACTCCGCGCGCCTATCAGCTGCATTTTCCATAAGTTTTAGGATGCCGCAGTTGTGAACTGTCTTATAAACGTAAGCCGCGTATGGACCTGGAAACCCGCCCAATCCCTCAATAAATAAACCTGCATCTTCCACAAAAATGGGCAAGCGGCACCGTTGGTAGGCGTTTTTGACGCTTGTTTCCGCGATTTCTTTCAGGTTCTCACTTTGAATTTCATCGCCTTTCAAGCGAAGCATGCCGACTGCGATGTCGTATTGTCCAAGGATGCTTCGTGCTTCGTTGAACTTGTTGATGTTGCCAGTGGCGAAAAAGACAACCTTTCGCTTTGGAATTTGACATTGGTTATTGTCTGCGTTCTTCGACATAGCGTCCACGCTTCTCTATTTCCCTGATTTTCTCATAAACCTTTTCCGCCGCCTCTATGCCTAAAACCGAAGTGTAACCGCGCAACACGTTTTTGAGGCATTCTTCCCAGAACTGGTAATGTGTACTCTGCAGTGCACGTTTGAGTAAGTGCAAATCGACGCCTTTGGCTTCTATTTCGATGTTTTTTTCTCCCAGCCCGAAGTCAACGAAGAAGATTTTGCCTTCTGGGTTTAATATCATGTTTGAGGTTGTTAGGTCGCCGTGGATTAAGCCGTGGGTGTGTAGGTGTGCGATGGATTCGCCGATTTTGACGCATAAGTCATGTCGCTTGGCTTTGGAAACGGTGTTTAGTAGCTGTTTTATTTGCAGCCCCTCAATGTACTCCATTGTAATCAAGGATTCGGGCACGTTAACCATGTAAATCAACGGCGTCGGCACCCCAGCGGCTTTCGCCTCATGCATCAACTGTGGCTCATGCACCGTGCGGTAACTTCGAATCAGAATATCCAGCTCTGGCGGACGATATTTTTTTGGGATACGCACCTTCACGACTACTTTTCTTTCATGCCAATCTGTAAGGAATAGACTGGCTTCGGCTCCCTTCTTGAGCAGCTTAGCAGTGTCTACTTTATCTATTGTATCCATGGCACATCCACCTTGTCGACTCGCCAACGCAACTTCACAAAACTCTCATCCAAAGCCGTAACTAATCCATACCTAAAAGCCAAAACGCCCGTCCAAGCAATCATGGCGCCGTTGTCAGTTGCAAACTCAAGCGGAACCACATTGAACTTGGCGTCGTGTTCCTGTGCTATGATAGCAAGCATGGATTGCAAGCGTTTGTTTGCAGCTACTCCGCCAGTTAACAGAACCTCCTTCTTCTCAGTATGCGCAAGTGCCCTCTCAGTAACTTCGGTTACCATGGAGAAAGCGTGTTCTTGAAGGCTGTAACATACATCCTCAAGCGTGCAATTGCCCTTCTGCAACGCAGCGGTAGCCGCGGTTAACAAGCCGCTAAGCGACAAATCCATACCCTTCACCACATAAGGTAACGTGACGAGTTTTTTGCCTTTAGCCGCCAATTGCTCCACCGCAGCGCCCAGCGGCACCCCTTTCCTATGCTTAAGACCTGCCTCACGCGCAAACACGTCAAGGCAGTTTCCCAGCGCTATGTCTAAGGTTTCGCCGAACACTCTGTACCGCCCCGACTCAAAAGCAGTGACCATGGTGTTGCCGCCTGAAGCGTAGAGCGTCACGGGGTCGCGGGCTCCTGTTTTAAGTTTGCCGATTTCAATGTGCGCGACGGAGTGGTTGACGCCTACAAGCGGCAAGTCAAGGTATGAGACTAAAGCTCGGGCAACAGTTGCTCCTGTACGCAGGGACGGACCTAAGCCTGGACCTTGGGAGAAAGCAATAACTGATAATTCACGCGGTTTCACGCCGGCCTTTGCTAATGCTTCACTTAGGACTTTGTCGGCTACTTCAGCGTGGTGTCGTGCCGCTTCCCTCGGATGGATGCCGCCTTCCGCTGGGATGTAGCTGTCAGATTTGTTAGCTAAGATTTCCCCATCAAACGTGGCTATTCCAACGCCGAAATCGTCAGCTGACGATTCAATACCTAAGCAGCAACTGCCCGAATCATTTTTCTTTGCGTTTTTCATGCCAATCCACGTTTAATTAGGGATACGTATTTTTATGTGAATCCAACGCTTATATTACTGTATTATTTGGAACTGATCTAAATGCCTAAGCGTAATGACCTTGAACAGAAAGCACTCCACTACGTCGTCGGTACAGGCTATCATGGTGTGCTTCAATCAGATTTATGGCGTGAACTAGGTGCAAGCAGCCGCGAAGGCAGCCGTGTCTCCATCAAACTGGAAGAGAAGGGACTTATTCGCAGAGAAAAAGAACTTCAAGAAGGCAGATGGACATATAGGCTCTACCCCAAAAGGCTACCTGCATCCATAGAAACAATCGTGGATTGCCCATGCCTGCTATGCCCAGACAACGCACGCTGCGACCCTACAACTGCGCTTTCCCCGAAGAGTTGTCCAAAACTAACCGATTGGATACTTAACTTAGGAAAACCACCGGCACCCGCACCAGCAATCACTGAAGGCCCAAGCGTAACAGCACTACCAGAGCCAAGCATACAAGAGGATGATTCCGACGCCGAAAGCTTGGTTAAATGAAAGAAAAAACGAGTATTATTTTAAAAAAGCCAAAGAAGAAAACTACCGCAGCAGATCAACATACAAGCTAATTCAAGCCAACGAGAAATATTGCTTCATTAGGCTACGCGACATTGTTGTTGATTTAGGCGCTGCACCCGGCGGCTGGATTCAAGCAGCCAGAAAAATGACAGGTAAACATGGCTACGTCTTAGGTGTTGACTTAAAACCAATTGAGCCTTTCACGCAGGAATACATACGCACAATAATTGCAGACTTCACCGAACCCGGAACCGTCGATCAAATCCTATCTTTTATTCCGCGAAAAGCAGATGTGGTTCTCTGCGACGCTGCACCAAACGTGACTGGCGTTTGGGAAGTTGACCATGCAAGACAAATCGACTTAGCTGAAAAAGCCTTAGAAATCGCCCAATGCGTCCTACGCCCCAACGGAAGCTTCTTCGTCAAAGTCTTCGAAGGCGAAATGCTAAACGATTTCATGCTAAACATGAAGCCGCTGTTTGAGGAAGTAAAGTTAGTGAAGCCTCAGGCAAGCCGACAAAAAAGCTCCGAAATGTATCTTTTAGCTTTATGCTTTAAAACTACGCGTGAAGTTAAAGAGGAAAACTAATTTTCCACTTTAACCTCAATCTTACTTAGGTGCAAAACTTGAAAATTATCGCAGCAGACTCTGCAGCAGCAATCCTTGACGAACAGTTTAAACCAATCCTTCATGTTGCTTCAGTTTCAGTGCTGGTTGAACCGCCTTTCAGCGAACCTTCTTTTCGGGTTGTTGAACCGATTTTCAAGGAAGTTGACGGCGGGTTCGACGTGATTGTGCATGAGGCTGAACTCTGCAGAAGATTACTCGATAAAATGAAGGCGGACGTGGTGAACTTGGATATGTCGCTGGGAGGAATTTCAGTTGAAGAATTGTCTCCTGTTGAACTCATGAACCTTCGAGCATCAAAGGCTGGGCGTCAAAACATCCTGAAAATTCTGCCAAAGCTTAGAAAAATCGCATGTGAAATCAAGCGGCTTTATGGCATAGATATTTTAGCTATTGGCAAAGAAAGCGTTCCCGTGCGGATAGCTGAGTTGACAGCTGGTGCAGAAGCGATTCTGTTTGCCGCCAAAAAAGCTGTAGATGAAAAAGAAGCTGTTTTGTTAGGGTTGCCATTGATGTGCCAGCCCAGATTCTTAGATAACCAAGTGACTCTTCATTCCCTCTTGGCAAACGAACATGACGTGCGAAGTTACGCCGTTGACTCGGAAGGTGTATTAACAACGGTTAAATTGTCAGAAACGTTAAACCCTATAGCGAGAGGATTCCGAGCCCTAAAGATTGAGCCTATGAAATAAAGCTGGTTTGTTTATGAAACTTGATTTATCTTTTTGGAAGAACGCTTCGCCGAGAAGAAAAAGAATCTATTCAATTATAGCCATCTTTTTAATTGGCTTCATGGTTACCGTAATTGGAAGCGCTATACCGCTAAGCCACCAAGATGCCACCACAATTAGTCAGGATTTGAACGCAACTTTAAACCAGCATAAAAACAACAACACTCTAACAGAATACATTTTCATTAACAACTTTTCCATATGCTTACTGATGTTTATTCCAGTGGTCGGCGCCGCTTTGGGTATGTTTATCCTCTTTGACACCGGCATTGCGCTTGGAGCAATTTCCGCGATACAAGGCTACCCAGCGTACATTGGAATTTTAAGTGAATTGATAACACCTGTGTTTTGGCTGGAATTCGCCGCTTACTCAATAGCCATGGCAGAGAGCATCTGGCTGTTTCGCAGGTTAACGCAGCGGCGGTGGCGCGAGTTAAAATGGACTGGACTATTCATTGCCATCTGTGCGGGTTTGCTTGCCGTTGGCGCCGTAGTAGAAGTATGGATAATAACTGTGTTAGGCTAATGTGGCACGTTAGCTTTTCACTATTTCCAAGCTTATATCAAGCGCTTTAACGCTGTGAGTTAGCTCGCCCATACTTATTATATCAACTTTTGCTTTCGCGTAATCCAAAAGGTTCTCGCCTGTAATTCCGCCGCTTACTTCAAGCAACACGCTCCCAAACCCAGCTTCCTCAAGCGCTTCAGAGGCGTCCTTAGCCTGTTTAGGAGAAAAATTATCCAGCATAATGATGTCGGCGCCAGCTTTTGCCGCTTTCAATGAATCCTCAATGGTGTTAACTTCGACTTCGATTTTCTTGGAAAAAGAAGCCTTAGCCTTTGCACTCTTGACTACTTCTTCAACATTTCCGACAATTGCAAGGTGGTTATCTTTAATCAGAACCATATCATCCAAATGTAACCTATGCGGGTCACCGCCTCCGATGACAACGGCTTTTTTGTCAAAGTAGAGTAGCCCTGGCGCGGATTTGCGGGTTGCGGCAATTTTCGCTTTCATATGTGCCATCTCAAGTTTCTCTGTTAGGGTTCGTGTTTTGGTTGCGATTCCGCTCATTCGTGAGAGAAGATTAAGCATGGTCCGTTCAACTGAAAGGATAGTTTGGGCATCACCTGAAATTTGCATTAGGACTTGTTTGTTTTTAATTTTGGCTCCATCAGAAACCTTTGCCTTAATAGTCAATCCTAAATATTCAGCAAGAAATGTGGCTTCTTCAATTCCAGCTGCTATTCCTTCTTCCTTCGCTATAACCTCTGCTCTAACGGTCAAATTTGCAGGAATAACTGCTGCTGCCGTTACGTCGCCTTGTCCGATGTCGTCGGCTAGGAACCTTTTGAGCTTCTTCTCCACAATCTTTCTTGGCACAAACATACTTGTAGTGTTGGCGCCTAGAGTTTAAATTGCTTGCTTTTTTCAGTCTTTACGGGATAATTCAAATATAATCTTGCCATATCTGTATGGTGTATGCGACTGCTACTCAGCTGCTCCGAACTCGGATTAGGTCACGTTTCACGAATCATTCCGTTAGGGAAGCGGCTGGAGAAAAAAGGTCATGAAATGTTCTTTTATTCAGGCGGCAAAGCATACGAGATGCTTCAGAAAGAGTTCAGTCACGTATACAAGTGCCAACCAATCTCATGGTACGAAAACGCCCATGGCATAATTACCTCTGCTTCACTGATCAACATGTTATTTCCACTTCCGCTGTTTAACATGGAACAGAACAGATTTGAAATGAAAAAATCCAACGCTATGGAAACCATCCACCGCTACTATGACTTAAGAGAAAACTTGCATGACATTGCACCCGACATCCTTATCGCTGACGGCGACATAAACGCGCTTCGTCTAGCTCAAAGATGGAAAATCCCCTCAGTCTATATCGCGAACATGATAAGGCCAAGCTACGGGTTCTCGGCTTTTCTTAGTCCAGGCGAACGCCTAGTTGAACGGTACGTAAAAAACTGCTCAAAAATCATAATCCCGGACAATCCACCACCCTACACAGTGTCCGAGTACAATGTTGGCAACCTGGACAACCTTGGATTAAAGGAAAAAGTCGAGTATGTAGGAAGCTTCGTGGATACAGCGGCGGTAGAGGGTTCTCAGGAACATATTTTTGCTCCAATAAGCGGACCTGTTGGAACTAGAGCAAAACTTACAAAAACGCTTTTGCCGGTGCTTGAAAAACGCAAGACCAAATGCATCATAAGTTTAGGTACTCCGGGAAAGAAAGTTTCAACTAAAATTGGCAACTGTGAACTCCACACTTGGCTCTCGCATCAAGAACGACAGGAAGCCATGAAAAAGGCTAAATTCGTTATTTTCAGCGGCGGCCACGCAACATGCTTTGAAACCATCAAATATGCTAAACCAAGCATCTGCATCCCCACTCAGCCCGAACAATTGGGCAACGCGGCTAAACTCCAAGATCTGAACTGCTCCATAACCGCAAAAAACAGCAAGCAACTTGAAAAAGCCGTTGAAAAAATGGAGAATGAAAAAGAAGCTTACAACCAAAGTATGGTGGCGTTGAACAAGTTTTCTAACAGGTTTAGAGGTTTAGACAGGGCGGTTTCAATCGTGGAAACCCTGCTGGATTAATGTTATTTTGTGAGGTTTAGGCGTTTAACTTCGCCGCATGGAGTTTCTTCGTCAAAGACGATGGCTTTGAACTTGTAGATTTTAGCGTCTTTTGTCAACCAAGTGTCAGGTGGCAAACCCGCTTTCATGCAGCATTGACAGAGAAACTCTTCTTCGCACCAGCCCCATTCAACAGGAACCTGCGGCAAAAGCAGCCCTTTGTAGGGACCTCGCTCAACAATTAAGCCGTCCTCGCCTACCTTGATTTTGCTTAAGTACTCCTTTGGATTCTTAACTTCCACAGGTTCAGGCGGCGTTAACACGCTGACCTCGAAGACAACTTTATCCAACTCAGCTGGGGATAAAGGTTCAAAACGTGGGTCTTCTGTTGCGGCGTTTACGGCGTTGTCAATCACTGCCTCCACGAGCGGGCTCGTCGGATATGGGTAGCCTATGCAGCCGCGAAGCTCCTTCTCGCCGTTTCTAAGGCTGTTTATGGTGACAAAGACGCCGCAGTGAGCGAAGAGTTTTTTGGGTGTTTCATTTGGTGGTTTTGGGGCTTTGCCTGTTTCCAAGTACTGTTTTACCGTGTTTCGGGCTAAGTTGATTAGAAATTTTCCTTCTTCTAGGGTTAGTTCAAACGACATAACATTCCGTCCATGAACGGCTCAGCCGCTCATATAGCTAAAAAATATTAAAAAATAAAGGGGTTAAAACTTTATGGATTCTTCAGCGATGCCTTCCTTAGTTATGATAAGGAAGTCTATTCCGTCGCCGCTCATGGAGTCTCGGCTAACAGCAGATTTAATCGACCGCGTAACAAGCTCCTTTGCTTCTTTTGCACTCATGGTTTCTTTGTAGCCTTCTTCAAGAACACCCATAGCGATTTCTGTGCCTGAACCCACAACCGCGTACTTGTCAGGAATTAACGAGCCTAAGACATCGAGCACGTAGAGTGATCCGCCTTCCTCATCTAAGCCCCCAACGATTGTTTGAGTAAACAATGGCGAGTATCTGCGATTGAACAGTACGTTAGCCAAAAGTTTTGCAGCAGAACGTACGCTGATTGGTCGTCCGACATCCATGCTGAAGAGGTTGGCTTGCGCCTGCATTTCCTTTGCGAGAATCTGCATGTCTCCAACAAGTCCCGCGCATGCAACGCCGATGCGGTCTGTTACTTTGAAGACTTTTTTGCCGCCTTTACTCATGATAAAGTTTCCGTATGTAACTCTTTTTTCTGAAGCTAAGATAACTCCGTCTTTGAAGACTGCGCCAACTGTAGTGGCGCCTGGCATCCATACGCCGCCGCCTTGGGCTTGGTTGCCTTGGTCCTGCTGCTGTTCCTGCGGCATTAATTGGATTTGTGGAATTTGAGGTAACTGTGGTAATCGTGGTCCATAATCTTCCATAATTTTCGCCTTTTCTTGATATACACAAGACAAATTATTAAGGTTACTTATAACCATTATAGAGTTGGCGAAGTGACTTGCATGAGTGAGTCTAAACCGTTAAGGTGCCAAAAATGCGGCAAACCCATCGGTTACGTGTCAGTTACCCCAAAGACCTTCTTAGCAGCTAAACCCACAGAGGATAACGTCAAGTTAGTTGCCACATGCCTTGATTGCTCCAACGGAAATAGCTTCTATCGCAGAAACTTTTAACATTTACTGTATCCTTCAACTTGCGAGTAAGGGAGAGCCAGATGATAGAGATCTACACTCAAAACCTCGAGGAGACATGGTTTGCTGTCGCCATCAACAAGCAACAAATCGTTACATCATCTTTTGGACCAACCCAAAAAACAACCATAAACAACGTTTTGGGCAACGTACCCTTCAATCTGCCTTTCCAAGTTTTCCATGAACCCACAGCCTCCGCAAAAAACACACTTGCAACTTTGAAAGATATCTATGGCGGAAAAGAAGTAAACACCAATCTATCCTTGGCAACAGCAAATTTACCCGTATACACAAAAAAAGTTCTCAAAACAACCTCAACAATTCCGCTTGGATACGTAACTTCATACGGCGCAATAGCCGGAGCCGTCGGCGGCGGACCTAGAGCAGTTGGAAACATCATGGCATCTAATCCATTCGCGCCTATTGTTCCCTGCCATAGAGTTGTAAGGGCTGATTTTTCGTTGGGCGGTTATGGTTTTGGCTTAAAAGTCAAGATGCAGCTGTTGGGAAGAGAGAAGCGGGGGTTTTCTTCTAAAAAAGAAATCGAAGTGAACGGTGGAAAGCTTACGGTTTTTCCAGTCGAAAACGTTCTTAAAAACTTCGCTTAACAGAGTTTACGCAAATCATAAATGCATGTGAGTCCCACTCAAAGCAAGTGAGCGCAATGGTTAATCGAGGCCTCTATGTTGGAAGATTTCAGCCTTTTCATTTAGGACACCTAGACGCCATCCAACATGTGCTAAAAGAAGTCGATGAACTAGTAGTTGTAATCGGCAGCGCTCAATACAGCCACAACACCAACAACCCGTTTACAGCAGGCGAGAGGCTCGTTATGGTTCGTAAAGCTTTGCAGGAGGCAGGGATGGATTATTCGAATTTGTGGATTGTACCTGTACCAGACGTTCACCTGCACATGCTTTGGGTCAGCGCCGTCGTAGGTTACACACCCAAGTTCAACGTCCTGTACTCTAATGAGCCTCTAACCAAGAGGCTTTTTATAGAAGCCGGCTTCGAAGTCAAAACCACTCCGCTGTTTAAAAGAAAAGTCTACATGTCCACGATCATACGCGAAAAAATGATTAAAGACGACAGCTGGACAGAGCTTGTGCCCAAAAGCGTAGCTGACTTCATTTTACAGATAGATGGAGTAAACAGGCTAAGAGACTTAGCGCGAACAGACAGGGTTGGCTAAACAACTATTTTTTCGTTTGAAGACAGATGGTAATATCGGTAAGCCAACAGGTAAGCGGTGATTAACACGAACAGTTCAACGAAAACCCCGAAAAAGAGGTCTCCTGCGAAGGCAAAGAAGTTGTTGGCTATGTGCAGTGTCACTGCAATCAGGTAGAAGGGCAACGGCTTCTTTTTAGCTATGCCGTAAGCGACTATAGTGGCACTGGAAGCATGAAAGATAATGCCAGGTATTCTAACAACAGGCGGAACACCTACAAAGAAAACGTACTCTACAAACTCTGCAACTCCAAAACCTAACCCAGTTAAAAGACCCAAGGTCACAAGTGAGCGTTCTGTTTCGCCATGTCTGTAGAACAAGGGAAAAACTTTAGCTAATTCCTCTATGAAGGGAGCCAAAACAATAATGAGTAAAGCTACAGAAAACTGCGATGGGTACAACGTCTCGAAGAAATACGCAAAAGGAAGACTCACCAAAATTCCCGAAGCAAAAAAGAAAATTAGTTCTTTTTTACTGGGCTTATGAAGTGGAATAACGCATTGGCGGGCGGGTTGATTTTCCATAAAAAGAAGCTTCCAAATAAATAATGAGCAATCACTTCCTTATCAGCGTTTTCGCCAACTTCTTAGAAGCCAGCAGCGATGAGGTCTGAAGGCTTCATTATTTCCCTTAAAACCACTGTTGCGTATGAGCCTCTGAGCAGCATAAAACTGACCTTTGCCTCGTATCCTTTGCCATCTGCACTCGCTGAAACGCTTTGCAGTTTGAAGTCTTTAATTGGAGTAACGGCTGTGCGCAAACCGCCTTTTCCACCTGTCCTTGATAACACGTTAAAACGCAAATTCTTCGTTTCAACCTCTTCTTGCAAAAGCACCTCGTTTTCTATCAGTCCCATATTGCCTCGGGAAAGCTTCTGTTTCACTCCAAAAATCGGAAGAGAAACGCGCAACCTCCCAGCCTTAACCTGAGCGTTAAGTTCAGGCAAGTTTTCGGCAGTCGCAACCTTAGCCACAGAAGTCATTGGTAAACCAGAACGCTCAACACCAACCACATAATCACCCTCTACAGCCTCATTCAATGGCAAACCATGCTTAATACGCTCGCTGAGAAAACGGTTGAACAGATAGGACTGGTGTGCTTGAACAAAAAGTGCTTGAAGCTTAAGGGGCAAGCATTGGAATGCGCCAACAAAATCGTCGGGATTATCGGCTAAATGATCAAGCATTATTTTTTCGAAACGAAGTTGCTTAGGAAAATCCGCCACTGCCTGGTTAAAATTTTTTGTTGTTTCCAGTTCTTGGCGTGCTTGCCTTGAAGCTGGATGCTCATGAACGCTGGGTTTAGCCAGAAAAAGCATCGCTGCTTCCTCAAAATTGCCTCGGACAAGGGCTTTTCCAACCAAATGAGTTATGGGGCGTGTGGTTCCGAAGCGTTGGTGCCCAAAAAAGTTTGGAATACCGCCGATGCTTTCAAGCAACTGCAGTGTTTGAGAGATTTCTTCTTGAACGGCTGCCTCTGGGCCTCTTGTGGATTTTATTGTTATGGTGAAGTTGTTGCCTAAAAGGTAAAAAAGCGAGAGCATTTCTCGCACGTAACCGACAGGGAGAACTTCAACATCTTTAACGTCAACCTTCGCTATGTCTTCTACCAAAATGTTCTCTATGGTGATATGCTGGGCTGTGACGGCTTTAGCGTCTTTGATTCCTGCAAACTGAACTCTGGCTTGGTCAATGCCTAAGGACTTTGCTATGTTTTTTACCGCGATGAATGTGTCCCAATTGCGCTTTACCAAAATACAAAGCAGATACCGCTGCCTTTGAAGTGTTGAACCTAAAACCCTGTTAGGAACCTCTCCATTCAAGCTGGCTTTGGAGCCGTCCACAAGTACTTCTTCAACCACAAAATCGTCAATCGACTCCCGAATAACCCCCCCAACACCCTTTGTCCTGGTGGCGTAGACTTCGATTCCAAGCAACTTGTCAAGTTCAGGAACAGGCAAAAAATCGCCTTAGAGCAACTTTAGTTTGCCAGTTAAACGGTCAACCATGCCTGTTGGCGCTGGACCAATCCCCAAACAAGTCACGGTGCCCTCAGGAATCTCCGTTAAACCTGCATCAACAATAAGTGCATGAGGCAAACCTAAATCGTCCGCTGCCTCTTCGAGTTCGTGCAGTTCTTTTTCGCTTGCAACTTTAACCGCGACTTTTTTTTGACCCTCATGCATCCAAGCGTCCCACCACTTCTTATGGCGAGCATAACCGTCTTGGGCTGCGGAGACTGCTGCGTGTCCAGCTTGGGCTGCGATTTTGCCTTTGCTCAGTTGTAGGTCGGTTCGGAAGACGAGGACTTGTTTGTATTCAAATTGACTCATTGGATTTCCCGTTTATAGTTTGCGTTCAAGATTTTAAGGGTTTGCAGACAGGTAAAGTAATCCAAAGTAAGACAGAGCCGCAACCATAGCAGGTTTTCTCATTGCTGTAAGCAAAAGTTTTCCCTGAAAATCAATCTCATTTACATCTCTTAATGCTTTGTCTACCCCTAATTTTCCGCAGACCCGCAGCACCTCATCTAATTTTTCGTCTGAAAGAGAATTAAGAAACCGTCTAAGTCGAAGCATTACGAGGAAATCAAAATTCAACAAATCACCGCATCGCTTTTGATATGTCTTCAGAAAATTAGATGAAACATCGCCTTGAGCTATGGCTTGGCTTGCAACTTCCGCAGCCTCTTTGGCGCAGGTTAACCCGAAGATTACTCCGCCGCCCGTTGTGGGCTTGACTTGTGAAGCGCAGTCGCCGACAGCAAGAAAACCATCGGCATAGGATCTGTTGATTGGTCCGCCCAACGTGATGGTGTGGTAGCCAATCTGTGTTATTTTGGCTTTGCTAAGCTGTTTTGAAGCGACTGGGTGCTTTGACATGAGTAGTTTAAGGTACGTGCGTGGATCTCCATGGTTTGTTGCTAAACCAACCTTCGCTGAGCCATCTGGTCTTGGGATTAGCCACCCGTAAAACCCCGGAGCATAAGATTTGCCAAAGTAAACCTCAACCGCGTCAAGCTCAACATCCTGAACGCCCTCCACTTCCGCTTCAACTGCATAAACCAGCCCGCTGGGTTTGAGAGCCTTCAATCCAGTTTGCCTCAAGAGTCTAGAGGACACTCCCTCTGCATCCAACACGATTTTACTGTAAATTTTATCTTGAGCACCCTCTTTCTCAATTGTGACACCTTTAACGCGGCCTTCTTTTATCAATAAAGATTGAACTGGAGAGTTCATTACATAGCTTGCTCCAGCCAACTGAGCTTTTTCGGACAAGTACTGGTCAAACCGTGCCCTATTCAAGGCGGTTGTGACTGGACAAGACAGTTTAAGCGAGAATTTAGCTCCAAGCGGCGAGTGAAAGTTCGCGACACAAAAAGTGTTCTCAACTATTCCCTTTGGAAGCGGATAGAGCCCCATATTTCTTAGGCTTCGTATGCTGATGTGCCCAGCGCAATGCGACGGCAGCCCAATCGTTGGGTGTTCTTCAAAAACAGTAACTATTACGCCTTTTTTGGCTAAGTGTTCAGCAGCGTAGGAACCTACCGGTCCGCTCCCCACTACTATTGCGTCTGTAGGTTGAATTTTTTGGGCTATCATTGTTAAGCTATTGGATTTGTCTTTTATATAAGGGGAGGGGAGTCACAGAGAGCAGGATTTTTTTTAGGCTATCCTGAAAAAGGCTAAAAAACAACAAAAAAGGTTCAAGTTCCATTTCCAATAAGTGAAAAAACTCGAAGAATAGTTAAGAAAAGGTTGGGTTAATGTGGGTGTACTAGTTCGATTCGGCGTTTGCCGCGTGACATTGAAGAAGTTCGGACTTTGCCGCTTACCTCAAGTTTCAAGAGTATTTCGTTGAAGTCTTTGAAGCCTAAATCTTCGTACTCGCTTTTAAGTTGGTCGAAAAGGTCGTCGTCTGTTAAGTCGCCCTTCTTGGTTAAAACTTCTAAAAGGAAGAAGTAGGCTGGGCGTGTTTTCCAAGTTTTTATCTGCGGCATAAACTTTCCTTTCCTATGCAACTGGGGTTTGTGGCTTTTGTACTTGTCGGATTTGCTGCATGAAGCTCTTGTACCATTTTTCCATGTCAGGAGTAATCGATGGGCCCATCTCTTTTAGTGCATCCTGGAAGTCTTTCATCAGAACTTCGGTGGAGTTAACGTTCTTTCGCAGTGCATGCATTGCAGCTTCACGGCATAGGGATTCTATGTCAGCGCCAGAATAGTATTTGGTTGCAATTGTCAGCTGGTTTAGGTCCACATCTTTATTGATTGGCATGCCTTTTGTGTAGATTTTTAGGATTTGCAAACGGCTTTTTTCGTCAGGTTCAGGCACATAGATTAAGCGGTCAAAGCGTCCTGGACGAAGAACAGCTGAATCAACCATGTCAGGGCGGTTAGTAGCAGCAATCACCACGATGTCTTGCAACGTAGTTATGCCATCCATCTCAGTTAGCAGCTGACTTATGACCCGTTCTGAAACTCCGCTGTCAGACATACCCATACCGCGTCTCGGCGTTAAAGAGTCGATTTCGTCGAGGAATATTATTGCTGGTGCTGCCATGCGTGCTTTGCGGAAGACTTCGCGGATGGCTTTTTCTGATTCGCCCACCCATTTGCTAAAGACCTCTGGTCCTTTAATGGAAATGAAGTTGGCTTCGCTTTCCGTCGCTACTGCGCGAGCTAAGAGGGTTTTGCCGCAGCCAGGTGGACCATAGAGCAAGATGCCTTTTGGCGGTCTAATTCCAAGCTTAGTGAATATTTCAGGCGTCTTTATCGGCCACTCCACAGATTCAATCAAGTGTTGTTTAACGTCGTCTAGTCCGCCGGCATCAGCCCAGTGGACGGTTGAAACTTCAATGTAGACTTCCCGCATAGCTGTAGGCGTGACTTCTTTGAAGGCGCCGAGGAAATCATCCATTTTAATCTCCATCTTCTCCAGCACTGACGGTGGGATGCGTTCTTCTTCAAGGTTAATCTGCGGTAAGTATCGCCTTAACGCTTTCATGGCGGTTTCTCTGCCCAGTGCAGATAAGTCTGCGCCTGTATAGCCGTGTGTCATATCGGCGAGTTTTTTGAGGTCAACGTCTTCGCCTGATTTTTCGCCCTCAGGTTTCTCCACTCCATGTAGGGGCATTCCGCGGGTGTGAATTTGGAGAACTTCATATCTTCCTTTCTTGTCCGGGACGCCGATTTCTATTTCGCGGTCGAACCGTCCTGGTCTACGTAGCGCAGGGTCAAGTGCTCCTGGTCGGTTGGTTGCGCCTATAACTATGACGTTTCCTCTTCCAGATAAGCCATCCATCAATGCGAGGAGTTGAGCGACAACGCGTCTTTCCACTTCGCCAGTGACCTCTTCACGTTTAGGCGCAATGGCGTCAAGTTCATCAACGAATATTATGCTTGGAGCGTTCTGTTGGGCTTGCTGGAAAATCTCTCGGAGTCGTGCTTCGGATTCTCCGTAGAATTTACTCATGATTTCTGGTCCGTTGATGGAGTAGAAGTTTGCTTCTGACTCGTTAGCGACTGCGCGAGCGAGGAGGGTTTTGCCGCAGCCAGGTGGACCGTGTAGGAGAACGCCTTTTGGCGGTTCAATTCCTAAGCGTTGGAAAAGTTCTGGGTGTCTTAGCGGCAACTCTACCATTTCGCGGACACGTTGGATTTCTGTGTGTAATCCACCGATGTCTTCGTAGTTGGTTCTGGGTAATCCTTTGCCTTCGGGCGCTGGCTCGTTTAGTATGGTTAGGTGGGTTTCAGCTGTTACTTTTATGATGCCGTGGGGGCGTGTTTTTGAAACTGTAAATGGGATAGCGTGTCCCAGCATCATGACAAGTGTTGTGTCGCCTTCAACCAGGGTGCGTTCCATAAGGCGGTTTTTGACAAAAGTGGTGAAGTCTTCATCTACATTGAGGCGCATGTCCACTGGCGCAAGGGTTATAGAGAGAGCTGTTTTAACTTTTGCAGGACGTATCACGACATATTCGTTTATGGCTACGCCGCTGTTTTTGCGGGTGAAACCGTCAATGCGGATGATGTCGCGGTTTTGGTCTTCACTGTATGCTGGCCAAGCGATGGCGCTGGTTGTGCGTTTATTCACGATTTCAATTACGTCTCCAGCACTTATGCCTAGTTTCTGCATGGTTCGCTGGTCAATGCGGGCGATTCCTCTACCGACATCTCTTTGTCGTGCGTCTCCAACGCGTAATTGTACTTCGCTCATGTAGAATTTCTCCTAAATAATCCTGATTATCTGTTTCTGGGATATGTGTTTGAAAAAGCGGTTATTCCTATATAAACTTTAAAGTGTAAGAAATACGACTTTCAAGTACATATAAGACAAGGGTGTTAGGGGTAAAGGGGCTTAATCGCGGCTTGTTCGGCGCACCTGAAAGGTTTGAGCTTGACTTACACCTGGAATTTTCGCGAGTTTTTCCTCAAATTCATCAACCAAACCGCTTTTATCCTCAGGATATTTGATTTGAACTAGAAGCGCTACTAGCCCGAATGCAACGGGTTCTTCGCCGTATCCTTCGATTGCTGCGAATTCAGGCAAGATACCCTTGATTTTGGCTTTTAAGTCGTCAAAGCTTGGAACTATGTCTTCTGGAAAAACCTTGTAAGTTACAAGAACGCTACCCATGCAAATGCGCCTTTATGGTCCGCTAAAACCGCATTTGGGGCATTTGTAGAGGCGACCGAACTTGCGGCATTTTCCATCTCGTTTAATCTGGATATCACCGCAATTTGGGCACAGAAACTTCGTAGATTCACTGCCTGGAGGAATCGGTTTACCGCAACTTGTACATGTGACTAAGGACAATTTTTCTGACATGAACTAAACACTTCTGTGCCGTCAATATTGTAAGGGTTCCTTATATTTGCTATGCTTGGAAACTTTGTTTTAGGCGTAAATCCGCTCTAATGGTTTTGACCTAAAAAAAACGCCAATAAGACCTACCCCCTGTAGGTTTCTGCATAGATCTGCTATTTGGATGCTAATAGACGCCTAATATGCTCCTAATACGTTGGTGAGCTACCCAAAAATGACAACGACAGCAAAGAAAGCAATGCACAGCACGATGCAAGCGGGCACTAGCATGGCCATTCGGCAACAACCGCCCCACCACCCTAAAAAACAATCCCACCAAACAAAAATGTAAATTAAAAATCTATAACACAAGCAATTCTAAGCAGCACCAACCTCAATACTTACAATTATTCATCTTGCAGTGATCAAACTTTTTGCTGCGGGCATAACTTTTAGCAATGTCAGGTTCTTTATTTACTGTGGTGTATACGGAGCCCGGTTCTATGTTTCTTTTTCAAGCATTTCCTTAATTAAGGGTTTTAGAGGCGGCAATTCATGTTTCACAATTGACCATAAAACTTCAGGTTTAACATTGTAGTATTCGTGTGCAAGCTCATTTCTGGTTTCCCTCATTCTCTCCCATGTACGCCATGGAATCTGCCTATACTTGTACTTGACGTTTTTAGGAATTTTATCGACCGCTTCCCCGATTATAATTAAATCGGTAATTATTGCCCTGACAACCACTTTGTTTGTTACAAAGCCCTGTTCTGTTAGACCCCTGTGAACTCTTCGATTTCATCAATGCATCAAAAATGTCCTTAAGGTAGAGCATAGTTTCTTTTCATACAGGTATGGCTTCTTGGGTAATCTGTTCTTTTAACATTGGTTTTATGGAGTCTTTCGGCACTAAGTCACTTTGTAAACGTAATTTTTTGGAAAGAAATTCTTTGACATCGAGGAGTTCCCAAAGGCTGTAAGGCTGCGAAAACGTTATCAGCAAGTCTAAGTCGCTTTTTTGTGATTGCTCTCCTCGGACGTATGAACCGAAAATTTCGATAGTCTCAACATGGTATTTTCTTTCGAGGGTTGGCATCAAAAGCGAAAGTTCCGTTTTTAATTGTGTTATTATGCTCAGGGATATCCAACCGTTTAATGTTTACTTCTTTTTGAAGGTCTGTTATTTAAACTGCCCTTTACTGAGACTTAAACCGCGGTTGGTTGCTATGATTCCGGTTTCATGTTTGCTGTGGTGTATTAAATGCGTAAAAATGTAAGAAGAGTTAGTTACCAGCTGCGTAGTACTATCATTGTGTTGGTTTTCATGATGCCTTCGACTCGGCGAATTTTTTCTATACATTCGTTAACTTCCGTCACGTTCATGCCGCTGATGACTGCGACGATGTCGTATTCGCCTGTGACTTCGTAGATTGTTTCTACGTTTGGGGTTGCTTGGATTTTTTTGGATACTTCCTGGGTTGGGTACGCGGGGTTTGTTGCGAGTAGTGTTATAGCTTGGGCGCCTTCTGCTACGCCGATTTTGACGGTGAATTTTCTGATAACGGATTCGTCGGTTAATGTTTTGATTCTTTTTCGGACGGCGCCTTCTGATAATCCGACTTTGCTGCCTATATCGCCGTAGCCTGCTCTTGCGTCATCTTTTAGGATTTTTATGATTTGCTTGTCTTTTTCATCCATTTTTTCAGCCGAGTGACTAGTGCTTTAGAAAAATTTAACGTTTTCCATCGTTGCCCCCAAAGGGGAGATCCGGATTTCGTTGTGGCGGCACGGTTGTGGTACGTTTTTTGTAATCCTAAGCAAGCGAATAGGTTGCACCAAATGGAACATTAAAAGTCCAAGTTGTAACAAATAAGTCAAAATGTTTAAAAGAAACTGGAAATTATCTGATTGACATTTCCTAAAACAATAAAGTGACGAATAAAAAATGATTAAACCAGTAAACTCGAATCCTCAACAAGCAAAGGCTATTAACAAAGCAAAATGCCCCGACTGCGACGCAGAACTTGATGTTCCAGCAGATACAGAGAAAGGAGAAATTGTAAGTTGCCCTGGCTGCGGCCTTGAACTCGAAGTTAAACAGATAAAATGCGGTTGCGTTGACCTTCAAGAGTTAACGATTGAAGGGGAAGACTGGGGCGAATAAAAAGTATCCAACAGCCCAATTTCTTGCATTAAATCACGTTTTTAAGTCAAATTCTTTTCACGGATGCTGAAAGCGATGAGCATTGCACTTTTGTATGAGCGCTCGGAAAGCGACGAAAACGGCATAAAGTTCACCGCCCAGCAACTCGGAATAGACCTAACTTACATTCCCTTCCGCAAAATCGCCCTGTCCATTTCTAAAAATGGTTTTAGCGCTAAAACCAAGGGCAAAGACTACACCAGCATCATTAATGGCACCGCTGTTGTGCTTAATCGTGCGCAGAGCAAAAACCGGCGTCTCCAAGCCTCATACATCATGGAGATGCTCGGCAAAAAAACCCTCAACACTTCGCAAAGCGAATTCATCTGTTACAGCAAACTACGCACACTGCTGCACCTCTTCAAAGAAGGCATCCCAATTCCCAAAACCGTCTTCGTCCCCTGCGACTCAACCGACACCCTGAAAAACGGAAAAGAAATCCACAACGAAAAAGACATTGCTGACCTCTTTGAGCAAGAAATTCCTTTAGAGGAAGGTATCGTTATCAAGGCTGATGCTGGAACACATGGCAAAATGATTATGCTGTCAAAAACCCGCGAAGAACTGGAGGCCAGCATCAAAGAAACAAAATCTTCAATAATCAATCCTATCGGCGTTGTCGCTCAGGAACTGGTGCAGAAATGGTTCTATGATTTACGAATAATCGTATCCAAAGAAAAAGGCAAACACCCCGTTTGCTACCACACTGCGATGGCGCGTGCCGGCTTCAAAGATTTCCGCACCAACACCTTCCTTGGCAACCTGGTTTTCCACGCCAAACTGCCACTTAGTATTCAGGAGTTGGCGGTGAAATGCGGAAAAACCCTTGGCAAAGGCAGCGAAGCATGGATATTCGCCTTAGATGCCATGGTGGATGTTAAAGATAACAAGAATGCGGATGATGTTTACCTTAAGGGTGAACTTGATAAAGCTGCTCAAGCATTTGGTCCCGTTCAGAAGGTTAAGGCAGATGAGATGCGCCTGACTGATTTCGAAGCATGGACTGTCAAGTTAGAAAAAGCCTTCAACGGATACAAGAACATAGAATCATACGAAAACATTAAAAACATAATTGAAGAAAACGTAGAAAAAAACAAGAGCGCATTGGTGTTTCATGAGTCGAATTCTTGCCCAGAATTCTGGGAGAACACAAGACTCGCAACAGGCCTTAACGTTGCTATTCCGCTCCTGAACGGTGCTCAAAGCCTAATTGACCATTAATCAAAAAATAGAGAGGACAAGAAAATGCGAATTGGAATAATCGGGGGTTCAGGATACGTTGGCAGTGAACTTCTCAGACTGCTGCTTATGCATCCGCAAACAGAGGTAACTATGGTTACTTCGCGTCAGAGTGCAGGCGAATTCGTGTTTAACGTGCACCCAAACCTGCGAGGTTTAACTCAGCTGAAATTTGTTCCCCAAGACTTAGGTGAGCTTCAGAAGAACTGTGACTTGATATTCACAGCTACGCCGCATGGCGGCTCAGTAAACCTGGTTCCCAAACTCTTAGAAGCAGGCTTAAAAGTAATTGATATGAGCGCCGATTTCCGACTCAAAAACCCAGCCGACTACGAAACGTACTACGGCTGGAAACACGCACACCCCGACATGCTAAAAGAAGCCGCATACGGGTTGCCTGAGCTTCACCGGGAAGAAATCAAAAAAGCAAAACTTGTCGCTTGTCCCGGTTGCATGGCGACAACCGCAATCCTAGGCTTAGCACCAATAATCAAAGCTGGCTTAGTTGACAAAGACAAAATTGTTGTAGATTTAAAAGTTGGTTCTTCAGGCGGCGGCAGCAAACCAACCCTATCGTCACATCACCCCGAACGATTTGGCGGAGTGCGCCCCTACCAAGTTGCGGGTCACCGCCACATCGCCGAAGTTGAACAAGAACTAAACGCGCTTTCAAGTGAACCAGTCAAAATCTCTTTCACCCCACATGCAGTGAACATGGTGCGCGGTATCCTTGCTACCATTCATGCTTTCCCAAAGCAAAAGTTAGAGAACAAAGATGTTTGGAGAGCACTACGCGGTATGTATGGAACTGAACCGTTTGTTCGTTTAGTGAAATACCAGAAAGGACCCTACCAGCTGCCTGACCCAAAAATTGCTTTGGGCACAAACTTCTGTGACGTCGGCTTCGAAATTGATGAGCACGCAAACCGACTCCTTCTCTTCTCAGCACTCGATAACATGTGCAAGGGCGCGTCTGGACAAGGTGTACAATGTATGAACCTGATCATGGGTATAGACGAAACCATAGGCTTAACGAGCACTGGGTTCCACCCGATGTGACTTGCCATGTTGCTTGTTATTAAGATGGGCGGAAGCATCCTAAAAGAAGGCGCATCCACCGACCTGATCGCTGACCTGAAAGAGGTTGCCAAACAAAACAAAGTCGTCCTCGTCCACGGCGGAGGGGTAGAAGTCACTGAAATCGCCTCAAAACTGGGTAAAGAACAAAAATTTATCATCTCACCCGAGGGTTTTCGTAGCCGGTACACCGACAAAGAAACCATTGAAATCTACACTATGGTTATGGCAGGCAAAATTAACAAGCAAATTGTTTTGGCGCTGCAAAGCCAAGGCATCCCCGCTGTCGGCTTGAGTGGACTTGACGCAGGAATATTGAAGGCTGAACGAAAAACCAAACTGATCGCAGTGGATGAGCGGGGCAGAAAGAAGGTTATGGATGGCGGCTACACGGGCAAAATTACCCAAGTCAACACTGAACTTCTAAACCTTTTACTAGTGAACGGTTACATGCCAATTGTGACGCCTATAGCGCTAAGCCAAGACTTTGAACCCTTAAACGTGGATGGCGACCGAACTGCAGCCATAATTGCAGGCGCGTTAAAAGCAGACAAACTAATCCTGCTCACCGATGTTGAAGGTTTAATACTTAAAGGTGAAAAGGTTCCCAAAATTGCTGCAACCGAAGTCAAAGAGGTTCTGTTCAAAATCGGAGGAGGCATGAGCACCAAAGTGCACGCTGGCTTGGAAGCGTTAAACCAAGGTGTCAAAGAAGTCCTTGTTACCTCGGGCACAGCTAAGCAGCCTATTACTTCAGCTCTCAATCATCAGGTCGGTACAGTGATAACTAGTGAATGAAAAAGAAATAATTGACATTGAAACCCGCTACATGGCGAACGTTTTCTCCAAAAAACCAGTTGTCATTACAAATGGCAAGGGCGCGCTTCTGTGGGATATTAACGGTAGAGAATATGTGGATTGCTCAAGCAGCTACGGAGTTGCAGCGCTGGGGCATTGTCACCCAAAGGTTGTGGCGGCAATAAAAGCTCAAGCTGAAGAGCTCATTACATGTCACAGCTGCTACTACAACGATAAACGTGCTGAATTCGTGCAAAAGTTAGTGAAAATAACGCCTAAGGGCCTAGACAAAGCGTTCCTCTCAAACAGCGGCGCCGAATCAGTCGAATGCGCCATAAAACTCGCTCGCAAATATACTGGCAAACCAGAAATAATCGCGTTAATGGGCGCTTTTCATGGCAAAACCATGGGCGCACTGTCAGCGACGTGGGATAAAAAATACCGCGAACCATTCCTGCCTCTCATTCCCGAAGTCAAGCATGTCCCCCCTGACAATGCAGACAAAATACGCGAAGCTATAACCGAGAAAACTGCCGCGGTACTTATGGAGCCGATTCGTGGTGAAGGCGGCGTTCGTGTTCCACCAGATGGTTACCTTCAGGCGGTGCGAAAAATCTGCGATGAAAAGAATATTCTTTTAATGTTTGATGAAGTGCAAACGAGTTTTGGTCGTACGGGCAAACTGTTCGGCTGCCAAAACTGGGGTGTAACACCCGATGTTATGTGTTTGGCAAAGCCGTTTGCAGGCGGTTTACCCATCGGTATAACTGTAGCCAAAGAAAACATCATGTCCTCGCTTAAAGTTGGTGAACACTCGACCACTTTCAGCGGTAGCCCATTGGTCTGTGCTGCGGGATGCGCTGCGATAGATGCCCTCGTGGAAGAGAAACTCGCAGATAAAGCCACTGTCAACGGCAAATACTTCAAGTCGCAACTCGAAGCCTTGCAGGCTAAGCACAAAATCATCAAAGAAGTCCGCGGTTTAGGTTTAATGCTAGGCATGGAACTACGGTACGACGTTCATAACGTAATCTTGAAGGCGCAGGCAAAAGGCGTTTTGGTGCTAGATGCAGGCAGAACAGTGGTTCGTTTGCTTCCGCCACTCGTAATTGAGAGAGCACAAATCGACAAAGCAATCTCAGTTTTAGATTCCGTTTTAGGAGAAGAAGAACATGAGCGAGCAAGCAGTACGGTTTCTAACTAACTTACTAGGCATCTACAGTCCATCAGGAAAAGAGGAAGACGCAGGCAACTTCTTAGAATCTGAAATGAAGAAGATGGGTTTTGATGTTGGCAAGGACGCCATCGGAAACGTCATCGGCGTTGTAGGAGAAGGTGAACCAGTCATCCTCCTGTGCGGTCACATGGATACGGTAGCTGGGCATCTTCCGCTTCGCATTGAAGAAGGCAAAATTTTCGCAAGAGGCGCCGTCGATGCGAAAGGTCCGCTTGCCGCAATGATTATGGCTGCCCTTGCCGCTTCAAAGGAGCCTGGGTTTAAGGGAAAAATCCTGGTTGCCAGCGTCGTCGAGGAAGAAGCGACCAGCCGAGGCGTCAAGCACCTTATCACTCAGGGAATAATGGCTGACTACGCAATTTTCGGTGAACCCAGCGGCGTCGAGAACGTAACAATCGGGTACAAAGGACAAATCCAACTAAAAATTGCACTTAAAACTGAGACGGGACATGCCTCTACGCCTTGGCTTTACGATAACTCATTGGAGAAAGCGTATGAGCTTTGGGAACAAATTAAAAATGCTTCTTCATATCCGTCGCTGGATCCCTCAGCAAGCCCGTACAACGCTGTCACAGCCTGCTTAGTTAAGGTTGTAGGCGGCAGAGCTACCTCGGTGGTTCCTTTTGAGGTTGAAATTAACCTTGATGTGCGAGTGCCTATTCAGTTTTCTACAGCTCAGGTTTTTGAGCAGATACAAAAGATAATAGCCAAGTACCAAACTGCCAACCCAAAGGTTTCCGTGAAAGCGACTGTTCTTGACACAGTTGAACCCTTTGAAGTAAACAAAGCTTCACCGCTTGTCCATGTGTTGTCGTCGTCTGTCCGTAAAGTGCTCAATAAACCGGCGACGCTTCTGCATAAAACTGGAACAGGCGACATGAATATTCTTGGAAAAGCTATGAACTTGCCCATCGTAACTTATGGACCCGGCGATTCGCATCTAGACCACACAGTCGATGAACATATAGAAGTCAACGAGTACCTGCAAGCTATTGAGGTCTACAAAGAAACTCTTCTAAAACTAGCTGAACTATACAACAATAAAAACGTGGAACAACAGGTAACTTAGGTGGTAGCGTTTGGGCACTGATGGTTTTGTTTCTTGCCTAAAAGAGCGGGAACTAGAAGAGGGCAAGATAAGAGCTGTACGTGTTAAGGGTAAGCCTATTCTGCTGGCAAAGGTGGCTGGAGAAGTTTTCGGTGTATCCAACTTTTGCCCTCATGCGGGGTGCGGGTTTCAAGGCGGAATCCTAACTGGCTACATCCTTATGTGTCCGTGCCATGGCTGGAAGTTTGATGTGCGAAATGGGCAATACCAAGATAGCCCTCAAACTGCTCTCACGTGCTACCGATGCAAAATCGAGAACGGAAAAATATGTGTTGAAATCAAAAAATAAAAAATAATCAAGTTCCTGTGGGCAAAAGATATGTTGCCAAATCTGCTATGGGATGGAGCTTAACCGCAAGAGGTACAAAAAAACCCTATTTATATGAGTCAAATTTAAATTATACAAACACCTAAGGCACAGAACAACGAGCTGTATTCATGAGACGGATTCCAACCCAGTTCTTCACTCCAGTATGCAGAAACCCCCAGCTTATGGTAAGCTTCGCCAGAGGCACCTACAGACAATTCGTAAAATCCAAATTAGATTACGGAAATGAGGATGGACGTAGTTCCGCCCTCTGGCTGCTAAGCTTAAGAATCACTCACCGATGCAACCACAGATGCGCAATCTGTGCCCAATGGGGAAAAAACGGCTACAACGCAACAGCAGACAAACCCATAGTTGCGGGAGAAGTCCCAGTTGAAGTTTACAAAAAAGTAGTAGATGAAGTCGCCCCAAAAAAAGTCCATGTCTACATAACAGGCGGAGAACCTTTCCTGTACGAGCCATTAATTGAACTTGTCAATTACATGAAGCAAAAAGGATTGACGGTTCAAATTGTAACAAACGGGGTTGGATTGGAAAAGAACGCTGAAACCATCGTTGAAAACGGATGGGACATGATCTGTGTTTCCTTCGATGGACCCAAAGAAATACATGACAAATGCCGAGGCGTCCCAGGAGCACTGGAAACAGCAACCCGCGGCATAATGGCGATCCAAAAACTCAAGAAAGAGAAAAAAACCAGCAAACCCGGCATCTACGCCATCACAACAATATCCAAAAACAACGAATCAACCCTAGTAGACACCGTTAAAGAAGTAGAAAAAATAAACGCAGACGGAATGACAGTGTACTACTCATGGTTCACCAAAGAATGGATAGGACAAAAACACACAAAAATAGCCGAAGAAAAGTTGGGTATAACTCCTTTCGCTTGGAAAGGCTACGTCCGCGACACCTCAAACTTGGACATCGAAAAAATTGCTCAACAAGTGCAAGAAATAAAAGCGCACAAATTCAAAACACCCATTCTGTTCGTTCCCGACCTCAGCCCAGAGCAGATTCGCACGTACTACATTGAGCCAGAAAACTTCTTCGGATACAAAAAATGCGTTTCACCCTGGTTCCAACTGGATATAATGCCAAACGGAGACACCGTCACATGCCGAGATTTCCCCGACTTCGTTACAGGAAACATCAAGGAATCAAGCATCCAAGAAATATACAATGGTGAAAAACACCGCAAATTCCGACAAGCACTAAGAAGCTGTGACAACGGAGTTTTCCCCATATGTTCCCGATGTTGCGGCTTAATGGGATACTAAAAATGGCTTCCCCCTAATGGAGGCGAATACATTGACAGCGCAACAACAGAATCAGCCAAAAAAAGATGACGACCACCAGCAACCGAAACAATCTTTTTCAACCAAAATAGGGGCCATAGACGTTGCCATTCTCACCATGAACAGCGAACACATGCTAAGAGAATGCATTGAGTCGGTTTACGAGAATGTGCCGGTTAAAAACCTGATTGTTGTTGACGGTTTCTCCACTGACGCCACAGCGGACATAATTAAAGAGTTCCAAGAAAAATACGGGAACGTTATCTTCTTTCAAGAAAAGGGAACAAGAGGCAGCGCTAGGCAAACAGCAATTCAACTGGTAAAAGGCGACTGGTTCATGTTCGTCGACAGCGACGTTGTCCTTTCAAGAAACTGGTTTGCTGAAGCAGAGAAACTGGTGAAAGACGATGTTGGCGCAGTATGGGGAATCGAAATTTGGTCAGTTCTTAGAGGCACGAAAGTTCTAAAGCTCTTTGAAAGAGTCACACTAAAAATCTTCGAGAAAAGAGGCGGAACTCACGATCTTTTGGTTCGCCGTAAAACTGTTGAAGACATAAAAATCCCCTTTAAACTGCATACTTACGAGGATGGATACATTAAAGATTGGATAAGCCAAAAAGGCTACAAAGTACTTGGCGTTTATGAACCCTACTGTATCCATTTTCGATCAGACGGTGTTTGGACATTCAGTAAACACGTCGAATTCATGGTCAGCGACTTAAAGTACGCCGTTCACCGCCCTAAACTTCTACTTTCATACGCCTTCTACGCAATCATCGTTGCTTACCAAATTGTCTCAAGCAAAACCAAACGAGCATAAAGCTAACTTGAATGGCTTAGGACAACGTTTTATTAACATGTAACTTTTAGGCAAACCTTGGTCTTAAATTATCGAAAAATATTTTTTTGAACATTTTCGTGTTCAAGGTCATCGAGAAAAAAGGAAAACTCGCTAGCGGAAAATGCCGCCGCGCAGTTGACATTACCTATAAGCGTGCTTTGCTCTTAGTGTAATTTCCTGAGGTTTAAAAAATATGTATGCTCAAATAGTAATTGATTGCCAAACCCAAAAAGAAAGTGTTAGCTGTGGAGACTGTATTGTAAGAGAAAGCTGTCATCTCCGGCTGGAGCTAGGAGACAAAACAAGGTCAGTGGAAGAGACTGAGTCTGCGCAAAGTTTGCTTATTCCTCTTCTGCTGATGCGAGTTTAATTCGGTTGAAGGCTCGTTTATTGGTAATGCCTTTAAACGTAAGCCAACGGTAAATACAATAATTCATCGTAAGTTAAGTGAGGCAAGCGAAACAGTTGAGCAATGACGACCTAAACTTAGAACATTCACACAAAAAGAAGCGAAGCAAGGATTCCTTAACTGCCTCAGGAATAGCAGAGTACATCCGCTTCAACTGCTGCCCCCGATTCTTCAAACTAAGACTCGAAGACGATGAGGAAGCGGAAAACCGCAAGTGGCCAATATTCAAGCCCATCAGCCCGCTACTTTACGGCGTAGGAAAAACGCTCGAGGAGAAAAAAGTATCAGAACTCAAAGAAAAAGCAGCCAACTACCAAGATTTTACCAAGTATACTGAAAACGAGGAAGCCTCCTTCAATAATTTGCGTGAAGTCATCGAGGAAACGATTTCTTCCAAAGAAATGGTTGATGGTAAGCCTGTTCTACTCTATCAGGTTCCGATGAAAGGTAGAATAGGAGCTTGGAAAGTCAAGGGCATCGCTGATTTGATTGCCATTTGGCCCTCCAAAGGCGGAAAAGTAAAGGTCAGAATTTTCGAGCTCAAATCCTCTTGGCTAGAGCAGACTGCTCACCGAATCCAAGTAGCTATCTATGTGTTACTACTCTTAAAAGAATTAAGTGACCTATCATCGAAAATTAATCTTGAAGGCGGAGTAATTAACAGAGAGACGAATTTGGAAAACATCACTCCTGAAACTCTTCCCAAATTCAAGCTTAGTCCCCTAATTATGGATGTTGAGCGTCTACTTGCTGAAAACGGCGAGTTAAATCGGATTCACAAAACTCCTTTGCCAGAGGTTGAGTACCAGCTTTGCTCAAGATGCGACAACTGCGGATTCAACGAGTATTGCATAGTTTGCTCTGTTGAAAATGAGAGTATTGCGTTGCTTAATTTAAGCAGGGGCGAACAGAGGGCACTTGGGCATTACGGGGTTAAACGGTTAGAGGATTTAGCAAAACTAAAGGTTGTGATGGAATCCAGCAACTTGCGTCCCTACGATTTCACGAGCATCCCAGCCAAAGACACTGAAAAGGTACACTTGTTAGCCACTGACCGAGTTGTAGGCGCCAAATTGGATTGGCTGGTTCAACGTGCCCAGTATATGTTAGGCGGCATTCGACCCAACAGCCCCTTTGCGAGCAAAAGCAAGTGGATGCCTTGGTTAACTGGGACAGGCTACGGCGGGCTCCCTGAAGATGCTCCTTCAAACGGCATGGATTCAGCGCTTCTGTTTAGCCCCGACAGCATGGTCCGCGTTTACCTTTTTGTTGAACGCGACTATATGTTAGACGTTATTTCGATGATTAGTGCTCGGGTGGATTGTACCCGATTTAGAGGCGATCCTTTGGGTGTATCACATGTTATCGCCAGTCTTCCCGATGACCGACTGGAATGTTTGGATGAAGAAAAGAAGCTGCTGGAAACTTTCTTCCAAAACCTCACCGTCGCCATAACAAAAGTCGCTAACGAAGTAGGCAGCCCCGACGAAGTTCCAATCCACCTTTACTTCTTTAGTCGAGGAGAACGAGACAATCTCATGAAAGCAGTCCGGCGCCAGCCCACCTTGATGAGTGCCATGGCAATAAGGGACCTTCTGGGCTTAAGACAAGCCATCGACCAACCTATGTTCTCAATAATTCAAGACGAAGTACTCCATAGGAAAGCGCTAAAGTTTCATAGCTCTGGGCTTTTGCCAATTCTTGAGCAATCAAGTTTTTTCGAAAACAAAGCTTGGTCAGCAAAGCGCAAAGACGGATCATCTGTTGATTTACGTTTAGTTTTCCGCGATGGACTATTCAACTATTCTCTTCCTTATCACAGAAACCCAGATGGAACAATCCATTTTCTTGGAGATTCACATGGCCTAAAGGACGGATATTATCCTGCGCGGGCTCGGTTTGGCAACCAAATACCCATCGAGTACTTGTGGGCAGCCAAGAATCGTTTGGATACTTATCCATCTAAGGTTTTGTTGGAGAAACACAAATGGTGCGATTACGTGACAAAGACAAGGCGGATCACTAATGAAGAACTTGAACTCATGGGTCTGAAGCTTTGCATGGCTCTGGAGCATATTGAGCGGTCACTCACGATTCGTAACAGGCGATTGGGTAAGAAACCGATTGCGGTCCCAACAATTGCCAAATTTTCGTTGGGAACCGCCACTTTGGAGCGTGGCTGCAGAGAATTTTTGGATTTGGAATATTTCTCCAAGCGTCAAGAAATGTATCAGCACTATGCTTTGCTCCCTTACCAGCGGGTAGCTTCAGGTAGGTCGCTGATTTTTGAGTGCACCGTCGTCGCTGAATCCGAGAATGACTTTGTGGTTCGCGGTAAGTTGGTCTATGAGGGCATTGGTTTGCCGAAAGCTGATTGCGTGGCTAATGCTTGCAGAGTTAAGGGTGCGGATGGTTCAAGTTCGGGCGATTGGATGGTTGTAACTGAGCTAAGGCGAAATGAGCAGGCGCAGTTTGAAGAAGCCCAGAAACGCTCGCCTTCAGAAGTTGCGAAATCAGCCCGCGCAATCGTTGATAAAGTGGATGTTCGAAAGGGCGAGATATCCATTAACGTAGTTAGTTGGCCAAGCGGCAAACGCAGAAAGTACAGCGCCTGGCACAACCTCCCAACAACTGACCCTGAGAAGGCAAAAAGCAAGTACATGCAGCTCTTTGAAGTTGGACGAATCTACATCCTCGACGAGTTAGCCGACGACATTATTTCTGACAGGGCTGCCAAATGCCTTGACTACGCAGCCAACAATGTGCTCTACTGTTTGTTAGCGGATTTCTTAGCGGGCAAATCAGAGGCTTCTTCGCATGCTGCTTTGCCAAGGGATGCTGCGGCTTCGTTTTTGCGCTGGGTCGAGGGCAGACGGTTTCCTCCAAAGGCTGAGCAACAATGTTTCATCGAGCGGGTTTTTGGGAAAGAGCAGATTGTTATGTTGCAGGGTCCACCTGGAACGGGGAAGACTGAGACTTTGCAGTTGGCGGTTTTAGCTCACGTCGCTGCACACCGAGCCAATGGCAGATGCAGGGTGCTTATGGTTGCTCCAACTCACAAGGCAATCCATGAGTTCGTAACTAAGCTTGCTCGCTGTTGGCAAGAATACTGCAGAGAAGGCGGTAACGACCTAAAAGACCTAAACATTTACCGAGTGCTGAGCAGTTCGGTTTCATCGGCTGCGCTTATTGATGGGGTCAAATACGTCAATTACAACGAGGATGAGGAAACAGTTCAGGAACTAACTGATTGCTTGATGAATCAGTCAACGTTAACTCCTAACGCCTCTGGCTCAGATCCTTTGATTTTATGTCTGACCCCTCCAAGCTTGTATGGGTTAATGAAGAAAATCGGTGGTTCCGAGCCGCCCTGGGGCGAAGGCTTCTTTGACTTGCTTGTGGTTGACGAGGCGAGTATGATGCGTTTGCCCGAGCTGATTCTTTCAGGATCATTCCTATCCAAGAGCAGCCAGATTCTGGTGGCGGGGGACCATCGTCAGTTGCCTCCAATTCAAGCGCACAACTGGGAAAAGGAAGACCGCCGAACACTCGAAGAAATGGCATCCTTCCTCTCAGCCATGGATTTCCTGCGGTTACTGCGCCAAGAAGACCTTGGCATTGAACGGATCAGTTGCAAACATCCCGCAGATATTCCTGCTGAGCGATTGTGTGAAAGCCACAGGTGCCACTCGGTTGTGGCGGAGTTTTTGCGGGAATGGGTTTATGAGAAGGATAAGATTGATTTTCGCTCGGACCAGAAAAAGACGTTGGCGGCTTCGCATCCTAAGACGGATGGTTTAGGCGTTGTTTTGGAGCCTGAGAACGTTTTTGTGTTGATTGTTCACGATGAGGCTGAAAGTTTCCAGTCAAACCTTGTTGAGGCTTCGATTGTGGAAGCCCTGGTTCGTAACGTCAAATCTGAGGGCATAGGCGTGATTACACCACATAACGCCCAGAAAGGCCTGCTAAAGAACATGCTCTCCGAAGGCTGCGAAAACGCCAGGATCGACACGGTAGAGCGGTATCAAGGAGGTGAAGCAGACTTCATCATAATCTCATCCACCGTCAGCGACCCCGACTACGTCCGCAGCGAAAGCGACTTCCTGCTCAACCTGAACCGAATTAACGTAGCCATTTCGCGCATGAAGAAAAAGATAGTTATCATTGCGAGCCGCTCGATTTTTGAGTTCATGCCACAGGACGCCAAAGACTACGACAAGGCACTGCTATGGCGTGGGATTTCACAGACGGTCGGATTTACGGCTGACTCAAAAGCACAGTGGACAGGAAACCTGTCAGAGTTTCTCGGCAAGGATGCTTTGCCAGTTAAGGTTGAAGTCTACGTTAAATCTGAAAACAAGCCCAAGTAAGCAGCCATAAACTTATTCCACAAACTGTTCTAGATACTTAATTATTAATGCATAAGCGTTTGCGCCGTCAGGACCAAACCTGTCGTTGTTGCGGTCAACGCTGATTAATGGTTCACCGTTAAATTCTCCAACAGGTTCATTATATTTAATTCTAAAAACACATCTGATAACGTCATCACCGTGAGCATGAAAAGTCAGCAAAGGAAATTTCACCCCGGGCAAATGCAAATCGTATTTTCCATCTGCTTTAGGCTCAATCATGAAATCCTTAGTTTCCTCGAGCCTAAGTAGACTTTGCAGAAGTGATTCCTTGAACGGTGGAAAACAAGAGTGCTCTTCTTGTTCAGCCTTTTTCCTTACCTTAGTAATCTTTGCTGCCAGGGTGTCTCTGTCCCAAAGCTCGACGCTTAACTTCTGAGCGTCAACCGTGGCTTGTTGAGTAAAATATGCGTTTGCTGCGACAATTGATCTGTTGCACCCGAAGGTGGGCTTTGTTTCTTGGGATTTCAAAATGATTGAATTCGATACCTTTCTATTTTTCGGGTACCATCTGACTTGAATCGCGATTTTCTCGCCATCCTTCGTTGCCACCAAGTCAACTCCCGAATCAGCTGAATACTTTTCTGGATGGATTTCATAGCCTATTTCTTCAAGCAACCATTGTGTAAAACGTTCAAATTCCTTTTCCGAAAGACAGTCAACTGAATAAACAACTGCTTTCGGAGGAAGCTCAGATTTATTTGGCTTTTCCAAAATTATTTTTTCTAAATTTGGCTTTGTTTTACTGATATCTTTTAGGTAGTAATTTTCTATTCTGGTAGCTAATTCCTCTGCACTATCCATAGAAATCTGAAGTTTGTCTTGTAGAAACTCTACAATATCGATATTTGGGTACCGCTCAATAATTTCTTGCAAGACGCCGTTAAACTTCAAATGATGCATCTTAACGCTCCCTTAATTCACGTTTTGCGTGCACGGGACATAATTTCCACTTGAATTCTTCAGTGTATGTGAGGTTAAGTTTTGAGAAAATTTTTCCGCATACATCGCAAAGTCCGTAATGATGGATGCATACGCTTGAATTGTCATGACTACATTTGAATTCCAGCAACCGACTGTGCCTTTTTCCGCAAACTGCGCACACAAAGCCTGAGTCATGTTCAAAGTACTCATTCAGCGTTTCATCTAACGATAAAGCTGCTTTTTTTGAGTAAATTTTAGCTGTGTCTACGGATTGTCTGATGCAGCTTTTGCAGACGTAGAGGGAATCTTGAGTTGCATAACCCTCAGAGAAAGGTTTTCGGCAGATGGGGCAAGTAACTTCTGAAGCGTGATCAACGCCCAAGATGGTGGAGGAGCGTATGGTTGATTTATTATCAAGGTTAATTTCGAATCGAATCTTGTTTGTGTTAATTACAAGTAAGTTGATGAATTTTACTGCTATGTTGGTTATGAATGATTCTTCTTCTCTTTTCAGAAGCTCCTCGTAGTTGGCTCGCCATTGAGGTAGGTCAAAATCATGTTTTCTCGATATGACCTTTTCACGGCGCTCCCTTCTAAGTCTCTTGTCGAAGCTTCTAAGTTTAGATTTTTTCTCTTTGGCAAGCGTTAAATCAAAAAGAACCAGCTTTTCCTTAATGATAGACTCTAGCTTTTCGTCTGCAACTTTTTTCAGCTTATCAAAGACCGCAACTTGGAGCTTGGCCTTAAAATCTTGAATCTCTAGCGCATCATTAGTCAGGAAATTATCTTCACTAAACTCCCCAGCGCTAACAAAATTGTCTTCCTCGCCTATCAGTAATGTGATTGTTTCTTCGTTTCTCGGTCTAAGTTTGTTCTGGAATGTTGCAGAAAAATAAAATAGGAAGTATCTAACAGGCTCTTTTTTGATAACTTTTACTGAGACAATTTTTCCATTATTTATTTGATGATAACACGGTGGCGATTTTACGCAGGCACTAAGCACTTCATCTCCACTTGTTACCTTGTCGCAATCTTCACAAGAAAAGGGTAAATCTTTAAAGTACTTTTTTAGTAGCGTGTCAATTTCACCTTTCGGGTTAAGTAAAATTTGGCATAGAACGCCGTTTTCTAAGGATTCTTTCAGTATTTGTTGGAAAGCTGGACTCCCTGGTGTAATAAGAGGTATTTTTCTCTCACGGGACAAAGCAGGCTGGTAGGCGTACTCTTTGGGGCTTGATTCGTTTGGATATTTCACAGAGAAGACTTCATCTGATTGTTCAGTTAACTCGCCACCTTTGGATTTGACATAAGCTTTAACAAAATGATGAATTTTCGTGTCGGGATATTTTGTGTTCAATCAATAACCCCTTGTGTGAATTTTTCGGATAATTCCTGATTTTTCCTCGAAACATTCAGGTCATCTGCTAGTTTTTCAAGTTCTTTTTTTATGTCCAAACGCGAGTTACTTCTAAGCAGAATTTCAACAATTGTTTTTTGAATATCCTGCGATCCTTCTTTTAATTCCGCAAGTACTGTTTCCATTTTGCCGATTGTCATTGTAAATAAGTCTATTTTTTGGTAGAGGATGTGAAGCACATAGTCATCTATGGTGTCTTTTACGCTTAAGTTGAAGACTGTAACATCTCGGTCTTGTTTGTACCTGTGTATTCGACCTATCCGCTGTTCAATTTTCATGGGATTCCAATGCAAATCATAATTGAACATGATGCAGCAATTCTGAAGGTTCAGGCCTTCAGCTGCAGCGTCGGTGGCGACAAGATATTTCGTTTCGCCTTTTTTGAAACTTTCAATAACTTGGTCTCTTTCTGTTTGGCTCATATCGCCTAAATAGGCCGCTGCTTTTCCGAATTCTATGTCCAGCATTTCTTTGAGTTTGTGAGTTGTGATCTTTCGTAGGCAAAATATTATTGCTTGTTCATTGGGAATCTCGTTTAGAACGTTTCTTAGCAACTCCGTTTTTGAGCTTTTAACTTGTTTTGCCATTTCAATTAATCTACTTGTAACTTCAGCCTCAAAAGGGAACCGCTCTTGTCTTCTCTTTAACGATTCAACAGATGCAAAAGGTGAACTTGAGAAAGATTGCTGAAGAGCAATCGCTTGAAACACTAAAATCGCTTTACTTTGTGATTCACTGATTCTTCTAGTTGGATTCTCCGCCATTAAAGCTTCTATTGTCTTGAAATGGTTTTTGCTCATATCTCGCAGGTATTCGGTTGCTTGATCAATAAATTCACGTTCGCTCTTATTTGCTTCAAGCGTTCTAGACTCAACGCATCGCTTTGTAAATGGAATGCCCGATTGTTCTCTTCGAGTCCGACACATAACATCCCGAAGACTTTGCCTTAAATAATCTACTTCTTCTGACCTTACAACTCGGCTTTTAGCGTCTTCAGCAAATCGGGAAATAAAAGCTCGCTCACTATCAAGAAGCCCTGGTTGAATCAAATCTATAATACTGTACAAATCAGTAAGTTTATTGCATAAGGGTGTGGCAGTAAGTAACAATAAATGATTTTTTCTTAGATTTGCTAGGCAAACCCTGCCTTTGCTATGTGTATTTCTAAATCCATGGGCTTCATCTACAACAATTAGGTCCCAGGTTCGACTTGCAAGCTGATAGTATTTTCTGGCTAAAAGGTTATGTGAGCATATTATTCTATCATCGGTCTCAAGATTCGCATGTTCCCTTGGGTTATTAGCTACTAAAAAAGCCTCTCCGAATTTTTCAGCCATTTCGGTTTTCCACTGCGATAAAAGGCTCTTGGGACAAACAATCAAAATTGAATTAATTTCCTCTCTTAGGAGCAACTCTTTCATTATGAGGCCGGCTTCGATTGTTTTGCCAAGACCCACCTCATCAGCAAGAATAGCATTTCCATTCATTTCGTTTATGACTTGAAGCGCAGTCTGCATCTGAAAATTATAAGGGATCAATTTTGTTCGTATGGCGTCCAAGGAGATTAGTCTGTCGATTTTGCCCGTGTGCTTTATTTGTAGAGCTTCGAGGTTAAGCTGAAATTCTTGAAAGAGTGAAAATTTCTTTGCTTCAATTTGTTTTTTTATACTATATGGGTCTGAAAAGCTAAGGGAATACCTATGTTTGTCTTTTTCACCTGTTGCCGTTTCTTCTTCAAATTCACAAGATAACGTTTTTTCAGGCGACTTCACAGTTGTAGCTGGCTTTTTTGTATAGGGCGCGGATTTTTCGGTGATTTTTTTCAGCGGTTTCTCGCTCTTAGGCGTCTGCTCGTCAACTGCCATTAGAATTCCCCTTTACTGAATAGGAATGCCGGCACTCGCGGCATTTGGCTTGGATGTTGACAGTCAAAAGAATCGCGGTTTACTTACCATCTAACTATAAAAACATGAAGTGACCAAAAACGAAATTTTACCGAGCTTACTTAACAATCTTGACCCCGATTCATTAACTCTAAGTTTCTGAAACCAAGTTTCTAACCCTGTTGCTATTTTGTGACTGCAAGATAACAGTCACATCATTATTTATCGTTCAAGGGTATATACAATATATTACGACACTATATTGGGGTTTTAGAATGTTTTGGGAAGAACTTAAACCGCTGAACATGATCAATAAACAATTAGTTAACCTAAGAGTGCCGCTCCACATCACAACGGGAAGGATGTTAGAAGAAAAACAATATTCGCTGCAATATGCATTTTAATTGTAATAGCTCTCATTGCATCCATAGAAGATTTTAGTTCAGCTAACCGTGTTGCCTATGCAGATTCCGTGAAGGGCATAGGCGCTGGAATTTACTGGGATGAGGCTTGTACTAACAGAACTATTTCGCTTAATTGGGGGGTTATAGAAGTAGGGTCAAGCAGTAATTTGACGGTTTATGTTAGAAATGAATACAGTTCGGCTGTTTCGCTGCGGTTGGAGGCTTCAAACTGGACTCCATCTGCAGCTTCGAATTACATGTCTTTAAATTGGAACTACACTGGTCAAGTCCTTAGCACAAATGAAGTTATTGCTATAGAATTAACACTAACTGTGCATCCCACGATTATTGATATTACCGATTTTAGCTTCGAAACAATCATAACTACAGTTGGCGCCTACTAGTAAAAACTGGCGATGAATTAAAAGCAGCTTAGTGGGAACGCTTAACCGTTTCACAGCCTTTAGAGCAGAACCAAATTGGATTTCAGAAAAAATAAAGCTAAACAAAACCTTAGTCTATTTTCTTGTGGTGCAATATTTTTAATTCAGATTACTCCTTCATAAGCAATAAACCTCAACAGGTACAATCATTTTTGAGGAAAAACAACTTGGGGCATTCCTTAGTAAACGCAAAATCAGTTACTATGTATCAAATTCCGGTTTTTTGCACAGATTGCAGCCACTTCAAAGATTTTAGGTGCAAATTAGGCTATAAAACTAATCCTCGAAATCGAGTGTGCTCTAAAGCTATGAGGCGCTAAATTAACCGGTCAAAACATCTTAACTAATTTGACATGCAGTAAATCTATCCCACGAAAGTGATAACAGCATAATCATTTTGGGTGAAGTTTAAGTATCAAAATTCTTTGCAGGGTTGGCAAAGTTCTCTAATTGTTTTCTGTATTACCGTTTAGGTAATAAGGCTTTATAATCTTTCTGAGCTCTTGCTTGTCTAATTGGAAAAGGGGGCTTATCAAGTTCTATTCCGCTTTTGCTCAACTGTTTTTCTTTGCTAAACTACAACGTCTTCTCTATTTTGCCAAACAGTGAAGTGATTAAAAGGAATTCAATTAAAGAACAATTGTTTTGGGTTAATAACATCTTTATTGTTACTGTTTGTAATCACAATTGTTTAAGTATTTAATACAACCAAATATTCTGTAGTTGGGTTAATTTGCATGGATTTTTCTGATGCTATAAAGTTCGCAAAGAAATTTCCCACTTGTCGTCCAAAAGTATTCAAAGGGTTTGTTGAGTGGGGTGTTTGTGATACTGAAACAGAAGGCTACGTGGTTCTGGCTGAAGCAGCTTTAGCTAAGGGATTATGTTTCGATGAATTGGAAGATTATGTTAAGAGCCATAAATTAGGAATAGGCTCCGGTAATGATTATTTGATGATTTACACGCTCTTTTAAGTTCCTGGTCGGAAAGTGATCATTGAGTTAGGCAATTCTTTTAATTTGATAGCATTTTCTGAGGCGTCTTTAATAGGAAATGTTTAAGCAAGGTTGGAGAAGCATGAGTGTTCTGCTTGTTTGAGATGGCAAATTGGGTCTTGTTCCTGGTTCCGCCCAAAAGACTCAAGTGGTATTTTGTGTTTTCTTGTCATCGCTTGATTTTGGGAAAACCTGGTTCAAATACGAACAATACTTGTCATCCAAGCGGTCGTAGTACCCTACTTCCATTCCGGAGGTGCGAAGCAGCCCATATTCTGTGCATCCTAGCATCCAAGACACAACGTGGGTTAATTCAACCCGTTCGTTTGAAGCAAAGTAGTCATCCTCAATCAACTGAATAATGATAGCGCTCATAGTTTTTAATAGATCAATGAATTGGTTAAACTTTGTTCGTCCATGATTGGCAATTCTCTTTTCAGGCTGCCAAGCAACATATCGCTCGAGACTGCTTCCTGCAGCTGGGTCAATGGCATACTTGCCTTCGGACAGTAAATTGCTCAGTTTATAGGCTAACTTACTTTTAACTATCTCTTTGAATTTGGGTTCAACCATGACTCTAAAACTGAAAACAACCTCATCCTCAACTCTGTCTCCAATTAAGAAATGCAGACTCCGCACACCTTTTAGACTATCAGTAAACCTGTAGACTTCAACAAGCACCTTCTTGACCGAGCCAGGACTACATTTGAAAACTGCAACACACCATTCGTTGGAAGTTGTCATTTCTTTGTCATCAAATCTGACTCTCAATCTATATTTAAATCGTTAGCTACGCGGTAGCAACAGCCTTTTGAACCTAAAGGGTTAACTGACTTTATGCTGACCGTTTTAAGGCAGGTTTAATTGGCTTGGAATTGATTCAGTGTTATGCTTCGTTTGTGCTACGATAAAGGCACACTTCTTTTGAAAGGACAAGTGGGAACTCCATATGGAAAATGGGACCCAAGAGTAGGCTGCTACAGAATTAAGGCATACCATTACCGAGATGTTTTAGAGTACTTGGCTGAAAGCAAACTTCAAGTTGAAGATTTAGCTCCCGTCCTCCCTCCTCTGGAACAACTTAGAAGTAATATTGCGCTTAGGGATTATCAGAACCAGGCTTTGGACAATTGGTGTAGGGCACGCAACAGGGGTGTTCTTGTGTTGCCTACCGCTGCTGGAAAAACTTTCATTGCGCTAAAAGCAATTGAAAAATTGAAAGTTCAGACGTTGATTGTGGTTCCCACTTTGGACCTTATCGATCAATGGAGAAAACGCATAAAAGACTGCCTCAGCCTGGAAGCGGGGGTTGTAGGCGGAGGCGAAAACAATCTGCGCATGGTTACTGTTACAACTTATGATTCTGCTTACATACATGCAGAACATCTTGGCAACAAGTTCATGCTAATGGTCTTCGATGAGGTTCATCATTTAGCTTCTACAGGCTACATGCAGATAGCCGAAATGTACCTTGCACCATACCGCATGGGCTTAACAGCCACTTACGAAAGAAGCGATCAAAGGCACTTTTTGCTTCCGCAACTCGTCGGCGACCCAGTCTATTCAGTTAGCGTCGAAGAACTCTCAGAAGAACACTTGTCACCCTATACATACGAGAAAATATTAGTTGAACTAACGCTTAAAGAGAAGCAAAGCTACGACTCTCAAATGAATATTTTTAGACGCTTTCTTCAGCAAAGAAGAATTACTTTGAGAAATGCCGCTGACTTCCAAAAATTCATAATCAGTACAGGCAGAGACCCAAAAGCGCGTAAAGCACTCTTGGCAAGAAATCGAGCTGTAAAGGTAGCCGTGAACTCGGAAGCTAAAATAAGTGTACTTGCCCAACTGCTTGAAACCTATAAAAAAGAGAAAATTTTGATTTTCACTCTCCACAACGATCTGGTTTACAGGATTAGTCTGCGTTTCTTGGTTCCGGCGATAACGTATCAGACTCCTAGGGAAGAGCGTCGAGAAATACTGGCAAACTTTGGAAGCGGTAAATACCCCGTTGTTGTTACCTCTCAGGTTTTGGATGAGGGTGTGGATGTGCCTGATGCTTCAGTAGGTTTAGTTTTGGGTGGCACGGGAAGTAACAGAGAATATGTCCAAAGACTCGGACGATTGCTCAGGAAGAAGGAAGGCAAATTAGCTCGCCTAATCGAGATTATTTCCAAAGAAACCATGGAAGTTGGGACGAGTCGTAGGCGTCACCAAAAAATTGGAAGTGTAGCTTAAGTGCTTCCAGGTGATTTGCTTTTGGTGCGGAAGAGGAAAGGGGAGGTTCTTCCACGCTTTGCCAAGCCCTCCACGATTAATGATGAGGCGGCGAATTTTCTAATCGAAGTGTACCAGAATCATGTTGGGGAAAAGAAGAAAGTTCTAAAAGCCTTGGTCGTTGAGCTTGAAGAAAAAGGTTATGAGTACCGTTTTGTCAGGGCTTTGTCTTTGTTACTTGATCGAAAAAGCACTTTTGTCTGCCATGGCAAAGTTAACCCAGTTGATTTGAGGAGAAAAATATTTCAAGCCACGGAACAATTCGGTCTGCCCACGACTTCTGTTAATAGACAAAGAATCATGGAAAGTGTGGCTTCAAAAATGACTCTTTCGGTAGAGGAGGTTGAGGGGATCTTTTACTCGGATTTGGATAGTGAATTAGTTCTTGAAAAGTTTTTGGCGCCTTCAGCGTCGGAGTTGCTGGGTGAGTATAACTTGAGTTTGACTCAGACGTTGCTTTTTGATGCCACAGAGCTTAGTTTCACGGCTTCTGGCAACTGGCAAGACCTCTTTCATGCAATGAAGAGGTTCGGGTTGATCTATGAAGTTAGCAAGGACAATGGATTGTGGGTTAAAATAGATGGTCCTGCCAGCCTTTTCAAGCTTACTCGGAGATATGGAGTGGGCATTGCCAAGCTTCTGCCATTTATCGTTGCTAACGCCCAATGGACTGTTAAAGCGAAGGTTCTTTGGAGGTTTACAAACGAAATCTGTGATTTTGAGATTGAAAGCCAAAAACACTCCTCGTTGCTGAAGAAACTTTGTTTGCCGGCTTTGACTTATGATAGCTTCATAGAAGCTGATTTCGCCGCCCAGTTTCAAGCTTTAACTTCTGGTTGGGTTTTGAAGAGAGAACCTGAGCCTTTGTCTGCTGGGAAACAGGTGATTATTCCTGATTTCTCCCTTGAAAAAGCCAGCGTTAAAATTTATTTGGAAATTGTAGGTTTCTGGACAGAGGAGTACCTTCTGCGAAAGATAGAGAAGCTAAAGCAAGTGGAGGAAAAGATTCTTCTCTTAGTCAATGAGGCGTTGGCATGCGAGAAACTCTCTGTTTTGGAGAAACGCCCACAGCTTAACTTGATTTATTATAGGCATAAAATTCCATTGGCTCCGATTCTGAGGTATTTAGAAAAAATTTTTGAAGAAGTTAAAGATAAAGAGATTAAGATTCTTGAGGATTTACCTCTTAGATTTACGGAACCTGTTGTGGGTTTTGGAGAATTCGCAGATAGGATTGGTGTCTCTATTGAAGCGGCACGAGCCTTCTTAGTTAGCAATCCGCCTTCCAGCTATGTCGTGATAGGAGATTCTTTGGTTAGCAACGTAAAGCTTCTGCAAATCAGGGGCAAGATTAAAAATGCTATAATTCAATCTGGAAAACTGCCTCTTAAGGAAGCTGCTAGAATCATTGAAGAAGAAGGAGTAGATGATTCAGCCAATGTGCTGGCGGCGCTTGGCTACAAGATTAGATGGCGAGGAATCGACAGCGAACAAGCTGAGGTCGTTGAGGATCCCAAGAATTCTTTTAAATAGAAATACGATTTGCGAATTCTTCCTGAGAATATTATTAAGCTTTATTTCCTGAAGATTCTGTAGCGTTAGTATTTACTTGCTGTACCATAAATATAACATCGTAAGACTCAATAAACATTTAAATCTCAGAGTGTCTTCTATGCACAACAAAACAAATGGGAAAAGAGATTTCATGAACTTATTTAGAAAAATTGAGCAGGGTCTTATTGCTCTTGCAATGCGTTCTTTGTCCGGGCTTGAGCGGAAAGAACGGAATAAAAGATTTGAAGAGAGATTGAAACGTTTTGAAGAAAAACAAAACCGCTTGAACTCAGCGGATAATTAGAGAGATTCCGAAGCGTATAAGACCTTTCAAGGAAAATTATCTTCAATTTGTTTTTGAAAACTCAATCCTGCATGTCTCTTCAAACGTTTTTGTGATTTTTCTTTCCATACAGTCGCGAATTTGTTAGATTAGCATACGGATGGAGCATTATTGTGTTATGTTAATGCACTTATCATAAATGCCACAATGATGAGGAAACCTGCATAAGCTTGTAGTTTGTAGGCTTTCTTATAGATAATCTTTGATCCGGGATTCTTGTAGAGTACGAGAAGACTGTAAGCGAATAATGCTATAGTTAACGTTATAGTGGCCAAGGCAACTATGTTGAAGTTGATAAACATAAAGCTAAAGAATAGCAGTGGAAATCCTCCGAAGGCTGCAATTGTCATGACCTTTATTGCGCCCGGTTCTCCAAGCATAATGGGAAGCGTGTGCACGTTCATAGCTCTGTCTCCTTCAAGGTCCTTCAAGTCTTTTGTTAGACCGCAACCGGCTGTTAGGAAAGCCAAGGTGAAAGCTGCAATTAGTGAACTGGTGTTGATTGAAGTGACGCTTGCTCCTCCTAGGATTGTGGTTGCTATTCCTGAGCCCCAGCAGACGTTTGCGAACATGCCGTCTTTGAATCTTAACGGTGGTACAGAATAAGCAATTCCTAAGACTGAAAGCGTTACAGTGAAGAGAAAAACTTGTAAGTTAACGGTGGCGGCAATTGCTGCACCGACAACAAAAAGTACTATTGACAGATATTTAGCCTCGCGCATTGTTGCCCGGCCTGAAGGGATTGGTCTTTCAAGGTCGTTAATTGCGTCAATTTTCGCGTCGTAAATGTCGTTCAATGCGTATATGGCAAATGTTGAAAGGGTTATAGCTAATGCAGTTGTCAATGACGTCCGTATCGGAAGGGTCCATGAAGATGCCAAAAGACTTCCTGTAAATGAACTGAAACCATAGTATAGAGTGGATTTTGAGCTGTTAAAAATTTTTGTCAGCTCTAGGTAAGCTACTATCTTTTGATTTTTGATTGTCAAGATTTATCGACTTTCATGTGTAGTTTTCTGGATTGGTTCCAAATTTCCCAGAAAAGACTACATAGACTCTTAACAACCTCTTTGTCGGTTGAAACAAAGGCAAGTCTAAATTTGTCGTCTGGGATTTCAAAAACAGAAATTTCATTGTCAACTATCATGAATGACAATGGAAGATTTCCCGACCTGTAGTTGTTCTCTCCGCCAACAACAAATTTTAACGCGTTTGGCCTAAGGTTCCTAACGAAACTGCCAAGTAGTTTAACGAAACCAGAAAAGTCTACTTTTTCGCTTGTTATTGTTTTTATTGTGATATTCCTTTGGAGGGCAAATATTATGCTCTGGACGACTGTAATATCCAGATATTTGGTGGCAAGGAGTATCTCTGATTTTGATTTTTCAATCGTAGCCACCAGCACAGTGATAAGGTCTTTGTAATCGTCAATTATTCTCAGTTCGGTTTTGTTGCCAATCCCCTTAAGAGGTTCTGACATGCTTTGGTCCGAAAACAAATACCTTGAAATATCGTTGAATATTAGTTTGTGTACGACCTCACCGAGAGGTGTCAAATTATATTTGTTCTCAAAATGTATAATTAATTCAGCGTCGTTTAGCTCTCTTAAGTTTCGGTAGTATTTTCTCGGTGTCGTTTTAAGCTCTTTTATGGTTCCCTTCCCACTCTCGAATCCTGCTGCGGCTTTGTCGAGAATCCTTAGCTGTTCAGGATCACCTAGAACATTAAGTATTGCAGCCAATTTTTCGTAGCCGGAAGCATTGGATCCGTGGCTCAATTAGTTTCAACTCAATCGGGGTACTTACCTATACTTAGTTACTCGTCAATATAGAATTTACCTTTTTTGTCACTAAATTGCGTTTTTTGAGAGTGACTATTCATTCTTGTCAGCATATTTTAATAATCGGCGACTATTACAGCACTTTGGAAAAACTTTAGGAGATTTATTACGGTAATGACTATTAGGAGACTTGCGCGTTCTCATCGAAGTATTGATAAGGTCAGATGTGAGTGCGGAACGGAAATCCTTATCCTGCCTGATGTAACGGCAATGAGTAAAGCTATAGACGCTCATGTAATCGTACACATCCAGAAATTGAAAGCCTCTGCGCGAACAACTGCGGAAACTGAACGCATTCGAGATAACTTAATCGCACAGGTTTTTAGTAAAGCAAGCCAATCCGAAAATAGTGAAAAATAAGTTAAGTCAAATTAAAACTAGACTCAAATAGGAAAAGATAGGGATTTTACCGGGGAATGGCTGAGATTAAGTTTTCTTTGTTTCTTATCCGTTTCCTTCAGGAAGGGATTTGGAGGAGTTGACTCCAAATTTAGTTTTGGAGCTGGGCCTTTGGCTTCTCTGGCTTGATTTCGTGAGTTTTTATGAAGGGGGTTGTATGGTAATAATCGTGATCGTTTCTTATTGTTGCAGATTTTGGAGGGCTGCAAGTTCTGTTAAGAACAAATCCCGTATTACTATGCTTTTGGCGAATTTGAATTTTGGTCTTTTTGGAGAAGTATTTAAGTGTAGCACGGCCTGGCATAATCACTGAAGCAGCGTATTATTAATTTTCTTCAGTTATGTTAGTTTTAAGTTTATTTTTTTGATTCTATATGCAAGTTCTGTCAACAAAAAAACAGTTGATTGAATCAAGCAACGGCTAAAAAGGCAAAGCTTATAAACATTTTGATAATCAATATATGAACACTAACTACACACGAAATCGGGTAAGTTTGAAGTGTGGCCGTTCATATTGCAATGTTGGCTCAGAAGGTTCCATTGAAACACATCGATAAAGGTTGAATTTGAAATTAACCGAAACGGACAAGAGACTCGCAAATGAAACGATTTAAACTAGAACTGTACGTGGGCATCCTCAAAGTGTTGGCGCATAATGGCCCATTGAAGCTGACACACATCATGAACAAAACTAACATCAACAGCGTTATTCTCAAAGAGTATCTGGGCTTTCTAATCAAGCAAGGCTTGATCGAAGAACCAACTACTAAAGACGCGCGCGTAATTTATGTAGTCACGCAACGCGGAATAAACGTGCTGAAGTATTTCCGAGAAATCGCGCAAGAACTACCAATCATATAAAAACCCAAAGGCAACGGTTACAGATGTTATTTGAAGAATTTAAAAAATAGTCAACATCAAAACAAGTTCTCAACCAACAAATCTGCGCTTAAAAAAAGAATATACAAAAGCGCTTGCCAATTTTTCCAACTCTCTTAGGGCGCAGCCCACTATAAGCTTTGTATCTCCGACATTTTTTGTAAACAAAATTGGATGTGAGTATTTGTTCTTGCTTTTCTGTTTCAACGCACTCTTCTTTTTTGCTTTGTATCGGTTTTAGAAATATGGCTTATATGCGTTTTTGCGGTTGTGCTTGTTTAAGGAAAGAGGAACTGTAGGAGAAGGGAAGGCTTCAATGTTAAATTCAAATGGAGAAAGGGCTTCCTTGGGTTATCTCTGTTATTTATGGTTTGTTTCTGCACAAACTTTAAGAGATTTTGCCTGGTGTACCTTGTCTGCTTCTTTGGGAGGAAGGAACTGAAAATTTGAAAGTTAGTTAAAGTATCCTTTGATTCATATCCACTTTTGTCAGGAAGGGATTTTGATAGCATTATCATTGCTTGTTTGTCAAAGGAGCTTTAACTTTTGTTAGGATTCTGAATTTTATAGACAGTGTTTTTGTTGGGTAAGAATCACGAATGCGTAAGCATTGTTGCGGCCATTTTAGAATCTGCAAGCTCAGGAGCAAGTAAAACTAACATAATGTCAAGGCACATTTGAGTTTTAGCCTTTTGGAGAATCATTAAGGTTCGACATATTTCCATTTATTTCGCAATTATCTTAAATGAGATTGATGATTTACCATAAGTCGAAACATAAAGTGGAAACATGAGTTGCTGAGATTACTTTTTGTTTCTGTTTTTCCACTTATTAAAGCGCATTGAGCTCTCAACCAAATCTTCTATAATTGTTTGAAATATTTTGCTTGAGATTGTAATTCCCTCTCTCTAGCATTTGTTTGATGCTGCCCACAGTTTTAGTAGTCTTGTTTAGTATTTAGATTTAACGCTTCTAGTATGGAAAGAAAAAAGGGGAATCGAGCAGAAAATTCCTGCTAGCCGTTTTAGTTAGGTCTCTTTGAATAGATGCTTGGAAGTTAAAGACGAAAGGTCTTTTAAGGTTCGATATATTTCTATTTATTTCATAATTATTTTATATAAGATGTTGATTCAAAGTGAATGTAGCTAGAGAGCGTTTGATTATGCTGGAGAGAGGAGCAGTTCATCGTACTCCGTTGGTGCAAGTTATTATAGCGGCGCTTAACGAGGAAGAAGGAATTGAGCCTACAATAGCGGAGCTCAAAAGCGTCCTAGGTCGGG
>PLYI01000018.1 GCA_003151735.1 Candidatus Bathyarchaeota archaeon | reverse complement strand
TTTGTTACCAATGTGTGCAGACAATCACAAACATTTATTTCTGAAATGGTAGCTAAAATACATCAGTAGTCTAAAAGAAACTCACATGGTGATATTTTTCACGAGTAAAGAGCCATCTGCCTCAGAACCAATGCTTAACGCTCGCGCTTATCACTTCCTTGAGTTGCGTCGATTATTCTCAGAAGGGTTAGGAACTTTCTTTCTTGTTTTAGTAGCTGTTGGAGGAGGTGTTGTAAATACTGCAACACGCGGAGCCATTAGCCAAGTTGCTCTTGTTATTGCGCCTGGTTTAATGGTTATGGCAGTCATTCTTTTTATGGGAAAGGTTTCTGGGGCTCACCTTAATCCTGCAGTAACGATTGCTTTTTCTGCTCGAGGCGATTTCCCCTGGCGCCGAGCTCCCGGATACATCATAGCTCAAATCGTTGGTGCTGTTACAGCATGTTCTTTTCTTGCCCTCACATTTGGCGTGAATGGAACTTTTGGCTCCACTCAACCAGGAGCAGGCTTTACTGGTTTGCAAGCAGTTTTGATTGAGTTTATTCTTACTCTTGGACTTATTAGCGTAATTCTTGGAACCGCTTCTAAAGCTCAAAACGTCGGACCGTTGTCTGCCCTTGCAGTTGGCGGTTATATTGCGTTGGCTGGACTTTGGGCAGCGCCCATTTCTGGAGCATCAATGAATCCCGCGCGCTCATTTGCTCCTGCTCTTTTTCTTCTTAACTTTAGTACCTGCTGGGTATACTTAGTTGGACCTATAGCAGGTGCATTGCTTGCGGTTTTTTTTGCTTATCTTCTGCGTGGACCTGGCCCCGACGAAGTAGCGATTGAGGCCGCACAAGGGGGCCTAAAATAACCGACCCATTAGAGGTTAACTATTGCCACATGACGCAATAATTGTGAAAAAAAGGAGGACAAGAATTACTGAACCTATATAGCCAAATAGAGGTCTTAACCGTTCAGGGACGTTGGCAAAAAGGGAAAGAATTAAGTTTCAAGATTCCATGGTTTGGAGCCGCTGGCTTGTTTTGCTGTAAGAACCTGTAAAGAACTGACGAATTTAATGCTGCCTTTTATAGTCCCCAGCTTTGTGCGGCGGTTTGGTGCGGCGGCTCTTTATCATGTTTCTCTTTTTTCTCGATACCCTTAAACCTGTTAATTTTTACAGTTGCACCTTCAACGGAGACCCAGTGAGTACCGTTTAGGTCTCGGTGGTAAACAAACTTGGTTACTACATGCTGCAGTTCCTGTAGCGACACATTTTCTGAATCCACCCTCAACTTGTCCTCAACTTGGGAAACAGAAACTTTGAGGTGTAATTGCAGAAAGACAGTTAGGTTTTCTTTTTCGTTTTGCAAATCGCCTAAGTCTACTTGGAGTTCCATTTGAGGCTTATTTTTGTGTCCAAAAAACAAAGATGCTCCCTCATGTGAGTCAGTTATTCTGAAATTAAAAAAGTTTTAGTAGCACGCTATTGAAAAAGCAATCTTTGCAAAACCAAGAGAACCCAGCTAATGAAGACCAGAATCAATCGCATCAAAGTAACCAGTTTTAGACTCTTCGCTCCACGGCAGAGCCCTTGCGATTTAGTTTTCTTTCAGCTCTGCGCCTCAATTTAATTTCTCGGATTTTCTTTGTTTCTGATCTTGAAATCAATTGATTCAGTTTTCAACGAGTTTCTCAGCGTCTTCTTTGCGTTCAAATGGAATGACAATATCTCGGTGATGAGAGAGGCTTACCTTGTCCGTATCTGTACATATTAAGGATTTTCAGGGTAGTTTTTGTCTTATGATTTCTAAACGCTTTAATTCCAGTCCCGCTATCGATGTTGAAGGGCAAACTGAACTGCGTCAAGGAAAAATTCTGATTATTTCTTTGCTGTTCCTAATTTGTTTCTTACTTGTTGCGTCTTTCAGAGGCAGTTTTTATAAGGAAAATTTGAGTGTTAACTTGTGGTCAACCTCTGTTAACACGGGCTTTTTTACTCCGGCAGCCCAAACGATTTCCGTAGTCTTTGATACAACCGCCTTAGCTGTCATATCATTAGTTGTGGCTATCTTTCTTTTCGTCTTACATCACAGGCGATACAGTTTGTTGCTGCTAGGTGCAATGGCTGGAGATGCTTTGCTTGTGGCTTTATTCAAAACGATAATTATTTCTCCAAGACCCTTAAACGAGATCATTGTTGAGACAGGTTACTCTTTTCCAAGCGGACATACTACGAGCAGCGTGGTCTTCGTCGGTGTACTAACATACTTCGCTTGGAAACAATGGGACTCAACAAAAATTAAGGCTTTAACGGCTGGACTTTACGTTTCCATAACTGCCGTTGTGGGCTTTGACAGGATATACCTTAACGTGCATTGGTTCAGCGACATCGTAGGCGCATTTTTCTTAGGCGCGTTCTGGCTGACATTCTGCATTCTATTATTCAAACGCTTCGTGCCAAGTAGACGAATTCAGCGATTCTTAAGTCAAGATGCTAAATCAGAGCAGCTGACTTTATGAGTTGAAGCTCAAATGCAAATTTAGTATTATTTAAATTCATTTTCTTTAATGTTAAAATGGTCAGGAGATCAACGCATTATGAAGAACGAAAAATTGGAAGTCTTCAAATGCATCGATTGGCGTGCTAGCTTGCATGCTCCTCACCATTCTATTTATTGCAAACGGTTTAATTATCTTAGAAGTATTTACTGATATACTGAGAATTTTATGCCGCGAGCGTTTGTATTGCTTAACGTCGAGACTGGTTCAGAAGATAATGTACTAAAACAACTCAAGCAAATTGGGCTCGTAGAGGAATCTTACGTCTCTTATGGCGTATACGACCTTATCATAAAAGTTAAAGCAGACACCATGGAAGAACTGAAAGAAGCTGTGACCAACAAAATACGAAAAATTAACCAAGTGCGATCAACATTGACGCTGATAATGATGGAATAATAAAGCTCCTCTAACTGATCTGAAATTAAATCTCAATAAATTAACCGCTAATACCGTTCATCTATTATTGGCTTTTGATACTGCGGTTAAGCAAAGAGCAGCTCATCATTAATTCTATTTAGTACCTTCATAATTTACATGATTAAACACGACAAATGTGTTCAAATGTTTCAACTATCTTGTTTTGGAACTGAGATGTGGAAGGAGCTTGGTTTTCATCCGGTCGTTTAGCAAAAGACCAAATACAAAGAACCACGCCAACGCTATACCTACGTATTGAATGGGTATCGGCGCCAAACCGGGGATTCCAATAGTAGAGATTATCGAGGAGACGGCGATGTCTAAAAGAATCGCAGCTAAAAGCGGTTTACTGGGCTTCGACTTCCAAAAGTTGCCTCTTTCACGAACCACAAATATTGTGAATAATCCTCCGAATAACAGCATGTCAAAGACAAAAGTTTGAAGTAACGCTGTGTTGGACAGCCCCAAGTAAGTAAGTCCTACATAGAGGAGCCCGAGCGATTCGACAACTGTTAAGACGCCTAATACGGCGGATGCCTTAACAAGAGGCGTAATGTTCCACGTTTCAGGTTTTTCCGAGGACCTCACATTGTCTGTAGCAAGCGATATAGTCACAAAATCCACCAAGAACAACAGCAACACAACCTGAAAAGCACTCACAACAAACAACCCAGTAAAAAGGAAGGCCAACACCACGAAAAACACTACTTGAAATGTTTTGACGACTTTGTTAAATATCCACGTTAAAATTCTCTGATAAATCATCCTTCCAGTAGTAACGAGTTCTATAATGTTAGACAATCCTGGCTCGGTGAGAACTACACTAGCCGCTCCTTTTGCGACGTCAGTGGCGTTGCTTACAGCGATTCCGACTTCTGCCTGTTTCAGGGCTGCAGCGTCATTTACTCCGTCTCCAGTCATCCCAACAACATGCCTTTCGGTTTGCAGTCCTTTGACTATTTGGTATTTACCTTCAGGGTAGATCTCCGCGAAGCCATCACTTTTTTCAACAATTTCTGCAGCCATTATGGCATCTTTGCTTGTGGCCTCTTTTAATTCAGGTGTGCGCGTTATTCTGTCGCCCAAATGTATTTCGTGCGCTACCTGTTTTGCAATAGGTAATGAATCGCCTGTAAGCATCTTGACCGATATTCCTAACGATCGAAGCTTATCTATCATTTTTGCAGATTCAGGCCTAGGTTTATCATAGAGTGCCACTAACCCAACCAGCCCCATTTTTGATTCTTCGCGGCTTACTGCAACAGCGATGATTCTGTATCCCTTGCTGGCGAAAGCGTCCATTTTTGCCTCAAGATCAGCAAGTTCTTTTCCTTCAATTCCGCACAATGGCGCTATTACAGAGACTGCACCTTTAGCAACCCTTAATTTCTCACCCTGCTTCTCTACAATTGCTTCTGTTCTTCGAGTAGAAGGGTCAAAGGGCATGAAGTCCTTTTGAATGTAGCCATCTAACGGTATGTTTTTTTCATTGGTTGCCGCTAAGAAAGCCATGTCGATGGGGTCTTGGTTTGCTTTTTGTGAGGCTAAGGCGCCGAATAGCAGTGCGTCATCTTTTTTATAGTTGTTAATTTCCATTACGTCTGCTACGGTTAGCATGTTTAATGTGAGTGTTCCTGTTTTGTCAACGCATAGAACATCCATGAGGGCGGCGTCTTCAGAGGCGCTAAGCCGCGTAACTAAGACGCCTTTCTTGGCGAGTTCTAATGAGCCCAGCGCCATTGTGATCGTGAACATGGTGGGTAGTGCGACTGGTATTGCTGATACGAGCAATATTAGCGCAAGTGACAACATATCTAGGAGATTTATGCCACGTATCCATGATACAGCGAAAGCTACGAGCAGTAGTGATACCACCAAGATTAGAAGCCACTTCATTAATCCTGTGATGACTGCTTCCATGTGTAGTCTAGGTTTTGCTAGTTGGACGAGTTGGGTTGTTTTTCCAAAATAGGTGTGTACTCCAGTGGAGGTTACGACGCTTGTGGCTTCTCCTTTTCGTATTATGGAACCGGAGTAAATGATTTCGCTGCTTTTCTTTTCAAGGGGCATGGATTCTCCTGTTATGGCTGATTGGTCTACGGTGACTTCTGCATCTATTATTTTGAGGTCTGCTGGAACAAAATCGCCTGACCTTACTCTGATAATATCGCCAGGAACTAAATCGGTGGCTGATATGGTTGACCATGCTTTGTCTCTTAGGACTTTTGTTTGAATTTGCAGTTTTTGTTTGAGCGATTTGACTGCTCTTGTTGCTTGCTGTTCTTGAGCAAACCCTAAAATGACATTCACAAGTAATAGAGCGGTTATGATGTATAAGTCTAAGTATTTGCCTAAAACAAAAGACAGCACAATGGCAACTTCGAGCATCCACGCTGTAAGGCCCCAAAAACGCTTTAAAAACGCAGCTAAAGAATTCTGTTTTTTCTCAGGGACGTCGTTGGGACCGTATTTGTCTTTTCTTTTTTTGGCTTCGTTTGCGCTTAAGCCCATAATCGGATCTGTCTGCAATTGGGCCAACGCTTCATTAATTGGTAAATCCTCGATTTTGTTTGCGTCGCTCCGAATTTCAGCCATATGACTTTATCTCATTTGGGCGTATATTAACGTTCAGAACTGCATTTTTCAGTTTTGGTGCCTCCAAAAAAGGAAGCCAGTTATTATATTAGATATCGATTTTTGGTTTTCGAGAGCTTTTGTCTACTTCGTTTGTTTTAATTAAGTAAGTAATAGTATTTTAGTTGGGCACATGTTTCCTCAAAAAGCTAATCCTCGACGATAGTAAGGGCAAGATTTTTTCTACTGCAATGAATGCGATTGTGGCGTAGGCGATTCCAGCTAAGACGTCTGTAAAATAGTGTTCGCCAAGGTAGACTGCGCTAAACCATGTTCCGACTGGAATCGATAAAACTGAAAGCGCTTTCCATTTCCAAATTTTGAAAGCGAAAAGAAAGACCAGCCAAGGCATGGCTGAATGCATGCTGGGAAAGGCAGCGTAAAGGTTTGGGGATAAGAAATCGAATAAGGTCTTGTAAACAGGGAGCCCTAGGTTAACATCAACTGACCCAGTTAAGATTCGAGTTACGTTGGGAACCGCAATCCATGGAGGAGCAACAGGGTAAAAGAGGAAAGTTATCAGTGCACTGTAGGTTAATACGCCGAAGGCAACGGTGTATTTCCAGTAGTTCTTAGGACTTTTCTTCCAAACGACATATGCAAAGATGGTTGGTACGAAAAAATATATGCCGTAGAAAACGGCTCCCATGTAGTCTAAAATAGGCATCCTTATCATTTGTTGAAGAATGATGCTGGGAACTTGACCGAACAATTGCATATCCAAATTGTGTGGTCCTGCATGAAGGTTGTACTTTGAGATAATGCCTATGAAACTAAACATAATTTCATATGAAACAAACACCGTGACGAATGGAAGCCAGTCTTTAAGGGCATGCCAGGTCCGTTGATTATACGTTGCGTAAATTAGGATGCCTAAAACTAGAAATTCAGGTCCTGGAATAATTTTGTAGTCTACGCAGAAGATAGTTACAGCCATGGCGTATAGTGATGAGAAAAGAAGAGAGAAGAAGCGGGCAGAGGGATAATTAAGATTTTTTAATTCAAGCCTGGATTTATCGTCGTCCTTTTGTTTTTTTACTTTCAGGCAACCGTTACCTGCCACTTAGCGGGATGTTACCTTTTAAATGCTTTTTCCCAATTCCGCCCATAAAAAAGAAAACTACCTAGACAAATGATGGATTAAAATTAATCCTTAACTCCGATTTTTTAGGGAATATGTTTTTTTGTTTTGTGTTTTAGGCTCGTTTTGCAATTTTGAGAGTAATTTGCGCTTGTTGGACCCCAAAGAGTTAAGCATGTATCTTCCCCGTGAGTAATATATTAAAATCTGGGTTGATATGTATTTCATGGCGAGAATCACGCTTATTTAGGCGAAATGGACCAGAAAAATGGATTTTTGAAAACGCTTTCCAACACTTGTTCCCTAGGTTTATGTGTTCGGCGTTTAGGAAGTTGCGAGTAGTTGCCATCAGCGGTCCTGTAAACAGCCAACCTTCCAACAGTCTCCCAAACCTCTCCTTTGAGACGACGTATCTGCACGGTGATTACCTCCGCTGTGGGATCAGACTTTCCTGCCCAAACAGTTAAGGTCAAGAAATCCCCATTATCCAGTCGGTTTCTGAAGCTAGCTTTAGGATGCGATGGAACAGACATAGAACCCCACTTACCTCTTCTTCATTTTGCCACAGGTTTTAGCCAAGCCTTCCATTAAGCCTTCATTCATCGCCACGTTGAACATGTTGTTTATTAAAGGGGATATCAGGGAAAAGATTCGTTTGCGGTTATCAGCGGATAACCCAGAGGATTGGCATTCCACTTCATCCCACACTACCTTGTACATAAAGACTATTTCTCTAGCCATCCTTTACTCAAGAGGTATGAGTTCAGTGGGATCTATTCCTAAATTAATCTCTGAGGGCGTGAAACTAAAATCCTTGTTTACCTCTTTTTCAAATTTTATTCCGTTAGCATTAATTATCATTCGGATTTTGTTTCTGAGTGATTCATACATTTCGATTTTTCCTTTAAGCATTAAACTTCGTTTGCTGCCTAAATGTATCTTGTCATTTGGCAAAGCGAAAAATTCGTTATTAGTTGGGGGTTGTATACCTATGCTGAGTAGTTCTTGTGACGAAAAAATATTTTTGAATCCAAGGAACCTAGCGATTTTAAGCTTTTGAGGTTTGCTAAACACTTCCACCTTATTCCCATACGCCATGATTTTTCCTTCATATATTATAGCAACTTTTTCAGCTAATTCGTACGCCTCTTCTTGGTTATGAGTAACAAGAATAATTAGGCTACTAAGGTTTCTTCTAAACGATTTGAATTCTTCAATGAGTTTCCCCCTTCCCTCTTCATCTATGGCAGAAAAAGGTTCATCCATTAAAAGTATTTTAGGCTCGATGACAAGCGATCTTGCCAAGGCAACTTTTTGTTTTTCTCCACCGCTTAAACTCCGCACGTTACTTTTTAATAAATGCTTGATATTGAACGTTTCAGCGATTTCTTGAATTTTCTCCTCTATGTCTGTTTGGCTTAGTTTTCTTAGCTTTAATCCAAAGGCAATGTTGTTATACACGTCTAAATGAGGAAAAAGCTGATAATCTTGATATACGAGCCCTATGCTTCTTTGTTCCGGTTTCTTTTCTGTTATGTCCTCGTTTTCAAAAAAGATTTTTCCTTTATCAGGTTTGATAAATCCGGCAATTATTTCAAATAGCGTTGTCTTTCCAGAACCGGTCGGTCCCAAAATCACAAGCGAATCTTGTATGTCAAGGTCTACCGGACCCAGGTGAAATTGGCCTAAATTTTTTTCTAAGCTTTTCAATGAAATGGTTATGTCTTTGCCCATTTAGTCAACCTGTCAGTTACAATTCTTGAAGCAATAAATATAGTGAGTGTTATCAGTAAAAACCCGCCTGCTGCCACTGCACTTGCGGATATACCAAAGAGAAGAAATTGATTGTATATGTAGGTTGGAGCAACCATTGGAAAGTACGCAATGACGATTATAGAACCGAAGGAAGCCACACCTTTTGCCCATGTAATTACGACGCCATTCCATATGCTCTCCAGATTTAGGGGCAAGGTGACTGAGACAAAAGTTCTGAACTTTCCTGCGCCCAAACTCATCGCTACCCTTTCGAGTTTTGGGTCGACGCTTAAAAATCCGGCTTTTGAAGTGTTGATCACGAAGGGTGCACCCACAAACATCATGGCAACAATGATGCCTGCAAGTGTATCTACGAAATTCAGACCTATGAGCGAAAAGGGTTTGCCAAATATGCCTCCGCTATAAAAGGACAAGAAAATTATGAGCCCTGCGACTGTGTCGGGAATAACTAGTGGCAGGTCTATTATTCCTTGAATAATACTTTTTCCTCGGAAGTTTTCTCTTGCCATCAAATAACCGAGGGGAACACCAAGAAGCGTCACTATTGATGTCGATATTATTCCGGCCAGAAAGGTTATGTAGAGTACGTTAAGGAAATCGCTGTTAATGAAAATAGATAGCAAGTCTTTTGGGTTGGAGAACGAGTAAAGAACAAGGATCGGCACCATAATAAATGCAAGAATCAGAAAAGAAAGGAGGATGAAGGTTATGAGAAATAGGTTTTTTCTCACGGTTGCGGACCAGATGATGTGATATCTTTAGAAAGTGTTTGTGGAACATTTGAAGCGTTGTCAACGTATGCTGGGAATACGGGTATCTGACCAGCATTGCTCATTACGTTTTGACCATTGGTTTCCAACAAGTACTTGATGAAAAGAGCTGCATCTTGCGAATGTTGTGCTGTTTTTGGAATTGTCACTCCGTAAACTATAGGGGCACAATTTAGGAGTTTTTGCGATGAAGAACCGTATCCCTGATAGACGTGCACGTTGTTGTAGTAGTTGCCAACTACAGTACTGTTCACAGAACCCATGTTTAACTCATCTGGCAATTGAATGTACGGTAGTCCTTTTTGGATAGCGTCACTCTTGTAGATCCAAAGGAACTGGATCTGATTGCTCTCCAAGTATGGTAGGAGATCAGTTTCTTTTGCTTCTATCATGATTTTATTGGTGTTAAATTTAAGCGACGTGGTAGGTGGCAGTTGCACGTTATAGTTTGTTGCATTTTGGACCAGATTGATATTTGAGTAGTTTTGGACCAGGTTTTGGAAAACGTTCTGCCCATAGTATATGTTTGCCAAAGCCATGACCATGAGGGCGCTGTATCCTGCGGGATCCTGGTTTCCGTCAGAGAAGCCGAATTTTGCGTTTGGGTTCTCAAGTACCTGATACCAGTTGGATTGGTTTATTGAGGAAATGCCCAAAAACTTTAGGGTTTGGTTGTTGTATACTAGTGCCATTTGGTTTAGGGCAAAGCCAATGTCGTAGTTTGCGTAGTTCGGGTACATCTGTGGCACTATGGTCCAGTCTGCCGAGGCGTAGACGTCAGTGGATCCATTTGTCTCGATTTGACGCATTAGAGCGACGCTGCCTGCGAAATTGAGTTGGACGGCGATGTTTGGGTTCGCTTTTTCGAAGTTTTGTGCTAACTGAGTGAATGGTACCGATAGGCTGCCAGCGGCAAAGACCAATAGATTCGTTTTGGGTGGCAGATTATAGTATTGATAGACAGCTACAGCAGCAACTAGGATTATGATTACCGTTACAATTGTAATCAATACGGTGATTGATCTTTTCATCAGTTTTTATCTCCTTTAATGTTGCTCCTTTTCGAGAGGTGAGTGTTATGTATTTTTGCTGTCGTATTCATTTTTTTCACTGTTTTTTCAGTGAGCGTTATGCATATATAAGAATATCGGCTATTAAGCGCTAAGCTACATACTGCAAACAAATTTTTAGGCTTTATAGCGCGTCATGGGTAGAACCTGTATGAGGAAAGTGGTTGGTAGCCATTTGGAGCGCTGGTCATACTGAAATCTATTTCGTAAACATATGAGGCTACGGTTCCATCGGTTTAACTGGACAAGACAGCGAAGATCAGTAAACATGAGAGCTTCAATTCCAGTGTGCATGGGGGTTCCCAATTATGCCGTTTAGTGTAGGGTCAAAAGCAAGGTTAACCTATAAATGCCATAACGAACAGCGCTGTCTCTGCTATGAAGATGGTCTTAAGGAAGCTCACACCGAATTTTTCTCCGAGTTCTCTTCTGTTAGCTCTTTTTGGTTTCTACACCATGCCATGTTTTCCTTAACCGTTTGATTCTGTGTCTCAAAAATGCATGCGCTATTTCATGCAATATTATGTCTTCAGAAAAAAGCGATTTCAACAAGACTTACAGTATCGATTAAAGAGTGCACTAATTAAGTATATTATAGAGCGTTAAAGCATGAGGAGATTGGGATGTTCAAAGAGTTTAGCGATTTACGGCATATTGTTAATTTCAAGAGAGTAATCTTCCCAATTTCAATCGCGTTTTTTATATACACTTTCGGCTGGGGAATCACATCACCCATTTTTTCGATATACGTAGAGAAAGTTACCGGAAACCTGTTCCTGACTGGCATCGTTCTTTCAATGACAACGATGATGGGGATATTCCTCAACATACCACTCGGCATCTTAGAGAACAGAATGAACTTAAAACGTGTTCTACAAACAGTATTACTAATCTACTCCGCACTTGCACTGCTCTATCCTGTATCGAACAGTTTTCTGTCGTTATTACTGGTGAGTGTTGCCCGAGGCGTTGCTTCGTCATTTCTGTGGTTGACGTCGTGGGCTTATGTTTTCGCTTACACTGAAAAAAGTGTAAAGGGAAAGGAGACGGGGTTTTTCTCTGACATGAATGATTTCGCCTCAGCTCTATCCCCCATCATAGGAGGCTTAGTCGCGGTCCTTTCGTTTTTCCTGCCTTTCTATCTGCTCAGCCTAACAAGCTTAGCTGCATTCGTTTTGGTTTCATTATATCTGAAGGAGACACCTAAGCCTGAGAAAGCATCGTTGAATCTTCAAATGACTACATTGTTGGGGTACATGCGCAATAATCGATTCTTAAAAACCGTTGTCCTCATAATCGTGTTCTACGCTTTGATCAACATCTACTATTCGTTTCTGTCGGTGTTTCTTAACGGTGAAGGAATTCCTATTCTGCTGATAGGCGTTATACTTACGGTAGCGTTGCTGCCTGCGGTTGCTCTTGAAGTGCCTATGGGAAATCTGATAGATAAGCATGGAATACGAAAGACACTGGCTATAGCTGCTTCCCTGACGGTGTTGACCGGAGTGCTGATGCCGCTCTCAAGCAATCTGTATTACACATTGGCGATCGTGACGGCTTTCACGGTAAGTTACACAATGATTTTCATAGCGTTGTACTCAAGGATGTCCGATATCATGGGTGAAAGCAAAACCGCAATGACTGGAGCTATAGCTACATTCAAAGACTTTGGCTACACGCTTGGTCCGCTGATTGCCGGAACACTGATGCAGTTTATCGGTATTAGAAATACTTTTTTTGTAGCAGGTGCATCGTTTGCACTTTTGATACCAATCGCTCTTCTACTACGTGATTGACTTTCTTGACTCATCCAGCTTTCTATTCTCGGACCCTTATAATGTCAAATAGAAGAGGAGTAATAATCAAAGGCGGAATTTACGTTGAAAAATTAGCTAAGGTTAAACGAGTTGTTTTTGATAAAACAGGTAGTAAGAGTTTCTGGAAGAAAAGTAGGCAAAAACCGCCATGACTATGACTACGACTGCTATCACTGCAGCAGCTATAGCAACGAATACTGTTGGGAACTTTCCTCTATTCATATGGGAATCACAATCTCTTTGCATATTTATCACGTTGTTATTCTAAATGTCAACGGGCGA
>PLYI01000094.1 GCA_003151735.1 Candidatus Bathyarchaeota archaeon | reverse complement strand
AAAAAAGTTTTTTTTGTGCATTAAAATTTAATCAAAGATTTAGACAAAGCGATTATAAGCGAGTGCAGCCTCCCCTCTTTTCGGTGAACTAAATGACCGACCATCAGAAAAGTAAAGTAGCGGTCGGGGGAAAAGTAAAATATACTTTACCCAAATCTTAGCCGCTGTTTTGCTAGACAAGCGTGCTTCCTGTTGTTTATGGTAATCTGCAGAGTGTTACTTTAGGTTTCAACATATTAATGGCTGCTGAAAACGTCAATAGGACCTACCCCTCTTAGTGATTTTTCACTATCTTCTCCCCTACCGCTCTATCTTTTCTGCAATAAACCTCTATTAGGATCCAAATATGCCGTTGAGCATTTCTCAACCAAAGTTGTTGCAGCCCTGCAATCACATACGCTAATATGCCCTCATGAGCGCATTTTTCTGAAGGTAAAAAAATGAACACACAAGTAGCCTATACAAAACAAACCTCAAAAACCGTCCAGCAAACATTAGAAACGCTAACAGGAGCTCTAAAGCAGCGCAGCTTTGAAATCCTGAGCACCATAAATGTAAGCAAAATAATCAAGGAAAAAACAGGCAACACAATCGACGACTACCTAATTTTAGACGTATGCAACCCCAAAGACGCAAACAACGCGTTATCACTTCACAAAGAAGTGGGACTTGTACTTCCATGCAAAATCATCATCTACAAAGACATAGATAAAACCGTAATCTCGCTTTTCCGCCCAACTGAATCCATCAAAACCCTCGGCTTTAGCGATTTAAAAGAGCTTGCACAAGACGTGGAACACCACCTAAAAGAAGCTATTGACGCTACAGCTTAAGTAATTTGAAAGAACCGCCAAATTATGATTTCAAAAACAAAAAGGCTGATGCCCGTGAGTTGTTTGCTAAGTAGCTTTGGCATTGGATCAAATACAATACGAATGGACTAAACGAATCTCGTTTTTTTCTTTTTGTTATGGGTAATGTTTTAATTGTTTGTGCCATCTAACCAGTTAACAGGTATTTGAAATTGAGCACTGAACCTAAATGCAGCAAACCAGCATGCGACAAATTCACAGCCATCAACGAGTTAGCTAAGCGTAGAGGGTTTTTCTGGCCGTCTTTTGAGATTTACGGAGGAAGCGGCGGCTTTGTAACTTACGGTCCACTTGGCACACGCCTAAAACAAAATGTTGAGGCTAAGCTGAGGGAACTTTTTGTTAAGAAGATTGGAATTTATGAGATGGAGTCCTCGGTTATTGCGCCTGGAAAAGTTTTTGAGGCTTCCGGTCATGTTGACCATTTTAAGGAGCCGATGGTGGAGTGCCAAAACTGTCATACCCGTTTCCGTGCAGACCATTTGCTTGAGGAAAAAGGCATAAGCTCCGCTGAAGCAGAAAAAATGACGCTTGAAGAGATAGCGCAGGAAATTGAGCGCCATGGAATTGTGTGTCCTGACTGCGGCGGCAAATTCGGCGAGCCACAGCGATACCTAACCATGTTCCAAACCACAATTGGTCCATATTCCGGTGCGGTTGGTTACGGCAGACCAGAAGCTGCACAGAACATTTTCGTGGAATTCAACAGGCTCTACACGGCTGCGCGTGAACGGCTTCCGTTTGGCTGCATCCAAATTGGGCATGCTCTGCGCAACGAGATTTCTCCGCGCCAAGGCTTAATCCGCCTCCGCGAATTCACAATTGCTGATTTAGAGTTTTTCTTTGACCCTGAAGATCCCTGCTGTAACATGATAAAAGAAGTAGAAAACGAAGTTTTGCCCATTCTGCTCTGTGACACAAGGCTCAAAGAATGCGAAGACACAACCGACTTAACAGTTCGACAAGCGCTTGACCAAAAAGTCATTCGTTCTGAGTGGCAAGCGTTCTTCATGGCGATGGCTAAGCGGCTTCTAACTGAACTCGGCGTACCCGCTAGCAAACAGCGTTTCATTGAGAAACTCACATGGGAAAAAGCCCATTACAGCACCCAAAGTTTCGACCAAGAAGTGCTTGTTGACCGCTGGGGCTGGGTTGAAGTTTCAGGACACGCTTACCGCACCGACTACGATTTAGGCTGCCACATGAAAGCCAGCGGCGTAGACATGACCGTATACAAGGAATACGCTAACCCAGTTGAGAAAGAAGAGCTCACGTTGAAGCCGATTATGGCTAAGCTCGGTCCAGTTTACAAGGGTGACGCGGGGAAGGTGGCGGCGATTCTTGCCAATGTTCCAGCTCAAGAAGTGGCGGATGTGATGCAGAAAGATGGCAGCTACATGGCGGGAAACTATCAGGTTTTTCCGGAGCAAGTGGATATTAGCCGACGAAAAACTATTGTCCGCGGCACACGCTTCATCCCACATGTTGTGGAACCCAGTTTCGGCTCGGACAGGCTGTTCTACGTGACGTTGGAGTACGCTTACGGCGTAAAAGACGACCGTGTCGTTCTAAGTTTCCCAAGAAGTATCGCGCCTATCCAAGTTGGCGTTTACCCCTTGATGGGCAAAGACGGCTTAGATATTAAAGCTAAAGAAGTGCAGAATTTGCTGGCATGCGAAGGTTTTATGGTTGATTATGACGAGACTGGCTCGATTGGCAGACGGTACGCAAGAGCTGACGAAGCAGGCGTGCAACTTGGTATAACCATAGACTACGACACTTTAAACGATGGTACAGTGACTATTCGTGATAGGGATTCTTGGCAGCAAATCCGAACTGCAATCAAGGATTTACCTGTGCAATTGCATAAATACTTTGAAGGAAAATTGAACTTTGAACATTTCGGAGACATTATCAAAGCTTAAGTAGCTACCTTTTTTAATGCTCATACGATAGTTAACTGATTAATTCAGGATTAGTTATAGCGGGGGAAAGATTTGGTACTTCCAGCAGAAACAGAAGAGCGCGTGAAGCGTCGAGCGCTTAATGCTTGTCAAGATAACTTACGTAAAGTGGTTGATGTTTCAAGAAAAATCCCGCAGTTAGTTGAGTATTTTGCGAGCGGAGACAAAGAAAATGCTCGCAAACTTTTCAGCGACATCCGAACAGGCGGAGAAGAAGTAATAAAGGCACGGCGAATGGTCTCTCAGGAACTAGCTGAGATAGGCGCCATCCTCATAGCTCGCGAAGACTTCCTTAGATTCACCAATTTATCAAGCGAAATAGCTGACTTCTCAGAAGGCATCGCCTATTACCTCGTCGAAATCATGGAGCACAACTGGGTTATCTCGCCAGACATAAAAAAAGACCTCTTAAAACTGTCCTTAGCGGTTTTGGATTCAGTGCTTAAACTCCGCGAAACCATGATGGTTCTAAACTACGGCTCACAAAAAACATTGGAACGCGCCAAAGACGTAGAAATCGCCGAGCGCATGGTGGACGAACAATACCGCGCCTTAACCATCAAAGTGCTCAATGGAAAACTCGAAGTTCCAGTTCTTATGCTCCTAAGAGATGTGTTGCAGCTTTTGGAAAACTCAGCTGACAAAGCTGAAGACGCCGCAGACGCAGCCCGCATGCTCTCATTCATCATGTAACAACGAGCGACACCATGCCAAAAATCAAGGTTGAACTAATCGAAAACTTCCTAGTCGTATGGAACCCCAGTGAAGGCTCCCAACTCTACAAAACAGCTTACTACGGCAAACCCGTTGGGATTCCTAAGCCAAAGGTTCCAGAGTTTGATGTGCCGCTTATTTTGGATTTGATGGAGGGTCTCTACCTTGCCGAAGTTGAAAGAATCGAGATTTACGAGAACCCTGATGAATGCGTAGTTAGTCTTAGGAAGCTGCGGCAGAAGGCCAAGCAGCTCTACGATGGGTTTGAAGAAAAATACGCTGTTTACCATGACCTGCGCGACAGCGGCTTAATTGTTACTCCAGGCATCAAATTCGGGGTGGACTTCGCCGTCTACAAATATGGGCCAGGCGTGGAACATGCACCGTACATGGTTACTGTTAAAAAAGCTGGCAGCGACATCTCCGCAACGGAAATTGTGAAGAATGGACGGTTAGCAACTACGGTGCGTAAACGCTTCATCATCGCCGTGCCAGATTTAGTATCTAAAGAGATTAAGTATTTGATTTTTAAGTGGTTCAAGGCTTAGTTTGCGATTATTGTTTGGTTTTGGAATTCTCCTCTGATTTGCTGGTGTGGGTAAACTTTTGTTGCGGTAAGTGAGCAGCCCTCTTCAAGCGTTACATCATCTGCGATTACTGAGACCGCGGTAATTTTTGTTGGGTTATGGCAACTTGAGTTCACAACTACGTGTCTGCCGATTATGCTGTCATATACCTCTGCGTTTTCGCCGATTATGGCTCTATCCATAACTGCTGAGTTAGCTACTACAGCGTTCTTGCCTATCCGCGTGAAGTTGTCGATGCATGAGTTAACGATTCTTGCGCCATCTTCAATCTGGCAGTGCCGACCAATCAAAACTGAGCCTTTCAGGGTGATTTTTTTCTGCTTGATTTTTTGGATGGTTTCCAGGCGGCGTTTTTCTGAATCGTTGCTTTCTCCCTGCACCCAAATTGGTTCGCCTTCGTTTAAGCGTCCGCCGAAGTCGCTAAGGGCTGGGAAACCTCCGTTGAGTAGTTTCTTCATGGCTTCCAAATAATTTTTGGGTGTACCTACGTCAAACCAGCTGCCCTTCAAGGTGTAACCGTACACTGGACGCCCCGTCTGAATCACATATGGAATGAAGTCGTAGCCGAAGTCTAAGCGATTCTTTTCTTTGATAATTTGTTGGATGCCTTTTTCTTTAAAAATCTTTTTTACTTCAGGAGACATCACGTACAATCCCGTGTTTGCAAGGTTGCTTGGCGCCTCTTTGGGCAAGGGTTTTTCAACGAAGCATTGTATGCGACCGTTTTTGTCGATATCTGCTATGCCTAAGCCTTCAACGTCGTCAACTTCGCGCAGCACGATGGTTAAGCAGGCGCCTTTTTCTTTGTGGAAGTCAAGCAGGTTTTTAACTTTTAAATCGAAGATGTTGTCGCCTTGCACCGCGAAAACTGGGTTATTAAGCTCATAGTAATCCATGTTTATTCTTGCGGAGTCCGCGCTCCCTAAATCTTGGACGTTAGGCTGATATTTTATGTGGATTCGCGGTTTAATGTTGTATCTTGCGCTGAATCCGTATCCTGACTCGAAGTAATCGTAGAGGTCTCGATAGTTGGTGTAGCCTTTTACGCCGAATATAAAGTTGCGTATGCCCTGGCTTGCCAATGACAGGAGCGAAAACTCCACCAGCGGCCTATTCAACAGGCGTAGGCAGGCTTTGCTGGTTTCCGCTGTCAATGGCAGGAGGCGTGTGGCTTTGCCGCCTACTGGTATTATGACTCGGATTTTTTCTGGGGCATAGTTGTCTCCGACGAGGGGTGCATAATTGTCGCTCAAGCGTTTCACCGTAACCAATTGGTTGAATGATTAGTTGTGTATTAATCCTTTTAATGTTTCTCAACCTTGGCAATTCATGAATGATTTAGGTATTTTCAGGCCGAAACGTTTTTTGACGATTTATTCTTGGAGTAAGCTTTGCAAGTAAAAATTTTAGTTCAATTGACTTTAAGAATACCTTTATTAGATAAATATATGTTTATTTCTATAGGATAATTTTAACCAAGCGCGCAAGATCCCGAAAAAATCATTAGGCAAAAAGTGAAGACATAGCTTTAGTATAGCAATATAGCTATGTTGCGATTGATTCATGGTGAAAAGCAGTCAGAAGTTCCACTGCATAAAATAGTTTTTTAACGCGTGTGCGTTTGGGTAGATTATCCTTATTTTAAAGGAGAATAAAAAAAAATGAAAATACCAATAAAATCTTTAGTATACCAGAAAACCAAAATCTCAACAATTGCTATTATTCTAATGTTCGTCCTTGGAAGTCTAATGGCCACCACACCAGGCATCAATGCAGCAGTTTCAGCGCAGAATAGCTATCCATTTGTCGTTGCTTCACCAAACCCAGTCGGCCTTGGCCAAAGAGTGCTAGTTCTCGCCTGGGTTGCAGACCCGACACCGACCGCACAAGGTGCAGGTAACATAGCTTTTGCCACCCAATTCAGATCAAATTATACCGTTATAATTACAGCGCCAGACGGAACCAGCACAACTAGAGTTACAGGTAGCACTGACCCTAGCACATCATTTGCAAAAAACCTTATTGGACAAGACGTTGACTATGAAGGATCAGCATATTTCACAATGAATGCCACTCAAGTCGGCAATTACACGTTCACTTTTAAATATGGTGGACAAACTCTTTACACAAACTTCCCTAACGGCACACAAAACTGGAACCCAGTTACCAATGCTCCATACGACCCTAACTTAAACTACACAGCTCTACCAGCCACCACTACATACACATTAACGGTTCAGCAGCAACCAGTCGACTACAACCTTCCAACCACTACTTCAAGTGAATACTGGCAAAATCCAGTAAACGCACAGAACTTCGGTTGGTCTAACTACGCTGGCAATTGGTTAATGGCAGCATGGAATAGCACAAGCAGAGTATTCGACAACAACGGAGCTTTTGTCCCAGAGGGAACAGTACCAAACACTGGTCACATATTATGGACTAAACCCATGAGTTTCGGAGGCTTGATCGGCGGAACTTTTAGCACAACAGAATATTATTCAGGTATGTCTTATGAAATGTACTTCGCGCCGCCCATAATTATCAATGGACGCGTCTTCTATAGTACCATTGCAGCAGGAGAACCTCAGGGCCAAGGAGGACCCTTTAGTGATCTAGGAACAACATGCGTAGACCTGTACACTGGACAAACCCTATTTACTATTCCAAACGCCACAATGTCTTACGGTCAAATCCAAAACTTCGTAGGTCCAAACCAAGCAGGAGGACAAGCCTACCTTTGGAGCTCTTCAGGCAGCACCGCAACCGTTTATGATCCATGGTCAGGTGACATCGTCGCAAAAATCGCTAACATGCCAAGCGGCGTAGTAACACTCGATTCGCATGGCTCTGTAATAATTTACTCGTTAACCTACAACACTGGACTTAAAACCTATCAGTTTTCAATGTGGAATTCAACCCAGGTTTTCAGCGCTTACCAGCCAGGTGGTGCAGGAACAACTTCAGCAGGCTACAGTTGGAGACCGTTCACAACCTATAACGGAACTACTCTAGTGCCACTCAATGGAACTCTTGGAGTTATGTGGACTGTCAACGGATATACACCTCCAGGCTTCGTTAATGGTGTTACACCGGCCTACACTTTGACTCCATTCTTGCAGCAAGGTGGAACCTTCAGTGGCAACGACATACTTGCATACCAAACAATTGGTGCCCAAGGACCAACAGACATCACCAGTACAGTGCCCATTAACGTCACAGCATACAACATGGCAACAGGCGCGATAGATTACACTACAAACATAAACCCAGCACCTAACATGCCATCCGCCCTAAGCGGCATCGCTGCATTCGAAGACTTGTGGGAATACAACGGACACCTCTACAGCTTCAACCACTACACTACTCAATGGGTTGCATACGACGTCAAAACAGGATCAGTAATGTGGGTAACTCCAGCATCCAACAATCCATGGTCGTACTACGGACAAGCTGACAGCGTCGTGGAAGCATACGGCAACGTTATCATATCAGGCTTCGATGGCTACGCACGCATCTACAGTATAGCAAACGGAACTGAAGTCGGCACATTCTATGCTGGAAACTCAGGCGGTTTTAACCCATATGGTCACTATACTTTCTATGACGGCATGACAGTTTGCGACGGCAAAGCAATTTTGCTTCCAAACGAACACGGCAGTGGAGTCGAGCCTCTATACCAAAACCTAACTATGAGTGTCATTAGCGCTACAAATGGAAGCTTAGTTTGGAATATCAATGGATACTTTGAGAAGCCAGCACTGGCAAACGGCATATTGCTCTCGCACAACAATTATGACAACCAGATATACGCTTTCGGCAAAGGACCAACTGCACTGACAGTAACTGCACCAAATGCAGGCGTTACAGAAAAAACTAGTGTGGTTATCCGTGGTACGATAGCCGATATCTCTGCAGGCTCGCAACAAGCTGAGCAATCTGCGCGGTTTCCAAACGGTGTCCCGGTAGTTTCTGATGCAGACCAAAGCGCTTGGATGGAGTACGTATACATGCAGCAGCCCAAACCACACGCGAGCGGTGCTCCAGTGGAGATTTCTGTTGTTGACTCAAACCATAACTTCCGAGTCATAGGCACAACTACCAGTGATGAAAGCGGTGCGTATAGTCTCACATGGGTTCCTGACATTACAGGCAACTACACGATTACAGCTTCATTCGCCGGATCACAATCGTATTATCCAGCCTCAGCAGAAACAAGCTTCTCAGTTGACTCACCTGCAGCAACACAGCCACCAGCGCCAGGAGCACCTGCCTCAAATACTGACATGTACATTCTGGGTTCAGCCATCGCCATCATAATCGTAATCATCATTGTCGGCGCCGTAATAGTAATGATGCAACGGAAAAGACCTTAAACCCAAGCAAGGATAAACCAAAACTCCCTTTTTCTTTTTTTTGAATTGATAACTCACACATTTCACTATTCTTTTCTATATGGGCATAGTGCTCAATTTTTTCCTATCTTGTGTGCACTTTCTTGATTGGATATTTTTTAAGGATTGTACATTCTTCTTTCATTAGAAATTATGAGTTTTAGATAGTGCCGATGGAATTTTTATAACTAACCTCAACCAACTAAAGTATCCTAAACGGTTAGAACACTATGAACAAATTTGGCGGCTTCATACGGTTAATGCGACCAGTCAACTGCATAATTATGGGCTTCGCAGTGTTCGTAGGCGCAGTTCTTGCCGCTCCACAGTTAGGCAGCCTAAACTGGCTCAACATAATGCTGGGGTTCCTGACTGGATTTACATTCTGCGCCGCAGCAATGGTTATCAACGATTACTACGACCGCAAAATCGACGCCATCAACGAGCCCCAACGACCAATTCCAAGTGGTAAAGTTAAACCCCCTGAAGCCTTGGCTTTTGTCGGGGTGCTCTCTGCGGCGGGTTTCGTATTCGCTATTTTTGTAAGTTTGCTTTGTTTTGCTGTGGCCTCAGTGTCTCTGGCTATAACATTAACCTACATTACTGTTGGTAAGCGAACTGGGTTGCCTGGAAACTTTTTGGTCAGCATCTGCGTAGCAATCCCCTTCATCTACGGGAGCATAACTGCCATTGGAACCGTCGGGTTAAACGTGGTATTGTTTGCATCCATGGCTTTCCTTTCAAACACAGGCAGGGAAATCACAAAGGGCATAGTGGACGTGAAAGGCGACAGTGCAGAGGGAGTAAAGACGTTGGCGGTGCGTTTCGGAGAGAAAAAAGCGGCGATTGTGGCGGCGGGATTTTTCATTTTTGCCGTTGCGCTGACCCCTGTTACTTGGGTTTTGGGACTTGTTGGCATATGGTTTATTCCCTTTGTTTTAGTCACCGATGTGGGGCTGATTGTTTGCTCAGCGCTTTTGTTGCGGGACCACTCAAGGGAAAAGGCAAGGCGTATAAAAAAAGTGGTGTTGTATCTGTTCTTGGCAGGGTTGCTCGCGTACATCTTCGGGGTTATTAAATAGAGAAGCGTTAACCGTTTTCTTAAGCACGCATGGGTGTACCGCATTTCTTGCAGAATGACGCTTGCAATTTATTCTTAGCTCCGCAGGAACGGCAAGTTAACTCTGCAGGATTATCTTCTGTTTTTTTTATTTTCATGCCGCAACTTTCGCAGAATAATGCGTCAGCATCATTTTTTGAACCGCAATATCCACAGGAGAAAATAGTCGGTTCCGCCTGAAGAGCCTTCAACTCCAAATTGCCGAAAACTGAGATTTTACTTTTCAACATTTCGATTGTTGGCAATAAACTTGTGAGTTGCTTAAACTGTTCTTCGTTTGGCGAAAATTTGGAAACGCACTCTTCGCTTAATATAACAAATTTTGGTTTTTTTCCTGAAATTAACTTGACTTCTTCTATTTCCTGGTAAGTGTAGAAGCAGCTTTTTTTGCTAAGTTTTAGTTTTTCGTCAAGAGATAAGCTGTTGATTTTCTCTTCAATTGTTCGTTTGTTTGTATTTTTATCATCTGTGTATGGCAATGCTTCTGGTGCAATTCCAAAAAGGAAAGAACGGTTCGGTACAACTCCCGAGTCGATACGACTGCTCTGTCCCATACAAACGATTGCCATGCGTTTGTCAGTTAAATAAACGTCATATCGGGTGGGTTTATCGAGCGGTAACAGAATATCTTTGATGACTCCAATTTGGCGTTCGGAATCTGACATTGATGTAAGCCCCAATATGGTAGTTACTACTTTAGTTCTTAAGCTTTATGAGGTTGAGAAGGATAATTGCGCTCAGCGCCGGATGCAGGCGAGTTCGTGTACTTGTTGTAACCCACCTCCTGTTGTCTGTGGCCTTCCGCTAAATTGAGTTACTGGCACCTCTCGGTAGATGCTTCATCGGCGACTGTTTGCCTTTTCCTGTAATTTCCATGCATGTCCACTTGCAAGAACTCCTCAGCGCAACAAACAGCTCAACGCCCAAACATATCCTACCTTGCATTTTTTGTGCTTTATAAAGGGGAGAGGGTAGCTCGCAAGAGCAAGCGCCTCCAACTCAACATGGCTCTGGTTTGCCTTAATATAAGGGAGGCTAAAGAAAAAAATCACTACTGAGTCAAGGGGGTTTGAGGTGCTACTTTTGCTGCTTGTGGCTGCTTGGACAATCAGAAAGAACTCAAACCTAACCCAGACATCAAAACGCCTTAATCAAGGCGCGCTTTTGGTTGTTGTTGTGGTATAAGAGTTTTTTTCTGCACAACTGCCAGACAAAAACTTTGGTTTAGTTTCCATGTATATATCTGCATGTTAACAAACATTAAGTACACATGGTGCTGAATCAGTTTAAGAGGATACTTACATGTCTGAACATTTCGCAAAAAAATGGGAAGCAAAAAGAGACGAAGGAGAATCATTCAGTAAAACAATCCACAATACAATCCAGCCGCCTGCACCACTAAAGACACAGTTAGACTTTGCCTGCAGAAAACTAGACCTGCAAATCAGCAAACTAGACCAAGCAAACGAACGATTCACACAAAAAGACAAAACACTATTCGCCAAAATTGTAGACGCATACACCAAACACGATTCCGCACACGCAAACATTTACTCCACCGAACTAGCCGAAATCCGCAAAATGTCAAAACTAATCATGAATTCACGACTTGCACTTGATCAAGTAGCACTTAGAATACGCACTGTATCAGAACTAGGCGACGTCGTTTCGGCATTGGGACCATGCGTGGGCGTTCTACGCAGTGTTAGCACAGGCTTAGGCGGTGTTTTGCCAGAAGCAGAAGGCGAACTAGGCGACATCGGCAACATGCTAAGCGGCTTAATGTTTGAAGCAGGATCAAGCAGTGGAATGTCACTGAACTTTGACAACGTAAACGAAGACGCATCAAAAATCCTATCTGAAGCAGCAACCGTTGCAGAACAAAGAGTCAGCGCAAACTTCCCCGACCTGCCACCTGGCATGCCTGGCGCAACAAACAAATCAAAAGCTTAAGCAGCTTACCCCTTCTTCTCTTAACCCTCTTTTTATCTTTTTAACCTGTTATTGTAAAGCGGTAGAGGAACCTTTTTTGATTAGCATCAACCTTTTTGAGTTGGACTTTAGAAACATCCTGACATTAAACAACAGCAGTTAAGGAAAGTGCTGTTCTAATGACTGGGCTTAGTGAGTTAAGAATAGATAACATAGGTAGGAAGTAATTGAAAAAACAATACAAATCCCAATTAGTCCCAGCCACATTTTAACTTCCATTTCTTCAGACTCCAAACAATTTGACACTTAATTCTTCAGAAAATATAAGGCATATTTTAATTCCGAGAATGTGTCAAATAACTACAAAAAATTCCCATTAATAGTTGTTAGAACATAATGTTCTAACAACTGGACCTTAATGGTTGAATTAACAAATCTAAAACAAAAGACTTAGTTAATCGTCTTAGATAGACAAAAATTAATAAACGATCCACCACAACAAACCATTATGAAAACAAAATGGCTCGCGCTGGAATTGTTACGGAATTAAAAAAGAAAAGTTTACTCTTAACCTTGCATTAGTCTTTAAGAGAACGCAAAATTACATAGCCGTTTTGTTCTTTCAAATACAGCTCATATTTTTTCAATATACTGTTTATTATACCCCTTGAAACGCTGTCTAATTCGCATTTCATCTTTATCTCATAGCCACCAGTTGATATATGAGATACCTGTGAACCGTCGAGGGAAACACAGCTTACGACCACCGATTCCTTTAAGGCATCACGAATCTCGCTCAACACAGCTAAGGCTTCTGTTTTGTTCATAGGGGACACATATTTGTAATAGTTAAAGGTTGTACTAATAATTTATGCAGAATCTTAAGTGCAAGCCCTAAAAAATTGAAATCAAACATACAAAATACTGTCTAAGCAGAACTACTTACTGTTATATTTTATACTTCCGTCCAAAAGTCGCCTTTAAGCCCAGATAAGTTGCGGAGAATACTAGAATTGCAGAATCCCAAGCATCGATGCTTCTGTCAAGAATTACTGAAATACCGTAGTATTTTGCAAACCCAAAGGATATGCCTATTATACTTACTACTGAGAAAACGGTTAAACACCCATTTAGTACTTTTAGGTTATTCCATTTACGCATTTTTTGTTTCTACTTTTCAAGGGCGATCTTCTCTACTTATAGTTGTGTGGTTGCAGACCTGATGTCACATTTTTACTCAATCGCAGTGTATGGCGATGGATTTTCAAAAGAAAGTTAAACAAAACGTTAGCTAACTTATGTTAAAACTAGCCAACGAAGCAAAGCAACCCTGAAAGGCAAGAAACAAAGAATGCGTACTACTTATTAGAACAAATCATCTAATAGCTGGACTTATATCTTCCCTGCAATGTTTTATGTTCTTAAGGGGTTTACTGGTTGAATGGGAACAGCGAAACAAAGCTTGAATACGCATTACGCGGCAAAGCTTGGAAAGTCTATTGGTTCCTTCTAAAAAACGGCAGCCCAGTAGGCGTCCGCGAAGTTCAGCGTGCCCTTCATTTTAGTAGTCCCAGCATCGCTTTTCACCATCTTGAGCAATTGCGCGAGTTGGGTTTAGTTGAAAAGCAAGGGATCGGCGGCCACTACGTGCTGGTTGGTCAAGTAAAGATTGGCGTACTTCGGCATTACGTGAAACTGGGTAAACTACTGTTTCCACGCTTTTTCTTCTACGCCCTCTTCTCAACTGTGTTTTACGCGGCCTACTTACTAATTGTGGTTCATAGTTTTACCCGTGATAACTTGTTCATTATTTCGTTTGGAGCCGTCGTATGCACGATTTTTTGGTATGAAGCCTATCGTGTGTGGGAAATGAGGCCGTTCTAGTTGTTAGAACAGACTGTTCGTGTGCTTAGGATAAAATAAAAAGCTAACATAGTAGTTAACAGGAGAAAAGATTATGGTTCAAAAAGAAGTTAAGAAAAAAACAACCATTTACGGAACAGCAGCAATCCTAATGGCAATAATTTTGATTTCTATGGTTTATGCGTTTGGTTCAATCCCGCAAAATTTACCCTCTTCCCAAACGCCTTCTGATCAAAATCCCGTTTCTAACCCTTCACCAGGGCCCGGACCCACAATAACTCCGATTTCCAATTCCCCCTCTGCCTTGGGTATGAAAACTTTCACATCGCTCGAGGAACTAAAAAGTTACCTGGCAAACGCCTCAAAGTCTGATTATTTCGGAGGAGCAACATTGGGTATACAAAACTCGGCTCCGATACCAGCGCCTCAAGCAACGGGAAGTTATGGAGTTACCTCTGATTATTCAACTACTAACATCCAAGTCGCAGGCGTAGACGAAGCTGACACAGTAAAAACCGACGGGCAATACATCTACACCTTATCTAACTCTCAAGCAAGCTACTATTACGGCTTCTCTTCGCAGACATCAAGTAACGTCTACATTTTAAGTGCGGATCCCCAGAACGCCAAAGTATTATCCAAAATCTCCCTCGACAGCAGTTTAATGCCAATTGGCTTATTCATAAGTCAAGACAGCACCAAACTTGTCGTTTTAGCCGACAAATACACATACAATTACGGCGTCACGTTAAGCCCGAGTAACAGTATGATTATGCCTTTTTACAGTTATCAAGCAACGACCATAAACATCTATGATGTATCCAACAAAGCTAATCCAGTTTTGGCTCGAAACTTTACAGTTAGTGGCAGCTACTTCAACTCTCGAATGATAGGTAACTATCTTTATGCAGTAACAAGTCAAAGCGCCACGATATACAATGATTTAGTAACGGTTCCCGCAGTTTACAGTGGCGGAGTCGCATATGGTGCATCGCCAACCAGCATCTACTATGCCGACATGAACCAGTCAAACTATTACTCTTTCACGAGCTTCTATGGCATTAACATCGAGGATAATCAGCAGCAACCCACCAACATGACCTTGCTGATGAGCGGCGCAAGCACCATGTACGTTTCACCCGACAACATCTACGTGGCTTACCCCAACTGGGCAAACGGAACAGACTTGACTTCAATTTACCGAGTTAAAATTAACGGTTTGCAGTTGAGTTTTGAAGCGCAAGGGAACGTTCCAGGCTACGTAATGGATCAGTACTCGATGGATGAATACGGCGGTAACCTACGAGTAGCAACCAACTTGTATCAGTATACAATGGGGGGAATTGCGCAGCAACAGTCATCCCAAACTAACAACGTCTATGTCCTTAACCAAAATTTAACCGTTATCGGAAAGTTGGAGGGCATTGGGCAAGGAGAGAATCTTCACGCAGTCCGCTTCATGGGTGACAGAGGCTACATGGTAACCTTCATCAAAACCGACCCCTTATTCGTCATAGACCTCAGCCAGCCTCAAAATCCCAAAGTGCTCGGTCAACTTCAGATACCCGGCTACAGCGACTACCTGCATCCCTATGACGCTACACATTTGATTGGCATTGGGAAGGACGCGGTTGCAGCAACGCAAGGCAATTTCGCGTGGTATCAAGGCTTAAAACTGGCGTTCTTTGACGTCAGCGACGTGAACAATCCCGTCCAAGTGGCAAACTACGTTATAGGCGACAGAGGAACTACTTCAGCAGTCTTAAATGATCCCAAAGCATTCCTGTTCGATAAAAGCAAAGATTTACTTGTCATCCCTGTTAATTTGGCACTGGTAAATCAAACATTAGCGCAACAATATCCCTCAAGTGTTCCAGCTTACGGCGACTTGGTTTGGCAGGGTGCATATGTCTTTAGCATCAGCGCAAATGGCAACTTTACTTTGAGGGGCACCGTGACACATTTGAACGCTACTTCACTCAACAGCCAAGGCCAACTGGCAAACAGCAATGACTACTACAATAGCCAAGACCAGTGGATTACGCGGTCTCTCTACATCGGCAACACACTTTACACGATATCTAACGCTGAAGTCAAACTCACCAGCCTAACAGATATGTCGCAAATTACGCAACTCAATCTCCAATAAACTTTTCATTTTTTCTTTTCAATTACCTTACAATTTTTCTTTAAAATCTTTCATTTGTAATTAGGCTTCACTATTGCCGTTGGCACCATTTTGTGCATAGGCTCTTGAGACATACAAGCACTTTTCTGTTTAGAAACTGCTAATATCAGTTTGATGAAAATTGACTCAAGAAGCAGTAATCAAAACTGAGCCCGTAATACTTTCCGTTTCACAAGAACCAAAGCCGACTGAAAAGAAAAGGTAAGCATCAATCCAAGAACTCGTTGACTCCCTAAAAAGCACGGCAGACGACATCGGACAAATAAGTGAACTTAGCTCAGAAGAAAAAATCTTGGTCTCTCAATTCTTCTCCTCACTCCTCAAACTCATGCAGCCACTAGCTCCCTTTATATCGGTAACTCAACTGTCTCTTCCTGCGCAATTCGGCGACGTAGTTCAAGCGCATGTGGATCCAACAGGACATTTAGTGCTGTAGTTTGAAGATGGCCATGTAGAACTCAAAAATTTAATTGAAGAAAAAAATAGAGACTTCATGATGGCAGTTGTCGGAGACGTTGTACCCAAATTCAAGAGTTTAACTAGCAATCAAAAACGCAAGTTAGAAAATCGCATAAAATTGCTCTCAGCTGTCACCAAAGAAATACAAAAAAGCTCTGATTCTCTTTCAGCAGCAATGTCTGCTGGACAATAATCATTTTTTTTCAGCTGCCCGCCACATAATTAACACTGAAGCTTGAGCCATCTGAACTGAGCTTAGAACTAGAGGCTAACTGTGCACCTAATTCATTTGCCATCACAATTTTAGAATACGTAAAATTGCCGATTGCTCCCACAATATTGTTCAGGGTTATTTGGCAGTTGCTGAAGGGAACGGTTCCGAAGTCACATAGATTGCTGATCTGGTTATTTATGGTTGGTCTTTCTACTATCCACTCGCCTGAAGTGAGGGAGGAATTGTAATTTACGTTTCTGTTGAAAACTTGCCCGTTTGAAGTATCATTTAATTGTATGTTCCACATGTTCGCGTTATAACCAATTAGAGACAACGATGCCGTTATATTGTCTCCTGGAGCGACTACCATTTCATCTATTGTTACAGAAAGAGCCGGCAGCATTTCATACCATGCACTGTAGGTGTCCTGTCCTCCTATCACATCTTGTTCAGTTCCAACCTGAATCAAGGTTTTCTCTGAGTGCCCTCCGATGCCAATCCACGCTGAAGAGTAGCCGTCACCTGCTAAAACATTAATTTGTGGAACTGTCCAAGATGCCTCAACCGCGGTAACCTCGAATTTTGAGTTATAATCTTGGGGGATAATGTATCCTGACCAACTTAGGCTGGTGAAGGTTCCGCCGTTATGATTGGTTCTAAGCATGTAGGCAAGAGTTGAGAGAACGTACAGCGTTGTAAGCAACAGTACTAACCATATCGCTAATAGAATAATAACGCGACGGCTAATTTTTCTTATTCTTAAAACCCCGTCTATCCACCATCAATAACCTTCAAAACAATAATGCCCACAAAAGACAATTCTAAATGATTAAATTAGAAGATAAAGGTTTGTTGTTAACGCGCAAACGAACAAACTTAATTGCAAGACCAGACTACACTTCAACACGTATGTACCAAGTAAAGCTGATGCGCACTGAAGACTTTCTCTTCGCAACTGAATTAGCCAACACTATGAATTGGAACATGGCGCAGGAAGATTTCCAGTTCATGACTCAACTTGAACCAGAAGGCTGCTTTATCCTCTCAGACAACATAAAACATGTAGGCATCGCCACATGCATAAGTTACGGCAAAGTAGGATGGTTCGGCAACCTCATCGTTAAAGACGAATACCGCGGCAAGGGAGCTGGAAGCCTTCTTGTAAAACATGCCATTGACTATTTACAGGGCAAAGGCGTTGAAACCATCGGTCTATACGCCTACCCAAACCTCGTCCACTTCTACAGCAGTTTAGGCTTCACGAACGATGAGGATTTTTCCGTTTTACATGTTAAGAATCTTGCTTCATTGACTAGCGAAAGTCTGCTGAGTGTTAGCAAGCAGCACATGCGGATAATTGAAGCATTCGATAACCGATGTTTCGGGGGTGACAGGAAAAAACTGCTCGAATCCATCGTTCTTGAAGAGGGCAACTTAAACTATTACGTGTTTAACGGTAACGAGGTTGCTGGATACGTGGCGGCTACAGTTTACGACTTAATGGCTTGGGTTGGACCCTTAATGTGCCAAGAAGGCAACGTTGATGCCGCTGTTTTGTTGCTTAAGGCGGTACTTGCAAAATTATCTGGCAAGAGCGTTTACGTGGCGCTCCCCAAAAAAGAGACTGCTCTCGCAGAGACGCTTTCTAATGTTGGCTTTAAGGAGGATTTTTCGGTTGTTCGAATGTTTTTAGGGCCTAATGTCTCAAGTAATTGTATATACTTGGCTGAATCTTTAGAAAGAGGATAACTTATGGAAGATTACTGTAGACTTTTGATTGAGGATTTTTTGAAGACTTCTTTTTCAACTGTGAAGGTTCTGGTTGAAGGCGCCGCAGCTTCAAAAGGACAGAATGTCAACCGCAAGGTTACGTTGTTCCGTTATGTGGATGGCAAAAAAGTTTCTGTTCCCTTCTCCGATGAAAGGTTCTATTTGCGTGGCTCGGTTGAATATACTAATCCCCAGTTAACCATTGAGGAAGTTCAGGGTATCATCGGCACTCGACTGCTTGAAACCTGCGCCAACTATTTCCACCAGCACGGTTTACATGAGCCCAACATCGGCGATGTAGCTGCGCTTGCAGAGTTGCTTAAGAAACCCCCTCAAGGCTACATTGTGCCCTTCCTCCTGAACACAGATGATGTTGAGCCAGACCGCTACTCCATGAACCCGCTTAAACAATCAATCGTTGACAGCGGACAGAGCGCTTTTCCAGCAGCCAACGTCAAAACTGACCAACTCAAAATCGACGAAGCATACCTCAAAAAATACGACGGCACATTAATCTCCCAAAAAGAAGCGACACTAATCACCGAAAGCCTACAAACCAGCAACGGCTCATATCTAGATTTGGTGGATTCAATTAAATATTCACAGCTAAAAGAGTTGTCAGCGTTCTTCGGCATGGACCTTTCACTTTACACGTTGCGCATGCCGCTTTCAACATTGAAAACCGAGACTAAAGACGGCTTGCTGCATTACATAATCAAAGAAAGCAACCGAGATTACGGTTCTGTCGAAGAAGCGTACACCTGCATGGGACGCAGCATGAAAAACCGCACAACACTTTTGACGGTGCCGCACTCTACGAAAGGGTTCGGCTCTAAACGTGCTGCTCGAGGCAAACTGCACTTTGAAGATGGCAAACTTCTTGACGCCGCAATCAAATACAAAAATACTCAACTCTACCCCAACGCCATTGACCCCGAAGACATAGCTATTGCGGTTTGCGATGACAGTTTTACGGTTTCTGGCGAAAAACTTTCTGATTACAGTTTTGCTGAAACACCCTCTTCCCCACAGTTCTTCCTATACTCAATTGGTTCCCCTGAAGACGCGACGGTTTGGCATGGCGTCGGCGCGTTTGCAGCTCCACAACTGCTTCAGAGTTATCGTTCAGGTCGCATAGCCTGTAGGGAGGGAAGATTAATTAAGAATTTAAGCGAAAAGTACCATATCAAAGTGGATGTTCCCTTGCAGTTTAATCTTGCGCCTGAAGGCATATGGAGCCACCCGATCCACCGCAACATCGACGCAAGCATAGGCAGTGTGGAGGACCTTCCGGATTTGGCGCATCGAGGAATGAAAATTGAATACCTTCCATCTTTCAAGTAGGAGCAGGCTTGAGATTTGACGGCAATAGAGTACACGATGTTTAGAATCTTGCGGTTGTTTAGGAAACTGCCATTTAACATTCTTGGAGTTGGAAACCAAAAGGTGGTTTTCACCGAGTTCTTCAAGGGCTTTGAAAAAGTTGATGCGGTAAAAGGGATTTTTGGGGAAAAAACCGATGAAGTTCTAAGCCACCTCACCGTGGAGATAAGCTGGATTATGGGCTACATGTACGTGGATGGCTCCGATGGGCACCTTGTTATCAGCAAAGGCTACCTGAATAGCGGTAACAAAACCGACATTTACTTGGATTTAATCCACGAACTGTGCCACGTTAAACAGTTCATGGAGGGCAAAGAACTCTTCGACCCACGTTACGACTACGTTGACAGACCCACAGAGATTGAAGCTTACCGATATTGTGTCCAAGAGGCAAAGCGACTGGGTTTAAGCGACGAAAGAATCCGTTGCTACCTCTGGACTGAGTGGATGGGCGAGGATGATTTTAGGCGGTTGGCAAAGTCAGTCAACGTCTCAGTTGCCTAATGCTTCACTGTAAACCTTAACCATTTTTTGTGCGCAGATGTCCCATGTAAAGTTTTCAGATACAAACCCTCGGCCATTGGCACCCATCTTTTCTCTCAAAGGCTTGTCAGAGAGAAGCCTAAGCAGAGCATCCGCCAACTCACTGCTGCTGCCCCGCTTAACCAGCAACCCCGTTTCTCCGTTACGGACAGCTTCGTTGACTCCGCCAACATCAAAAGCCACAACAGGCTTACCTGATGCTTGCGCTTCAAGCAAAACGATTCCTTGCCCCTCCTGAATGGATGGCAAAACAAAGACGTCAGCGCAGTTGTATGCAGCTGAAAGAGCTTCTTCTTTGAGGTTGCCCAAAAACCTGAAGTTGCCTGAAAGATTGGCAGATTCAAGAGCAACAGTCAACTGGTATTTTAGAGGTCCTTCGCCAACAATCAAAAACTTGGTGTCAGCGTTTTCTTGGACCATTTTTTTTGCTGCTTCAACCAGAAACGGCAACCCCTTACGAGGTATCAAACTGCCCACGAAAAGCACGCAAGGTTCATTACCTAATCCAAATTGCTGCCTAACCGCCTTAGAGTCCATGGGATTGAATTTTTCTACGTCCACGCCGTTTGGAACAATCCGAACCTTGTTCGGGTTAACTCCGTAATGGTTCTGGATTTTTTCAAGAGAATAATTGCTAATAGTTACGATTAGATTTGCCTTGCTTGCTGTTTCCGCTTCCAATTTGGCAAGTCGATGCATAAAATAGTTTGCAATTCTGCCCCTGAATGATGGGTAACTGTTTTGTTTTGCCTGCTCATACTCGTCAGCGAGAACGCCGTGGATCGTGTGAATAAATGGTTTATTGATGCCGAGTTTTTTGAGTCTTTCAGGGAATCCATAACCGCTGACTGCATGCGCGTCGTAAATGTTCGCATTGATTTCGCGGGCTTTTTTTGATAGGCTTCGGTTAAAAAACCAGTTATCTAACGGAAAGATTCTGTCAGTTGAATAACAAGGAACAAAACCTACACCGCCAATAGTGACGGGTTGTTTGAAGCCTGCCTTTGTGCCGCAGTAAACAGAAATGTCAGCTTGCGTTTGCAGCCGCTTGGAAGTTTCCATTATGCGCCGCTCAACGCCCCCAAAGTACAAGTGGGGTGGCTGAGTGTTGAAGACGGCTAACCGAAACCTATCCACGCAGGTACACTTCTCGGTTTATTGTTAGGGTGGTTTTAGATATAAGTTAGCAGGCAGTTTGTTGACTGCAACGTTATGCCTTTAAACCAAACCATTCAGGGTTTGCAGATTACAACTCCCAATTGTACTTAAGATAGGGCGAAGGAGTTTTAGGCTGAAAAGGTAGGTTGAGTGTTGGTTGTAATTATCCTTCTGTTGTTTGTGGCATTTGGCTAATCAGGTACACTTGTGCCTTTCAGTAGATTCTTCATCGGCGACTGTTTGCCCTTTTCTGCATTTTCCGTGCATTGGCCATGCAAAAACGCTTCGACCCAGCAAACACTAAGCACCCAAACATATCCTACTTTGCATTTTTTGCTTTAGATAGAGGGAGAGGAGGTCGCTGAGAGCAAGCGTCTCCAGCTCAACATGGCTCTGGTTTGCCTTTATATAAGGGGACTCCAGGAAAAAATCAAAGCTAAGTCAGCGATAACGCTTATTCTTCGCCGTATCCGTGTTCCATTCTGCCATGTGTTTTCTTGTAGTTGTATTCGTGTTGCTCTTTTTGGTCGCTGAAGATGGTTAAGTGTTTTTGCAGGTCTGCTTGGGTTAGAAATATGCACGCGCAGTGTGGGCATTTGTAGAGTTTGTTGCTGTTGGTTTCTTGCGCCATTTTTTCGCCTAGTGAATGTTTATGTGTATTTTTTTTCCGTCCAGCTCTGACTCGTGCCACTGTGCTTCGACTTCGCTGCAGGTTGCATGCAAGTAGACTTTTCTTGCCCGAACCAGTCCAGCCATCTCTGCTAAATATGGCTCCAAAAGCCCCATGCTTTCCGCGTCCAACTCGGCGATGTGCACGGAATCCAGCGTTTCTGTCGGCACAAAACCCATTTCCTTTCGCAGCGCTTGCACACGCCTTGCCAAATCCCGCATGATGCCTTCGCCCAAAAGTGTTTCGTCGCGTTGCCCGCTTAGGAACACTGTTATGTCGTCTTCTTGGCTGGAAACCCAGTTTTCGCCCCCAACGTACTCGGGAACCTGCACCGAGTACTCAGCAGCTTTAACGTTTGTTAACTCCAAGAACAAGCTTTCAAGGCTTTTTAGAGCTCGCAATGTTTTTTCTGGAGCCACAACAATTGTTTTGGCAAGTGGCCATCGGCGTTTTAGCTTGCCCACCTGACGTGCTGCATGCGATATTGATACAACTTTTAGCAGAACATCAAATTCTTCTTCCAACGCTTCGTTGCGGATTTTCTTGTTTGGAGTTGGCCAAGCGGCAAAATTGACGGATTCAGGCAAATCCGCTTCCAATTTCCTGTAAACTTTTTGGTAGAGCGCTTCGCTCAGGTACGGTGTGATTGGGTTGAAGAGCAAAGTCACCGTTTTGAGCGTGTGGTGCAGCAATGCGTAGATGGTTTGGCGTCGCTCAAAGGTTTCAGGTTCATCCGTCCATAGCTCCTTGCGAATCATGGGTACATAGAGTCTGCTGAGCGTTTCAATCACGAAGTCATCCAGCACCGCTACTGCAGTGTTGAATTGGCACCTTTCGAGTTCCTTTGTGTATTCCTCGATTTTCTGTTGCAGCTTAGATAGTAGCCACTTGTCAGCTGGCTGAAGTTTACCTGCCTTAAAAGCCCATTCCAACGTGTACTTTTTAGGATTAAACTCGTCAAACGTGGCGTTCTGCAAAAAGAACCGGCTTAGGTGGTAGAGTGTTGAGAGGACTTGGTATGGTCTTCGGGTTAATTCTTGCATGTCAAAGCTCATGAAGTCGGTTGGTGAACATTTGCGCATCATGTAAAAGCGGCATAAGTCTGCGCTGTTCTTTTCCAGGAGCTTGTTTGTTTCGACGACGTTTCCGAGGCTTTTGCTCATTTTTCTCCCCTTTGCATCCTGCGTTAAACCTTGGAAAAGAAATGCCTTATAGGGGGCAACGGGTTTCCCGGTTAAAATAATGTATTCTAAGAGAAGCGAGTTTGCCCAGCCGCGTGTTTGGTCGATTCCTTCCGTTAAGAAATCTGTCGGAACAAATTTTTCGAACTCTTCATCGGTGAATCGTGCATACGGCGAAGCGCCACTGTTATGCCACGTGTCAAGGACAAAGTCTTCTCGCCGCATGGTTCCACCACATTTTTCGCATTTCAAAGTGATTCGGTCAACCCAAGGCTTATGCAACTCAAAGTTATCTGGAATCGCCTCTTGAGCGCTGTCCAACAGCTCTTTTTTGCTTGAGATTAACCGTTTGTTGCCGCATTTCTCGCAAGTCCACATTGGCAGAGGTGAGCCCCAGATGCGTTCGCGGCTAATGCACCATGGCTTGCCCTCTTTTAGGAAACCTAAGAAGCGGTTTTTGGGTTCTTCAAAGAAACACTCGGTTTTCTCCGCAGCTTCGAGCACCTTGCTGTTTATCTTGTCAGTTCGCAAAAAATACTCTTTTCGTGCCAGCCAAACCAGTTTGTGATGGCTGCGCCAACAAGTTGGGTACTCATGTTTGATTTTTTTGACTTTCACGAATGCGTTGCGGTTGCGCAGTTCCTCAACCACCAGCATATCTGCGTCACGAGCAAACACGCCTGTAAAGATGCCTGCGTCGTTTGTGAATTTGACTTCGTCATCGTATGGAACAAAGATGGGTACTCCTCTGCGTTGTGCAGCCCAAAAATCGTCCTCACCGTTACCAGGCGAAAGATGAACTACACCAGTTGCAGTATCCACCTCAACAAAATCTTCGCCAATGACCTTATGTACAAGCGGATGTTTGGTTTCAAGTTCTGCCTGTTTCGGAATTATGTCTTTAAGCGGATATTCGTAGCCTGTTCCTTCCAAGCTTTTGCCTGTCACGGATTCGGTGATTTGGTAGTCTGTGATTTCAAGTTCCGCCATAACTGATTCAACACGTTGGCGGACCATTATCCAGGTTTCATCGAGGACCTTGACTTTCACATATTCGGCTTTTGGCTGCACAGCAAGCATGGTGTCAGTTATGATGGTAAATGGCATGGTGGTCCAAACCAAAAAGAACTCGTTTTCTTTGCCAGCTACCTTGAACTTGAAGTAGAGCGATGGATCTTCGACTTCTTTGTAGCTGCCTTCGTAGCCAACTTCTGCGCTGCTAAGGCTCGTTTGGCATCCTGGACAGTAAGCTACAACGTAGTGTCCTTCTTCTAGGAGGTTTTGTTCCCAGGCACGTTTAAGGTAGAACCATTCTCGTTCGATGTAGCTGTCTTTGTAGGTCCAGTAAGCCTTATCCTGATTAATTGCAATGCCCAGTCGACTGTCCGCTTCAAGCCACATTTGGTGGTAGCGCATGATGGCTTTTTTGCATTCTTCAATGAAGCATTCCATACCGAATTTCTCGATGGATTCCCGCTTGTTACGTACGCCCAAAAGCTTTTCAACTTCCAATTCCACTGGCAAACCTTGACAGTCCCAACCAGCCCAAAAGGGCATGTAGTAGCCTTCCATGGTTTTCCATCGGTAACGAATATCCTTCATGATGCGTCCACGGGCGTGGCCGATGTGTGGGATGCCGTTAAGTGTTGGTGGACCTTCCACGTAGCCCAAATTACCCTTCGCGGTTTTTTCCAAAAGCTCGAGCTTGTTGCGGATATCGTTTTTTGTCCAGAACTCGCGTATTTCAGCTTCAAGTTGAAGCGGAGAATAATTAGTCGGCAAACCAAGGTTTTGGTCAGCTTCGGTTTGGGAAGTCAAATCAATTACCGTAACGCAAAATACGCATAAGACTATATAAAAGTGTTAGTAAGCTTAAACTTACTAACTCTAGTATAATAGAAGTCACGGGAACTTTGAATAGCCAACTTAGCCGATCGATAAATCACAAACATAGCTTTACCTTTTCACCATTTAAATTGATATTCAACTTTGTTAGATTGAGCGTGCATTATTAAGTTTTTGTGGTCTTGAAAATATTCATAAATAGCCCGTCCACCGATTAAAAAACTAATAATTATTTTCATCGGTCATTACCACTCGACATTATGTTGTCAAGAGCTTGGATGCTCTTCGATTGTTTGATTGTCAATAGCTAAGTTATTTAACTAACTTGTATGCAAAGGATTGCCAGATTGAAAGATGCCTAACTTAGAAGAGCATTGCAAGCATTGCTTTGACCTGTTTGGGTTTGAAGGTCGGGAAATACACAAGTAGTTAGATGAGCCGTCAAAATATTACGGTGGCTCACACAGAGTACTGAGACATGATAGAGACACTGCAATTATGATAGGTAAGAGGTTTGGCAAATATTATGGTGAAGGTATCGAAGGTCAAATAATTGCTCAAGGCATTTTCTTCGCTCATATTTTTTTGGATATCGAAGTCTCAAAGAAAAAAGGGTTAGAACCTCATCAATTCACTCCCGAACAAATACAAGAACTTGAGGAAGAAAAGCCAAAATACCAGCAGGAAATAGAAAGGGTACAAAAACAAATTAAAGAACTGTCCGAATTGCCCGAAATCTCTACCAGAGAAATGAGGGAATATCTCGACATAAAACTTGGACATAAGAGCGTTGAATCAAGGCTTTTAGCTGAAGTTTCTTTGAGACACTGGCAACATTATCTTCTGACACGAAATATTCCGAATAGGAAACTTTATAATTTGGATATAACTGGCTTTGTGTCCCAGCTCAACAAGAAAGTAAACAGCCCGTACACTAAGGCTAATTATCTTTTACAACTCGTTTTATATTTCAGATATGCCTATGGCGCAGACCTTGCATTATTATTAAGCAAAGAGAAGGGAAAAGCTGACAAAGAAATCAAAGAGTTGAAAAAGAACGTTTTGCCACTGCGCATAAAAGTAGTCAAGAGATTTTATCACGAAACAAAACCACATGTAAGACTAGCAATAAGACTACTATTATTGGAAAACATACTGATAGACGATTTAGTTAAAATCACAGCAATGCAAGATTCGAACGGAAAATACCACTTCTTTAACAATGGCAGAACCGAAATTGATATAGACACTGATACTGCAAAACTGGCTGTGCCATTATTACATAGGAACAATGGCAAACTGATTAAAGGCTGGCGAAGAAGTCTTGATGCTCTTTTTCAGAGTTGGTCTGAGAAATTACATTTTGAACCAAACATTACACCTATGAATTTGCGGATATTCGGAAAAAACCACCACCCAGACGACATAAGGGACTTTATATTGGATTGATACAAGGCATGAGTTTTTGTGGTTAAAAATTCATAATTCTTACTCTAATTTTCCACCGCACATAGGGCATTCTGAGTTTACAATTACACAATGAGACGTTTGATAGAATCCAGGTAGTATCTTCAAAATTGGCTATAAAGCCAATCTGCTGTGAACCGAGCGCATCCTTATATGAGTCTCTAGAACTGTAAAGTTACATCGTGAAATAGAGGTAACACTATGGCTGCATTTGCACAACCAGGCACATATGATTATAATTCAACTGTTTT
>PLYI01000023.1 GCA_003151735.1 Candidatus Bathyarchaeota archaeon | reverse complement strand
TCAGCCACAGCTTTGTCCAATTCAACTTCAAGACGAGTAACTTTCCACTCATTAGCGTCTACTTCAATTTCTTTGATTTTGCCGATTTTTTCATCTAACGCAAAAACATCTTTATCCATAAAATCTTTACTGTTCATAATAAACTACCTTGTTTTAACACCCACAAACGTGAGTTACCTTATAACAGGTCATTGGTTGGTTTAAGTATGTGTGACTGTGAAGCCGCAACTACAGATGTAAAGCTAATTATTGTTCAAAATATGATTGACAAAACATCACTTAAGAAAAAAAGAAGTTAAATAAAGCCGAAAGTAAACTGTTACTGTTTATTGACAGTCACACATCTTAAAATAGACTGGCAAGTTAAAGGTAAGTAAGGTTTTTTTGAAATGAGAGCACTTGATTTTCTTTTCGTCGTTGCTGCGATTCTTGTCATACTATGGCTTCTAGGCTTTTTTATCTTCAACCTTGGCGCCATCATATGGCTACTGATAGTTATAGCCGTCATCATAATACTTTTCCGACTACTTACGGGACGCAGAGTATAACATCAACCAAAGACGAATATGCAGTGCCAGAAGCTGCTTCCCAACTTTTTTGTAAACAAAGAAATCGCAGTTATCTATGTAGATTTAGGCCATCTACTGCGTTTTGAGATAATTATTTAAGTGCATGCTATCCACTGGGCTTTTCTTGTTAGGTAGCTTTAATTTAAATTCTTGAAAGCAAAGAAGCAATGGCTTGTTGTTTGTTAGTGCCTTGTAACAGTCACATATGTTTAATAGAATGGCGGAGGCACCGTCTTTAGTGAAATTTTATGAGTAAAGATGAAGTTAAAGGTAAACTCAAAAAGGAAGAAGGTAAAACCCGCGTAGCCGCTGGCAAAGTTACTGGCAACACTGGTCAAATAATTAAAGGCGAAGCCGAAAAAGTTAAAGGAAAAATCCAAGAAGACGTCGGCAAAGCCAAAAGAAAACTCTAACAAAACACCGCTTTTCAATGCCTCTATAAACAGCCGAAACAATTTTTTAAGAAAACGAAATACATCAGCAACTATTGAGCGGATAGTTTGCTTTTTTTCTCTTCTATCAGAGCCAATCTGAGCTTATCAAATTTTTATGTCTATACGACGTTGCCAAACCCACAGATACAAAGGCCTTCCACGAATTGACCTGGATAAAGTAAGGGAAATCAAAAATTATTTTGTTTATTTTATAGGTTCTGATGATTAGGTTAACCCGAATAAACCTTCTTCCCTCTATCGGAGTAAATTTTGGAGAAGCCTTAGTAGATTGTTCACGACTAACTTACATTTGGCAGATTCATTTTGCTGCCGCCATCAGAATCTGCTCTGTCAAAAACTCCTCCAACGAATCAAACGCTAAACCATAATCCGCTTGCTTGTGTTCGGCTACATGATTTTTTATGGCGCGGCTCATTGCTTTCAAATCGGGGACTACCAAAATTCTTAAGCCACACACGCATCTGATGGTAGGCATCCCTTTTTGATATTTGGCGGATTTGCTTTTGCCAGCGTTTACCAATTCAGAAATTGCGTAGCCAAGCGCCTCGTCACTGAGCACAAAAGAATCCTGATTTTGGTCGACACTTATGGCATTTACGGAGTAAGCAAAGGAGATAATGCCCAAAAACATAACAACAATTAACGAAAAACCGATGCACTCAGCTTTTTTTCCTTGCATTTTCGAGTCAGCACTTCAAAATTTAGCTTTAAACGCTTATAAAATTTGTCATTCCCGCACGCTGGGACTTGCTCATAAAGCTTACATTGCAAAGTGGCAAAGGCCTGTCAAAAAGTGGAGCTCATAGGACAAGTCAACCTACATTTTATTTATTGTATTTTATATGTTCTGATGATAAGGTAAAACCTGAAAAGCCTTTCCTACTATACCCCCCAGAATTTGGAAGGCCTTAAAGAGGGCAGGTTAGAGTTTGCGGAAGTGCGTGAAGATGGCGAACCATCCAGCAGTTCCCTCTGAACCTACCCAATCAGCCTAAGGATTTACTTTTCTTAAACCTTGCGCATCCAGGATTCATAAATTTCGCCTCGACAGCCCGGATACAACGTATATTTCGGGGCAAAGGCCTCAAGTTCCCTTTAGGCAGCCATTCTATTTATTATCCATATTCCCAGTTCATAAGCCTTATTTCCGTTGAATGATAGAAAGATTATTGATGCAATTTGCGCACCGATGAAAAAACCTTAGGTTCTCTTGCTCTTATATTTCTGAGTTTAGGTTGCGTACCTGCATATTTCCATTTTATGTTTTATGCGATAGTCCTGTGGATAATCGGTTTTGCCATAATGAACATACATGTTTTCGTTTTATCGCATAAAAAAATCCCAAATTAGTGAGTGCCAAAGGCCTTTCACGAATTGGGTGCCATAGGATAATTCAAGCCCAAATTTATTTTATATTTTTATATGTTCTGATGATAAGGTAAAACCGTAAAGACCTTACTTCCTCTATACCCCAGATTTTTGAAGGCCTTACGCATGCCCGACGTCGATAGGTAGGACGAGAAACCGCCGCCAAAGCGCGCTAATGGGGAAAAATGGTTTAAAGCCCTCTTTCTGTTTTAGGCGACTTTTCAAAGCATGAACCGCGAATGGGCATATCACATGGGACAGAGAGCAAAAAATGGGATTATGACCATTTTTGACCAATTTCGGAACAAACATGCGCGCTAGTGTAGCTGTTTATTCACAGTCACACATCTTCAAATAAAGCGCGCGTGTTAAACATGAAATAGAGAAAGTGAATTACAATGACAGGGAAAACTCTAATAGTTTTTTCGACAATAAGGGGATTAAATGATGAGGTAGCACATGTCATAGCTGATGTGCTCAAAGCAACCTACAACATGGATGTAACTGTCGCAGATCTTAGAAAGGGTCCACCGGATATTACACCATTCCAAAACATTATTGTTGGTGGCGGTGGTGGAAAAAGTGTTTACAATGAAGCTGTGGATTTTTTGGAGAAGGACTTTGAAGGCAGGAATGTTGCGCTCTACTTCCTTTGCGAGGGTGGGGAAAATCCGAAAGTGGAAATTACTGAAGCAAACCAAGAAAAATTACTGGCTAAAAACAAGTCTCTTAAGCCTATCGCTGTTGCTGGCTTTGGAGGCTGCATGATTAGCCAAAATAGTCTCGTTATGGACGATGTAAACACGGCTATGGTGAAGGAATGGGCGATAGAGTTGGGGAAGAAGTTTAATACTCCATTCCAACCGCTAAACCTTCCTAACACCGTTCCCTTCGAAAAAAGCTTTCAATTTTACATTGAACTCGGAAAAAACACTGGAATGACTGCAAGTAGCACTGTTGAGTTCGCCGAAAAACTCCAAATAGTACCCATTCAGTCTGTTACGTTTCATTTTCAGCGTCAAGATTTTCAAAGATGGTTCATAAATGTTATTGGCGATGAAGAACTAGCTAAGAGAATTGACCAAATTAACTTATGGACCCATGACGATGAAAACTTGAGGAAAGAGCTATCGGAAACGGTTCAAAATCGCATCGCCGAATTAACGAAATCTTAACAGCAGATTTCTCCCTGACTAATTGAAAATGTGCTCATATAAAACAAATCGTAGAAGATACTGTCGATGTCGCGCGCCGCCTATCTAAGATGGTTATTTAGCTATGTTGTGAGCCATCGCCCGGATTATAAACGGTGATCTGCTCACATAAGCTCTTAAACATGAGCTCCAAAGCCTCTACTTTCTTCTCAAGTTTAACTATTCTTGTTCTTGTTTCTTCATCTATCCCAGACATCTATTTCCCTCTAAACTTTCTTAGCTCTTCTCTTGCTTTGGCAATTCCATCTTTAAGCTCGAGTTCCCGGAGCTTTCTTGTGTAATAGTCTTTTAGCGCGCGCAAGATGCCCCCTAACAGGCAACCATCTTACAACTATTATCTATGCGAACCAAGCGCAATAAGTATCTTTCTTCTTTTCCCCTCAATCGGCATCTAAGGCCTGCCGAAAAATGGGCGGTATAGAGACAAGCAATTAGAATAGTATTTTGTTTATTTTATAGGTTCTGATGATAAGATAAAACTCGACAAGCCTTTCCATCTATACCCCAGAAAATTGAAGGACCTTCGCAGGTGCGACTATTTGTTCCGTGTGCCCAATGAAATTAACTGCACCGTTCTAAGAATATCATCACGGTAAGCTTTTGTTCCCACCGCGTTTAACAGTTCGGTTATCATGTTTGATATTCGCCATATCTCGATCCCGTAGAGCTTTTTGGTCTGCTCAATCACGTCAGGTTCTTGGACATCCCAAACGACGAGAACTTTCTTGTAATCGTCACAACCAAAAATCTCTTTGCAGGCCTTGATAACTGAGGGAGGCGAAAACTTGATTTCGTTTAGCGTGTCCATGCCCCGCTTATGCTTGCGCCCATCATGAGTCTGAGTGTCAAGGAGCTTTATGCGAAAGCCTCGCCCTGTCGCCACCCTTACCTCAATGTGGTATTTTTCGCCTGTCCGCGGGTCAAACGCAAGCAGGTCTACTTCCTTACCGCCATCGAGCATCACGTTCGTCATAGTGAACCAATGCTTGACAAGCTGCAGGTAGCGCTCGACGATGTGGACTTCAGGCTCCATTCCTAACCGACCTGAGTCTTTCTACTGCTTGTTTTCCTTAAAAAGTTAGTGTATCAACATAGTAATCGAATATAGTAACATATTTGCGCCAACATGATTTGACATTCGGTGTTAGTTTGGCTCGAGATGGAGTTGGAACAATAATCGGCAGGAAATCCGTAAGCAAAGGCAAAGAATATGCAAGAATTTGGATTTATGTTCCAACAAAAGTCAGCGAAGACACCGCTTTTCCGTTCAAGATTGGCGCTCCTTGCTTGGTTAAGATTGACGAAGAGAAAAAGCAGCTTGTCGTAAAACAAATCTCAGATAAAGAAGCGACTGAGCTCGGTTGGCGAAAGCGCATAAGAAAGCAGGCAAACGAGTAAGTGGCTGCCATGTATGCTCACACACAACCGGTTTTTCCTGTAAGCATAGCGGCGTTATAGGTCTTCCACGGACGGAGGGATATAGAGATAGATTGTTTGATATTTTATATTTTTTATATGTTCTGATGATAAGATAAAATCTGGCAAGCCTTTCCCTCTATGGGGCCAAATTTTTGGAAGGCCTTGGTTGGCTCGGCTTGGACTAACTTTTCCAAATGATAATGTTGTGATTGTGCTTGTGCAGTCACAGAAGTTAATATCTCATGTTGATGTCCATTAAGTGGTGAACTGTTTGAAAAATAAGCTAAACTTTCAATGCCCCTGCGGATACGGTTTTGAAATGTTCGGTATCGCCAAAGATGCCGTATCTATGATAAAGTTAC
>PLYI01000111.1 GCA_003151735.1 Candidatus Bathyarchaeota archaeon | reverse complement strand
TCTCCTTTCTACGTTCTTTCAAACATAAATCGAATGAAGACAGAAGTGGCATTCCCGCCATCCAATAGTCTCCAATGACAATCAAAGTCTAATTTAAGGCCCTTTCAGCTTCAGCAGTCTTAATATTTTGATATAAAAAATATATCAAATCTACCCCTTATTTTTTCATGAAGGTTTTTCCTGTTCTTTTTTCCTTCTCAGATTTTAGCTGCAAAACTCGCTGATCACTTCAAATTTTAAGTAAATCTGAAGGGTCCTTAACATTTTTTGTTCCGATGATTATTAGTCTGCGTAAAACTTCTGCTTCTTTTAGGCCTGTTTGCTCTATCAAGTTCTGAAGTTTTTTCTCTGTGTTCTCATCAAGTCGAGTTGACCAGGTTTTTTTGCTCAATAGAACTCACTACTAACTGATTAGTGTATGTTATAATTATAAGTCTTGTCCTGAGCAAAACGCTTAAATGTCTCTAACGCTCATAATAAGACAAATAAGACATATGAGACAAATGAGTGTGGAATTATGGATTGTAATGAAAGCATTTCGGATAATGAGCGGTCTCTAAAAACAAGTAAAATATCCAAAGCAAACAACATGCCAAGCCCGTGCACAGCTTTGGTAATCGAGAAAGAAGCTGGACAGCGAACAACTTGTGATTGGACAGAGGCAATAGCCCTTCTTGATTATGTTTGTTCCCAGATAGCTGATCGATACTACCTTTTCTCAAAGGGTCAGCCGCGAAAAGCCGCGATAATAGAGGTGCTAGCAAGAAATACCTGCGTTGCTTGCGTAGACAAAGAGCTCCGAACCAAAAGCTTCCAACGTATTGACAACATGTACACGGAGCTTCACCAACTAGCCTGCAGCATGCTCGTTGAAGAGCTGTACGATCAGTTGGTCAAGAACGGCCGCAACGTAACGATCACCACGGAAGAAAACATAAAATATGGAAAAATCGACATTTTCATAGTCCCCTCCAACTATGGCCTCAGTTTACACTCAAACCAAGTGGAAATTGCCGTTGAAGTCAAAACAGGTTTCTCCCTATCGCTTCCACAACTCCTCAGATACATGATTGACAACGATCACCGATCGCTCATGCTATGGCGGATCAGAAACCAACAGGTACTTCTTTTTGAGGGAACTGAGACAAGACAGTTGCTTGCGCAATTCGTCAAAATGATAATTTCTCGAGCCGACAGACTCCTATTAACCCCTGAACCACAATGCAAACATATGCCACAAGGCAAAACCTGGTCACCAAACCAGGAACAACTCCAAGAAACATTTTCAGATTTTTCAAAAGGAATCATAAAGACCCTGCCGACTGTCATTGAAAAGGTTGTAACCAAGCTTGAACGGGAGGTGAATTAACATGTTGAAAACAGACCAAGAATTACCTCGTCATAGTCTAAATGGTTCGGTAGTTGCCCCTGAAAAAGATAAAGGCCCAACCACAAACACTATCCGGGCAGCCATATACGCCCGCATTTCTTCGTCTAATCAAAAGAATAACTACAGCATTAACGAACAGATTGCGTGTTGCCGAAATTACATAAGCCAGCGAGGTTGGACTACTCAATATCTGTTTTTTGATGAGGCCGAAGGCGGGGGCACCATCGAAAGGCCAAAGTTTCAGTCGATGCTTGAAAGAGCCAGAGCAGGATGTTTTAATGTCATAGTTGTCTGGAAATTGGATCGCTTCTGCCGTTCGCTCGTAGATTTGGTCAACGTCGAGAGAGCCCTTCGTAACTGCGGAGTATCATTATGCAGCGTTACCGAATTCCTCGACACAACGTCAACCATCGGCCGATTCAATTTCAGAACAATCGGATCCGTAGCCGAACTTGAACGCGAATTGATTGGGGAAAGGGCCAGGATGGGAATGCACGCATTAGCCAAGTTGCATAAATGGCCCAATCCCCATCCTCCAATCGGCTACAAACAGTTAAATGATGGACGGCTTGGAGTGAAAGAAAAAGAAGCAAAACTAGTTCGAAGAATATTTGTCATGTATTTGCATGAGAAGTCAATGCCGCAAGTGGCATTCATGTTAAACAAGGAAGGCATTCTGACCAAGAACGGCAAGAAATGGACCGCGGCAGCCGTGAGAGGCATCTTAACTAACGAAATCTACATCGGGATATATGATGCTGCAGGTATCAGAGACTACGTTGAAGAATACAGAATACTCAAAGACCCACTTTTCACTGGGACAAATGAGGCAAGACTCAGATACAAAAAGAAGGGGGCCACAAAACCGTCGATTCCACGAGACAGAAAGAGTGCAAAAATCGAGAAAATGTTCGCGAAATATTTTGAACTTTTCAAAGAGGTTAAAGAATGACCATTCTAAAAGGAGATACACCCAAGAAACGCCAAGCCCGAACTTGTCCAGAATGCAAAAGTACACATTTGATTGAGCACCTCGATGAAAACTGCAATGTATGCCTGGATTGCGGATTCGTAATCTCCGCTGAAACTGCTATCCACGGTTCTAAACGAAAAAATAACCCCGAACCACACAAACGCATCCGTCTAACCCCTCGATCGGTTAAAACAGCATCATCCATGGAAAACAAAGAACCTAATCACGAAAACATGGTCCGTGCCTTGGAACAGTGGAGGCAGATAAAGATTGGGGATTCAACAGAGAAGAATCTGGCACTGGCCCTCCAATACACTACCAAAATCGCAATTGATCTTTCTCTTCCAAAGAATGCACTCGAAAAAGCATCCCTAACATACAAAAAGATAATCGAAAAAGGACTCCTCAAAGGAAGATCAATGATAGCCATAACCGCAACAGCGGTGTACATGGGCTGCAAGCAGTCCGGAACTGCAATAACCATTAAGGACATAGCTCATGTCTCAAAAGTAAGCCCCGAGAAAATTAGTCACAGTTTCAGATCAATAGCAAGGCACCTGGACTTTTCGGTGGAATCGACGAGCGTACGTAGTCACACCATTGAGCTCTCAGCCAGACTGCAATTGCCTGCACTAACCAAGGTGATATTGGAGAAAACCATCGAAGCTCTGGATTATTCTAAAGGGTTTGTTGGAAAAGCCCCTATTGGAATTGCATGCGCAGCGATTTACGTAAGCTCGTTATTAGCTGGAGAAAAGAGGACCCAGCGTGAAATCGCTGAATTAGCAAGGATTACGGAGGCAACCATTCGAGCACGATGCAGAGAATTAGAGAAGGCCTTCATTTTTAATCTACGCCTGTAATTAGCATCTTTCAAGCCACAACTTGGAAGAAATTCTCCAAAGTCGGATTCTCTTTTTGACCATCATGCAGTTCCCTGCTGTCTTTCTTTGAATTGCATGTAGATTTGGTATGCCTCTTTTTCCGAATTCTTGGATAATCCTTAATCGGGGAACCTAAGAGGTCAATAGAACAGATCTTCCCTTTGACTGAAATGGTATGCAGGGATTCTGACTTATTTTCGCTTTTTGGATTTGAGATATCTCCACTTATATTCTCTGGCTCAGCCTCCAATTCTTTCTCAGCCTTGAAAAGGAAAGAGGTGCCGCAACGTCGGCAGGTATGTTCAATTGAACCATCAAGAGCCATTGTTTTGTCAAGATCCTCCACAGCCCTACATTTGGGACAACTTAACACTTTCTTTCGAAAGTGATGTAGTTCATCGACTGAGGGAATGGTCCGTTGATACCCACATTTGGTGTTGGTGCACATAAAATTCGGAAGCCGAAGACTCTCGTAAGGCTTAGAGCCGTTACCGACCATTATTGAACTACATCTTGGGCAAATGGGTTTGAGCAGTTTAGTTACCCTCATGACGTGATCTAAGCCATACTCTATCGCAAAATTGTCTAGAATAGAGCGGGATTTCCCTTGCTCTTTATGCTTATGCTTGCTAGCTTTGGCTTCAATTGTTTTCTGAACTTCCATATACAAATCTGGAGACACCATAACCAGATTTTGTGCATTGATTTGCGTTTTTCCGTATCGGGGCTGACCAATGTAAACAGGGTTTTTGAGAATTATTCTAACTTGGCCAGTCGAAATACTTCCTATTTTTTCCAAGTACTTTCCATTTACTATCCACGTTGTTTCCTTGACTTCACAATTAGTTTTATAGGTTTCGAAAATGTCGGAGATAATTGGCTCAAGTTCAAATAGTTTCTCTAGTTTGCCCTCCGCGTTTTTCCGGTACCCAAAAGGCACGGGCCCAACCCATTTGCCCTGTACAAATTTCTCATTTTTCCCTCTCTGAGTTCTCTCACCAATTTTCAGACTCTCGGAATGCCCACGATAGCATTTAATTGTCACTATCACATAATCGATAGGATCATTGAAGTTGTATTCCTCGTTAATATCACTGACAATTACGCCTTCTTCCTTCAAGTTATACATAAGATAAGGCGTTTCTGCAACATGCCGACCCAACCTGTCCAAATCTAATACGTAGACATAGTCAATAACCTTAGCATGTGCTAATCCTAAGAGTTTTTTAAGACCTTTCCTCTCAAAGCCTCTACCTGATTCCACATCTTCGATTGGCTCGCAAACCTCTTCAACGCCATTCTTTTTCATTTTCTCTCTAAGCAGCCTTAATTGGCTTGATAGACTATAGTTCTCTCGCTGATCTTCAGTGCTCACTCTTGTGTAAATAACCCCTCGTTTGTGGCCTGAACTAGATTGCATGATAAGATCCTCCGATTAAATGGAAAGCCAAAGAAACGAAAAGCAAAGGATGATTTGTAACTCCACTTGTAACATTGAAACTCAAATCATGTTTTGAAAAAAATGACCGCGCCAGTCTAGGATGATTTATTAATCGTTTTCGAAAAGTATTAAAGGAAAGTATGAGAGCCTCTGCCAACGCTGGGCTCATCATGCTTTTAATAAATACTTTGCGAAAAGCGTTTAGGCATGTATGATTTGTCATTTCAATCACCTTTTTGCTGAGCACAACTGGTTCTGTTTCAGGGCACCATCTTCTTACGCCCTCCTATCTACTGTTTCAAATCTGGACTCAGGATGGACTGTTTCACAGTGATGAATAGGGAAAAGGCAGTGTTCTGGCGATGCCGTAAGTATGAATAATGCTCTTAACTTGTGAGTTGATTTCGACCATTCCCGCAGATTATTGCGAAAACTTTTGATAGGTACGCCCACCATGCGCGGGCTTAACCTTTTGCGGAAAGTACTTGGGACAGATTTAATCATACTCTTGATTAATAGCTTCCGAAAACTATTTGTGTAAACATTATTTATCATTTAAATCACCTTTTGATGGAGCTTAACTGTAACCAGATTTTTGATCGTGCCAAAAAGTTCGTAACATCGATTTCATCATCTTCAGCTATTAGGATCGAGCGCAAAGGGCAATCTGGGAGTTCTTCTATCGCAAAACTTTTCAGTTTTTTAATATTGACTTTTTGCGTTCGCCGCACTTTCCTTCAATAAGACATTAACGTATTGTTTTATATGTCAAAATGTACATAGATTCGTTGCAGAACACATAGTATGCGTTAGGATCGAAAGAATTGCACATAGAAAAAAAAGAAGAATTAAAAAAAATCTCTCGAGTTTTTGCGACGAAGGCAGCAGAAGTGAATATGAAGATTCTTGAAGTCTTGGCATTTAAAGGTCCATTAAATCCTTACAGCATTGCGAAAAATTTACAGGGAGAAGAAGATCAATCTACAATAAACAGACGAACCAGAAAGTTGGCAGAAAGCAAGTATGTGTCGGTGGTGGAGGAAAGACCTTCCCAAAAATCAGGTCAGGCCACAAGACTGTATGGATTGACACTCAAGGGTTTTTTAATCGCTCTTTTGTTCGTCGAGTATGATGATAAAGTAGATGTTATGCTTCAAGCTAACAAAAAAAATATTAGTTTTTGCGATTTCTTCAACGAAGTCATCACAAGAAAAACCTTAACCTCTCAGGAAGTTAAGGAGATTTTCTTGGATAGACTAAAGGAATTCATGAGCAAAGGAGATTTCAATGTTGACACAATTCCAGACTATTTTCTATTCAAGCACGCTGGAATCTACATTCTTCATTACGAACAAGCGCGGTTGGATAATTTACCCGAAATCAAAGCCAAGACTATCGCTAACATATTGTTTGAATTCAGACGTCTCAGTCATCCAGAAACTACCGAAAAGTTCTTGAAACCATACTTGACGAATCAGCCAGACAAATAGTTCGGTTCAAATCGTTTTCTTATCCTTCCTACTTGAAATACCGTGGTTTTTTCCAATATATGTTACCGATAAAGCAAAAAAGGTAACCCATCTCTATTTACTTATTAGATGGTTGGAAATGCCAATTAACAAAAAGATTGAGGAGAAACCTTACATAACAATTGAAACTGATGCGACAGGGATAGACTGGAATACTGACGGGAGTGACAATCTCGAAGACAATTTAACCCCTCGTGAATGGAATTCGCTTGAAAGGCTCTTTGTTAAACACCCCACTCTCATACGGATAAACGCGCCGTATCGCGACCCTGAAATAGCAAAAGACGTAAAAGGCAATAAAGACGTTCCCGAACTTGTGCCTCAGAGGAAAACAAAAGGCTCCTCTGGAACAATTTCGGAAATGAAAATGAAAGATTGGCTTTTCTTTTTTGCCCATGGATTCCGCTGCGAAGCAGCCGAATTATCTCCGTCGGAAGCAGAATTTTTCGGAAGTTTCTTAAGAGAACGGACACTTGGAGCGCCATGCCAGATCGAAGCTTTCCGTTTTGCCGATCCGTACTGCTTTGCCCTCTTGTGCATGTTTGACCAAACAAAAAAAGACCTTCGGATCAGGATTCGGCATGCAGAGTGGTCCAAACTAGAGGGCATAATTTCGAGTTTACTCAAAGAATATTCCAGCTTACAAATTACACGGTTAGATTTCCGTCGACTGCTAAAAGGCGGCAGAAAAGGTCTTGAAGGAAAAATGTGTGACATAGACTTTCTCAGAAACTCTTTCATAATATACTTTACTCATGACCCAAGAATAAAGCTGTCTCATGCGGTACCATTTCCTGTGTTGATGAATTTCTGTAAACCATCAGAAGCGGCAAGGAATGTTTTTTGAAGAAACATTGTTGAGTTCTTAAACTAATCCAAACACAAGAACTCCAAACGCAAGAACTGAACATGCACAAGAGGAAAGCAATTTCTAATGCCTATTCAAAGTGTTCACTCGATAAAATGGGATAGAAAGACCAAAGAATAATCCAATAATCTATAAAATCTATTTTAGATATTTTTCGACTTGTAATTTGTCATATCAACGAGTTTGTTCATTTTGATTATCACTTGGTTGTCTGAAATCTTGGCAACGTATTCCCAGCCATTCGCTAAATAATCGTTTGCTTCAACAACACTAATTACTTTCTGGGAAACCTCATTTGACCCTTGCAGTCCCAGCAGTTTCTTCCGAAGGAGATTCTGCACTTCTTCGTCACTCATGGAAGTCACATCTATTTTCTCTAAGTCTTCCTGACTGTAGCCAGCGACCACCAAAAGTTGTTTGCTAACGCTATTCCTAACCTTTTCTTCGCTTGTTTCTCTGCTCTTTGAAGTTTGCAAGAATTCCTGACTTCTTTCGTAGGCTTGACGCATGTCAGCTACCACGGTGTCGGGAAGCCTACGCTTGTTAGTAGTGTACCTGTTCTCTATGTCACCTTTGTGGCCCATCCAGAACTGCCTGTAATCTCTCAGGACCATACCTTTCGATTCTGCGAGCATCAGTTCCGTGTCAAAATAAGACCTTAAAACGTAGGGTCTCGACCGAAAACCAGCCTGTCTAATGGCACCTCGCATTATGTCGCCTATGTTGATTGTTCTGATGAAAGGCTTTTTTCTCTGCTTAGGAGTAATTATCGGAGAAGCGGAAGTGAGTTCTTCTCCCTCTCTCATTCGTTCTTCCAAGTAGTCCTTAAGATACTCGCACCCTTCCTCACTGAGAAATGTGAAATACTGGTGACCCGCTTTGCTGAGTTTCTTCCGAACAATGACGAGTGTGGGTACTTTGGAAAAGGAGATGCTGCTGCCTTCTATCTTAAGCTCCGGCAAGTCTTCGATTCTTAAGCCATCTTGCCCCGTATAATCGCCTAGGGCCTGCAAGCGTAACCCGCTGTGAGCAACAAACACGCACGCTGTTCTGGCTTTTGAGTCACCTGACAGAAATATTCGTTTCAGCTCACTGAGTGTTGGGACGCGTTCATCCTTGAGAGTTGGGGTTTCGTCGATTCCTTTGATTTTTATCTTGATTTTCAATTCTCTGTTATTGTGCGCAAGCCAAGATTTTATCGCCTTCATGGTTGAGCTTATGTAGTTTCCTGCGTAGCCTTTCTTTTCCGCCGCTGAGACGTAGTCCATCATCATGTTGTGCAATTCCCGCTCTGATAGAGAAGCAAATTTGGTTGGAGTGATTTTGTTTGATTCGCAAAAACTTCCAAGCCGACGCAGACATACATCGGCAGTGATTCTGGAACCTCGCGCGGTGTTTTCATACCAACGTCTAACGTCGGGATCTTCAAACAAATAAGTATACTTCGCGCGCTGCATAAATCAAAGTTATCCATGAACGTTTATAAAACTAACTGTGGTTCTGAACCCGAAATGTGGTGGGGCTCCCCGGATTTGAACCGGAGTCTATAGAGCCCAAGTCTACAAGCCTAGACCAAGCTAGCCGAGAGCCCCGCCGTTTTGCAGAGAACATAATTTCGACTGAACCATAAAAACCTTAGCTAAACGCAATAGGAGTTAGGATTTATGGGTTGACAGTTTGGGTGGCAATTTCTTGAAAGCTGAATCAGAGGTGGCATATTTAGATCCTAATAGTGGTTCTATGAAGACCTATATGGGGTAGGTCGCATTGGGTTTTTTGAGCCATTATCATGTCGAAAAAAGACACAGAAGCACAGCTGAAAACGGTTTTATTTTTTGCGGTTGTTGCACTGAAGCACTTTGGGGCAAATCAAACATTCTTCTTGAGTCAACATGCTTCCCGGCGGCGCATTTAGTAGCCCGCTGAAATGTGCGCATTTGGCTGGGGAATCAAAAACCATAGGGTACTCGGTTGCTTTAACGCTCACAATCTTATCTTTGGCGGTCTCTAATTCCAATCGGGACATGCAGAATGGGCAAGCATAATGCGTTTGGCGTGGAATGACAGAGTCATCCGTAATCATGGTTGGCCTATCAAAGTGCTTTTCGCAGCCTTTGTAGGGGCACTGAAGTTTGTCGTTTGACCCTTGGGAGTGGAAAAGACGCATATTCTCGCCATAAAAAAGTTCATGTCGTAACATTTAATAAACCTTCCCGCAAAGCACCTGAAGTTCCTAAGTGCACAACACAACAACACAAGAAGCCAGAAAGCCTCGAGCGGGCCTTGCTCCCGCGGCCTGCTGCTTACGAGGCAGCCGCTCTACTGGGCTGAGCTATCGAGGCGCATAGACGCTAACAACGAGAAACCAATTTTTAAAGTTTCACAAACCCCAAACTTAAAAGCAATAAACAACCCATAAGAAATAGAGCAGAAAACAAATGAACCAAACCAAAAATCCAACCGCTAAAAGTTTGGGCGAGCACAAGATAATCCAAATTATACAAAACCACCTAACTCCCATGCCTAACATGCCTGTGCCATTCGGAGACGACGTTTCCGCAGTTAACCTTGACCAAAACCAGTTCACAGTGCTTAAAACCGACATGCTGGTAGCCAAAACAGATGTACCTGAAGGAATGACTCTTTTTCAAGCTGCAAGAAAAGCCTTAATCATGAACATCAGCGATTTCGCTTCAAAAGGTGTCCAACCAACGGCGGCCCTTGTTGCATTGGGGGTACCTGCAGGTTTCACCCAAAAAAACATCGAAGAAATCGCCGATGGCTTGAATACTGGAGCACAAGAATACGGCGCTTTCATAATTGGAGGCGACACAAGTGAAACTTCGGACCTAATTATTTCAGTCTCACTCTATGGAACCGCACAAAAGTCCACGTTGATGCTGCGCAGCGGCGCCGTGGAGGGCGATGTTTTGGCGGTTACAGGATTTTTCGGAAAATCAGCGTCTGGGTTGCGCTTGCTGCTTGGCGGCTGTTTAGCTTCAAAGAACGCAAAGACCCTTGTGGATGCAGTTTTCATGCCTAAAGCAAGGCTAGTAGAGGGCTTGGCGCTTGGCGGCTGCGGTGTGGTTTCAGCTTCGATGGATTCCAGTGACGGTTTAGCTTGGACGCTGCATGAACTTGCACGTTTGAGTAACGTGGGTTTTGAACTTGGTAAGGTTCCAGTTGCTCCCGAGGTTAAGCGGTTTGCGGAGCTAAATAGTCTTGATGCATCTGAGTTGACGCTTTATGGCGGCGAAGAATACGAGCTGGTAGTAACTGTTAAGCCTGAAGGATGGGCTGCTGCTGTGGCCGCGGTGGAAGCGGTCGGCGGACAACTATTGCCTATTGGGAAAGCCTTAAAAGAAAAACAAATTTTGTTGCAGTCAGATGGCAAGCGGGTTTCGATTGAAGCGCGTGGCTGGGAACATTTTAAGAGCCAAGTTTAGCCTGCTGGTCTAAGGTGTAGTTGATTATTGTGATGCATGACGCTGCCAAGTAAGGTCGTTTTCCCAAGCTGATTTTTTCTCCAAACCTCTGGGCAAAGAGTTCGGCTTTTTTTGGTAAGCCAACGTGGTCGCCGAGGATGAAGAGGCTGTTTTCTGCGAGGGCAAGTTGGTTTATGTCTTTGCCGTCTTCTTCGAGTACGTATATTTTTTGGGTTGGAGCTTTATTTTTCACCAGCGCTTCGAAGCTTGTTTTGTCTTTGCTGATACCGGGGTGGGGTTTGCCCTGCAGGGTTTTTTTGAGGATTACCTGCCAGGTATCCATGTCGGTTCGCACGTCGTAGAGGGTGCTGCCGTCGATTTGAACGTGTAACGGCGGGTTCGGCGGACCGTTTAGGATGGCGTGGAAGGTTACGTCCCTGCGCAATCCATGTGAAAGAAACAGGCTGCTTACGATACATTCGTGGACGATGTCGAGTCTTCCTGCATCGTGAAGACTGTGAAAGTTTGGGTCAGTTTGACCTATTCGTGAGAAAAGGATGAATTCCCGTGGCAAAGCAGTCACTGCATAGTTCTATGTGCTGGTTGCTTTAAAGCGCTTTCTCGCAGCTAGAATAGTGCCTCGTTACTTGAAGGACAAATATTCAGGGGTTTTTAACATACTAATGACCGCTAAAATCGCCAATACGGACCTACCCCTTTTAGTGATTTTGCACCTACCCCCTCCCTACCCCTTTATCGCTTCTGCATAGATTGGCTATTAGGCTTCAAAAATGCTTGCTTAACCGCCGCCGACAGGAGGAAGAATAGCCAAAACAGCGCCTTCCTTGAGCTCTGTTTCCATCCCCTTGAGTGTTGAAGTACTTGTCCCGTTTATGAGGAACTGGAGAAAATTCTTAGGCTGACCAGTCGTGGCGTCAAAAACGTAATCTATGAAGGGTTTTCCGTATTTGGCGGAGAGCGTTTTAAGAACCAAATCAACCGTAACCCTTTCGCCGTCTGGGAACGCTAGGGTTTCTTCTCTTTTACCGACGATTTCTTTTAGAGTAGTGAAGAATCGAACTTTAGCTTCCACTATTTTGGCACCATCAAGTTATATTATGAAAAAAACTATAAATTAACTATTACGAAAGTTAAGTTAGAGGTTTAGATTTGAAAAAGATGGGTAGGCGACTTAGAATATGAAGTTAAGTTTGTCTAATGGAATTTTCAGCAAATTGCCTTTAGAGAAGAATTTTGCAGCGGTACATGAGCTTGGTTTTAGAAACTTTGAGTTTAACATGAAATGCGTCCGCAAAGAAAACGACACTGCGGTTTATGCTGCAAAAGAACACTTGGATTTTTCTGGACTTAATTGTTTAACACTTCATTCTGCAGTTTTGCATGTTAAAGACGAGGTCGAGGTTCACAGAGCCGTTTATTACGGTAAGATTTCGCTAGAGTTTGCCCATCGACTATGTGTGCCGCTTATGACGGTGCATTCGGACATCTCAAAAAAGATGCCTAAACATCTCAGGGACAGGTGTCTTGGGATAATTTTTGGTGAACTAAACGATTACGCAAAAACCCTAAACATAAAGTTGGCCTTAGAGAACTTGTCTTACACTTCCACTGGTTTTGGCAAGAACGTTCAGCAGCTTAAGGAAATCCTCCAGATTGTAGATGACGGTGACATGGGGATAACCTTCGATTTCTGTCATGCCATAGAAACTAAACAAACCGAAAACCTGCTTGAAAAATATGGCAAACGCGTCCGCAATGTTCACATGGCTAACAAAGCTCATAAACCATTTACCAAAGAAACGCCAGAGTTAACGGATTTTCTTTCTAACCTACATGGATACGGGTATAGAGGACCAATCACGCTAGAACTGGAACATAGCACCTCCATTGAAGAAATCGCCAAATCCAGAGCCCTCTTTGAAAAGTTATTAAAAAATATAGAGACCATGTAACTATTTTTTGAAGCTTACCGCGGCGTACCCAACGACGCTTGAGTGGTCACCTGTGACGTCGCCGCTGTTGTGGTAACTTAAAAGTTGAGCTTTAGCGCACACGCCTACGCCATAAGTGATAAGAGAGGTTATGGGCGCGAAGCCGCAGGCGGTTATGTTTTGGTTTTCAACGGTTTGGTAGAAGCGTTTGGCATCCATGTCGGTGACGGCTTTGAGGGCGGCGTGGTCTTTGGCGGCTGCCAACTTTGCCGGTTCATAATGGGTCATGTCGGAGGAAGCAATGACGACGGTGTTTGTTGCGTCTAAGGCTTCTGTGAGTGCTCGCCCAACTTCGAGGGCTGAATCGTAATCCTGCATTAGAAAGCAAATTGGAACGATTTTGAATATGTTGCCGTAGAGGAATTGGAGAAAAGGCAGTTGCACCTCAATTGAATGCTCGAAACGGTGAGCAGCCTCATCGACGTCGACGATTTTGGTCTCATGCAAAATCGCGTCTGCCAATCCAGAATCAACTTCGATATCGCCCAGCGGTGTGCGCCAGATGCCTTCACGCATAATCGATAGAGCGCTGCCGTAGCCCGTGTGGTTGGGACCTAAAAGTACGACTGTGTCTGGTTTGCCATCTATGGCTAACTCGTAAAAAGCAGACGCCGCCACTGGACCAGAATACAGGTAGCCTGCGTGGGGACAAATCAAACCCACGATGTTTCGTGGGTGAATGTGAAAATTGACTTCTGGGAGTTTTTTTGGACCCAGAGGATTAAGAAAACAAGAGCTGATTTGTGCCTTAAGCGCTTCGGCGTCGCCCTCATAAAATTGAGAAGCTACAGTTGGACGCCGAATCGTTGGCAACGTTTAGCCTTCTTCTTCGTCTTCGCGTGTTACTTTAGCTTCGAAGTCTTCGATGGATGCTGGTGGGTCGCGGTCTGCGCCAAGTTCGCCTCGTTCGCGGAGCACTTGTCGTGCAAGTAGCCAGAATACAACTGCTAGGGCGCGTCTGCCCTTGTTGTTGGTTGGGATGACTAAATCTACGCCTGCAAACTCGTTGTCGGTGCTGCATAAGGCTACGATTGGTATGCCGACTTTGGAGGCTTCTTTGACTGCTTGTGCGTCTGCTCTTGGGTCGCATACAAGTATGACTTCGGGGTCGATGCGGCTTGAGTACTGTGGGTTGCTGAGTTGTCCGGGGATGAATCTGCCGATTAGGGGTGTTGCGCCTGTTAGCTTGCAGAACATTTTGACTGGTTCATGAGCGTATAGTCTTGTGGCTGCTACGGCTACTCGTGCTGGTTCGTAGCGTGAGAGGAATTTTCCTGTAGCTCTGATGCGGTCATCTGTTTTTTTAACGTCTAAAACAAATAAGCCGTCAGGCCGTACTCGATAGATGAATGGTACCATATCGAGAGTTTTCATTCGGGTCCCAATGTGGATGCCTGCTGAGAGCAGGGTGTCTCTTGGTAAAAGAAGTGTTTCTTCTGGAGCTTGAGCTGGCGCTTCTTGGGCTTCTGGCTCTGTTTCAGCTTCAGGCTCATTGCTAACGGTTTCAGTTTCTTCAGTTGTTTCTTCTTGAGGAGCCTCTTCTACGGTTTCCTCAGGTTCCTCTTCAGGTTCGTTTTCAACTGGTTGATTTTCTTTTCCTTCATCTTCAGACATTCTATTCATCTTCTCTTAGCGTATTTTTAAGTCAGCCATTTTGGCTCTGTTACCAAGGAAATGTTCAATGCGGATGAGCTCGTTTAGTTTGGCTATGCGTGCGCCCTCAACTACGCCTGTTTTGATAATAGGGCACTTGTAAGCTACAGCCAAATGAGCTATATGCCAATCGCACGTGTCGCCTGAGCGGTGAGACACAACAGCGTCGTACCCGTGCCTTTGTGCTGTCTCGATTGTTTCAGTTGCATCGGTTAAGGTGCCTATCTGGTTGACTTTTATGATGATGGCGTTTCCAGCGTTAATCTTAATTCCATTATTTAACCTTTCAGTATTAGTTGTGAACAAATCGTCTCCGCAAATCATGCAATTCTTGGCTTTGCGGGTGAGTTCGGCGAAGCTGTCAAAGTCATCTTCATTGAACGGGTCCTCGACGTAGGCAAGATGGTACTTCTCGATTAACTCAAGCATGTACTCAAGCTGTTCGGCGGTGTCGCGTTTTTTGCCTTCGCTCTCATAAACATACTTTTCCTCTTTAAGTTTCCAAAACGAGGAAGCAGCCACATCAATGCCAAAGCCGCATTCAAAATCAAGTTCGTTACCGACTTCTTCACAGGCTTTAGCAATAACTTCAAACGCATCGTCTGTGCCGATGTTAGCTATCCATGCGCCTTCATCGCTTTTGCCGCCGTTGAAAGTGCTGCTTTTCTTTTTGAGTGAGTCACCGATTTTCTTGTGGATTTGAGTGTTAGCGGTTTGGGCTTCAAGAAAGCTTTCTGCGCCATGCGGCAACGCCAGGTACTCTTGGATGCTGGGAGCTTTGCCTCGGGCGTGTGCTCCGCCGCTTATGCAGTTGCCCAGTGGATAAGGCAGGGTGGTTGCGGCGTTTCCTCCAAGGAACTGGAATAAGAGTAAACTGTGAGAGTTTGCGGCGGCTTCAGCGTTGGCAAGGCTGATGGCGAAGGCGGTGTTTCCGCCGATGCCCTTGAAATCCGTGGTGCCGTCGATTTCGTGCAGGGTGTTGTCAATTTCTTCTTGAAAATCAGCGTTCAACCCTGCAAGTTCAGGAGCAATTAGATCGTCAACTTTTTTGATGGCTGCTTCTACGCCGCCTTGCGGATAATAAACTACCTCAGCTTTTCCACGGCTTTTACCTGCTGGAGCAGCTGCTCTTCCGAATCCGGAAGAAGTGATTACATCGACCTCTATGGTTTCTTCTCCACGATTGTTGAAAATTTTTCTAGCAATGAGGTCCTCAATGATGGATGACACGGACATTTAAACCTCAAGAAGCTATACTTTTGTTACGCACTTATTTTAGGTTTCGGAAAGCCCAACCGAGGGCTTTGGCTCTTTGGGAAGCTTTTTTGGGTTAGGTTTGCTGTGTCAGGTGACTTGTTAAATGGAATTTAAGCCTTTTTAGTTGTTTTTTAGCCTTTTAGACTCTGACTACTGCGTGACTCTATATTGAGTCCCAGCGGTTGATGGCTTGCTGCTTTTTCTTTTCTTCCTTTAACTTTTGAATTTCACCGAATATTGCCATCGCTGTCGTGTACTGATCGTTGTAGTTCCGAATAGTACTTTGCATTTTCTCTGACCACTTCATCATGTGTGGATAGCTGGGTTTAGCTGTTGATTCGGCTCCAGATGGGTGGTCAAACCAGAATTCTCCGTAGGACCCTGTGTTGCCGTTGGCAGACACGTTATACTTGTATTCCTCTAAAATTAAGCCTAAGCGCCCCAGCACGTGCCTAACGGCTTGGTCGAGGATTTCAGGGTATTTATCATCAGTCTGCAGGTACTGTTTGATTGAATCGTGCAAACGAGGCCTTTGATGCCACCATAACGCAGAGTTTTCCAGCTCGCCTTTGACAATTCTTTCGGAGTCATGTATTAGGTCATTGACCTGGGCTTTCATGCTGGCGATTTTTTCCTCTTTCAGGCTTAAGACAACTTCAGGATACTTAGTTACATATTCCTTCGTGGTTTTTTTGTACCATTCAGAGACAAAGCTGACGGTTTCTTTGATGAATCCCTCTTTGAGATCCTCCATGCGAGTGCGAAGAGAGGAAAGCTCTGTTTCTTTTCTCTCAATCAGAACATCTATGTCTTCGCTCATTGGGAAAACCCCGCATTCTATTTTGCAACATATTTGGCTTGCCTATTTCTTACGGTTTTATCTCATAAAAGACTTTAGCAAACCAAAAGAATGTTTTTATTTAGTTCGTGTATTAAGCTAACTTTCAAGGTGTACAGCAAATGGGTAAAGGTTCAGGGTATGGAAAAGTAATTTTGTTCGGCGAACACTTCGTTGTTCATGGAGTGCCGGGCATCGTTTCAGCAATTGACTCCTCAACTGACGCTGAAGTAAAAAAGGCAGCTAAAGGAATCAACGTTAAAGACGAGAGGAAAACCGCTAAAGGTTACAGTGAAGAAAAACGCCTCCAGCAACTCGAGTCAATCGAGAGAATGCTAAAAGCCATGGGTATTGACCCGAAAATAGCGTTAGACATTTGGATTGGCGGAACACTTCCTGGTTTTAGCGGGTTAGGTGCTTCAGCGGCAAGCAGCGTTGCCATCGCACGCGCTATCGCACAGGAACTTGGCATGAAGATTTCTGATGAGAAAATTAATCAGGTTGCCTATGAGGGCGAGAAAGCCTACGCTGGCAATCCTTCAGGCATCGACAACACCGCAGCCACCTACGGAGGGCTTATGTGGTTTAGGAAAAACATGGGTGGCGGACAAGACCTAGTTGAGCGTTTAGCCATAGAGTCGCCAGTTGAAATCGTCATAGGCAGCACTGGCAAAGTCGCCAACACCAAAGCCATGGTTGAAGGTGTCGATGAACGCAAGCGCAAAAACCCCCAAAAATACAACGCAATCTTCAAACGAGCCGAAGAACTCGCTTACGAAGGCAGAGCAGCCCTAGAGTTCTATAATCTAAAAAAAGTTGGTGAACTCATGAACGAAAACCACCGCTTACTCCAAGAAATCGAAGTCTCAAGCAAAGAACTTGATTTACTTGTGGATGTAGCCCAAAAGCAAGGCGCAATCGGAGCTAAGCTCACCGGCGGCGGAGGAGGAGGCTGCATGGTTGCGTTGACACCGGGCAAAGAGTTGCAGGACAAAGTTGTGTCTGCATTTAAGACGGCTGGCTACGATTTTTTAGCTACCAAAATCGGCGTCGGAACCCAATATTAAAAAAGAGGCAGATAAACCGCCCTACAGCGAATACACCCTACCGAATACGGCAAGCTAACCCTACACCTGCTGCCAGCCCTCGAATTCACCCTACAAATACAAAAAATATTTCTCCTATTCTATCATCCAAAGATTAACAAGAAAAACCATCGCCCACGAAGTTAATGGAACCAAAATGCCCTACTCATTTAAGATTGTTGTCTTAGCCCAACCACGTTATCGTCAACGTCCTTGACCTGAGCTATCAACAAACCACCACCTACTTCCTTAACATCTTGTACAACTTCAGCACCGACCTTAACCATTGCTTGAAGACTGCTTTTAATATCCTCTACATCAGCATAAGCAATAGGCCCCACATTAGAATTAGGGTCTAATCCGACTTCCAAATTTCCAACCCTATAACCTACATAGTAGAGGCTTGCGACATACGGTTCTGCATCTAGAAACTTGCCATAAAATGCTTTAGCTTTTTCTATATCTTTAACCGGATAAACGATCAGTTTAATGTTTTGTGCCTTAATACGCCTCCTATTAAAAATAATAACTAATAACTGTAAAATCAATTTACTTGATATAGTTGTTGTCAATGAGAGTGTGTTGTGAATTCGAAGAAGGACTCAGAAAAACAAGTAGCTTTCCTTCCTTCCAAAGTTTTGTGCTGCCGCATTGAGGAGATTTCGTCGTTTCTTGACTCATCTCTTTCATCTCCTGGCAAACTTCCGTCAATGGAAACAAAAATGGGGGAAGATGCTGCGGATCAGACAGGGTCGATGAAATTTTCTTCAATCGCTAAGGGTCCGCGTTCAAATCCCAGCGAGCCCGTTCTATTTCTTTGACATGGGAAAAAGAGGATTTGTTAATGTTTTAAGCGCATCCCAAAAGTTACAGAGATTTTAGCTCAAAACCAAAAAAGGGTAGAGGCACATTGAGAACGCAGAGACTTCCACCCGAGCGCGCATGGTTGTTCCGAAATTAG
>PLYI01000037.1 GCA_003151735.1 Candidatus Bathyarchaeota archaeon | reverse complement strand
GTCTAAGATAACGCCTAAAAAAGTCAAAAAGTACCTTAGAAGGGAAAATTTCAAGCTAGTGGATTATGCAAGCATCTATACTTTCACAATAATGTTCATTTTAATGGCGTTTTACTCTATTGCACTTTCTCTAGTAAGTTCCGTTATGAGCATTACAATACCTTCGCTAACAGCGAAAATAACGCTTTCTGCCCTTCAAATAGATGAAATAATGTCTTACTTTGTTTGGATTTCAATAACAGTCTTAATTATTATGTTTGTCTCTTTATTTTTTAGTAAATATTTTAATGAACGTGTGTGGCAATATGGTAAAACAGACAGAAACACTGGTTTGTTTGCGGTTAAATTTCTCGTTGAAACAAGCTCCAAACTACAAAGTATAGGTTCTTCCATTTTTGTAATTTTTTCATTGTCTCTATTGTTTCTATTTCCCACTTTTGCAAACAATTTTCCGCATGCATATTTAGCTATTATAGTTTACTTAGTGGCTGCCGTAAGTCTTCTCGCTGCTTGTTTTATTGCTTCTTGGTCAATACTTAGTCTTACTAAGTCACACACAGATGTGACTATACGACTATTACAGTGGCTTAAAACCTTTGAAACTAATGCTAAAAATAGCATGGGTTACCTACTACTTCCGAAAGTTATAGACTACAGTGAAAAAGAAGTAATAGGAGAATGTGGATGTGAGCAATTAGATTTACATGAATCCTTTGAACTATTATACTTTGCCAAGTTATGGGGTAATGACAAAGAGAACCAAAGTGTGACTGATACCATAGACAAACTAATATCTAGTCTGAAACAAAACAATGGTAGGCAGTTTATAGAGGACTTACAAAAATTAAAAGAAAGTAATAGTGAATTGCAGCGATTGAATGAACTTAAGTCTTCTACAAATATGTCATTTCTAAAACAAAGAAAGCCCGTTTCCCTGTCATTTATCTTCAATCTAGTTTGTCTTGTTGTAGGAACTATTGCAACAATAATAACTGCTCTGGTTAGTCTGGGTATTCGTCCGTTCTAGTTTGAGTGCTCTCTTGAACAGATAAAGAAAACTCTCAGAAAAGTACAAACTCGATACGGTTTAGGCAACATTTACTTAACATCAGACAATAATGGACAATCGTTTAGAGGTTGGTGTTTTTCCGTTGTTACTTTTGAGACTTACTTAAAAATTCTCGTTGACAGCTTAAGCATTACGGATTACGGGTTTATTTATTATGCATTCAAAAGGAAAGAAGCCACTGTGAGACTGAGCCAAAAAGAAGGTAGACCTTTCCAGAACTGCACTGATATTCTTGAATCTTTTTTTGTTCCATTTCCTTCTGGAATAATGACGCATGTTATCTATGATACTGGAACCGAGAAGAAAGGCACAACGCTTAATTTAGGAATTGATTAGTATGGATAAATTTCCTGAGGCTTTTAAAAGATTCAAGCAAAAAGTCCATGTTAAAAACATCAAGACTTTCGGACAGCTAACTTTAGCTTTCGGTTCTTGGTCTGGAAAGAAATGGAGAGGCACATTTAGACAGATGGATGCTTTAGCTGTTCAAGCAAAAAGGTTAAGGATTCCACTTGAAGGTCATAAAAGCAGACAACAACAGGTTCGAGCTATATTTATTCAGACTGCACAACAAAGAGAAGCTCAGTGGAGAGAGAAGTTTTCAAGAGGCTATGTTAGTTTCCAGCAATGGCATAGTGAGACTGGAAGGACAACAGCATACGAGAGACGAGTAACAAGCTACATGAGGAATCATCCAAGTGCAACTCTATCTGAGGCAAGAGGTCACAAAACTAAAAGGTCTTAGAAAGACCTCTTTTTCTTATTCATAACTTTTTCAAATCGGCTCTAAAACTAGCACAAGAGTAATTAATTCTTCTGCAAATAATTAGGAAAATGACAAAATCAAGAGAAACTACACTCATCGAAGGGGCATTACGAATATATGATGAAATGAAGGTTAACTCTGCCCCAGTATTAATTGACCCCAAAATTCACGAGTTAGCTGACAATTATGAGAAGTTGCCCTTAACCAGATTGCATACTTTTTGGGATTTAAAAGACGTTATTTATAGTATTGCATTCGGAAGAAGAAACATGCCACACAGGCAATTCATAAACTTGTATAATAGGTCAAATGAAGAAGAACTAAAAAGATATTTCAAACTTTTAAATGATGAAGAGTTCGTGAAGGAATTTAGATACAGATTTCTTTATGAAAAAACTTTTGATTACTATTTACCAATCTATGATCTGTATGGGTTACCAAAAAATACCAATTTAGGATACTCAGAGACACTTGATTTCAGAGATTTACCCGCTACTGTTAGGTCTAATTTCTTAAAAGAGTGGAAAGATGAACCAAAATTGGCACTTTCCTACAATCGCAAAATAACAAGTACTGATTATATACGACTTAAGAGTAGCTCCGCAATTCTTCATGTCATAGTAAAGGCAAATGCAATTACGAGTGCAAATAGAAAAGCCACTCAATTAGCGGAAGATTCATTACACATTATCAGGTTTTTTATTGAAAGAAATTACCAAATTAACGATTATCAGTTCGTTATTAGAGATAATAATGAGACTGACGGAATGTACGGATTCGCACCTTTAGTCCTTGAAAGTGAAGAAAGCATTCTTGAAAAATCTATTAGTAATCCTTATGGCAATAAACTGTTAACAAACATTGAAATTCTCTCCAATATTTTCTTAAAGTATAACCCCAACGAGATAGAAAAGAAAATAAAAAATGCATTAAGAATTTTTGGAATTCAAATTTCAATCGAAGACCTACAAACGAAATACGTTTTATTGGTAACTTGTTTGGAAAGCTTACTTTTGAGTGGCAAAGACAGAGATTACATTCTTTGGAGATTTGCTGAAAAAGGTGCTTTTGTATTGGGAAAGAATAAGCGAGAAGTGTACAATTGTATAAAGGATGCATACAGAATGCGGTCTGCGTTTGTCCACGGCAACTCTCAAGAAAATGAATTTTTGACTAACAAAGAAATAATTGAAATGAACGAACTAGTTCATGAAATAGTTTGGAAACTAATTGAATTTCTGGGTCAGGGATACACAGAGATTCAAAAGAAGGAAGGCAAAAAAAGTATTGATGATTATATAGAACAAATTAAGTTTGATAATTAATCGTCATTACCTTCATAATGAGATACTTTTTTCAAATTTCTTTTTTCTTTCTTTTGTGTTGCGTTGTGTGGTGTCGTGTTAACGAGCGAATGAACGAACGAGCTAACGAACGAACGAGCTAACGAACGAGCGAAAGAAAGAAGGAGAGAGTAAGAGAGGAATAAGAAGTTGTAGTCGTAGTTGTAGGGGTAGTTGTTAGAAGTTACAGAGAGAGAGAAAGATTAAAATTTAATGCACACACACAAATTCTACGCTTAGTGGATTAAGATTTGATTAAAAACAGAACCATATTAGCCCAAAATAATCTTTTAAGCAAGGTCAGAACGATATAGAACTATGAGAATTTCACGTTCTATGATTTTAATTCTGTTAATAGGAATCGCATATTTAATATTTCTATGGTTGGGCATGGGCTTTTTTGAATGATGCAATCCGTACTACTACCAAACAATTGCTTACGTTTTAGCAGGCGTTCTTCTTTTTGTTCTTCTGTATCTGGTTAACCGAACAATCAAACAAAAAGTTTTATTGAAAACAAAACAGACCCATTCGTAGTTCTTGATAATTTTTTAAACAAGGTCAAAACAAATACAAAGTAAGTGAAAACATGAAATCCAATCTAATAGCTGGAAACATTATTTACGCTATAACTTTTGCAATCTTAGTTTTTTTACTCATTCAAGGTTTTTTTATACCATTACAAAATGAATCCTTAAATCTTTCATTGGCAATTGTGGCTTTTATTTTATTGGGTGTTGGTTATTTCTTAAGACGTAAATCAAAAAAGTCTGAAACAAAACAAAACCCTTCTTAGACCACCATTTTGTGCATTAAAATTTAATCCAGCAGCAACAAAGTTATAGTTTAAGTTGATATCAACATGGTTTTTTAGGCGGTATCCTTTCCACCTTTACAATTGCTCTGCTGACACCTGCAAGCGGAGGCAACAGATGCGATAGTGTTTGTTCAGCTGTGCATCGCCTAACTATTCCCTTAGAGCTGGTTTCAAACCAGCCTTCTTTGTCTCTTTGAAAAGATTGCATCACTCTTCCTTCTTTGTTAAGAAATTTTATTATGCATTCATCGTTCCTCATGAACTCACCTTTCGAACTTAATCTATTTTGTTTTAGAATTTTCTTTGTTTAGTTCTTCGAGGATTTCTTTGGCTCGGTCAACTCGGACTTTGCGTTCCTTAACCATCCGCTCAGCAACTAAATCAACCATTTTATCTTTGGCGCCTGCGGTGACAGCGATGTTTCTGGCGTGCAGCGACATGTGACCACGCTGGATACCTTCATTCGACAGTGCGCGTAGGGCTCCGAGGTTTTGGGCTAAACCAACAGCCGCTAAGACTTCACCGAACTCGTTAGCGGATTTGACGTTTAGGATTTTCATGGCGATTCTGGCGATTGGGTGGGTTTTTACTGCGCCGCCTATTAAGCCCACAGCCATGGGCAGTTCCATTACGCCTTCTAAATCGCCGTTCTTGTTTTTAGTCCACTGTGATATGCTGGTGTATTTCCCATTTAGTGCGGCGTAAGCATGTGCTCCAGCTTCGATGGCGCGGTGGTCATTGCCCGTTGCTAAAACCACGCCAATTATGCCGTTAAGCGCTCCTTTGTTGTGTGTGGCTGCTCGGTAAGGGTCAGCGGCTGCAAAAGCTGATGCATAAGCGATGCCCTCCACGACTGCTTCGCCGCCCAACACCTCCTTGGGTACAGTGCACCATGCTTTCGCCAATCGTTTTGTAGCTAAATTAGAAATAATCCGAAGGTAAACATGTCCGCTTGTAAGCTGCTCAATTACCGGTGCAATTGCTTCAGCCATCGTGTTAACTGCGTTTGCGCCCATTGCATCTCGGCAATCCACGTACAATTCCACAATCAACATTTGCCCCATTGTGGTGTCGATGATTTTTGCGTCAAGGTCTTTGGCTCCGCCGCCGAACGAGTTGAGGACCGGGTCTTGGTCGTTTGCTTTTTTGAGCAGGTCTGCTTTGGCGTCTAAAACCTGTTTTTTAGCGGTTTTTGCGTCTTTTAGTTTTACGACTTGGATTTGCCCAATCATTACTGGCGTTGTGCTGCTGGTGTGGAATCCTCCGCCGTCGCGTACCATTTTAGCGGCGTAGCTGGCTGCGGCAATCACGCTTGGCTCTTCCGTTGCCATTGGGATGAGGTAGTCTTTGCCGTTTATTTGGAAGTTAACGCCGACGCCTAATGGCTCTGGGAAAACGCCGATGACGTTTTCAACCATGTGGTCAGCCACATCCATAGGCAACGAACCAGTGTTCTCAAGTAAACGAACTTCGTCTTCTGTTAAACCTGCAAAATCTTTAATGATTGCTAACCGCTCTTTAGGCGAAAGCTTATAGAAGCCTGAGATTACAGATGACTTAGCCATTCTCAATCACTGTGCAACTCAGTGTTTGGTTTTTAGCATTTAAACTTTAACCAGCCTTACCTTAAAATGCTGCGTTTACAGGGTGGTTTGACCGTTACTTCGGGGCATGGCGACTGCGGATACGCCTAGGCGCCTGTTGATTTCCTGTGCTAATGCGTAGCCGTTGCTGCGGTAATTGTCTGTGATAACCTGCTTTGCCCCTGAGCGGTTAACATACTCGATTAACCCGTCAAAATCTGAGTGGTCGCTAAGCGCAACTAGGTGTTCGCGGTCGCCGATTTGTCGGCAGGGCGAATGAAACTCCCAGCCGCTAACACAAATCCGCGAGTTCTGCAAACCCACGTGTTGCCGCGAATTCATGTGGTAAAATGCAACGCAGGGTAAGTTGCCGTCTAAAAGCTCATGCCCCTCGCTATCAGTTGAAAGCGACAGACAACCCAGGCGCATTCCATGTTTTTCACAGACTTTTGTAACCTCATAGACGCGTTCAGGCATAACAAACGGCACCTCAACATCCGCGTCCCGCAAAATCTGCATCACTTCCTGTAGTTTGCCATGGTAACCAAACACGTAGACAGCGCCGCCGCGGAGGCGTTTCTCAATCATGGAAACCAAAAGCTCAGGTACATCAACGTCAAAGTTGCGCCTGCATGACGGACTCCCATACGTCGCCTCAACAACCAAAACGTCGCAGTCGACAACTGGAGTGCCATCCAACCTGAAATCTCCCGTCCAAACAATACGTATCCCGCCAGCATCCTCAACAAGGACCTGCGCTGCGCCTAAGATGTGTTGGGCTTTGAGGAGAGTGATTTTTTCGTCTTTGTACTTGAGGACTTTGCCGTACTCCAAGGTTTTTACTGCCGCACAATCCTTGAGTTTAAGCGATTCATTAAGGGTTTCTGTAAGGTCACGGGTGGCTTTAGTCATCAAAACTTTCTCGCAACGTTTCAAGCTGCTGCGCAAACCGTAGAGGTGATCGGCATGTGCATGAGTTACAACCCGCAGTGGTCTTGAGGCTTCATGGGCGTCGCAAGCGACACTGTCACCTAGCAAAACAGCGCCACTCTTAGTTACCCCTGCCCTTTCAGCCAAGCCATATCCTTCTCTGCGCTAAGTTTTTTCTGCCAGCCACTCGATGAGCTGCTGGGGATTATCAGTTTCAATGTTAACTTTTATTGGACCTAACGGTGACTCCGCGGTTTCCTCAGAAAAAGAAACGTGCCCAGCAAACGCCACCTGTTTGTTTAAACAGAAAGAAATCATGTTTCCCCTGGTTGATTTGAAGAGGAGTTTTCTCGAGGCGTCGCGGATTCTATCATTGCGCAGCATATTGCGGAGGTTGAAGAGTGAATCTTGCCCTTTAGCTACTGCAGTTAATGTGCTGCCTTTGATGGAGGACTTGATTGTTATGGTTGCGTTGCCCAGAACGTTGTTGACTGCTGCTTTAACGTTGTCTTCGCTTTCAGTTGGATATATTTCTGTTTCAGCAAAAACTGTTACTTCAACCATTTCTCTTCAATCCTCATCAAAGACTCTTTCGTTTTAGCTTTAACTTGCTCGAAACTGTCATCGTTCACTATCATCTGTTCAGCCATCGCGATAACATTTCCCAAACCAACGCTGATCTCCCGCATGTCCCGTTCATGGAAAACTTTCCATTCCGCGGCGTCGTCGCTTCGATGGCGGTTAGAGAGGCGGTTAAAGCGTGTTTCAGGAGAAGCATGCACTGCTACAAGGCTGAATTTGGCAAATGATTCTTTGAAAATGTCAGCTTCAAATAAGCTGCGTAAGCCGTCAACGAGGACTTTGCTACTGGTTTGTTCCTCAATTTTGGGAATACATTTCCTGGCGATAACAAAGTTCCCACCTTCTTCCCGCAACTCAAGCATGACTTTTCCAACGTTCTGCGGCGTCAACTCTAAACCGAGTTTTAATGTTTCTTCTCTAACTACATCACCCATAACTACAATATCGTAGCCCAGTTCACGTGCAGTATCCACGACCAGGGATTTTCCTGATCCAGGCATTCCTGCTAAACCAATAACTAGTTTGTCAGCGCTCACGTAACTTACCCTTTTTTTGAATCTATTAGCAAGCGTTTCCATTAAAAAGCGTTTGTATTTTAGAGAAAGCGTTTGCTTTTTTCATTATTTGCGCTTCCTAAAGAGTTGATGACCTTCTACTGTAGCGTGAAACTCAAAGCCCACTTCCATTAATTTAATAGCGGCGTCCATAGTATCGGCAACTTTAACGGTGAATTGATCGCTTGTTTCTTGATAAAGCATTTGTTCAAGGTGAATATAGGTTTCTGTTGACTGTATGCTTTTGTGTCCTAACATCATTTTGACGTGCCAGGGGTCTTTAGTTTTATGTTGCTCGGTTGTGGCTTTCCAGTGTCTAAAAGTATGGAAATGTATCTTTAGCAAGTTAGGGTTTGCAAGTTGCTTAGCTTTCCTTTTTCGCTGCAAAAAGAAGGTGGATCTTAAACCGCTGCTACCAGCAAACAATCTTTCGTCAGTCTTTCCATGTGGCAGATTACAAAGCATATCAAAGGTTTTAGGTGACAGTGGCAGGGTTCTTCCATTACTGTGTTTTTCGCCTTTTATTGTTACTCTTCGCTGTGCAAAGTCTATATCTTGCCATCGTAAAGCAGAGATTTCACCACATCTAGCACCGGTATCCTTTAGGAATTGGCAAAAAGTACCTGTCTTTTTCCCTAAACAAGCAATAAATTGGTCAATTTCTGCTTCAGTGGGGATATATGGGGTTTCATAGTCGGCTGAGTATTTTGGCGCTTTCCAGCTTATTCCATTGAACTCAAACCAAACATCTAGTAATGTAGTGATAGTTTTTTTGCTGCTGTCTTTCATTGTTGACTTAGCTAAGACGGCCTTTGTGTTTTCTGGGTCAAAAAGGTCGGCTCCAGCTCTCAAAAGTAATCTTAGGGCTTTTCGATAATTAAGTAAAGTAATAGCTTTTCTTCCATCGTTGCGTAGTTGATTAAGGAATTTCTCGATTGTTGGCGCTGCTTTTACTTCGTTTTCTGTTGGTGTTCTTTCCATCTCCGCGCAAATCTTTAATTTTTGCGTGGACGTCAAATTTTTCGCATCCTGCAGGATTACGCTTATTTGGCTGCTCGCTTTATTGTTGCCAATAACATTTAAGCTAGTATGCAAACTCCAGCGGTGACCATACTCAGCACAACGGTATCGCTGGATCGGCTCACTCGATAAAGCGTTAGAAGGCGCTTTCCTAAAACCATCATGGAAAACTCTAAGGCTGCCACATTCGGGGCATTTAATAGCGGTTTGGGCTATGGGTTCCAATTAAGAAGCCTCCGTTTGTGTGTTGAATGGCTTAATCAATTCGGGTCTATCAGGGCATCTACAGCATAGACCTGCGCATTTCCCTTTAGTCAAAGCGTCTAAACAAGACTGCTTCATTCTCGCACTCTCCCCCAACTAAGCCGCCTCCTCTGCCCATTCTGCACAAACAGTTTTCCCTATTTTCCGCAAGTTCTCTTTTTCATCATCGAAATGTGTCGGGCAATAACGATTTCCATTTATCGAGTATTCCGCTTCTTTAGCGCAAATCAAGTCGTGATCTATTGTTTGACAAAGAACGCCAGGTTTAGACCTAAAACGTTTAGCCTTGACAAGATTATTTGCTTCTATATGCCTTAACCCTGATTCTTCAGAGATTACCTTTAGTTGGCTATCGTTTGGAACAGTTGGAACAGTTAGAACAGCATTTTTATCTTTTATATTTTCTTGTTGTGAAAAATTACTAAGAATATTTTGCTGTTCCATCTGTTCTATTTGTTCTATAGACTGTTGCTCTCGGTTTTTCAAACCGAAACCTATCCAAGCTCTCTCTTTTTTAGGCTTGTATATCCAGCCGTCTTTTACTTTTGGCGCTAATCTTAGCATTCCTTGAGTAAATTGGCTGGATCGTCTAGTCTCTACCCCTATCTCTTCACAATACTCTTGATATGCTAAAAATGCCTCGGCTCTTGTGGTTGCTAAGTTTTTACTTATAACCCCAGCTTCCATTTGAAAAGCTGTTATGTTATCAGTTACTCGGTTAAACATTATTTCCGTTTCTTTCTGTGTTTTTGTGTGAAAAATCGTCTGTTTGCTCATTTGTAATGGGTTTATAGCGTTTTTGTCAATTTTTAAGTTAAGAATTTATGTGACAAAGGTTCTGTGACGTCTTTATTGGAAAGGTTCTCCATGTGAAAATTCATCGGATAAAAAAATTGATGAATTACCGATTGTTTGGTTGATTAGCTCCATTTCCACTTTTTAGTGTCTTCTATTGCGTTTATTATATCGGATATAATTTCCATTACTTTCTCTTGGGTTGTGTTAAGACTGTTAGAAACCCACTCACATTTTTTTTCGTCAAAATCAACATAAAATGCTCTTTCCCTAATTTCTGTTTTTTCGATTATTGAAAGGTATTCTGGAGATAGCAATTTCGCTTCTTGAATTTCTTTAAAACCAAATTTTTCCATAATTTCTAAAATTCGCTTGTTTGCCGCAAAATTCAATGTGCTTTTGGCAAAATATAGTTTTGACTTATGGTTATAAAATGGATTAGAAATACAACCTTCTAATCCAACATTTTTTAAGCACCCAATTGGTACTCTGTAAAAAGACTCCACATCCTTTAGTGACTTAAAAGTTAGTGCGTCCTCATTCTTTTTCTTTGCTTGAATTGCTTTCTGTTTCAACATAATTGCTTTACCTAGTTCTTCAATCGCAAAAATACACAGCCCTAAGGCATGTTCAAAACTTGATGATTTCGCTAAAACTTTCGCATCAGAGCAAAATTGTAAGGCATTAGCCAAACATAACTCTGAGCCTCTTTCAACATTTTTAAATGGAATTGTTAACGATTTTTTTGACAACTTACCGCAACTCAGGTATAAAGCTGATTTCTTCATATTTTTCTTTTGAGGTAGATGTAGTTTGAGTTATACTGAAAGAAGACGACATGGTTATGGTGGAACAATCAGAAGGGCAAAACGAGTTCAAGCTAGAAGAAGTGATTGGGCTAAACATATTGATTCTAAATTGAAAGCACCTAAAGCAAAGAACGTTGACCAATGGTTAAGCGCACCTAATCGTTTTGATTTGCCAAACGTTGACACAAACAAAAGAAAAGAGCTCTAAGATCTCTTTTTCTAGGCAAAACATTTAACGACATAGAGGTGACTTTAAGATAATAAAAGAGGACATTTCAAGTATGCCAAAAAAAACTAATGTCTTCATTAGGTTGCTACAGAACCCAATAATTGCTTTTTTATTAATAGTTTTGGCTTTATTAATTCTCGGTTGGTTATTACCTGAATACTGGATATTTGGATTTACAGCAATTTTCACTTATTTGCTAAGCGATATTTTACTTAGTTTGATTATTAAGGGTGGAAATGGAATTGCCATTATTCCAGCTATTAATAACCAGACAAAGCACAAAGGTCACGCTTATTTAGCATTTTTTGTCGGTATGATATTTTCCACTGTTGTAAGTGGTTTGTTTAATGATTTCGTTTTGATGGTAGCAAAAGATTCTAATTATTGGATGTTTGCGGTTTTTCTTGCAAGCATAGGTTTAGGGGTTGGAGTTTTTGTTGACTTGCAAGCCAAATTTTATGCTCATAACGAATAAACGGAATCATAGAACCGATAAAAACAGATATTGCCACTAAATTATTAATTTTTAGAAAAATACAAATTACCAAAAAAATCATTTCTGCAAATATTCCCAATATCATTATTTTTTCATGTGGCAAAAACTCATTCCAGAATCCAATGATTACACTCATGAACTTCTCCAAGAGAAAAATAATTAATTATCTAATGAACGGTAGAAGCTTGTTCCATCCTTAGCAGACGATTTTTCACATGAACCCTAAAACAGCCAAAGACTTCACAGAACCTCAAAAAGCCTTAGTCACTACATGCGATTTCCGTTCTATCAAGAGAACAAAAAAAACCTGAAACATCATTTCTTGGATTAAGCTGAAATTAGGGTGAAGCCATTTACTCGAAGCTGATTCCGTAGATTGCCGACGTAAATCATATCTTAAAAAGATACAGATTCATCACTTGGTAACTGGTCCTCTGATTTAATGATCTTGAACTTCCTTATTGAAGTGTCAGGTAGCGCAACCTCAAGGGTAAGTTTACTATTTTCTGAAGCTAACTGAGAAATCTGAAAGCCGATTTCATGTTGCTTATCAAGATCATTGGATAGCAAGAATTTCGCATTATTAGAGGTTAAAGTTGTCGGCCTATTCAAGAAAACCTTTGTGCCTTCCGGGAGTGGTCTTTCAACCCAGTGGATTAACTCTGGAATAACAGGAGCTTTAGGTTCTTCTTCTTCAGATCTAACGACGTTAATTTCTTCTTTAGGCTTTCTCCATTTGCCCCAGGAAAACCTAGATTTACCTGAACCGTGCCTTGCTGAAGGGCACAGTTTCTCAGCTAAAGGTTTTTTAGTTTAAAAAACTTTAGTATGATGAGGAAAACCACCTTATGACTCAAATAGATTTAGATAAAAAAGAGGCTGAACGAATCAAAAAAGCCAAAGACCAAGAGGCTGAACGAATCAAAAAAACTAGTGACCAAGATGCTAAAAGCACCAAAAAAACTAGTGACCAAGATGCTAAAAGCACCAAAGAAGCTACTGATGACGAGACAGAGCGTGTTAAGAGAGCTCAAAATCAGACCTACTGATACAGAGTCGTTCTTTTAGCTCCCACATGCAGTCGATCAAGCAAGAAACAGCAATCTTGTCTTGATCCAATTTTTTTTGACACTCAGCTTTGCCTTCCCCTATGACGGAAACAGTGTTTTCATCTTTTTGCACCTAAGCATATCTCCAAGTGTGGACTGTTAGCCTGATGGCGACTATGTCGTAGTCAGACGCAAAGACCTTCTGCTTCTCTCGATTACTAACATAACTGTCAAAAGTTGTGCTGTTCAACTTTGGATCTGCTTCTAGAGCAGCCTCCGCGGCCTTAGCCAGCCGTCATTAAACCAGAGGCTAAAACCAACGTTCCAAGCACAATCGCTAACGTCTGCTCTATCGAATGAGCTGGAAAAACAAGTGTAAAAAACACTAAATTAAACGAATAAAGCGTTATGCCTCCGTAATAAAGAACAACCCTAACCCAATCAGGATTAAAGCCGCAAAAACTAAGCTAACTCCAACATGCCTCTTTTTCTTAGTCAAAGTACATTACTCAATAGAAAAAAGAAT
>PLYI01000036.1 GCA_003151735.1 Candidatus Bathyarchaeota archaeon | reverse complement strand
AACTACCTACCCCTCCCCTCTATAGTAGGCTAACGCAAAGAGCGCATCAGCCTTTACTTTTTTAGAGGGTATACGGTGAAACCGAGAAAACAAAGGGGTTGTTGAGTTATGTGTTTTGTTTTCCATTTAGTTCACCGAGAAGATAGGGAATTGGTGCTCCCTTATAATCGCTTTGTCTAAGTCTGGTGTGGTTCTATCTATCAATCTGAGCTTCCCGTAAGGCATATGTTGGGATTAAATTTTATTTTGTCTGCAACAAATGAAAAAATGACTTAAAATGGGGCCTTGCAAGAATCGCGTACGCCTTGTTATTTGAGGTATTTGACAGGATTCTTTTCGAAATTAGACTTGCATGCTGGGCTACAGAAATAATATGTTTTGCCTTTATAGTCAAATTTGAACTTTGCAGTTTTCTCATCAACATCCATCTTGCAAACAGGATCTTTAGCCATATCACTTCACCTCCTACTTTATTTTTCATTATATATTATATTAATTTGTAAAGCTTCTGCAGCAGCATAATTATGTCCTTGTAATGCTTAGCTTTCTTTAATTCTTTTAGCGTAAAGTTCTAAGTGAAGTTCTGACTGCGGTCTTCCGAATTGAACTGTTTCCAAATTACAGTGACTTGCCCTGGTGTTCTTTTTATTTTAGCTTAAGTATAAATAGTAAGACCAATAAGGGGCGAGTTATCTGGCAAAGGATCCAATTTGTGGAATGTATGTAGATGAGAAAACGGCCGAGTTTAAGGCAACAGTCAGAGGAACGACATACTATTTCTGTAGTCATAATTGCATGCGAGAGTTTTTAGCGCCAGAAGTCGAAATAAGAAAATTGAAAATCGCAGTTGCCGTCGGGGCTATTCTTACTATCCCCATAATCATTTTGACCTATGTAGCTCTTTTGCCAATGCATATCAACAACTACGTGCTTTTTGTCCTTGATACGCCAATTCAATTCTATTTCGGTTTGCGCTTCTACCATGGTACATATGATGCCATCCGCAATCGCATGGGAAACATGGATTCCCTTATCGCTTTAGGTACTAGCGCCGCCTGGGGATACAGTACGGTTGTTACCTTTTTTCCGTCCTTAGTATCTTTTACCGCAGTCTTCTTTGATGCTGCTGCAGCCATAGTTACTTTGATACTTGCAGGCAGATATCTTGAGCACTTGAGCAAAGGCAGAGCATCTGAGGCAGTCAGGAAACTTATGGATTTGCAGCCTAAACTTGTTCATGTGCTAAGAAATGATAAAGAAATTGAAATTGCCGTTGAACAGATTGAAGTAGGGGAGATCTTTGTTGTTCGACCCGGGGAAAAGGTGCCAACAGATGGCGTTGTGGCCGATGGGCGTTCATCAATTAATCAATCTATGATTACTGGCGAGAGCATTCCAGTTGAAAAAAACATAAATGACGAAGTAATAGGCGGAACAATTAATAAAACTGGTCTGTTAAAAGTAAAGGCGACTAAGGTTGGTCAAGATACAACACTTTCGCAAATAGTTAAGCTTGTTGAGGAAGCCCAAATCGGTAAAGCACCTATTCAGAAACTCGCGGACAGGGTTGCGGCTTACTTTGTACCGTTTGTAACCATTGTTGCTTTTGCATCAGCCTTATCATGGTACTTCATCGGACATATCGGTCTGCAGTTTTCCTTATTGGTCTTCGTTTCGGTAACTGTTATAGCTTGTCCATGCGCCCTTGGAGTTGCAACACCTGCTGCTCTTCTCGTCGGTACAAGCAAAGGCGCACAAAATGGCATATTAATTAAAGGTGGAGATTATCTTGAAATCGCTCGTAAAGTAACTGCCGTAGTTTTTGACAAAACAGGCACGTTGACTGTTGGAAAGCCTTCAGTCACGGATGTTGTTCCAATAGGAAAAATCGATTCTGACACTATCGTTAGGCTTTCGGCGTCAGTTGAAAGAGGGTCCGAGCATCCTTTGGCTGAAGCTATTGAAAAAGAAGCCTCAGCACGTTCTTTGCAGGTAGTTGAACCATCCGAATTTGAAGCCATTCCAGGAAAGGGAGTTAAGGCCAAGGTTCAAGTAAAAACGATTGTTCTGGGAAATCGAAAGCTTATTGCTGAAATGTCTATAAATCTTATTGAAATTGAGAAGAAAATAACAAGACTTGAAGAAGAGGGCAAGACACTAATGTTCTTGGTTCTCGATGGTAAATTGGCAGGTGTAATAGCAGTTGCCGATACACTCAAACAACACTCAAAAGAAACAGTGGAAGAACTGAAGAAAATTGGTATAGATGTTATAATGCTTACTGGTGATAATGAACGCACTGCTAAATCGATCGCTAGTAAACTTGGCATAGAAAGGGTTTTTGCTGAGGTTTTGCCAGAACAGAAAGAGGTCGTTATCGAAAAGCTACAGAAAGAGGGAAAGATAGTTGCGATGGTTGGAGATGGCATTAATGACGCTCCCGCTCTAGCAAAGGCGGATATTGGCATAGCTATTGGTAGTGGAACAGATGTGGCAAAGGAAACTGGCGGAATAGTGCTTGTTAAAGAAGATCTTAGAGACGTGGTCACAGCCATAAAACTTAGCAAAAGTACAGTTAGAAAAATTAAACAAAATTTGTTCTTCGCTTTCATCTATAACGGAGCACTTATTCCGCTTGCGGCAGGAGCATTAGTTCCATTCTTTGGTGCGCAAGTGTATAATGTTCTTCCATTTCTTGCTGCGGGTGCGATGGCTTTGAGTTCTGTGACTGTCATAAGCAACTCATTGTTATTGGAAAGATTTAAGGCCTAATTTTCTAAAGACAAGAGAATGCTCGGAAAATAGTGAGGTATGATATAGTGGAAGGCAGTAAAAAGAAGAATTCAACTGAGAAATCTCGGATTGTGATATCTGTGAGCGATATAAACTGCACTGTTTGCGTTACCGCTATCCAAAAGCAGGTTATGAAGATACCAGGAATAGAAGATGTCAAGACTTCTATAATGCTCAACAAGGTTTTCATAGATTATGACCCAAAACTCGTGGATACGAGTACAATTAGGAAGGCAATTGACAAAACAGGATTTAAAAGTTATATGACCATCAAAGAAAACCATTAACAAGCTGCTAAAACGAAAAAAACGGTTTGAGTTATTAAAAAGATTCAATGCATATTGAAAGCTTTCGCAGTTTATGAAGAAAGTGGGCGATATTTTTTCTTTGCACGATTTAAGCGTAAAATCCTTTTCTTTTAAAGACAATAAGTATACTCATTATCAGTATTGTTGAAACAACGATAAATGTTGTCATTTGAGTGCCAAATTCTGGAACGGTTGGCGAAGGACTCGTTGAACCAAAGATGTTTGTCTCAACGACGCTATATGAGTAGGTTGATGTTATCGGCAGAGGTTGGGCTTGAGTGGTAGTTGTTGACGTTGATTCCAGCAGCATTCCTGAAAGCTTGTCATAGACATAGTTTAGTGTCGAGTTGTAATCAGGGGTAGAGACTGTAACGTTAAGAATGTCAACGCTTCTAGTTATGCCGAGGTATGTCTGGTCTGTAGTTTGGTTAACTGAATAAGTGTTGGACGGTGGAATAGCATCTCCTTGATTTAGATTTGCCGCTATTATTGGGCCTTGGGTACTTGGGGTTCCATTGTCTGTACCAGTTTCAATATTCCAAACATCTGTTGTGCCATTACCTGGAAGGGCTGTCTCGTTCTTGAACTGTCCAGTTGAAAGCAGGGTCACCGCGTTACCTGAAACGCTTATTACTTGAAGATTTAGAAAACCATAATCATTGAAGGCTTCATAGCCGGGGCCGCTTCCAACAAAATTTCCATACTTCACGTACTGGCCTGATGTGACTCCTACATTATATTGGATAGCCAAAACTGGGAGCACTAAAGCTACCAAAATAACAACTAAAATAATGAATGATGTTACATGCCTTAAACTTGACAAAACTTTATCCTCCTATAATGTAAACAATTTTATCTTAAATAATCATGCGGTTCTTTTTGCTCCACAATTCGGACAAAACGTCGCGGTCTGCGGGAAAAGCACTGCACAGTACCTGCATGGAACCATCACAACTTGAACTGCTTTCCCAACAGTTTCCTCATCGTCAGAACCCCAACTACATCCACAAGGACACATTTTCAAGTCACCTCTCAAGGCGTGTAGGTTTTGGCCATCTCTTGTTTTTGGTTAAGTTGTTCTAAGAGAACTTCTCTTACCATATCGCAGGCTTGGCTAATTTTGGGGCTTGCAACTCGGTAATAAACAGTGGAGCCTTCTTTTCTGGTCTTGACAATTTGTCTTTGCCGAAGTAACGCTAAATGCTGGGAAATGTTAGATTGGCTGGCACCCAATGTTTGGGTAAGGTCGTTTACTGTTTTTTCCCCGTCTCTTAGGTAATGGAGAATAGCAATCCTCAGCGGATGTGCTAGTGTTTTTGAAATTTCTGCTTGAAGTTCGTATATTGACATGTCAAAGGTTGGTTTCGACACTTCGATTTCCTGCTTATTTGAATATTCTAACATTCTTCTCATCTCTTTAGGTTTTCTATTAGTCTAAATATGGAATTACAAAAAAGAAAGGGATTGGTTTTCTTAGCTTACTTGCTGTTCTTGTGTGAACGTTCCATGCCATGTGTGGACCCAGACTTGTCCAGTGTAGCCGTTGACGCTTAGCATGCCATAGGTTGTTCCGCCGTTTAGCACTTCGATGGTGTAGTAACCGTAGAAGGTTGTTACGTCGCCTGTTGTGGTGCCTGGCAAGTAGCTGGTTAGGTATTGCTGGGCGTCAGTTGTTGCTTGAGCCGCAGTTACTGTCATGGTTGTGGTTGGGGTTCCAAAGATTCCGCCCAAGATTCCGCCTCGCATCATTCCGTACTTGGTGTTCCACATCATGTTAGGTCCCATTTCTGGGTAGATGCTGCCTGTGTATTTGTTAATTAGCAGTTCGAAAGCTCCGTTGCCGGTGCTTTTCTCATTAACTTGGACATAGAAGTTCGCTGAGTATTCTTCAACTTGTTTAACGACTAAGTCGGGGTTGCCTATCGAGGACACATAGTTTTGGGCAATTGTTACTGCATTAGAGATTGTTAGTGGTGTTCCAGTGTTGGTATAGGGTGCTGTGTACCCGTAGCCGCTCATCATTCCACCAAAGCCTTGACCGTTGCCTAATCGACCCATCATGCCGCCTCCGAACATCATCGGGTAAACTGGCTGATAGTATTGAGTTGATGATGCTGGAGCGTTAGCTGTACCGGTTGTGTATGGTGGGCTGTTGTATCCGTAGCCGGTTCCGTAGCCTCCTCCCATCATTCCTCCATAGCCTCCGTAACCACCGCCGCCCATCATGGCCGCGGCAAATGCGGATGAAGCTAACAATGCAGCTGTAATCGCTGCAACACTAAAGATTGTTATTATTTTCCAGGTTTTCATTTTTTTTACCTCATTTTTGTTTTTATTATGATATACTAATGTCTTGGAGTGATATGATAGTTGGCTGAAACAATCGTGAAACAGTTTTGAAACGCTTGTTGAAGGCTGAGTTAACATCCTTCTTGGTCTCGGTTTCAACCTTAAACTATCGCACACATTCTAATATTCTAATATATAGAATAACGGGCTTATAGGTCTTTCTTACGTAATTCTGAAACACCATGGACAAGCAGCATCCATATGGAAAACTCGTTCAGGGAAATTCTCCTTTCCTCTGCCGTGACTGTTGCAACAGGTTCTCTTAAGAAAAACGCAAAATCCTTTTTTTCTTAAAAACACAGGCAATTGATTTTTTGAGTATTTTTAAATACTTTTAACATTAATTATTTTTAGGGATGTCTGCTTTTGGTTACAGAAAAGAAGGTTGGAGATGGAACAGTTTTTCTCTGTGATATTTGTGGTCTCGGATACTCAGAAAGGAGAATAACTCAAGACTGCGAGGATTATTGCAGAGTCCAGGCTGGCTCTTGTAGTATTGAGATCACTAAAAAGCGGTTTACTTTCCAGACATGCCAGTCTTGTCAATAAATAATAGCCATTTTGGTATAACGTAGAGGATTCTTTGGTATTTTTTCCGAGGTTTTTTATCTGATGTGTCTCTCTAGTTGAGATTGAATTGGAGTTTCCTCATCAAACTAAGAAGTTAAAAGTACCCAATCAGATTAAGGTACACTTAATGTCTCATCATTGGGGTTACGTTGCAGCTGTCGTTTCAGCGATTCTGTTTGGGGCAAGTTCTACTCTAAACAAGATTGCTTTAGAAAATGTAAACCCAACAGTTGTTGCTGGAATGATTTACTTTGTTGCTGGAATTTTACTTTTCACAATTCACCTGTCACCCTTATGCCCAAAGATTCTAGCCAAGATTGACTCACCAGAAACAGAACGCAAAATAACAAAAAAAGACTATAAAATTCTCGCCCTCGTGATTCTTTGCGGTTCCACAATTGCACCTTTACTTCTCCTAAATGGACTCAGCCAAACAACAGCGATTAATGCTTCTCTTCTTCTTAACGCTGAATCACTTTTTACCGTTGCAATTGCCTTTATTTTCCTAAATGAACGTTGCGCAAAAAAAGAGTACATTGGAATCCTTATGTTACTAATCGGAGTAATTTTCGTTACTACTAATGGAGCGTTCCAAAACCTTTCTTTGTCCGAAAACATCCTTGGAAATCTCTTAATCGTTGGAGCCTGTTTCTTTTGGGGAATCGACAACAACCTAAGCAAATTCTTGAGCAGAAAAAGAGACATACTTCTAGTGACCGGTTTGAAATGTTTTGTCGGCGGTTTAGCCCTACTGGGAATATCGGTCTTGCTTGGATTCAGTTTCACCATTCCGTTAGTTTCTATACCTTACATTCTGTTTGTTGGAGCATTTAGCATAGCATTCTCTATCCTGTTTTTCTTTTTTGCCCTCCGAAAAATAGGGTCGATGAGGACGGGCGTAATCTTTTCATTATCTTCTCTTTTTGGTGCAGCACTTGCTTTTGTTGTCTTAGGCGAAGCATTCACACCTATTCAGTTGGTAGCTGGGTTAATTATGCTGTTAGGAATTTACGTACTTTATCGCTGTGGAAAACGAAAATAACTTTTGCAACAGTGAACACATTGTCGAGAAGAGAGGCTGCCGTAGCACTTACAAATTCATGCGGTTTCAGTTACGGCGGCAGAAGTCTTGGGTATCGTGATAGTGGATATTGGCAGATTATAGAGGCATAAACATAGCTCTAACTTGTTGAATGCCATGCATCCCTCTGAGCCTGCTGATCAAGTTTAGAATCCTGTCATTGTCACCTTGACTTATAAAAATCTCTAAACAATATTTGTCATCGATATGCCTATGGACGTTCTCAATTACAACATCGTCAAACTCATGTCTAATCTCAGTAAGCTTCACGTCCACGTCTTTTCTAGCATAGTCGCAAGTTGTCATAATCGTTGCAGCCACCCTCCCCGTTTCAGCTTTAGCAAGCTCCGAATCAGACATAAGACTACGCACTGCATCTCGATACGCCTCAGACCTACTGCAGTAACCTCTTGCCTTCATAAACTCATCAAACTTGCTCAATAAGTCCGAGGGCAAGGTTATGCTTATTACAGTCATGAATTACAGGGCTCCATCCACTATTAACATTACACCCAAATATTATTAATAGGCTAATAAGAGTATCGTGCGGATTAGCACTAACTTAATAGGGCTTCTGTGGGCTTCTACCAGCAAAACGGTCAAGAGAGGAAGTTACTTGGAAAAAGGTAACAAAGAGCCAGAAGCTGGGATTGAAGAATTCGAAGAAAACGAAAGCAAGAAAAAATTTGTAGTTCTTGCCGTAGTTTTAGGATTAACTATAATTATCGCTGGGATACTGGACCTCTTTGCAAAAGGCATCCCACTAGGCTTTACGCTGCCCATATTAAACGAGCCCGCCACAGTTGCAACTATCATTTTTCACGTCTCAGTCCTTGGCGCAGGAGTATACATAGGCTTTATCGGAATCAAAGAGTTAGTTCTAGAGAGAAAGTTCTCAGTAGAATTTCTTATGGCAGTAGCCGCCTTAGGCGCTTTGTACTTGGACTTTCTCTTCGAAGCAGCAACAGTACTTTTCCTGTACTCCCTGGCTGAATACTTTGAAGGCTACATCGAAGACAGAGCCCGCAAAACAGTTGAGAAGCTTTCCAGCTTCATGCCTGACCAAGCAAGAGTAATAATTGAAGACACAGAAAAAAGCGTAAACATCAAAGAAGTCTCATCTGGCACGATAATACTGGTAAAGCCGGGTGAGAGAATCCCCCTCGATGGCACAATCATCGAAGGCTTCTCACACATGGACCAAGCATTAGTAACTGGGGAATCAGTGCCACTGTTACGGAAATTAGGAGACACAGTTTATGCTGGCACCTTAAGCACCAACGGCGTCATCAAAATAGTCGTTACCAAGCAAGCAGCGGAAACCTTAGTTTCTAGAATTGTGAAGCTCGTAATTGAATCGCGAAAGAGAAAAGCTTCAGTTGAAAAACTCGTTGACAAATTTGCCAAAGTCTACGTACCAATTGTGATAGCTCTTGCAGTATTCACTGCAGTAGCACTACCTGCACTTGTTGGCGGCACTTTCCAAACTTGGCTTTACCGCTCTTTGATACTTCTGGTGATTTCTTGTCCTAGCGCTTTCATAGTATCCGTCCCGGCAACAATTTTCACGGCGATAACTGTTGCCGCAAAAAGAGGAGTCATAATCAAAGGTGGAATCTACGTTGAAAAATTAGCCAAAGTCAAGACTGTAGTGTTCGATAAAACTGGGACCCTTACACTGGGTAAACCTGCAGTTCACGAAATCAAATCCACGGAAAGATTGGGTGATCAAGCGTTGATGTATGCGGCGGCTCTTGACCAATTTTCAAACCATCCCGTAGCCGAAGCAATCGTAAAGGAGGCAGTTGAAAGAAAAATGGACCTTTCCAAACTCAAGGTAACTGAAGTCAAAGAGGTCCCCGGCAAAGGCATCGTAGGCTACGTTAACGGTGTTCATGTTGCGGTCGGAAATATGGAGCTCCTCAAAGAATACGTTTGCGACTGCAGCCAAATAGAGGTAGCGTATGAGAATGAGAAGCACACCGCTGTTTGTGTGTCCATACAAAAGGTAGGTGTAGCCTCTGTCTGCTTAATTGATGACGTTAGAAAGGACGCAGTTGAAGCGGTTCAAGCATTCAAGAAAGCTGGAATCAGAACTGCCATGTTGACTGGAGATAAACGGGAGATTGCAAAGGAAATTGCTGGAATACTTGAAGTCGATGAGGTTCATGCAGAGCTTCTTCCCGAAGATAAATTGAGGATTGTTGAAGAGATGAAGAGCAATCGCGGTTTGGTGGCTATGGTTGGAGATGGGGTTAACGATACTCCAGCGTTAGCCGCTTCGGACGTAGGCATTGCCATGGGTGGCGGAGGCGTAGATGTTGCTTTGGAGTCTGCAGATGTCGTGTTGGTTAAAGATGAGTTGGCTCAAATACCTTATCTGGTCAAATTAAGCGGCAAAACTATGGAAATCGCAAAGCAGAATATAGCCGCATCTATAGTCGTCAAGATGATGTTAGGCGGTTTAGGTCTGATGGGACTTGTGCCCTTGTGGTTCGTTGTTGCATCCGGCGATGACGGTGTGACTATGCTGCTTCTGCTAAACACTCTTCGGTTAACCAAAGTAAAGACTGAAAAATAGTGTTTCAAAAAGGAGGCGGGGGCTCTGCTTGTTTTTTTTCTTTGAATCAGTACTTTCCATGGCTGGAATCGGCAAAAAGAAAGTTCGTAGAAGCTCAACTCGGTTTGCTCTCGTCCTTTACACCTGCCTTTCTTCTAAACCAATCATTGAACTTACCATACACTCCTCCGAAAAGAATCTCTAATACCGCCGAAGAACCAAGACCAACCAATGCGGCATCAATCGACTTCGAAGTATACAAAAATACAGGCGTGTAAATTATTACCCAAAATATCGCCATACTGACCGCATCAACAGCAAATTTCCTATTTACGAAATACCTAATGTACTTGTTGTTCTTTCTCAAGTTGCCATCTCCAGGCTCCCTGCTGGGAACGCCCATGTTAAAAAGATTTGTGGGACAATAATAGGTTTGAGGGGGTTATATTCGCCATCTTAGTTCCAGAGTTCGGAGAAGGGATGATGCACGAGACATGAGGCGGAATTATGGGCAACGAATATTCACCGTACAGTGGTTATTCATCCTCAACGGAAGTTAGATTCTAAAATTCTTCGTTATGCAAGCCATGTCAAACGTTTAGAACGAAAGGTTATTTTGGCAGTGAACAGTCAAAGGAGAAGGCTGTGCTGAGGCATGTGGGATTTGTCAAGAAATAAAAGAGCGTTACTCGTTGTTTCATTGACGTGTTTAGTGTGCTTTTTGTTGATTGCTCTATTAAGAGGAAGCTTTGAAGGAATAAACAGTGAAGTAAACTTGTGGATCACAACTATCCACACTGGCGCTGTTACTGCTGCAGCGAAGCTGGTGGCGGACGGTTTTGACACAACTCCCTTACTGATAGTTTCATTCGTGGTTGGAGTGGCGCTGTTTTTGTTGAAGATGAAGAGAAACGCACTGGTTTTGGTGGGGGCGATGGTTGTGAACGCGGCGGTATTGGAAGCTCTTAAGAGTTTTATTTATTCGCCTAGGCCCGAAAACGGGTTAGTGTTTGATGTTGGTAACTCGTTTCCGAGTGGTCACGTCGCAAGCACGGTGGTTTTTTTTGGTTTATTAGCTTATTTTGCCTGGCCAGTTTTGAAGAGTACGCGTGTGAAAGTTGTCTTAAGCTTCTTTGTTATTACGGTGGCGTTCTTTGTGGGCTTTACGAGAATTTACCTTAATGTTCACTGGCTTTCTGATGTGTTAGCAGGATACTTCCTTGGCGTCTTCTGGTTAACATTCTGTATTGCAATAACACCCTATCTTGCGAAGATATACAAGAAAAAGCATTTTTCCATATCAAGGTGAGGTATTGTGATGGCGTAGTAGGTATCTATGAAGGTATTATGTCCGTTCCCAGACAAGTTACTGAGCCCGAGCACAATAGCTCTAGCAGTCAAGAGCGAACAGAAACATCAATCAGTGAAACAGAGAATTTTAAAAACTTAGGCTCCGCGCAAAAACATCAAATGACAAATTTTTTTCATATCTGGCTCTTATACCGCTTTGAGCTAGAGAAAACGGGTTTTTCGACCTAAAACAATTTATGTTACGCAAGTTTCGAAGTGTTTTGGTGATCATGACGATGTCCTCTGAAGTTTGCCAGCTTTGTGTTTTTTCCGCTGGGGCCGTTGCTCCGCCTCTTCTGGATGCAGCTGAATTCTTTGAGAAAGAGTTCAAGCTCAGATGCGAGGTAAGAGTGGGCAAGCCAGGCGAACTCTTAGACGAGATACAACGGTCTAAATCAGGTGACGTCTTCTCTTCAGGAGCCGAGTACATCCTCGATGAGGCAGAAGACCGAGGGCTAATAATTAAAGGCTCAAGAAAAAGCCTGGGATACCGTAGATCAGTAATAATCGTGCCCGTAGGCAATCCCGCAAGAATCGTTTCTCTTGAAGATCTTTGCAGAAAAGACGTCAAAATCGGAATCGCTGTAGACGGGTGCTTAAAAGGTGTATGGGATGATATAGCAAGCAAAGCAGGACTAACAGATCAAATACGCCAAAACATCACTAATCATGCTGACGCATGCGGCTCCCTCATGGGCCTGATCCACTCAGGAAAAGTTGACGTCATAATCGGCTGGAACGCCTTCCAAGGCGTATGGCCAGACACCTGCGAAGTCATCGAACTACCAGAAACTCTCCAAGTATTTAGAAGCACAGTCGCTGGCATAATCTCCTACACGAGGGACAAGGAGCGTTCCAAGAAATTCATAGACTACTTAACCTCGGCGCCTATAAGGAAAATCTATGAAGGCTACGGCTGGATTTACCCGCAGAAGTGAACCGTCGACTCAGTCAATTCTCTTTTTGAGTATCACAGTAGACAACGCCAGAAATATCAGGGTAAACAAAGCTAAAGCACCAATATCAACGGCGTAAATTAAGGTGACTGTCGAGTTAGCGATGCTGTTTCTTAACGCTTCCACTGAGTATGTAAGCGGAAGGAAACGGGCTATGACCTGCAATTGAAAAGGATACGTTTCCAAGGCTGCAAATGTGCCTGCGAGAAAAACCATCGGGAACCTTAGAAAGTTGGAAACCATCTGCGCTTCAGGGACCCATTTTGCATAAGCCGAAGCAACAATCCCCAGCGCCGAGAAAGCCATCGAGGTGAAGGCGATGGCGATAACAGCCAAGATCGGGTTCATAACAACTACGCCTGAAACTGCAGCGAGGGGAAAAAGCACAATTGCCGCGAGAATGAGACCAAAGAAGAAGCCTGCCAGCGCTTTTCCAAGAACAATCGTGAAAAGCGAAACGGGCGCGGTAAGCAGCCTGTCAAAAGTTCCAGTTTGCTTCTCCAGCACCACAGCCACAGCCTCAATAGAAGTTGTTCCAAAAAGCACAACAAGAGAAGTCAGCCCTGCCACGATCAGTTTTGAACTCATGTTGCCAGCCATGCTGAAAGCTAAGAATAGTGAAACGGGAATCAGGATGCCGTAAGTGAAATTCGGAGCCTTGAAGTAGTAGACCTTGGCGTCCTTCTTGGCTATGTAAAATGCCTTCACAAAAACATCATATATTTTTGTCATTTTACCCTTCTCCTGCTTTTATGTTTAATCATTAATGAAGAGTCCTCTTGAGTAGAGCCACTGCCGCTGCAAAAAAGATCACTGAAAACATAATCAAAGCCGCAATATCGGTGATTAAAGGCTGGGCAACTATCTGACCAGTCGTCGCTTGTTGTAGGATGTCAACGGCGTATGTGACTGGAAGCAAGTGTGCCACTAACTGAAGAGAGTTGGGCATTGTAGCAATTGGAATGAATACGCCGCCTAGAAAGACCATGGCAATGCGGATAAGAGTTGCTGGAGGCATAGCTTGGGGTACGTCTCCAAATGGCGCTGAGATGCACACGCCTAAAGCTGAGAATGTCACGGCAGAGAGTACAATTCCGAAAGCGAAGAGTAAGGGGTTTGCGATGGCAGCTCCAGGAAGCAGTAATGCAATTATCATGTATACTATTGACAAAAATAAGCCAAAGAAGAGTCCTCCTAATGTCTTGCCAAATATTATTGTTGTCAGTGAGATTGGAGCAGCGACTAACCTATCGAAGGTTCCTTTTGCTCGCTCTAAAGGCAATGCGATGGATTCGATTGCTCCAGCGCCGAAAAGGGAAGACATTGCCACAAGCCCAGGTATTATTAAGGAAACGTCAGCAGTTCTTCCTACTGAGAAAGCCAAATAAATAATCGCTGGAAAGAGGAGGCCAAAAGTGATGTTTGGTCCTTTGAAGAAGTATATCTTTGCGTCTTTTTCAGCTATGTGGACTGCCGTCAATACGTTTACTTTCGAGGTCTCGATCAACGCTTTCACTACACTTTCTTCTTTGCAGGCTCTTTCTCTACCGTCAAGACTTCTGAACTCAAACCCGTGAGTTTAACAAATGCATCTTCTAAACTTGGCTTCAACGTGTTAATTGATATTATTTTCAGGTTATTTTTCTTGGCGAAATCAACAAGGGAAGACACTGCTTCGGAAGCATCAGTAACATGAAGTCTGCATTTATCGCCGAGCCTTGAAACGTTGTTTACACAGCTTAAGCCTTTTAGCTTGTCAAGGTTAGTTGATGGACTAAAGGAAACTTCAATGACTTGGCGCTCTTCCATTGAAGCTTTAAGCTTTTCGGGGCTATCAACAGTGACTATTCTGCCTTTGTTGATTATGGCTACACGTTGACAGAGTTGGTCTGCCTCCTCAATGTAATGTGTAGTTAGAAAAATGGTAACTCCATCATCGTTTAGCTCTTTAGTTAAGCTTCGAATTGTTCGTGAGCTTTGAACGTCAAGTCCAGACGTAGGTTCGTCCAAAAAGAGCAATTTGGGCTTGTGAATCAAGGCGGCAGCTATAGTTACGCGCCGTTTCATACCTCTTGAAAAACCCGCAACCCGATCCTTGCGTCGCTCGTAAAGTTCAAAGAGTTCTAGAAGATCCTTGGCGCGTTTTTCTCGCTCGGTCTTAGGTACGCTGTAGAGTTGCGCTGCAAAAATAAGGTTGTCCCAAGCGCTCATTTCGTCATAGATGTTGGAGACATCGGGAACAACACCAATTTGCCGTTTTGCTTTGATGGGTTCATGGATAATGTCATGGTTGGCTACTGTAGCTGTGCCTGAGGTTGGTTTTGTCTGTCCAGTTAACATACGGATTGTTGTGGTTTTTCCAGCACCGTTAGGACCAAGCAAACCAAAAATCTCCCCTTCAAACACTTCCAAGTCTACATGGTCAACTGCTAAAACGTTACCATACTGCTTGGTTAATCCTTTGGTTTTTACTATGGTATTCATTTCTATGTAACCATATCCCCAGCGTTTCTTAAGAAAGGTTGCCTCGGGCTATTTTGTTTTCCAAATTTAACCTTGAACTAGCCCACTTCATTATTGGCATAATCAACCTTCGAAGCTCCACGCCATCCTGTGTGAGAGAGTACTCGACTCTTGGCGGGATCTCTGCGAAAGCTTCTCTTCTTATTAAGCCCTCTGTTTCCAGTTCTTTGAGTCTGTCCGTTAACGACTTAGGGCTTATCTTGTTTAAGTGTTCCATAACCTCGTTGAACCTTAATTTTTCATGGTTTCCTATTTCGGCGATGATTTGAAGAGCCCACTTTTTGCTGATGACCGCAATTATTCCTTCAAGAGGACAGAGGCAAATCTCCTCGCCTTCAGCATGGCATTTGTTAGTTTCCTTATGCATAGTGACATTAACCTTCTGTAGTCGCTTCAATACTTTAAACTTTGTAGTTTAAATACTTTATAAAATATATTAACTTTACGATTTAGGGAGGTGAAAGAAACATGTGCGCAGAATGCGGTTGTGGATGCGGGGGACAAGCAAAGAAAAGAATCAAGTCAGATAAACCCAAAAAGTAAGAAATAAGCATCAGCAAGCGACTTCTCCCTTTTTTATTGAGACTATGGCAAAGATACTTTAGCTATTTTCTTGCGACTACTTCTTCTGCCTTTGGTGAGCTTAAAAAAGAGTAAAGTAAACAAAGTCACAGCTCTTGTCTTTTGTAGAGTGCCGGTTTAAACGAGCGAAGACCAACAAATCGAGGAACCATTTTACAGTAGTCTTCATAGGGTTTTCCATATTGTTGTCTACACCAAGGTTCTTCACTGAAAGGAGTAATGAAAAACAAGATAATTGCGAATACTCCGGTAACCAACGCCATGAATGATGAGGTTAAAAGAATTATTCCAATGTACAGGATTATGAAACCGACATACTGTGGGTTTCGCGTATAACGGTAAGGACCGCCTGTAATTATTTCTCCTTTCTCGCCAAGACTTTGTTGGGTACTTAGTGTTTTGGTTCCCCAAAGGTCAATTCCCAATCCAAGCCCAAACAAAAGTCCTCCGACCAAAAATTGTGACCAGTGAACAATACCTAGCGATTGGAAATCAAGTATTCCAATTAAAGGCACGCCAAACAAGACAATAGTGAAAATAACCAAGCTGACCCATTGTTGCCATGAATCCTTTTTTGGAGGTGGCCAAATACGAGACCTAGGAAAAAATATGCTTATCCCTAAGACTAAGAGCAGCAAGAGGTCTGCTGTGAGAATAATACTAAACAGCACTGATGTCATGGGCTTTGAATTAACGGTTAAGACGTAAATAAGTTTTGGAAGTTACGTCAGCTCTTAGCGTGAATTTTTAACTATTAATTTGGATGCCTCATCTACTTCTTCACTGGTCGTCCAGCGACCAAGGCTTAAACGCAACGCTCCCAGAGCTTGTTCCTTCGATATACCCATTGCTAGCAGTACTGCTGAGGGTTTTGTTGAACCGGCATGGCATGCAGAGCCCGTTGATGCGGCTATTTCAGGTATGCGTTTTAACAATTCCTCGCCGATTATTCCCTTTGTGCTTATGTTAAGCGTGTTTGGTAAACGTTTTTCTGGGTGTCCATTAAGCTTTACTCGCTCTTCGCCTAAACCAGCTATAATGTTTCTATGCAGTCTATCCCTCAGTGCCTTGACAGCCTGGCTATAGCCATCCAAGTTATTTGAAGCCGTTTCGCATGCGCAACCGAGCCCAACGATGTAGGGCACGTTTTCTGTTCCTGCTCGTCTTCCTTGTTCTTGTCCAGCGCCGTGAATGAACTTATCGAGGATAGTTCCGTTTTTGATGTATAGGGCGCCGATTCCTTTTGGAGCATAGAGTTTGTGCCCCGCAATCGAGAGCAGGTCAACATTAAGTTCGTTGACGTTAACGGGGATTTTTCCGCATGACTGGGCGGCGTCGGTGTGGAAGGTTACGTTTTTTTCTTTTGCTATTTTACCTATTTCTTTGATTGGGTTGATTGTGCCTACTTCGTTGTTTGCATGCATTATTGTTATGAGGGTTGTTTCGGGTGTAATGGCGTTTTCTACATGTGAGGGATTAACTATCCCGTACTTGTCTACAGGTAAATAGGTGACTTTGAATTGGAACCTTTCTCGCAGATATTGTAGCGTCTCAAGGACTGCTGGATGCTCTACCTCTGAAGTGATTATGTGTTTTCCCTTTTTCATGTTGGCAAATGCTGTTCCGATTATGGCATGGTTGTTGCTTTCGGTTCCTCCACTCGTAAACAGGATTTCACTTGTTTGTGCGCCGATTAGTTTGGTGGTCTGTTCCCTTGCTTTGTTAACTGCTTCTTTAGCTGATTTCCCATAAAAATGGCCACTTGAGGGATTTCCAAAATGCTCTTTAAAAAAAGGCAACATAGCTTCGAGAACTGCTGGGTCAATCGGCGTTGTGGCATTGTAATCCAAATAAATCGGTTTCATGCTCTTCATATAATTTCAAACCTTCTCATTCATCATTCTTCAACTCTACGCTGGCTTCTCATCAAAACCATCGCCACAACCAATATTTCTCGAACCAAATCTTTTCCCAATGCCATATTCTGCTAATGCTTGGTTTCTTGATGTTGACCGCTCGGGGTTCAGCGTAGAATTCTCCATCTGCAAACCCAGCTTTCCCGAAGCCTGTCTCAATGAAACAGTTGCCCTTTCCATCGAACTTCACTTTTTCTCCGCCTTCTATGTCAGCTGCTATGTTGTGGGCAACAACTTTAGCTTGAGCATGCGCGAAGACTCCAGCTTTGGGCAACGCCATTCCATCGAAAAGTTTCACTAAAGCCACGTCTCCGATGGCGTAAACATTATCATACTTGGTTTTCAAAGACCATTTATCAACCGGAACATATGGCGCCCCGTCAGTCAAGCCTGCATCCTTCACAACGTTTGGAACTCTATGCGGAGGCACCGCAACCAGGAGATCATAACCTATTTTTTCCCCTTTCTCAAAGGACAACTCCCTCTTCGCTCCATTGACAGTGGCAAGTTTAAAATTGGGATGATAGCTTATTCCGCGCATCTCCAACATTTGCCTTATCATGTTACCAATCCTTGGTCCTGCAACGGGCATGGGTTGTGGTTCAGGGGTGAAGAACTGGAAGGACACTTTGTCCCTGATTCCTCTTTTCCTAAAATGGTAATCTAGCAGAAGAGCGGCTTCGTAGGGTGCTGCTGGACACTTAAAAGGTGTACTTGAAACCCCAATTGCTACCGCTCCGCCAGAAAAACCCGCTACGGCATCTTTAAGTTTCATGGACGCTTCCAGCTCGTAAAAGTGATGAGCTACGCCAGACATTTCTGGTATTGCATAAGGGGCTAACTCTGCGCCCAACGCCACGACCAAATAATCGTAATTAAATTCTCCCGCACTGGTCTTGACGGTTTTTGTCGATGGATCAATGTTTGAAACCTCGCCATTCACGTATTTGATGCCTTTCTTTTCAAGGGCACTTAGGTTTCTTGTGATCTGGCTTGGTTTTCTCCATCCCATGGTAGCCCATAGGAAAGAGGGGGAAAATTCGTATTGGGTTTTCTTGTCAACTAGTAGAACCTCATGTTCCTTGCTCAACTTCTTCCTGAGTAGGTTGGCAGTTACGTGACCGCCTATTCCTCCGCCTAATATCAAAGTTTTCATAGTTGTTGATCTCTCGTATTTTGAATCTAATGCGTCCACTCTATGGTGCCGATTTCAACTTTTTCTTCAACGATCTTCTTGAGTTTTAGGGCGAAGGGGCAGGGAAAACCAAGATAGTCTGGTGCTCCCTTGGCGATGCATGATGCGAAGGCAATTTTGTCAGCGCCTCTCAATTTCATTTCCAGTGCTCTAGCATAGACCTGTTTGCCTGGACAGCCACCGCAACTGTTGATACCTATGATTTCGGCAGGTCCGGATTCGGCGAAGTTTCCTTCGCCTTTAACTGCAACTGAAATGCAGGATGTGGCTGGACAGTATATCTCAGTTTGTTGACATCGAATTATTCCAACTTTCATTTCTTCCAACTCGCTTTTTCATTTTTGACTTTTCTTTCACTATGTTGTCGTTCTTGCCTTTTTCATGAACATCAAAACTCTTATTCAGTTTTTTCTTCTGGCTCCACAGTTAGGGCAGAAAATTGCGGTTTGCGGCATTAGTCCGCCGCAGTACTGGCAGGGAATTAGCACAACTTCTCTAGTTATTACTTCTCTTCGTGTCTCTCTTCTTCCTGAACTATCCCCGCTTCCACATCCACAACCAAATCCAAACATAATTTCCGTCTTCCTATGCTGAAATTTCAATATTCTTCATGCGTTCATCATGTTTTTGTACTGGTGACCACGAATTTTGGAGCCAGCTGGAAAGGTGTACTTCATTGGTGTTTCCAGACTTCTCCAAAGTGACAATGCCTCTTTCGGCTAAGCGTGAAACTATCCGGTGGATCTTAAGCCTACTTAGTCCAGTTTCAGCTCGTATGTACTTCTGGAGGTATGTGCCATCATGCGAAACCAAAATATCCAGAACAGTTCGTTCTTCAACTGTCAATGTCTTGGACACGGACTCGTAGGGCGCCACAGGTCCCTGAGGTAAACTGTTGACTGCACTAATGGCTACGGGTTCAGTTATTCCGATTTTGGGAACCTTAAAGAAATACACCGTTCCACCCACGCCAGTTAAGGCAGCTCCAATCAAGGCTACAAACCCAATTAATGGCAAGATTGCGTTTTGATTGGTGGCTGAGGTTTGAACAGTTGAAGATTGATTCCAGTTTCCGCCCATCATACTGCTCATCCCGCTCCAATCATTTCCAGTCATTCCATTGGGGTAATACCCGTTTGTTGTACTCGGGGACGCGGCGGTGGTGCTTGCTGCATAAACGAATGCGAAAACTGAAACAGCTGCCAGAACAATAGCCAGAACTATCAAGGTTATTAGAATGATTTTGCTACTTTTCATATGTTGGTTTTAACCTCCCTTAAGGATATTTCATTCATAACCGCTATGTTTTCAAAAAGAACTTCACGCATTAAATCGCACGCCTGTGTAATTTTAGGATTGGCAACTTTATAGAAGACATTGATACCATCTCTTTCTGTCGAGACAACACCTCTCTGTCTTAGCACGGCAAGGTGCTGCGAAATGGTGGCTTGGCGGACTCCTGTAAGGGCGGCGATTTCGTTGACTGATTTTTTTCCGTCTCTAAGCTTGGACAGAATCTCAAGTCTGATTGGGCTTGAGAAAGTTTTGCAGATTTCAGCATGTAATTGGAAAATTCTCTTATTATCAAATGACATACATATTCGTATGTATGAATAAACCTATAAGGCTTTCTGCTACAAAAATCTTAAGCAACATTTGAAATACACACCAAAAACTGTTTCACTTTTGTTTCAGCCAACTTCTATACCCTTCGCAGGCTACTATGTTTGGTAGAGATGATTTGAATGAAAGCTTTGAAAATAATAACTATAATAACACTTGCAGTCGTGGCAGTTTCGTTAGTCACAGCCACAGCATTCGCTTTCTTGGTCAACCGAACCGGAACATATACCCAATATGGAACAAACACGAGAATCATCTATCCCTACGGGGGCAACGGCTACGGTTACGGTGGTATGATGGGAGGTGGCGGTATGATGGGAGGCTATGGCGGCGGATATAGCTACAGTCCACCAATCTATGTTAACGGAACATACGTAACCCCGCTAAACATCACTACTGCTGAGACAATCGCAACGAATTACCTGTCAGCGGTGAACAATCCTGATTTGGCTGTGAAAGAAATAGAAGAGTACTCACAGAACTTCTACGTTCAATATTATGAGAAAAGCACGGGCATAGGCGCTTTTGAAATGCTCGTCGACAAGTATAGTGGCAGCATATATCCTGAGATGGGTCCTAACATGATGTGGAACGCAAAGTACGGTATGATGAGCGGGATGATGGGCTTCTTTGCAGGAACGCCGACAGCGTCAATGCCGGTGTCAGCCGATCAAGCTAAAGCAAACGCACAACAATGGCTAAACAATAACATAGCTGGGGCTACAGTTGGAGAGGTCTTCCCGTTCTATGGGTACTACCACGTTATGGCTATGGTTAACGGCACCAACTACGGCATGATGAGCGTCAACGGATACAGCGGACAAGTCTGGTATCACACTTGGCACGGAACCTTCATACAAGCAATAGACGTAAGCTAAACCAAAAAAAAGAACTGACAAACTATGAAGTCATCCCCACAACCCCTTTTTATTTTTTCTTTGAAACCACAAGCTGTCAAAGGCAAGGCTATGGTGGAAAAATCAACTGTTGACAATTGGTGAAATCACATGAATAGGAAAAGAAAACTTGGAGTAGTCACTGGTGCCTTGCTGGCATTGCTCTTAGTTACCTTTGCGGTTAACATAGGTTTTGCATTCTCAGAGAACTCAACATTAACGATTGGCAAGAATTCGCCATTCTATGTTGGGGTAACCTTCGGAGGAAACACAACTGCAGATGCAAAGTTGCTCATAGACAGAGTAAAATCATACACTAACCTCTTTGTTATACAGTCTGGGCCAGTCAGCAAAAACGAGACTGAGCTAACTCAAATAAGCGAATACGCAATAGACGCTGGACTAAACATCATAGTCTATTTTGGCTACCTTGACACCCAGAACCCTTGGCAGCTACAATGGTTAAACATGGCTAAGCAGCAGTGGGGAGACAAATTGCTCGGCGTTTACCTCGATGATGAACCAAGCGGAATCCCACTTGACTATAACTGGACCGGATACTTTACCGCACAAAAATTAGAGAATTCAACTGTGTATCAGACCCATGCTTTCGCCATTGACGGCATTCTGAATGGGACTTACCCTCATGACTATGACCAAGCGGCAGAGCTATCTCAAGCCGCAATTGAGCGCAACCTTGCACCGCTAAAGAACAGCTCGCTTACAATTTTCTCTTCTGATTATGCTCTTTACTGGTTTGACTACAAAGGCGGATATGACGTTATGCTTACCCAGCTTGGGTGGAACGAAAGCATTACTCAAAACATCGACTTGATAAGAGGTGCCGCGCAAATGCAGAACAAGGCATGGGGTGCAATCATAACATGGAAGTATACTCAGCCGCCTTACCTTGACACTGGAGATGCAGTCTACAACCAGATGCTAACAGCTTACGAAGCAGGCGCAAAATATGTGATACTCTTCAACTATCCACAGCTGACGGGCAATCCCTATGGTACACTGCAGGATGAGCACTTTGTAGCCCTGCAAAAATTCTGGAACACCATAATGCAAACGCCACGCACAAACCTACCAGACTTTAGTCAAGCTCAAGCGGCATTAGTCTTGCCAGCTAACTACGGCTTCGGCTTGAGACGTCCAGATGACCGGATATGGGGGTACTGGGGACCAGACGAGAACTCTGCTCAAATCTGGAATATCACGCAGAACCTTATTTCAGTGTACGGTTTGCGTCTGGACATAGTTTATGTGGACTCTGCTTTTCCGGTTGAAGGCAAATATCCACAAGTTTACTACTGGAATCAAAGTGTCACTACTCTTCAGAATAATGAGCTATCTCTGCCCTTTTCAGATTCTTTTGCAAACATGACTTCAGAATGCCGCGTCATGATGTACGAGAGTCCCGAATCCAGTACTATAGTGATGTGATAAAATTGTGCAAGTTATGGGGATTTGGATTCTATCCTTGGATGGCTCTTTCCACGTGCAACCACATACACACGAAGCTACCATGAAGACCAACCAATAATGGAAGGACTAAAGATTCAACTAGATGCTCAAAGCGAGAACTCCGACTAAAAGAAACTTGAGACAATACTGATGTTGCTGAGCGCTGTCTAGCAATCTATTCAAGGACGCACATAATAAAAGTTCAAGCTGAACTCAAATAATCTTTTTGTAATAGTTTTTTGTTCCAGGTCGACTATTCCAATTATGAGAATGCAAACGCCAATGTGCGAAATTTAGGTTAGTTGTCACGAAAAAACCTTAAATTAAAAATAACTGTTGCGTTCAAAGTCATAAAAATAAAGTAGCGAAGCAGCTAATTACAAATTAAAACTGTTTCACTAACTGTTTCAGGCAATAATTATATCGCCTGTTGACAAGTAGGATAACAAGGTAAAAAATATGCAAAGAGATTCCGATAGAGGAAAGTTCCCAACATCAATAATCGCAATAGTCGCTGTTGTAATAGCAGTCGCAGTTATACTTATTGCAGTTTTCGCCTACTTATCATCTACAAACCCCAACTATGGATACGGCGGATATGGAGGATATGGCGGCATGATGGGCGGAGGCGGAGGCTTATCAATGATCTTCATTATGCCAATAGGACTAATCATACTGGTCATAGTAGGCTATGCTATATGGCGCGGATTCGGCGGAGGCTACGGCGGAGACCACTACAGACACTACAGCCCATATAGAGATAGGGAAAACGCTATGGAAATACTGCGACAAAGATACGCCAGAGGAGAAATAAGTAAAGAACAGTACGAACAGATGAAAAAAGACGTCACATACTAAAGGCGATGACTGCTTGACAACACTTAAAGCCGGAGACAAGGCACCTGATTTTTCCCTTTCTTCAAGCGCAGGTATGCCTGTTAGGCTTTCCCAATTTTTAGGAACAAACATAGTTATTTTCTTTTATCCGATGGATGAATCACCTGTTTGCTCCAAAGAGGCTGAGGCTTTTAGGGATAGATATGAATCTTTCAAGGAACTAGAAGCGGAAGTAATAGGCATAAGTTCCCAAGCTGTGGATTCGCATAAATCATTCGCCAAACGCCACAGATTACCTTTTATTCTGTTAAGCGACCCAGACAACAAAGTCAGAAAGCTATTCGGTATAGCTTCCACGTTAGGTGTTGTTCCTGGAAGAGCAACATTTGTCATAAACAAAGAAGGCATCATCGAACTCGTTTACTCTTCACAGTGGCGGCCAACAAAACATGCAAAGGAAGCCCTTCATGCGCTCAAGATACAAAGCACATCTGGACCCATCATTCAGATGGAGTGAAAAAATAGACGGTCAGAAATGTTTCATATAAAACCTATTAACATTTAATGTTTGATTGTTTCGAGGAATTGAAATGAAAACATGGAAGACAATAATCGCGTTACTTTTAATTAGCGCAGCTTTAGTAGCTATTTTGCCAATTGGAATGTTGGTGCAAACTGTTCATGCCTCAACATCCTCCTCACCTCCAACTGCGTATTGGTACAAGATTTTTGGAGGACCTGGTGATGATGAGGCGTCTGCGGTTATACAGACGAGTGACGGAGGATACGCAATAATAGGTTCAGAAAACTCTTTCGGCGCTGGCAGCTATGATGCTTGGCTTGTTAAAACTGACTCTTTGGGAAACATACTGTGGAATAAGACCTATGGAGGAGTTGGCGACGATGAGGCAAATTCCATAATTCAAACAAGCGATGGAGGATACGCAATAGCCGGTTACACAAATACTTCAAGCTCGTCTGGGACTGACGATGGTTGGCTCGTCAAAACGGACGCGTCCGGCAATATGCTTTGGAACAAAACCTATGGAGGATCAGGCATGGATTACTTGTACTCGGTTGTTCAGACAAGTGACGGCGGATACGCACTAGCGGGCGCAACAACTTCTTTTAGTGCTGGTGGCATTCATTTCTGGCTTGTTAGGGTTGATTCAAAGGGCAATATGTTGTGGAACCAAACTTACGGGGGAAAAGGCAACGATGAAGCATTTTCTGCAGTGCAAACGAGTGACGGCGGATACACACTAGCAGGCATAACAAGCTCTTTCGGCGCTGGCGGACAGGATTTTTGGTTTGTTAAAACTGATTTGGCAGGTGTCATGCAATGGAACAAAACTTATGGAGGAGCGAGCGATGATGAAGCATTTTCTGCAGTGCAAACGAGTGACGGCGGATACGCACTTGTAGGCTTAACAACCTCTTTTGGCAGCGGCAACGATCTTGCCTGGCTTGTTAAAACTGATGCAGAGGGTAACATGCTGTGGAACCAAACTTACGGAGGAACAAACTACAATGTAGGGTCTGCCGTAGTTCAGACGAGTGACGGAGGATATGCAATAGCAGGCACAACAAGCTCTTTCGGCGCAGGTGACAAGGATGCTTGGCTTATCAGGACAGATTCAGCAGGCGCCATGTTGTGGAATCAAACCTACGGAGGATCAAAACATGATGCAGCGTTCTCTGTTGTTCAGACGAGCGATGGAGGATACGCATTAGCGGGTACAACAACTTCCTTTGGATCCGGCAGCTTCGATTACTACGTGGTTAAGACCGCCGGTTCCGCTTCTTCCTCTCCGTCGTCTAATACCCAAATCATCTTGTATGTCGTCATTGCGATAGTAGCAATCCTGATTGCAAGTGTTGCGACTGCTATAATTCTGAAGAGAAAAAGGCAAGCTTAAAGCGCGCGCTTGTTCCCTTTTTTAATTCAAGTTTGAAAAGTAAGAAATGGAGAGCAGAAGCTAACCAAAAGTGAGGAGTTTATCAGATTCTACAACGATTTCCAGCATGTCATTCATTGTTGCGATAGGGCAGAAGTTGCTTTCTTCTTTTTGCCTGTTTTTCATGCAGGTGCCGCATGCGAGAAGTTCGCCTTTGTTTTCAATGAATGATTGGAGTTGCTCTCGTACAGGGAATCTTTGGCTTTTGATGTCTTCAGCCTCAACGCCTTTATTCACCAAAAAAACTCTTACTGAGTGATTTTCTTTGAGAGATAGGTTCCCAAAACGAAACGCGCTCCATACCTCTTCAGGGTCGTTAGAACTTAACACAATTCCTATTTTCATCAATCCACAACCTAAAAGGTTTAATTAATTGCTTGTTTTTCTCTTTTTCCTTTAAAACCGCTATCCTTAAAGAAATCTTTACTTGTCTGCCCTTTTAAAAAAAATCAACCTATTAACCAACACCTCAATGTTATAAAATGAGTATTCTCAAACTAATTATGGCTAAATAGGGATTGAAAAATGACCGCGCCTTTTGCTTATGATAGAGTAGGAAAAATTTACGATACGCTCACGTTTCCTGCGGAATGGTTTGTTTCTAAGCATAGGAAGGAAATTCTGCTTTTCTCTAAAGGCCTAATTCTGGAGGTTGGGTTTGGGACAGGCAATAGCATCAAGAACTATCCGCCCAATAGTCAAGTAGTTGCCATCGAAGTAAGCAGAGGAATGCTTAAGAGAGCAACATTCAAGCTCAAGGAAAACAAAAGAGACTTTGAATTAATCTTAGCCGACATAAGTTATCTGCCATTCAGAGATGATTCTTTTGACACCTTATTCTCTTCTTTAGTAATGTGCACTGCGTCTGACCCAATTAGCAAGTTGCAGGAAATGCGAAGAATATCAAAGAATGAAGGCAAGTTACTCATGATTGAACATGTAAAGAGCAAGAATAAGGTTTTAGGGTATTGGATGGATAAAGCAAATCCGCTTGTAGCTCCGCTAGATAACATCAATAGAGAAACTGTTGAAAGCCTTAAGAAAGCAGGCTGGAGAATAGAGCAGGATAAGAATCTTGCATACGATATATTCAAGGCAATAGTCGCAAAAAATAGCCAACAAAATTAGAAAATAATATTTTTTGACTAAAGACTTATCTCAATATTGTTTCTAAAACTGTTTCAGTACTGTTTCAGCCAACTTCTAAACGACCCAAAGGCTATTAGAATTATAGAGGTGAATCAAATGAATAATGTTGAAAAAACTGTATTGGTTATTTTGGCAGCTGCTCTACTTGTTGTGAGCGTTGTAGTCGTCTATGGATACTTCGTTAACTCAACGGTTTACGGCAACTATGGACCATATGGAAGTTCGGCTCAAGGGGTAACAGGCAACAGCGGAGGAAACTATCCGCAATCCGGCACCTACGGACAAAATGGTAACTCGGCATCCTACAGCAACAATTACGGATCAAATGGCGGTTACGGATCTTACGGTAATCCTGGACCTTACACCAACAATGCTCCTCGGGGAGCGTATGGTGGATTTGGTGGTGGCATGATGGGCGGAGGCGGAATGATGGGTGGCTTCTGGTAAATTAATAAATCAGCAACCAACACCACGTAAGTAGCAATATCATTTCTTATTTTTTGAGTATTATTTTTTTTTTGTTCAGAATTTAAAAACTAAAAAGAAATCACAGTTTGTCAACTTGATCAAGACAAGAGACAAAACGCTTGCCGGCACGGCAAACTTGCTTTAGTATTTCAAATTCCTGCAGCCGTGTGCCTTTGTCAAAAGGTTCTCCCGTTTGACCTATTCCATTAGTCACATATGCCACAATGCCCACTGGAAACTGATATGCCTCAGCGAAGGCTAACAAAGATGCCGCTTGCATTTCTACAGCTAGTACTCCAGTTTTGGCATGTTCGGATAATTGCCTCTCTGTCTCGCGGTAAGGAGCATCAGTTGTCCATGTTAAGCCAGTTAGGACGGGAAGAGGGAGGTTCTTGAGTTCGGATTCCAAGAGTTGTGCCAGATTATGGTTCGCATCAACTGTTTCTGCTGGTGGCAGATAATGGTAGGATGTTCCTTCATCTCGGATTGCTCGTGTGACAACAACTAGCCCGGGTAGGGGCATAGAGTGGCTTACACGACCTGCTGAAGTCAGTCCAAGGATTACGCGTGCACCTGAAACCCTCATCTGTTCGGCGATAAGAACGGCGTACGGTCCTCCGATGGTGCGGGGTACGATACCGCATGTAATGTCGTCTACCTGTAAAGAAAACATGTTGGTGTGGAAACATGCCCATGGCTTCCAATGTTTCGCCTTGCCGGTTGAAATAAGCCAATCGGTCAGGTCGCCGTCAAATTCAAGCACGCAAACGGACGGAACCGGTTCAGGTTCAAGATGTTTTCCTGTACGAACGGCATTAACAACAGATTCTGGCGAGAATGCTGTCGATGCGTTAAGGTCGTGTTTGAAAAGGGGAAGAGAACAATCCATGGTTAATCATTTCCTAGCAATTATGCTCCGCTGTGGGTATTTTCTGAGTACGACTAAGAAAAGTTTTCTAGGAAGTTCGCCTTCCTCAAACTCATCTAAACTGACTATTTCATAGCCTTTGGCCAAATGTTCTATTTTCTCTTTGCTAAAAAAGTGAACAATGAATCCTCCGACCTCGTACATATCTTCGCCTCTATAAATCCCCTTTCCGTAATGGGCATCTCCAGTATGTCTCACTGTGTAGATGTTGAGCCCGTTTGGTTTTAGCACCCTTCTTACCTCTTGAAAAAGTGATTCAAGCTCGCTTGTACAAAGAGCCATGCAATAAAGCATATGACAATAGCAGCCATCAAAAGACTCACCTGCAAATGGCAGAGGTTTTCGAATATCATGTTGAACTGTTGAAACAGAGTGTGATAAACCCATGCTGTTTGCCTTGTGATTGATTGCTTGGATAGCATTTTCGCTATAGTCTATTGCTTGAACCTTAAAACCGCTTTTTGCAAAGAACAAAGAGTCTCTGCCTTGTCCTGCTCCAAGCTCAAGGATGCTTAATTTGCCCTGTTTTTTAAATATTTCAGCAGCTTTTTTAGCTGCATAACTGGGCTCTTCGCCAAAGAAGTCAGGATCTTCTGTATACATTTTATTCCAATGCTGCTTTTGCCCATCTATTACGTGTTTGAATTTACCGCATGAACTCATAACGAATTTCTGCTCCTAACGCTTTGATATCTAGCTTTCTTAAAACTATTGAGATATGATCGCTTGAATTTTTCGGTTTTGGTTCCAAAAAAATCAATAAAGTCTCTTCTTGTTTTTTTCTGCCTTAGTCAACAATGAGGTGATTTGTAACCTATTTTTCCGGATTTCAAGCAGACTCAATTGAGCCAGAGCCTTAGCGAAATTCATTGGATTCGAGCCTGAATAAGACTGTGCGAAAAGTCAAATTTATTTCAATAAATTGCGTCTTATATGTAAAAACACGTCCACAAGCTCTGTCAATTCACAACAAACTAAGCAACTTTTTGAAATTGAAAATAGTTTTTACGCAGTCTTGAAAGGGTTCAGAACATTGACCAGATAAGAAAGGATAAAGTTTCTCGCATCAAATAGGAACGGCGAAAAGAAGACGGACAACTCTGCTGATAAAATGTTCAAAATTATCCTCCAAAAACGGGTTCGATTGGATGCGCTCAATTATTTAAGCACATACAAAGCATTTTAGAAAAAGCCGACGATACACTATCAAAGACGGTTCAAATTTACGACTAAACCTGAGCCTGACCCATCTCAAAAGGTATTTTTATCTTGTACCCAAACTTGGCAAACACAAAGCTTGGAAGATTCCTAAATTTTTCAACTGAATTGGAAAACCAGTTTATTCCAAAAGAGAAAATGTCTTACATCTCCTGATACGTGAAAGAAAAGAAAGCTAAAGTTCCTGCAAAGAAACAGCTATTTTTGAAGTAAAATAATTTGTCTAATTAAGACTTGCCGCTGGGTTTCATTATGAGGTTCTGTTTTTTTATTATTTTTGAATATTGGGATAACGAATTCGATGACCACAAGCAACAGAAGAAGTGAAATAACCACAGGTAAAGCCCAAGTCCTCATTTCAATTGTTATCCATCCGAACCAAGGAATTCGCATAATCACTTTGCCCACTACTAGGTTTTGGGGGACTCCGGGTGGATTGTTGTTGTCCCATGGGTCAAAGCCCGTTCTGGGGGTTTGTGGCCAGGGGTTTCCGTTTCCATCGCCTTTAGTTTGGAAATATGTGGTGCCGTTAACAACTTCTGTGCCAATTATGCGGTGGACGATAAGTTCGCCGTTTATTGGGCTGCGGAATACGATTATGTCACTATTTGGATAGTTGGTATTTAGATCTTTGATGTTTATGCCTTGAATGATTATTATGTCGCCTACGCTTAGAGTTCGGTCAAACGGGTGAGTAAGAGTTAACCAAATGTTATAGTCGCTGGCATCATAAGGAATACTCATGCTGCCGCTTATTACAGTCAACATTGGGTCGGACGTCTTAAGTCCCAACTGCAAACCAAAGAAGACGCCAAGAACTATAGTAATAATCAACACGATTGCGAACACTGTTTTGAAATAATTGTTTGTCCAAACTTTTTTCAGGGCTATCAATCTCTTGCCTCATCTATAGTGAAGTATCGAGTCATAAGAATTGCCTATTTTTTAAAACTTGCTGTATACGGACGTTTCCAGAATCCCCCACGTAAGCTATTGAGTTCTCGTTTTGGGTTTGACTTCGGAACGCCCGTCCAAGAAAAGTTTTACAGATTTTCTAGGACCCCTTTTGCTCCCTTCCAGTCTTTAGAGGGAACTGTTTGTTGGTTGAGACTTGTTTCTAGTGTCTGTTTTTACTGAGGATAACTGTGTTGGTTTTTGGAAGGAGATTTTCTCAAATCCCTTGAATTTATAATATGCCATTGCGACGAGCCATGAGGCTATGAAAATTCCGACAATTCCGAAACCTAAAGTTTCAAAGTTGAGGTTGTCAAGGATTCTCCAAAATACGCCAGTCCAGCCAAACTCTCCGGACAGCACCTGAATTAATTCGATGCCTCCAACCAAAAAAGCAACCAAAACAGAAATTATAGTTAAGGTTAGATTGTAGAATATTTTTCGCATTGGTTTCAGAAACGCCCAACCATAGGCTAGTCGCATTGAAATGCCATCTGACGTGTCTACCAAGACCATGCCAGCTGTAAACATAACTGGAACTATAAGAATCATCCACATGGGCACATTTGAACTGACACCAAGCCCTACGCTCAGAGCAACTAGCGCTGCTTGAGAAGCTGTTTCAAAACCTAACCCGAAGAGAAGCCCTACAAAGTACATTTGCCAAGGATGCTCAACAATCTTGAATAATTTCCCGATTTTGGTGTTCAGGAAACCTTTTTTGTTCAAGGCATCATTACATTCGGCTTCTGTTAATTTGCCCTGTCTTAATCCTTTGAATATTTTGTAAACTTCAAGCACCACAACGACGTTAACGATGCCGATGAGGAAAAGGAATGCGCCTGAAGCTAAAGTACCAACAGCTGCGCCTGTTGTTTGAAAGGTAGGTATAGCCTTCGCAACTTGTTCGGTTGCAATCGTGAGTGCAGATATCAAGACTACGACAAGAGTTGAGTGGCCTAGGGAAAACCACATTCCAACTGTTAGTGGTCGCTTTCCCTCCTGCAACAGTTTCCGTGTTGTGTTATCAATTGCGGATATGTGATCAGCGTCAACGCCGTGTTGCAACCCGAGCACAAGACCCACTATGCCTAGGCCTGCTAATGCAAAGTAAGTTTTGCCTATAATTAAGGAAGCTATAAGTCCTAACGTTATGATGACTGCTATTATTGCGTAAAAACTTATAATTGTAACTTTTTCTTTTGGCATTAAGCCCGATGCCGACTGACTTGTTTCTGTCGTCGCGTACCCCTCTGACTTGGATAATTTATCCCCACCATCCCCTTATTAACCTATGTTTAACTAAAGTTAATTACAGGTTGAATTGAACTTGCCCAAAAAACAGCAACACTATCATACTGCGGTAATAGTTGGCTAAAACTATCTTTTTTCCGTAATAGTTGTCCGTAAAATTGTTAATTAACTTTAAACGTTGGGCAGGTTTTTTACCATCTTGTTTAAATGAGTCCTTAATCAACATTTTTTGAGGCTGCTTCATGTTTAATCAGTTGGCTTTGATGATGGTGATGATGTGGCCAGCTATTCCAATGTTTTTAATCGAGCTACATTTCGCTATTAATTTTTGGAGAAAATTGGGGATTTGGACATATTTTGCAGCGCTGCTACAATGGGTGCCTATAGCTTTTGTTTTGTATTTGCTGCAAGGAACGCTTCTCTACTATGAGATTACACTTGGTACGCCTTTTCTCGTTTTAGGCATCATACTAATAGCTGCCGGCGTTGTCCTCCATGCTTGGACCGCTAAGCTGATTGGACTAAAAGCTACAATTGGGTATACAGAATTAAAACCGGATATGCGATCAGAGGAACCTGTCCTTATCAAGTCTGGGCCTTTTTCAGTCGTTAGGCATCCGTCTTATTGGGCACATACCGCAATCATAACAGGGATCTTTTTTATAACAGGCACAATTGCGGTGGCAATAATTGCTGTTATTGACTTAGCGATAACATACTTCGTAACTACTACACTGGAGGACCAAGAACTAGTAGAGAGATTTGGGAACAAGTATAAAGAGTACCAAAGGGAAGTGCCAAAATTTTTCCCTAAACTTCGTAAGAGAATAGTTCAGAATTAATTTGGGTATGACCCATCAAAGCTATACGAATTCTTTCTCGGTTGACCCTATTTTTGTAAAGAATAAGCACTGAAGAAGAAATTACTAAACCTATCAATAAGATAGCACCGAGTGTTAAGATAGGAAACTCTGGAACATATGGTGAAGGGGTTGTTGACCCAAAAATATTTGTTTCAATGATGCTGTAAGAATACTGGTGGCTGGTGACTGCTATTTTCTACCGGCGACCGCACATGCCCATTCTGCTCCAGTAAGGAGACGCATGTTATGACCCATAGGGGGCTAAACTCTCTCATAAGTGCCTTTTGCCAATGGGTACTTTTTAGTAAGTTCTCTTTAACTTAGGTGTTTTCGTGTTAACCCATTTGACCTTGCTAACTCTACTATTTAGTTCGTGCCTTCTTCCTATCACAAATAGTCCTGCATATGTTAATGCGCCCAGCAAAAGAACCGCATTAAAACCAAAGGTCATAGCGACAACTAAGGAAAAGACCCCGGCGAGTACTGAGAAGGCTCCATTTATACACCACATCCAAGCAGCGTCATTTTCGAATTCTTGCTTTATGTAACCCAGTGCTGTAGGAAATGGAATGCCCATCAAGAAACCAAGCGGAGAAATGAAGGCGAATGAAATTACGAATCGTATTGATGCCGAGTAGCTTAGGGTAGCGTTGAAAATAAAAGGCAATGCAAATATGTAGACTATCGTTACTACGGCGATGATTAGAGATATTTTGAAGGCGTTGTATTGTTTTCCGTTGAACCATTTTCTGCTGAAAAAGCTTCCAATACCGCCTGCAAGCAGCAAAGAAAACAATGATACTGCAATCGCTAACGTTGGTTCTCCAAGGAACAAGATGAACTTTTGAATTAGGGCAATTTCTATGAGCATAAAGCCGAATCCTAATGAGGCAAAAATATACCATTTGAACGTTGAAAATTTGGATTTAAGCTTTATTTTACTCCCATTTTTCAAGGTTACCTGTTCACGTCGTCTCGCAGCAGCGTATAAGACCGACACCACTATAGATAGCACAATTGCTCCTGCTAACAGTGGAACTAGCATGGATGGGACACCCAAGTCGAAATTATAGAAGAAGGGACTATCGTCTGTTGGAGCATTCAAGTTAACAGGTGCTATGGAAACCAAGTCGTTGATTGACATCTCACCGGTTGCTAAATGAGGTAAATGCGTATCTGTTGAGGTTCCAGTGGTTAATCCCGTGTACAAAGTTAGAGGTGAATACAAGTTTTCAAATCCCTCTTCACTGGCTTTAGAACTTATGGCGGTAGCTTCTGCTTGCGTAATCGCTGTCTTACTTAGCATAAAAACTGGTAGAGAGGACATATCCATCATATTGCTACTTCCAACTACTGCAATCCGCTCCATTATATCTTGGGGACTTAAACCTTGAGCACCTAAGACTTTGAACGCTATCGAAACTAGCTTGTAGATTTCCGTTTGATCATGAGCTACAATCGTTAGGAATCCACCATCGTTAAGGTGATTTAAGTAGTCTGTGAAGGAATCTGTTGTGAAAAGGTAGTTTTCAGCTAATGAGTACCCAAGTGTCCCCTGAGCGGTCTTAGAGAGAGGTATATCAAGCATAATATTGTCGTATTTTTGGTTGCTGCCCTTTATGTAGCTTCGTCCGTCATCTACGGTGACATGGACATTGCTGTAATTTGTGTAAATGCCTCCGTCATATGCTGATTGCTGTTTTACTATGTCTACTATTCCAGGGTTAACATCCACCGCATAGATTTGATTAACTCCCGCCATCAAAGCAGTTAAAACATCAACCCCCCCACCCGGACCGATCACAAGAGAACTCCCCTTATTTGCAAAATAGTACGGAAAATACATTGTTGAATTTCTTAACGCAGGGACAATACTATCGGCCGAGTTAAAATCACCGTTAAAATGATAAAGAGCCGTACCGGCACCACCGTCAACAAAAACGACCTTTTCATGAGGGTCTGAAGGAGAAGCGACGAGTTCAACTTGCCCGAAAGAAGTCCACTGCGTTTGAACAATTTGGGCGCCTGGCGTTCCGGATAAGAATGCCTGAAGCTCTTTTCCCTGGTTGCTAGCCGGCTGAATGTTCCATAGGTTACTTGAAAACTGAGCGAAGAGCGAGATACCAACGATTGCTAAAAGAGAAATTACTAAAATCAGCTTCTTTTTTGAAGCTAAAGAGAATAGCACCGATGAAACCAAAATGACTGCGCTTACAAAAATAACTGCTAAAGGAGCACCTGCCCAATTGATGAAAAAGACAATGGCAAGGGAACCTAACGCAGCGCCTACAAGGTCAGCAAAATGAAGCAGACTGCTTCGGCTGACGAATATTTTGTATGCCATCGCTAAAACCGTGCCAGCCACTAAGAAAGGTAGAAACATTATGAAAACTTGAAGGCTATTGTCCATATTTGGAGCTGAGACTGTAAGCAATGTTAAGAATGTCACTAGGAGTGAGAAAATGATTGATAAAATTGCCAACATGCTAAAATTATCTTTAAGAGAAGTTTTGCTCGACAGATAATGGGCTATTACTCCTCCTAAGCCGAGTCCGAATAACGCTAATGAAACAACCAGAAAAGTGTAATGGTAATCAAGCATGATAGAAAAGATTCTTGTAAGGCTAATCTCAAAAGAAAGTACGCCAAAAGAAGTTACAAAAACGCCAAATAGTAATATCGCTAATTTAAGTCTGCTCAATTGTTGATTTTCCATGAATTCAAATTACCCCTCATCTTCTCTGATTAAACCAACATCCGAGAAACATTGGCACGATTCTGCAATTCTGTGGCAAGCCATCTTTTGCTCTCAGAGGTTTGTGTGCCACTATAACTTTAACCATACATTATAAGAAACGTCGGACAAAGCCTGAAGGTTAGTAGTACAAAGGTCAGATGTACAACGTTAAACTTTATCCACTTTAAATTCAAACTTCATTTCTCAAAAATCGTAATTGAAAACAAAGACTAAACAGTATATGGGTAACAACTGCAGCCATGACCTTGATGATCAGCGTGATTATCCTAGGTTTGGCCCGCTTTCTTCTAGTTTTTTGGAATAAAGCTGGGCATGTTCCTCTGAATCAAAATGCTTTTCAAGCCTTACAATATCTTGACCCTTCTTTATCTTATTTCCGCAAAAGACACAATACCGCGTAAATAGACCCGTTTCTTTCACCTCAATGCGTCAAGTACTTCATCCTAATCATATAAGATTTAATGTACAAAATTAGAAGAGAATTAGAACAAACCCTGAACAAGCGTTATGCTAAGAGCTGGTACACCCAAGATCTACCCGTTTAGAGCCCATTCGAAAGTCCAGTCAGATCCATATACATCCTTCAAAACAAGCTTTATTGAGGAAGGCTGACCATCTAAAGGTGGAAAACTTAATGCCCCAGAAACATGATGCCCGCCAATTGTAGGTCCGCTCCAGGACAGGGGCATATAAGTTGTGCTATTGCTATCTTGCAGCGTAGCTACTTGGCTGAAACAATTTTGAAACAGTTTTTAGACATACCTTAAAGCCTCACAACTTTTTCCCTAAGCAATTCTCAACTCAGCGGTTTATAAGAAACAACGTGCAAAACTTGGCAGCTAATAGAACAAAAACTGACTTTAAGCTACTCTCTCTTCTCGGGAGTAAGCTTTGAATTGAACTTCATTTAGACTTTGATTAACCGCTTTCTATTTTTTCTTCAGATTTTTGATAATTTTCTTTCAAGAGACTTTTTATGCCTTAACATTTTATCGCTCCAAAGACCAACGTTTGATCTGATACTCAGATACGACGAACGCTACTACTAAAGAACCCATACCCAGGGCAATAAACAATAGATTAGTTGCTCCGATTGCGAGCATATACAGTCTTCTCCATTTCTTCAAGTCTTTTTTCAACAACAACAGCCATGGCTTTGATGTGCTGATTCATCATGTGCATTATGGCTTTCTTCTCTTTGTTTAGCGTACAATTCAGCGTGTTGTTCTGAATCGAAGTGTTTTCCAAACCTTATTACATCTTGATGTTTCTCAATTTTCATTCAACACTGAGCGCAGTATTTTGTAAAAAGTCCCATTTGCGTCCTTTCCTCAAACATGTATAAAGTATGTAGTTTTTTCCGCTTCTCTTTTGTTTAAGTTACGTTTGTGTCTCTTTTTGGTGAAATATTCTTCAACCACTTCATTTGCTAACTGTTCATCATTTATTGCCATTTTTATATTTCCAATTTTAATCATGTCTATCAAAGTATCAGCCTCTTCTTTGTTATCTGAACCCTATGCCAGTCTAATAAGACACAACGGACAAAGAATGAAGAGCAATAGTTCAAAAACAAGATAGGACGTTGCATTTTTAACAGAATTCTTGAACAAAAGATTGAATTAAGCATTTGAATTCCTGTAGGAGATTGCCTAATGTGCTTTTTCGGGCTTCAATAAAATGAAGCCATTTGAAGCTTTAAAGTCGGAAATGGGCAGTACTTGATTATTCGACAAAAATAACAAAAAAATAAATGGTTTTGGATATTGTTCTTTCTTGGATTAAGTGACATCAAGTTCCTGTATGAAGTTTCCATGCCAGGTGTGGTACCAGACTTGGCCTGAGTAACCATTAACGCTTATCATACCGTAGCTATTGCTATTGTTGAGGACTTCGATAGTATAGTAACCATAGAACGTTACTATGTCACCTGTGGTCGTTCCTGGGTAATTTGCGCTTAGGTATTGTTGTGCATTAGCGTTTGCTTGAGTTACATTTACTGGCAGTGTTGTGGTTGGTGTTATTGTGTTGCTATATCCGCTCATCATGCCGCCATTCATCATTCCACCTGCTGTTGTTTGGTATTTTGTGTTCCACATTATGTTAGGTCCCATCTCTGGGAAGACTGCTCCAGTATATTTGTCAACTATTAGTTCATAAGCGCCGTTGTTAGTGCTTTTCTCAATAACTTGGACATAGAAGTTGTCACTGTACTCTTCAATTTGTTTGATCGTTAAGTCAGGGTTGTTAAGGCTACCTACATAGTTCTGCGCGTCTGTCAGTGCAGTGTTTATGCCTATTGGGTTTGTTGTGTTGGTTGAATAGTTTAGTCCTTGACCGTGATTACCACAATCTGTACCTTGCTGATTGTATGTATATCCACTCATCATTCCTCCACCGTTAAATCCGCCTTGACCCATCATGCCAGCGCCACCGCCATTCATCATACCACCATAATACCCATTAGTGTTAACGTTGTTTCCTCCATACATACCTTGGAACACTTGCCCGTTCATCATTGCATACGCTGATGCTGTTAATGCTGCAGTTGCAATTGCCACCACTGCTACGACGATTGCAATTATTTTCCAACTTTTCATTTTTGTAGTTCACCTCACTATAGACTGAAGGGAGGTTAGAAGTTGGCTGAAATGGAAAACAGCCAATTTAACACTCGCTACATTGTTTATTATACAACAAGCTCCGTTCAGACCTTATAAGAAACGACGCACAAAAATTGACGCCTAATAGAACAATAATTGGATTTACGCTGTTCTCTCTTCCCGAGTGTAGGTCTCCAACCACATAGCGATTGTCTTGTCAATTAACTTGTCTAGAAAGCTTGCTTTGTAAGCAATTAAAACTTTGACGACTCTCTCGTCGTCTTTAACTGTGTATATGGTCTCATAGCCGACTTTGTCTTTAATGAGAATGCCATTATCAATCAAGTATTTTAGATAGAAGGAAAGCGTTGAATGTGGAATCTTTAGGTAATCAGCCATGAATTGGTACTTGGCTTTTCCAGTTGATAGAATCAAAAGAACGATTTCTCGTAGTCTTTTCTGCCTTAACGCAGATAATACTTTCTTATCTTCATCCCCTAGAGGCTTAGCATAATATCTCTTGTAATGGGTATCGGTTTCAGAATAGATAATTTTCTTTCTCGCCATATAGCTCAAATGATATTCCATCGTGGTAAGCGGCATGTTCAAGACTCTTTGGAGTTCTCTTAGATGAATGCCTGGAGAATGCTCTATGACTCTATAGATTTTTCGTCTATTTTCGTTCTCCAAGATCTCGTCTTTAAACATGCCAATTGGCCCTTTTCAGTCCTTCAACGTGCTTAACAGTATGAAAAATAACGCCACCAAATGAATCACTAGATGGGTATTTTCGTCTATAATATAGGTCGGCCCAAAAAGTTCAGGAATATAGATTAATGCGTGGACAAAGAAAATTCCAAAGCCTGTAGAGAGAAATAGTAATTTTCTGTTTCTTAGGCGCAAGTAGGCTGCAAAAACAACCGTGAATAGGATGCCTGTAGCGATCACAAGAGCGATGCGAAGGACTATATCAACAAGCGGAAGACTCATAGTTATTCCTCAAATCCATTTTAGATATAACGTCGTTATAGCGTGAATATAAGATTATCGTCCTTACAGTTTAATTGGCTCCTGAAACTTTCCCCGTTCCTTATCTGATCTTTTTTATAGGACCTTGCACAGTGAATGCAGCAGAAAGCATTCTCTTTACCGTTAACTGTTTCCTTGTGTGCACCTTCGAATATTTTGCAGCCGCAACTGGCACAGGTCGTCAAACTCGATTCAATTGCTACTGACACAAGTGCTGAAAATCGCTTGAAAAGTTTCTCGCAAAGTTCCGCTCCTTTGGGTGTTAATTCAAATACTTTCTTCTTCTTTTCGCCTACAGGCTTTAATGAACGGGTAACCAAGTATTTCTTTTCAAGCTGGCGCAGGAATGGATATACGAGACTAGGGCTGATTTCTTTTCCTGTTCTATCTTTGAAGGTACTTAGTATGCTGTATCCGTGTTGTGGCGCTTCATAGAGTATTGTTAGGATGTAGAATCTTGAGAAATTACATACGAGGTCTTCGGTTTTTGATGAGGCTGACATATATCTCCAATAATTATATCTTTTAAAGACATATTTAAATAAAACAGTATTATGGTAATAGTTGGCGAGAAAAATGTCCGATAAAATGAAAGAAAGCAAAAACAACGAACTATGCAAAACAGCAAGAGACCCAGTATGCGGAATGATCGTTGACAAAGAAACAGCACTCAAAGCCAAGATAGGCGACAGAACATACTATTTCTGTTCACAATCATGCGTAGACGTTTACACCAACCCGGAACGCGAACTTAAAGCGATGAGGCGCCGCGTAACCCTAACCTTAATAGCAGCAATTGCGGCAGGAGGACTAAAAATCGCTACGGCATTCGGGCTTGCCGCTGCAATAACATCACTTGAAGTAATCGGTACGCTATCAGCATACAGCTTAGTAATCTTTATAATTTCACTTCCAATAATCTGGTGGGCTGGCTTTAGCATTCTTAAGGGTGCTTACTTCTCGCTTAGAAATCGAAAAGTAAACATGGACGTTTTGGTTTCAATAGGTGTACTCGCTGGCTGGTCCTATGGAGCCCTCAACGCCTTTTTCCCAAACGTCGCAGTCGGAGGCACGGGCTACTTAGAAATAGCCATCGCTATCCTAGCATTCGTTTTGCTGGGAAAATACATCGAAGAATCCATACGCCGCAAATCAGCGGCATCCATCCGAAAACTCCTTGAACTAAAACCGACAACAGCGACCTTAATCCGAGACGGCAAAGAAGTCGAAGTTTCAGCAGAAGAACTACAAACAGATGACATAGTAATCGTTAAACCAGGCGAAAAAATCCCCACAGACGGCATAGTAATCGAAGGTTATTCCTCGGTTGACGAAAAACTTCTCACAGGCGAGAGCATACCGAACGAGAAAAACGTCGGAAGTGAAGTAATCGGAGCAACTATAAACAAAACAGGTGTTTTTAAATTCAAGGTGACAAAAGTCGGGGAAGGAACAGCTCTATCTCAAATAATTCATATGGTAGAAGAAGCCCAAGCTTCAGCCGTACCAGTACAGAAATTTGCGGATCGTATTGTCTCCAAATTCGTCCCCGTTGTATTTGCAGTTGCAATAATATCGTTCACGTTCTGGTTTATCACGGCAGGTTTCAGTACAGCTTTTCTGGCATTGCTTGCGGTCCTACTGATTGCTTGCCCGTGTGCTTTAGGTATAGCTACTCCAACAGCGATAATGGCAGGTGTAGGAAAAGGAGCTGAATATGGCATACTACTAAGGAGTGGCGAATACGTAGAGAAAGCACGCAAACTCACAACGGTAGTATTCGACAAAACAGGAACACTGACAAAAGGCGAACCTTCAGTAACAGACGTAAAAACCTTCAACGGCTTTAGCGAAAATGACGTATTAATGTTTGCGGGTTCAGCAGAGAAAGGTTCAGAGCACCCATTGGCAGAAGCTATCGTTAAACAAGCAGAAAAAGCCGAAATTAAACTCGTTGACGCTACAGCTTTCGAAGCCTTGCCCGGCAGAGGAGTAAAATGCACCGTTAAAAACAGAGCGGTGTTCCTTGGAAACCGAAAACTAATGCAAGAACAACACATAACCACGACACAAATAGAAGATGAGATGGTAAAGCTAGAAACAGAAGGAAAAACCGCCATGATCTTGGCAGTTGACGGCAATGCAGTAGGCATAGTTGCTGCAATGGACACTCTAAAAACAGATGCCATAGAAGCTGTTAACGGGCTCAAGAGCATGAAGCTGGAAGTCGCTATGCTAACAGGTGACAACGAAAGAACTGCTAAAGCCATAGCCGCTCAATTAGGTATAGACAGCGTAATAGCAAACGTGTTGCCATGGCAGAAAGAGGAAGCTATAAAGAAGTTACAGAGTGAAGGCAAAGTGGTGGCGTTTGTCGGCGATGGAATCAATGATGCACCAGCGATAGCAAGAGCAGATATTGGCATTGCCATCGGAAGCGGAACAGACATCGCAAAAGAAACAGGCGGAATCGTCCTAATCAAAGACGACCTACGAGACGTCGCATTAGCAATCGAACTTAGCAAGAAGACAATGCGTAAAATCAACACCAACCTGTTCTGGGCATTCATCTACAACGTTGTAATGATCCCGATTGCAGCTTTAGCACTGTTAAACCCAATATATGCAGCAGGAGCAATGGCTATAAGCAGCTTAACCGTCGTGACAAACTCAGCGCTACTTAAGACAGCCAAGTTCAAGTTTAAAAAATACGATGATTAAACGGTAGGCACAGTTAAAATGTTTGGAAACACCGCTTTCACAGAATACATAAAAGCTCAAATGCGAATATTTTCTGTGAACTTTTTCCATTTTTTTGTGAAGATATGAGAATTGTATGGAGGTGAAAAGTATGGCTAAAGATCCAGTTTGTAAAATGGACGTCAACGAGAAAACCGCGAAGCTGAAATCTGATTATAACGGCAAGACATATTATTTCTGCGCACCAGGCTGCAAATCAACCTTTGACAAGAACCCGGCAAAGTACGTTAAGTGATTTGGAAAGAAATCAAATTTGCTCATCTCCTTTTTTATGAGTTTTCTATTTAGTATCGTGATTAGTTCGATATCATTTTGAGCCAGATTACGATTTATTGATCCTTTGCCGGGTTCAAATATTCTTTTTGGAATATCATCAACAAAAATGAATATAACACCGTTATACATGCATATTGTCAACCAAACAATCGAGGAAACAAAAAATGGCAAAAAATAACATAACCAAATTTGAATCAAAACTCTCCGCCAAAGATGGGTTCCACATAGAATCAACCATACGAACACACAGCATCGAAATCGATGAACCCAACGAGCTAGGTGGAACTGACAAAGGACCAAACCCCGTCGAACTGGTGCTCGCTGCTCTTGGAAGTTGCCAAGCCATCGTCCTCAAGTTCTACGGACAAAAACTAGGAGTAGACGTGAAATCTGTTGAAACCAGCGTTGATGGAGAAATAGATTTAGGCGGCTTCTTCGGAGTCCCAAACGTTAGACCAGGCTTCCAGAACATAAAAGCCATTACCAAAGTGAAAGCTGAAGGCGACCCAGACAAAATAAATGAACTCCTAAAGATAGCCGAAGAACGTTGCCCTGTGCTGGACATCTTGAAAAACGGCGTCCCCGTCGAGGTTCAAATCAAACAAGAATAAACATCAACTCATCCTTTTTTTGATTTAGTTGATTTAATAGTGACATTGATGCATAAACAACAAGCATCAAGGTAAATTGTTCTGCTTAGATAACAATGCTTAATTTCCCCTTAGTTAAATCTTAACTTTTTGATTGAAATCAAAGTCTTAAAATTAAAGGCTCTACTCCCAGAGACTCTTGATGGCTGCTTCAACTTGCCTAGAGGTTACACCCCAAGGCAACACAAGTAGGTTGCCCTCTCGCTTGAAGTCGCAATTTTCAAGGCAGCAGAGGCACATGCTCAACTCGTCCGAGCTGTCTTTGAGCGCCCACTTTTTTGGGCACATGTTTCGGAACTTGGGGTTTACTCTATATTGGGAACGAAAAACCTTTCGGGACAAGTCGCATCCAACCAAAGTCACCGATTTTGCTTCAGAACTTGTCAAAGTTGGAGCTTCATCAAGGAATAGCACTCTTCGATTTTTCTGTTCTAAATTGACTCCAGAGGTATGACATGGAAACATCACTATCTTATCCTTGGGATTAACTAAGGTGTGAACGTCCAAGATTTTAGGTACCACTATTACAGGTCTATCGATGCTTTCCCGAGCTAACGCCTTCTCGGTTAAGTTAACTAGTTTAGAAGGCTTAGGCGGAACCACATCGTAGACATTCAAGACAATAGCGGTTTCACCTAAAATAAACGACATGTGATCGAAAGCGCCTTTTACAATAACTGCCCGCTTACTTGTTTTGGAAGCTACCCGAGCCATTGAGCTTACACTCAAAACATTCAACGACGAGTTTTCAACACACTCAACATCGTTCGGCAATGCAATTACATCAATTTGGGAGATTTCTCTAAAAAGACCTGAACCTTCGGTTCTAATTTTGATAACTGCCCAATCGTTATGATTTGTTAGCAGAATATAATGGCTCTTCCAGTAAACCTGTTTGCCAATGGAAACTTTACGGATCGCTTTCTCGTTTAAATCGAAGTTAACTTTTCTAACTCCAACCTCGTTACAATGAACTGGAAACACATAATCCCTCACTTTTAACCGAATTCGTATTCTTTAAAGCGTCCAGAGTTAACATTTTCTCAAGAGGGCGTCTAGCATCAATTACGGTCTGCGCGTCTAGTTTGACCTCTGGTTCAAGAGTTTCTATTGCTCTAATGACATCGTGAAGCGTGATTTTTTTTTGCGTGTGGCATACAGCTTTAGGTAGAATGTAGAACTTTTTTGTTGGCGCTGCCTCTGTGAGGCGATGGATTAACTCATTTTCCGTCACTATGATAAATTCGTCTGAAGCTGAATTCATGGCGCGTTCCACCATTTCATTTGTTGATAGTACAGCAGTGGCTAAGCTTGCAACTTCAGGTGTACACTCTGGATGAACAAGCACTTCGGCTTTTGGGTGAAGCCTTTTCAACTCCGCGACGTCTTCTGCTTTTATGTATTCATGGACAGCGCAAAACCCTAGCCAAGAAATAATCTTCTTCTCTGGAACGCAACGCTGAATGTATGCAGCGAGGTTCTCATCCGGAATTACTATAACTTCATGGGAATCCAAGCTTCGAACAACCTCTAAACAGTTGCGTGAGCCACAGCAGATATCCACTTTCGATCGGCAATCCATTGAAGTATTCAGGTACCCCACAATTGGCACCCCTGGATACTCTTTCCTCAGCATTTCTATGTCCTCACCTGAGCACATAGCGGCCAGAGGACAACGTGCGGCAGGATTGGCATAAACCACCTTTTTATCAGGGTTAAGTAGAGCGGTCATCTCAACCATGAAGTCCGGTCCACAGAAAACTATGGCATCACATTCTATGTCGTTAGCTTTGACGGCGAGGTAAAAAGTGTCTCCTACACAGTCTGCGATAGCTTGGATTTCTGGTGACTGATAGTTGTGAGCAAAAACTACAATGTTGTGACTACGTTTATACTCAAGGATTCCTTCGATCGAATCCATACTTTTGGATAATCCGCTGTTCAAATTTGCAGTTAACAACCTGGACCGGCACCGCAGCCACTATTTTCGTCTTGAGCTTTTTTCTTGTACTCCTCATATGCATCTGCATGTTTCTCTGTACAAAAATCTTTTCCCATTCGCGTAACATACATTGTCCCTTCGAGTTTTTTGCCACAATAGGCACATTTCTTACCGAATAATCCCAAATTTTTCTCGCCTTCTATTTTATTAATGTTAAACTTATCTGGTTAACGCGCATATAAATAGATCTTGAAACGATACATCTTTTTCAGCCTCATCCTGAAGCGACAAGATATTTGACAACATCAAAGAAAAGATCTTTTTCAAGCCTCACATTAAAACCCGCCAACTCCAAATTATTCTCAGTTTCTCTATTGATATTGTCAAACCTTTTGATAAGAGGATTAATCTTATCCATCATGTACCCAACAACTTTGTTTCCGCTTTTAACATGCTCAATCATTAGCAATTGTCCACCTTTCTTGAGCACTCTGTGTAATTCTTGTAACCCTCTTATTGGATTTCTGACTGTACAGAAAACCATAGAAGTAAATATCGTGTCAAAAGTTTCATCCTTAAAAGGCAGATTCTGGGCATCTGCCTGATACAATTCTATATTGCCGCCATAAACCATATTCTTTTTGTTCGCTAACCTCAGCATCTCCCTGCTTGCGTCCACAGCTATGATCTGTTTTCCCAGGGGATAATCCTTAAAACTGCTTCCACTGCCAACTCCAACTTTTAAAATAACTCCTTTAGCTTGCCGTAAAACCTCTTTGCGTCGTTTAGAGACAAACCAGTCAACGCCGAAAAAGAACCCATCATAAAATCTGGATATTCTATCATAACTAATCTTTATTTTCATTTCTCATAATCGCCAATTCCATAAAATATTTTGATTTCAATTTCAACTATACTTGCCCACTGTAGCCGTGAACACTCAGTATGCCATGCAGCTCGTCGCCGCTGAGTACTTCAATGTTATAATTGCAGTCATTTGCGAAATCATGTAATTCTACTTTTTTGGATAATGCCCTAAATTGTATACTCGTTTCACTCAACCCTTCTTGTATTGCCATGCTTTGGCCGTATATACTATGTATCGGACAAAAATGGTGTTAGAATAGTACAAATTTGATAGATGAATCTGAAATTTCTTGACTTTCAAGGGATAGTGGTCTTATTTTTGTTCTATGGGTCTTCAGGAATTGTCCGACGAATGTTATAAGCAAAGAGCATTTTAAAGTTGCCAGCGACAAATATGTCTGATCATCACACAAGTAACGAAAACGATCACAAATCGCGAGGCAACCGCCATAATCTGTTAATGGCTTTATGTTGCTTTTTGCCAATAATTGTTGTGTTTGGGCTTCGTGCAGTTTACCCCGGAAATTCATATCTATATTTCGCCGCTTTTCTGATTTGTCCCTTATCAATGCTTATGATGTATCTGCCAAACTTTTTGTCCAGAAAAAAATACCCTGGAAAAAATGAAGCAGAAAAAGATGAATAAGCCCATTAAGCTTATCTTAATTCTATTATTAATAATCTCAATTTAGATTGCGAAACTTAAACCCTCACCTTGCAATAAAAAGTCAGCCTTCATATAATGTTACATGCATCGACATTGACGCTAACATTCTGCATTGCAAAAGAGAAGGCTGCCCGTAATCTTACATTTTTTTAGGTTTGCGGGATGGATATCTAAAAACATCGAATTGTTTGAGAAAATATTAGACTGCTTGTAAGCTCAGAACTGACAGCTCCTCCCTAATAGAAGATAACAAACTTTAATTTCAAGTTTTAAATAACCCTAATTTTGTGCGAGAAAAACAGCTTCTTATTCTAATTGTATCAGTGACCTCTGCTCTTTTGTTACTTGTAGTTGGAATATATTTCTTAATTAATTCCGATGCAAGTGGAATTAACGGTATGATGGGTAGTGTTCCAACGACGACAAATAACGGGGTAATTTCTCTTGTTTTAGTTTCGATAGCAATCATCATTTCAATAGCTTCAGTTTTGTATTATTTTGTCTATTCAAAAAAAGAAAAGAATGAAAGAACAAAAAAAGATACGCTGAGCAATATTAATCCAGCAGTTGAAGGGAGCTTGTCGGCTGGGTCAGAAAAAGTGGTTATCAGAGATGATGGCTCGAAACCTTTTGATGTTTTTCTATGTTACAAAAAAAGTTCAGGAAAAGATTACGCTGACCATTTAAAAGCAGGTTTAGAAGAGCTTGGGTTGCACACATTCGAGGACTGTAAAGACATTCCTCAGACTGTTGACACTGAAGAAGGTTGGGCTAAGGTTCGTGATAAAGCGTTGGTGGAAAGCAAGTATTTTGTCCTTATCATGACTCCCGGCTTTAACTTGTCGCCTGAAGTGATTAAAGAAATAAGCATGGCAAGAAAACAAGCCAATAAAACGTTTGTTTATTTTAGACATCGGAGTATGGGGAGAAATATAGCGGTTAATTTGGGAAATGAGATTTTAGATGTTGGAAAGCTTGAGCAAGTGTCTTTCGAGACCAAAGAAGAACTGCTGCGGCTTGCACATAGCATCCTTCTAAAGGCTAAAATTTCCTAGGTTCTCATTAGTACACAATTTTTTTGGGATTTGGCGTTTTCTGCATGATTTAGCCCACTTGATGAAGTCGCAAAATAACGCTTAAATATAACACTGTTATACACTTATTATAACACTGTTATGGGAGATTAAAAACGATGAACCAAAGCAAACCAACCCTCATCCCGTTTGAGAGACTTTCACAAAAGCTCAATTTTCTCTTTATTCAAGCATGGGAACAAACCATAGAACAGGAGAGGCGAAACAATTGAAAACGCCACAACTTCTCACTGAGAACCTACTCGATCTAATTGGGAACACACCAATACTCAAACTAAACAAAATAGCAGAAAACCTTCCAGGTACAATCTACGCTAAACTTGAATTCCTAAACCCCGGTGGAAGCATAAAAGACCGTATAGGCATTTCAATGATAAAAGCAGCTGAAGCCCAAGGTCTGATAAAACCTGGATACACAATCGTCGAGCCAACATCTGGCAACACAGGCTTAGGCCTAGCAATGGCGGCTATAGCCAAAGGCTACAAAATGATCTTCACCCTGCCAGATAAGATGAGCAAAGAAAAAATAGACCTGTTGAAAGCCTTTGGCGCCAAAGTAATTGTAACACCTACCAACGTTCCTCCTGATCACCCGGCGAATTACATCAAAGTTGCCGAGAGAATTGTAAAAGAGACTCCTAACTCTTTCATGCCTAACCAATACTTCAACAAAGCAAACCCGCAAGCCCATTACCAAACAACTGGTCCGGAAATCTGGGAACAAACCCAAGGCAAAATAGACATACTTGTAGCCAGCATGGGTACAGGTGGCACCATCAGCGGCATAGCACGATTTGTAAAAGAGAAAAAACCGAACGTACACGTCGTAGGTGTTGATCCCGAAGGTTCAATGTACCATCATGCATACTATGGCACTAAGGGAGAGACTCACTCCTACAAGGTTGAAGGAATAGGCGAAGATTTTCTGCCGTCTAACGTTGATTTTAAGCTCATAGATGAAATTGTAACCGTAACGGACAAAGAAGCTTTTCTTACAGCAAGAGAACTAACTCAAAAGGAGGGTCTGTTCGCAGGTGGTTCAGCAGGCGCCGCGATCTTCGCGGCCTTACAAGTAGCTCGGCGTCCAGAAAACGAGGGCAAACTCATAGTTGTAATCCTACCGGATACAGGAAGAAACTACCTCAACAAAATTTACTCCGACGATTGGATGACTGAAAATGGTTATCTTGAGGGCAAAGAAGAAAAAATCTCAGTAAGCCACCTTCTTAGCAACAAAATTAACAAAATTAACCGTTTAGTAACCATCCATCCAGATTCCGAAATTGGCCAGGCAATAAGTCTAATGAAAAAATTTGGTATATCTCAATTGCCAGTAATCAGCGATAACGTGCAAGTTGGTAGCATCCGGGAAATAGCCATAATGAAAAAACTAACCGACAAAACGGGATCAAGCAACGAGAAAGTTAGCGAATTCATGGATCCACCGCTTCCAACAGTCAAAATAGACGATAAAATAGCTGCACCATTAAATCTGCTAAAAACACAAAACGCCATAGCCGTGACTCAGAATGGTAAAGTTATTGACATTATAGCAACCATAGACGTCGTCAATTATCTTCTAATGGGGTGATGTCATGAAATTCTCAACCAAAGCTATCCACTGCGGAGAAGAACCTAACCTCAAAGAAGGCGGATACGGCGACATCGTAACTCCCATCCACTTAGCAACCACATTTGCAAGAACAGAAATCGATAAGCCCACAGGCGGATACGAATACGCACGCACAGGAAACCCTACAAGAAAAGCATTGGAACGAAGGCTAGCAGAGCTTGAAAACGCCAAATATGGTTTAGCTTTCGCTTCTGGTTTAGCTGCAGAGACTACCTTAGCTTTGGCATTGCTCAAAAATGGGGATCACGTTATTGTCTTTGAAGACCTCTATGGGGGAACCCGCAGGTTATTCGACCGCACTTTAGCCAATTTTGGCTTAGAATTCTCTTACGTAGACGCTACTAAAACAGAAAACGTTGAATCAGCCATCAAAAACAATACTAAACTCATCTGGCTAGAAACACCAACAAACCCGCTCCTAAAACTCTGCAACATAAAAGCCATCTCAAAAATCGCTAAAGCACACAACCTAATCACAGTTGTCGATAATACATTTGCTAGCCCTTATCTCCAGAATCCACTGAATTTAGGTGCCGACATAGTTGTCCACAGCACAACAAAGTATCTAGGCGGACACAGTGACGTCGTTGGAGGAGCGATTTTGGTTTCAAACGATGAGCTTTATGCTAAGCTTAAGTTCAACCAAAATGCTATAGGCGCTGTTCCTTCACCTTTCGACTGCTTCTTAGTGCTACGGGGAACCAAAACCCTCGCATTACGAATGGACAGACACAATTACAATGCCCTCAAACTTGCAGAATACCTAAGTACTCACCCATTAGTTGAAAAAGTCAATTATCCTGGACTAAAAACCCATTCCCAACATACATTGGCAAAGAAGCAAATGACTGGATTCGGCGGAATGCTATCATTCTACGTTAACAAAAAAGTTAATCCAAAGAACTTCCTTGGAAAGCTAAAAATCATTGCTTTGGCAGAAAGCCTAGGCGGCGTTGAATCACTCATCAATCAACCTGCATCCATGACACATGCCAGCATAACCAAAGAGGAAAGAGATCGCATAGGAATTACAAACAATCTCCTCCGATTATCAGTAGGCATAGAAGACGTCGAAGACCTGAAAGAAGACTTGGAGCAGGCCTTTCAAAAATCTAAGTTGATAACATGTTGAGTCCACAATAAAATGTCATTCCACGCCTGCTAAGTGCATTATGTCATAACTCAATAATACAAAGCTTGGATTAAGAGATTGAGTGGTTGACTTTTGAGATACTTGTTCAAGTTTTGTTCTATTTTAAGTCATAAATTGTCCGTTGAATCTTACAAGAACTAAAAGTCAATTCAGTGGATAGCGAGAACTATGTCTGATAATCACGTTGATCAGGAAACAAGCCACGAGTCACATAGCGCAAAACATATGATATTAATGATGGTGTGCTGCATTTTACCGATAGTTGCTATAGTAGCAGTAGCTGCTCTCTTTCCAGGAGCTTCATATTTGAATTATCTCTTCATTCTAATATGTCCGTTAGGTATGGCACTTATGATGCTTCCCAATCTGCTGTCAAAGAAAAAGAAGTCAAAAGAAAGCTGCCATTAGGAATAGCCATTACCGCCTGCTATAAACTATCCAGAGCGACTGGGTTGCACACTTAACAGCAAAGTGTCCCTATTATTTCATAAATTTGCTAAAAAAATTATTTTTAAATGTTATAGTTATCACCTGTTTTATTGGTGCCTTCATCATCAAACATATTTGAGCAAATCTTACAAAAATTTAAAGAAACCTCTCTCCATGTAACTTGTTTCCTATCTAATTGCTCGGCTGTCTGGCGTGCTATTTCTAAAACAAACATAATATTTCAGGACATTGCTCATCAGATTCTAAAAGCTAATGAAACTCATCCTGACCACATTTTGCTTGTTGTAGCTAAACCTCTTGTCGATGGGGTGGTAAGTAAAATTGTTGAGTATGGTAAAGATTGCGGTAACAGAAATTTAGTAATTATAATGGACTCAGTTAACTTGGCAAGGTTCCTAAGGTTTCGTAAAATAATTTAAGCTTGATAGTTGAGTTTTTGCTATAGCAGTAAAAGCCATAAAGTAATAGGTTGTATTCTTGAAAACGTTAAAGGCTTTTTGGCAGCCTTCAAGCTTATAAATAATTAGAAATTTCTCGCTTAGACGCCTTTACACTTAGAGAAACAGATGAAGTTCGTATCCCCAACAGTCAGTTCTACAATTTTTTCAATTTATGTGTATTACTTTGCAAGATTCTGATAAGTAACCCACCCTTAGCTATCACCTGTTAAGTAACCAAAATCACATAAAAAACAGTTAAAACAATAAATAAAAAATCAAAGTTGCAGGAATCAATTTGGATAACGCAAAATACGTGCTTTTACTTGGATAGACCGCAGCAATGGTGGGAAGCTCTCGTTATAATTATCCTTAAAATGCGTTATGCCTCCATAATTTACTATAACGGGCAGCCATAACTATCGATATGTCTTTTATGGTCGAAAAGAAGTATGCACTAGGACTTTGTTTACCAATCTAATTCAAGTGAAGTGCAAAAATGAGACTCGTCAACGAAACTCTATCAAACCTCAAAGCCTACGCAAGAAAAGAATACTATGTTACCCAAAACGTTCCAGTTCTCGTAATGCTAATAACTGAAGAAGAACACAGGTTACTACAAAGTTGTTATTTAGAAACAACTAAAGAAATCAATGAGCAAGGCAGTAGAATAAGAGACATATCAAAAGAATCACAAGCGACTCATTATTCAGAAGAATTCTTTCCTGTTGTAGCATGTACTACTCGATTGATTCATACATCATCACCCGAAGCGTTTCCTATAATCACAACAACATTGAGAGAAGCCTTTGATATTCCACATTTCGGAAAATACAAGTACACTATCATGATCAGAGAAGAACAGCTGCTTGAATGGGGTAGACAAATGGATATTCAGGTCAATAGTCTACAAGCGACAGGTAACACTCGAAAGCTAATGATCTTTTATAGAATACTGACACATGAATTCCTACATGTTGTAGAAAGAGAAAAATGCATACGGATTTTCACTGATAACAAGAGTTTAGATTCGGAGATTGTGACGAGAGCATTTCAATCAGTTAAGTTTTCTATTAGCGCTGACATCTTTTCTTAAAGGGCATTGACCTTAAAGAGATCCTAACGGAGCTCGAGAAGTAATAACTAAACATTATTCCTTATTTTTTCTGAACTCTTTTCTCGCTCGTTGAAGGCCCATCTTCCTCAATTCCGAGTACTTCATACACTGTTTTCCAGTTCTTGAAGCGTTCTTTCTCATCTTCTATGTTTTGAATTTGTTCAAGACCCTCTTTGAGTTTCTTTATTTGATCTTTTTGAACCTTAGAGGCTTTTGCAAGAATAATTGCTTCTTTCACAAAAGCTTCATTGCCTTTAGGAGTATTAAAGTAGAATTTTATGTGACCAACATTTTCTCTCTCGGACACCAAGTCATCTTCCTCCAATCCGTGTAGGCACCTTGTCAAAGTTCTTTTGTTCAAACTGAATTCATCAATAATCTCTGTGAATCTTGCTTCTTTCTTGCGGAAAAGAAAACCGAGCACTTTGTAAGCATCTTTTGAGTACTTGAAACATAATCTAATTTTTACATCACTTCGTATTATGTTTTTCTTAATCTTTCCATCTATCATGATATCCGATTCTGGTATCATCCAGTAACATCAATGCCCAATAAAAACCACTTGCGACTATATATAGAAATACAAAATGACGGAGAAGTTAAAAAATGAATAAAATGAAACCTAAATCAAAAACTGTCAAGCTTCCGACAGAAAACAAACAATGGGAAGCACTTAAAAACCTAAATGTTAGAACTAGCGCAACGCTTGGTCCTCCAGAAAAAAATGGCGACCGCCAGATAATATTCGACCAAAGTTCATTTCAAAAGAAAAAATCCCTCAAAGACCAAAAGAAAACAAGTAAAATCTTATGTAACAACAAAATTACGTGGACAATAGATACCGTCGATAACAAAGGCAGACCTAAATCATCGTTTGAAATAATTGTCAATATTAACGATTTAGACAAGGAGGTATCCAAAAAAATTTGCGAAGACACAGTCAACGATATCCTAAAACGAAAAGCGGAGACCGTTTGAAAACACAGAGTTAAAAATTTTGACTCACCACTTTTCTTTTGCATTATTAGAGCATTTATAGGTGTTTTTTCTGTCTGTAAGTAAATTAGTTAAAAATTTCAAGATAAATTCAAAAGCCAAAATTGCCTTCCGTAGATATTTAAAAATTCTATTTTTGCAAGTCCATAATAACGTTTATTTGGGAATTTTAACTATCTCGAAATCGATGCCTATGAAAAGCTACAATTCGTATTGTTTGATGGTGAATTGGAGTAATCTCGATGGACGTTTCAGATTGAAAGACTTAGCTGGGAAATTTTTATGAAAGTCAAAGAATTTGAAGGGAACAAAATAGTAATCAGCAAACCCAAATTAAAAACCCAAACCTTTGTTGCCTCCACAAGCTTAAGCGCTACAATTGACCTTGAAAAAACATCTGCTATTTTGAAAAACTCGACCTACGAACCAGAACATTTTCCAGGCTTAGTTATTCGAGTAGAGAAAACTAAAGGCGTAATTCTTTTGTTTGCAAGCGGAAAGCTGGTTTGCACAGCCGCCAAAGAGCAAGAAATCTACGAAGCAATACAGAAGCTAAAATCGCAGCTAAACAGGGTTAGAGGTTAAACAATGAAAACTGTTGAAGTTACAAGGGAAGTCTGGAAAGAACTGGAAAACCTAAGAGCAGAGTCGAAAGCTGGTTCATTGAATCAAGTAACCAACCTTCTTTTGCTCAAATACAATTCAACTCCAAATGACAAGTGGACGTACAGTTTCGTAAATGAAGAAGAATTCAATAATTTGATGAAAACTCTAAACGTGGAGGAAAAATAATGTCCTCTGTTGCCGTTTCAGACCCATATCAGCCATGCATTGATCTAGCAACCAAACTTCTCGATAATAACAGGGGTAAATTGGTTGCTGTCCGAAAAGCGTCGGTTGCTGGAACCACTTTTAGCTTGGTTAAAGTTGCTTGTGAAAAAGGGCAGAAAACACCATTGAAATGAGCCGAATTCGCGGTTTTGAAATTTAATAATAGATAATCGTAGATAAACATAAAAACCATTAATCGCCTTTTTATTCAGCTTATTCACTAAAAGGACTTTAATTTGTGGTTATTTAATGATAGTAGTATATACTTATGCAGTAAGGGGGTATTGAAATTTAATATTGGCTATTACCGAGTCTTAATCTGCTAAGAGGTTACTATATCCAAAATACTACTATCATTTAATAACCCATAAAAACAACTATTTTCACAAATAAGCCCCATAACAAGCCGAACGATGGTTTATACCATTATTTACGATTGGTTTTGCTATCGACCCAGAGCCAATATATAATAAACTATAAAAACTATATAGTTTCAAAAAGTTCGAACCTTAATAAGCTCATTTCATCCCCCTTTTATTAAATGGAGCTTAATTTATCGAGTGAGTGCTAGAAAGTTCGAGGTTAGATTTATATGTAAGAAGCCTTTTCTCGGAAGCTAAAGGGGTATATTACCCTATATAAGGTGAAAAATATGGAGAAAAAACAAACCGAAATGTTCACTGAAAAATGCCCTAAGTGCGGTAAAGTCTTCTACGGCTATACTGAGAAGCACACTCACAACCAATTAGTTATCCACGACTTAAACAAGCATTCTACACCATAAAACTAAACCTAAAAAGATGGTTTCAGTATGAAAGAGCAACCTGACAAAAAAATTCTTGTTGATGACAAGCCTTTAACCAGCAAAGACTTCGAAGAACTCAAAAGCCATGATGACCAAGAGACTTTAAACGAATCAAACTATCAGCTACATCTGCATCCTGAACCAGAACAGCCACTAACACTGGAAGAAGCCGAAGTTGAATCTCGTTTTAACCCACTCGATGCTGAAGAGGAACAATTCTTCGAAGAAAACTTGGGAATAGGCGAAGAGCAAAACAACGAAGACAACGAAGTCTATGAGAACGAAATATTCCCACAAGAACAAGAATCCGATAAAGAGACAATCAAGCCACCAGAACCTGTCATGACAAAGCAAGAAATGCTATCTGAAATTGAAAAAATGAAACGAGAATACGCTTTAAGACACAATTGGATAAGCGACATAACAAACGAAATTACCAAAGAATTGCCAAACTCAGACTACCACTGGGTTGAAGCGCAAGCAATAACTCATTTTGGGATGATGTTTCACGATACCCTTCGTTTTGAGGACCAGATTGGAAAATTAAGACCAATCTTCGTATTCATAGGTGAAGGTTCAAGCGGTACGGTAAAAGACCAACCAGAAAAGGAATACTATCGACCTTTAAGGCAGACTCTTGCAGAGAGAGGATACAATTTCTTTCTCCCTTCGCATTTCACTAAAGAGGCAATGGGAAAATACTTAACGACAAAGAAAGCCTATGGATTAATTTACCTTCAAGAATTCACCACGGTAGCCAAAGACAGCACAGGAAACGGATACAACAGAGCGCTTCTTGAATTTCTACTGACGTTATTTGAAGGAAGAGTGCAATCGCGCCTAATTATTGGAAGCAAAGACAAAGACGACAAAGGCAAAACAATACCGTTCGAAGAAACTGATGGAAAAGATGTTGACGTTAGCTTTCTGAGCAGTACCACCGAATATGTTTACAAATGTTTAGATAAAGAATCATGGTTTTTAAGCGGTCATGGAAGACGAGTTCTGTGGATTAGAATTCCTTCTGGAAAGAACAAAGACATTGACTCTGGCTTCTTCTTACCAAAGTCATTAAGAGAAAAAGAGATTCACAGTTATGCTGAAAGATTGTTAAAGTTAAAGGAAGTAACACAAGAAATCCCAATCGCTGTAAGGGTGTTCGGTAAACAAGCGCAACATATGCTAGTAGATTTTGCTAACACAATGTCTCACGAAAGAGACCTCTTTGTAAAAAACAAGGACTATATCCGAGCCGCTGTTTGGAGCATGTGGGCTGAATTATGCTACAAATATCTCATGGTCATATGCTTAGCTGTCAACGAGCAAAGACTGTTAAAGATTAAGGTTACACAAGATGGGAATCCAGACGAGAGCGATGCTGAGACTAATCGGATAATACACAGCGGAATACTTCCCGACGTTAAAACTATTGGACTGCTTGCTTCTCAAACCGAAATAGAGTGGACAATTAATCACGTTAAACTAAACATGGAAGACTTTGAACAAATTATTACCGAATGGTCAACAAACGTTATGTCAAACATAGTTAAAACCGACGAAGCCGAGATTAACAGAATACTTAGCCTACTGAGAGCTAACAATGGGAGAATGCATAAAACCGAGTTGCTTCGGGCTTCAAAATTGGTTGCAGACAAATTCTACAGATTAATTGAGACACTGAAAGAGCAAGACATGATTTCAGAAGACCCCGACAGAGATTGGAAGAAGGCTGGAACTAAACCGATGATATACTCAATTAAGAACTTCTCCCCTACATCGCAACAACCAATCAGACAAGTTTCGGATGAAGAGAAAGCCAAAGCTCAGCAACTTCTCAATGACATGGAGGTGACACAATAGATGTGTGAACATGAACAAAACTGGACTGTAGAAATCATCGAAGCCCCCAACGACAAAAGTTACCTGTCTCAGCACCTAACTTTGTATCACCACAAGATTGTGGTGAATGCGAAAAAAGCATAGAATGCGCCCATAAACTGTATGTGCCTCTAATGCTTAAGTTAGCTGGAGGACGATTTCTATGGCATTAGGCTTTAAAGATTTTTTAGATAGAACGAAGAAACATCGTACCATTCCGTCACGTCTTGAAGAACAAAATTCTTCTTTGTTTCTCCTTTAAGAACCGCAATAAGTTTCTTTTTTTCCACTTTTACTGCATTTCCTTCCTCAACCTTCTCTCAAGCCTTTTGTGCATTCAGAAGTGTCCGCATTGATGACTAGTCGAGGGACTTTGAGTTTGAGCCTTAAAGACCTTGAAGAAGAAGGGCTCATAAAAAGAAAAGTTGTGGACACGAAACCTATTCAAAGCTTTTACAGCTTAACAGACAAAGGAACCAAGGTTGCCATGGAACTCCAACAAATACAGCGACTGATAGATTCATAATTAGCGATTTTGAAAAGTCTGAAAGTCCATTTTATTATCAATAGAGAATTAAAATCATCATTTGTCTACAAAAACATAAAAGGCTAAGTCAAAGATAACGTGTTGAGGCTTTCCATTGGCAAATTTACCTCATCAGGCGATAACTGAGCAAGATATCAAACGGCTTGTTCAAGATTATTTGATAAAATCATTACCACTGAAGCAAAAGTTCATCGGAGTATCGCAATTTCAAGAAGAGAATATGAGCTGCAACTTTTTTGGTCAAAGTGATTTATTGATAGTCTCCCACTGCAAGCTTCACGAATTGTCAATAAATATCCTAAGAAGATTGCCAATATACTTAGTTAGAGAGTTTGCTATTCAAGTTGAATATGACAGTTTTTGGTTTTGGGCGCTTACGAACGACATAGTAAACCGTTCATTAATAACACCCCAACTTAGAGATTGGGAATTACAGGATGGTTTCAAGGCTCTTATGGCAGCTAACTTTGCTAAATTGAATGTTCATCAACAGGGTGTTCCATCACTTGAAAGACTTAACAGAGCAACTAGTGAAATAGTTTCGCAACCTGTCAAGGACTTAGTAGATAGCAGGGACGTTTTTTTAATGTACATATGTTATCCCGTTTTGGAAGGCTTGGCTAAGTTTGCACTATCTCCGCTTATTGATTGTGATGGTAATCCCCTTGCAACATTTAGAGCTGGTCACGATATATTTCATAAAGGTAGTCGGAAGATTAACAGTTTAGCTAAAATTTTACGTGCCCTTGAAGAGAACGGTAGCGCTGTTCTATCAAAACCTGATATTTCAAATAATCTACGAGATTTCAGGTTAGAAATTGACAAAATTATTTCGGCAAGCTCGCCAACCGATGATGGATGGGATTCAATTTATGATTTAAGAAATGCTTCGCTTCATGGAGTCAAAGGTTTTCAACTTCGGTCTGGGCTTTTAACTAACTTAATTTGCCTTATCTTATGGAATATCTTAGATGACCAAACTCTTACCAAAGAGTTACAAATGATAAACAAAATACCTATGCGTTTTTTGGGGAATAATTATTATCCACCAGAGCTTTAAAAAAAGAAGGTGCTCATTCTTGCCTTACGAAAAAGATTGAAGAGATTCTTGGTTTCAAGTCACAGCATTCCGCTATGAAGCATAGACTTCGGGCGAGCTAACACGGGTTATCAGCATGTAGAAACATGCATAGTAGTTGGATTGAAAATAATGTCTGTTAATCTTTTCAAGTCAGTGACTTTTGAAAGGGTTTGCTAAAATTTGGCTAACGTAAGAAACAAGCGTGCGCAAATCTATAAAGTACATTATAGGTAAGCAAGTTGTGATAATAGAAAGGCATGGACTTTAAGCGGATTCTTTACTTCAGCAAACATTTTTCGTTTTTGTAAGAACGTGAAATGGCTAAATTATGGCTGTTTTATTACTTGCCGAGATACCGAACGTAATTTTTTTCAGCGTTTTTGAAAGTTAGGCTAAACGATTATATGGGCTAAGAGTCGAGTTCTTACTTGCTTAACTAAATAAGTCTAATTTGAGGTTTAAAGGTGAAATAGGTTGAAAAATGAAGATAAAATCACGTTAAAGCTGCATATCTACGACTCCATTCTTTTGAATTGGGAACGCTTATCCGACAACTTTACTTTAAATGACTTAGCGGAAGTCTGCAACCTTCAAAACCGCTCCAGATTTTCACTGCAAAAACAAATTTACCATCTTCGTGATTTAGGCATGATTTTTTTGGGGTCTCGTAAGGTGTGGCACAAGAAGCATCTGCATCTAGAAAGATGGTTTGCCAATTACTTGAAGAAACTTGAGGAAGAGGCTGAGAGAAAATGTGTTTTGAAAGATTGAAAATCACTGAAGATAAGGTTGAAAAAATTAAGTCACGAAACATGGAGGTGAATCGAAATGGAAGAAATAGTTGATTGTGGCACTAGGCGCAAATTTTTGTGGTCTCATCTTGAAAAACGTAAAAGCGAACTGACAATGCCGACAAGATGTAAGGACTGTGAAGAACCTCAGCAAAGCTATTGTCTTGAGAAATCGTGGATTAATGAGGGAAAAGACCCGAAAATGCTGAAGGTCACTAATATCATGATAAATACAAATCCGACGGCAGACGTAAAGGCACAAAAGCAAGCACAGAAAGCACAAGAGCAGCTAGAGCAAGTCAAGGAAGAAGTCGAAGACACAGAAGCAAAGCTCGAAGAACACATTGAGGAAGAAGATAGCGAGTAAACAATCTCTTTTTTTCTTTTTTGAAAAACAAAAACAGGATGAACGAAAATGTCAGATAACTTGTTTCTTAAAGGTGAAAGTAATGTTTGAATCATGTTTTGGTTTTCCTAAAACTTTTGATGAAGCAGGGCATCACATAAGAGTAAGCGAAGGGGGGAGGGTCAAACCAAGAAGTAATTGTGGACAATGTGACGATTTAGAGCTCTGCATGGGGCTTTCAGTGACTTATGAGCTAATAGAAAAGCATCCGTGCCTTGGCAAGTTGTGCGGTGCATCAACGATTTACAGCGATGAGTGTTTAGTTTGTTGCTTGCGGGAAAGATGCGTACAAATCTCTGAAATGCTGCACTATCACGGAGTTTATCATTGTCCGTTTTGTGGTTTGGTTAACACACAAATTATCGTTGAAGTAAAATTCATTGTTGATAGTTTCGAAGCAAGGGTATGCTGCCGAGATTGCGAGTGCAGTTCTGAACAAATTCCTTTTGATGGCACAGAACAAGATAACATTGACCTTTTTTTAGAAATACAATGCAAACATTATCCAAGCGTTTATGATAAACTTTGGAAGGCAAATTGCAAATCGGATGGAACCCATGGAAAAGCCTTCTATATTTTGAGGGAATGCACCAATACCTGCAAACCTAAACAGGTTATGAAGTGTTTAGGCTCTATTAAGTTCAGAAGAAACCAAACAATTGAATTGCCTAAAAAATTAACATCTCAACATCGAGAAGCAACAGTTGAAGCACCCATAATTTCAGAATGCATGCAATACAAAGATTTTGGTAAGTTTTTTACCCCTGAACTTGGTGAACCAAAAACATGTTTTTTGTGCCCTAAAATTTTTGAATGTCTCAAAAAATTCATGGAGTCGGTTGGCGCAGACCTTGTTTCTCCTGCCGAAGTATTTGTGGAATGCGAGCAATACCCTGTTGTGGACGACGATGAGGGTGAGGCTTGTGAGGGTTGTTCATGTGTTGAGTTTTGTGAAGATTCTTTCAGAAACGAATTTGTTCATCCAAGCAACCCAGACAATTGCAGATACTTTTTTGAGTTTCGTTATTTCGGCAACGACAAAGTTTTGATGGCTAAACAATGCGCAAAATGCTCTTTCAAAGCGCACTGTAAGGAGAAGTGTATTATCAAGAACGAAATTCGAACAAGAATTATTAGAGATGCTCAGAATTTTCTATAATAGGAGGTTAAGGTTTGTCAGAGTTTTTGGATGATTTGGAAAGACAAAAATTTGAACTTTTACTTGCCAAAGTTGTTAGACAAAGACCTGAGCACCTTGCCTCGGCTTTGAAGCGCCACCCACATTGCTATGGCTATATTTTCGTTCATTGTCACAAATTTAATTCAATTCCCCGTCACTGGCGTGAAGTAGTTTTCCAGATTGCACGTTGTGGTCCACGAGTAGACCGAAGTAGCTTGGGAACATGGGTGTGTACGTTACATGCTTTTGGAAAAGAACATGGGCAATTTGATAAATCAAAAGTAAGGTACATGGCAGGATGCAAATTTCACGTTTCTATTGTAGACGGAATAGTCATTGATGAGGTCAAGTCTAATGTGAAGCCTTTTTTGTGGCTATTGCAAACAGCGAAGCCCTATGACCGAAGACAGCGGGAAGATGAGGCTTTGCCGAAGACAAAAAGCAAAACAAGGACTCTAACGTCGGGATTCGACAGTTATTCTGTGATTTAGGCGATTCTATGGTTGACGATAAACACACGCACGTTTATGTCTGGAAAGAAGACTTTGAGAAACTCAAAGATATCCAAAACTCTACAGGTGAAGAAACGCTTCTTCAAACATTCCACAATTTAGTTAGCCCAGAAAAGAAAGCTTTAACGCTGGTTAACTTTCGAGAAAGTGACTACAACAAGCTCAAGAAAATTCAAGACGAATGCGGTTTCCGAGACTTAGGATCTGTGATTCACCACGTCATTGAGATGCAAGCTTCCCTTGAAATGGTTACTTCTGCTAAAATAATGAAGGATTGCACGCCGATGGTGTTAAGTGGAAAACCATTAAGCGGAAAAACCTACTGGACAAAAAACGTTTTCATTCCTTCTCTTGTAAACAATCCAGTTTTAGTTATCGACGCAAACGGAGAATATGAAAGTTTAAAAGAAATTAAGAGCATAAGAGAACTTGACCTTGCAAATAACCACCATGTTCGCTTTTGCCCAGCCCAACACAGTGTAATGGGTACTTTGCAAGTGAAACAACTTTTCACAGAACTAAACATGAGTTTAGACATGAACAAAGATGCTTTGAAAAACTTAGTGCTAATCGTGGAAGAAGCGCAAGGCTATAAGTCAAGCTGGTTCAATGGCTTTCTATACAAGAGCCGTCACTACATACGAAAAATGATTGTGGTTTCTCCGCAAACCGATTGTTTTCAGGGTTTACAAACGTTTACAATATTCCAGTGCACTTCAAACTAGTTGAACCTACAGACGGATTTAGCCGCGAACAATTGTTTAGACTTAGGGATATTCTCAAAGAGCTGAATTGCGAGCAAGTAACCTTTGTTTCACATGAGAGTGAACTTGAAGGTTTCGTGGACAAAATATACCGAATAACAAAAGAAGCCGGAGAATCCACGATATCAACCGCCTAGACTAAATTCCACAGCCCAAATGTGTTTACACTTAATACCATAGGTTTCGTAGTATGGGCATTCGCATCTCCACTGATCGTTCGAAAGATAAACAGTGTACTCGCGACCGCAACTCTGGGAATGGACTTTGTAAGTAACACTATTTATTCGATTGATCTGGTTTTCTTTTGTTTTTGCAATTTCTAATCCTCTTGATTCAGAGCGGTCAAAGTTTTAGACGTTCGTCCGCTCTGACCTCTCGTTGAGTTGCCCTTCAAGGTGAGGGCAACGCAGTCAAGAACCGCTATGTAATTTTTTTGTTAATCCGTTGATATGCGCCGACATAAACCCAAGCCCTGATGGGTTTCGATTGTTTAAGCCAATCAAAAGGTTTATTGTCGTCGTACAAACCCACCTGCAAAGAGGGACGCATATCAGTCCCGCTATATTCGAGAAACAAATTTTGGCCAAAGCTTAAATTTAGTTCTCTTATATCAAGTGGTATGAAAAATGGGCTGTTTGGGGCAAATAAAGTCATAATAGAGCCCATTTCAGAGGCTCATCTTAGAACTTATTTTGTAGGATTTGATTCGGACGATAATGGTAACAGGTATTATAGATGGGAGCCGCTTGTTAATTTACTACAAAACGTAATCCCCGAGTTTGCTTTTGCTCATCATGTGGCCATTAATAAACTAAATGCAGTAGAGAGAGTAAGAGAGGCGGCAAGGGCAATTTATAAAATTAAAGAGTTTGATGATGCTCGCTTAATTTATGAGAATGGTGGATTCATTGCTGATGACGATGAGACAAAAAAGGCAAAAAAGAAACTTGAAAGAGGGGAGTTTGGGGAGCTAATTTTACATTTATTATTAAGGGATTACTGTGAAACAGTCCCCTTGCTTTCTAAAATCTTCTTTAAGGATTCCTTTGGTTCAGCTGTGCATGGATTTGATGCTGTTCATATTGAACCGCAAACGAAAACTCTCTGGCTTGGTGAATCGAAACTCTATATTAATGGGAAAAAAGGCATTAAGTCACTAATCGAGGACATTAAAGGCCATTTTAATATGGATTATCTGCATGATGAGTTTTCGATAGTAACTAGAAAGGTCGAATCTGACCAAACAAACATCATCAAAGACAGAGACTACTGGATAGACCTAATGGATAAGAACACGAAGCTTGATGACCTGTTTAAATCGGTAAAAATACCCCTGCTCTGCACGTATACCAGTAAGAACTTCTCAAAATACGATGATGAAAACCTTCAAGAATTTATTTGCGACTACCAGGAAGAGGTCCAAAATTTAAAACAATATTTTGACGACAATTGCAAGCCCAGCCGTACTGACTTAGACATAATTTTACTGCTATTTCCTGTAAAGTGTAAAAACGAGTTAGTTTTTCGGATGCACAAAAAATTATACTCTCTTCAAAATATTTGAGGAAAAGAAATGGACATTGAAGAATTAGATAACGCTTCTCTTATCGATGAATCAACCAGCTTTGCGTATGCTACAATTTGTTCTAAAAATCTAAGGAACCCATCGATGGAAAATGAAGCAAGAAGAATAATCATACATATTCTCAACAATTGGGAAAAGGTTGCTAAATCAACTTACGAATTGTGGTCCGATTTAATAGAATGCGCTGGATTTTATCCATATTTAGAAAAAGAAGAGAAGAATTTAGTCTTTAATAATACGGCTGGAAAGATTCGCAAAGAATTCCACAGGTCGAATTTCTTAGGAGAAATTTATTTTCATGAAAAGCAGAAGCAGCTTAACGACATTTTGAGTAAGGAATATAAAAATGTAATTGTAAGTGCACCAACAAGCTTTGGAAAAAGTCTTTTAATACAGGAAATTGTTGCGAGCAATCGGTATCATAATATAGTTATTATTCAACCAACACTCGCTCTCATTGATGAAACTAGGAAAAAGCTGAGAAGATTTGAAAATAATTATAAAATAATTGTTAGAACCTCGCAAGAGCCATCGATGCAAAAGGGCAATCTATTCTTGCTTACTGCAGAACGAATTATGGAATATCCGAATTTTCCAAAAATTGATTTCTTCATTTTGGATGAATTTTATAAACTAAGCGCGAAAAGGGATGAGGAACGGTCGGATGTTCTAAATAACGCTTTCAACTATATGATAAACAACCACGATTGCCGATTTTATCTTCTAGGTCCTAACATTAAAGATATTTCAAAGGGATTTGCAGAGAAATATAACGCTCGTTTCATCAATACTGAGTATTCTCTAGTTGACAATCAAAACGTAGACATTTACAAAGAATTTGGCGATAGAAAACCCAAGAAATCTGAGAAGAAGGCAACACTATTTAATTTATTGCTATCCTTGAAAAATGAACAAACAATCATTTATTGCTCTTCTCCGCAGAAAGTCCGCAACTTAGCAAGAGAATTTTGCAATTTCTTGGAAAAGAATGGCCAAAAAGCCAGCAACGCAGAATTACCGATAATCGAATGGTTAAGATTAAATGTAGGTGAAAAATGGAGTCTCATTGATTGCCTTAATCATGGTATAGGAATTCATGACGGATGCTTACAAAAGCACATAACGACCTCTGTAATTAATTACTTTAACAATAATCCTCCTCAGTTAAGATATTTATTCTGCACAACCACGATAATTGAAGGAGTAAATACAAGCGCAAAAAACGTAGTATATTTTGATAGAACAAAGGGAAAAGGGAAACCTATCGACTTTTTTGATTATAGCAATATCAAGGGGCGTTCAGGTAGAATGATGGTTCACTACGTCGGCAAGATTTTTAATTTTAATATCCCTCCTGAACGAAAAGATGTTTTCGTTGACATTCCGTTCTTTGACCAAAGAGACATTTCCGATGAAATCTTGGCTAACATAAAAGACACAGACATTAAGTACCCAAACACGATTCAATACCAGAATCTCAAATCAATACCTAAAGAGGAGATAGAGCTTTTCAAGAAAAATGGTGTGTCGATTAAAGGCCAACAAAACATTTTGAATGTTCTGAGGAAAGATTTTAATGAAAAATACAAGGAGCATATCTTTTGGAAGGGTTTCCCATCATACGAACAGCTTGGATATCTTCTTACATTAGCTTGGAATAATTTGCTAAAGCCAAGTGAAACTACAAAACCAATGACACTCAAGCAATTGATCTTTCTTACACACCAATATTCTTGGGAAAAAAACATATCAAAGTTAATCGACGATAGGTACGTTTTTCTAAAAGGCTTGAAGGAAAAAGGCGTTGAAGGCTTCAACACAAAAACGGATTCTGAATTATTCGATGATGCAGTTAGATTTGCACTATGGACTCTGAGACATTGGTTCCATTATAAAATACCTAAATGGCTAAACGTTATGAACAATCTTCAGGCTTTCGTTTGCGCTGAAAACAATCAACCTGCAGGAAGTTACACCTTCTTATCAACGCAAATTGAAAACGATTTTGTGAGAGAAAATCTTTCTATTTTAATAGAATACGGTGTTCCTAAATCAGCTGTTGATAAGCTAAGCATATACCTATCCGATAAACTGAGCGAGGACGCGATTTTTGACGAAATACGTAGGAAACAACTACTTGATAGGGCCGATTTAATAGAATATGAAAAGCAAAAACTAAGGGAGAATCTTGAAAAACCAGCTGAAAGGATAAGTTATTTATAATGAATTGTTTTTTTTACTTATCCCTAATAACCTTCGTTTAAAATTGCAACCCTTCAAAGCCCTTCAGGTAATGTTAGTTTAAAACAACTTTTCCTTATAGAGAGTTAAGGAAAAGATATGTATTATTAAAGAGCTCTTTTATATTTTGGTATATCAAATTAATCAAAAATCAAATTAATAGTAAAGTCTTCGGGTGATATCTCCACTTTAGCGTAGGTTCAAATCCACCTGCTCATACTGGCAAAAAGTAAAGTGTTTGTCCTTTGCCTACATCTGATAGAAGGTAATTCCTTTTTTGAAATACTGATTTTTATTGGCCCGCTTCACGAAACTGGTGACAAGGTATTGGTTTGTATTTCAGATGGTAAATCTTTTAAAGGAAACCCGCCAATCAAAGACGGGATATGTATGGTAAAGCACTATAGCGATTTGCTAAAAAAGAATCCGAGCGCCAATAATCAAATGAGCTTAATCGGCTTTGATCCTTCAGTAGTAAAAAAGTATTCAGAACAAGAGGGGCCTTGGAGCTTAACTATTAATAAACCTGGTTCAACTGATAGCGTTAATTTTTGGACTTGGCAAGATGAATATCCAGTATTGATGATTCCTGTTTACTTCAGCATGGGTAGAGCAGATTCAAGTGCCAAAGGATTACGCCTTGCACTTTTGAAGGATCTCGCAGGTATGCCGGAATCAGAACAAGAACATTGGCGCAAATTCGAAAAGCCCATACCTTAGAAAAAAGATTACCATTTCTTCTCAAACACATTTTTTTGATACTGTTTTAACTTTTTCTTTTTTAGGTCAGCTTTGGTTCTGTATGGAGGATCACTGCCTCTTTCTAAAGTCCAAAAACCTTTACCTGTGTCTTCAGTCCATTTGTGAACTACGATGGCCGATGGATAAATCGATAATGGAACAGTGCTTGCTGAAATCCGGTCACTTACCTCTCCAACAATATTCCCTATTGTAAATCTGTTAATTTTTCTATACCCTTTTGCCTTCAACAGATCCTCTAATTCTGAATAAGGAAGGAACTTCCGGGCTATCGCATATTCCCGAATAAATTTATGTACTTCTTTAACAGTCTCTTTAGGTATCGGCGTCTTTCTTCCAAGCTTGTCAATTTTAACTATATCCACCCAATCTACCGTTCTTTATCCCTCTTTTCAAAAAATCGTCTATCGAATGATTCTGATAAACTTTTAGTAAAAAAGGGGAAATGCGGGTGTACACTTAACTATTAATTGGCTTTTGAGATAGTTTGATATACCACACAGAAAATATGGAGTGTGGATGAATGGAATTGAGCAGTCAAGTCTTTCTTGATTCGATGTCAAACCCAAAAACAAAGAAATGTTACAAACCTTGAGGAATGTAGATGCTACTTTTCATTTCAATGCACAAATAAAGTTAATTCTTCTTTTAGCCTAAAAACTTGATTGTAATACTCATGTAAAGGCGTAGAAAACGCTCTCTGCAACAATCTTAATGAGCACATACACTTAGCAAAGCGAATGATAAATAGCTGCTTAAGTGACTTAAGGTGGCAAAAAAAGCAGTTATGCCTTAAAGAATATTAGAAAAGAAGGGAAGGAACTCAGGAATTACTCTTGTTCAATCCTTCAGTTCTTCTGCTTCTTCTTTTTGTTGCTTCATGTTTCCTCTATGATTTGAGGCAGCTTCTTCCGATTTGCCTTGATTGTTTCTTCGTCTCCAAGAGCAGTTTCTGCTCTTTCTTCATTCTGCAACTGCTCATTTGTGAGTTCTCGGTTTTGGTCTAGCTTATCAAGAAACTGCCAAACCTTCTGCAAATCCTCGTCATTCTGCACCCTGAAAAACTGTCTAAAACGTTTGTTCTGCTGCTGCACTTCACAAGTAAGCTTATCCACCGACTCCGAAAGACCGCTAATCATTTTGTTAAGGTTCCGCACGGTTGCATCGCTGCTGTCTGTGATGTCTCGCATCTGGTCACGCATAACCTCAATGTCCTTGCGAGCTTGCGTTCCGTGATTAACAGACATGTTTTGAAAAGCAGAATCATAAGCATTTATGATTGTAGCTTTAGAGATTGCGTATTTTTCTCTTGCACCCTCACGTTTGTGACCAAAGAGCGTGTCTTTTACTTCCTGTGTTAGAGGCGGTTTAGAGTTAAGAAGCGCATCATTGTAAGCGTCTCTTAGGGATTTGGTCTTGAATTTTTCAGCCATCTCTTTACCATATGTTTTTTCAACCATTATTTTTATTGCGTCATTGATGAAGCGAACAGTCAACCTTTCGCCTTTTTGACTAATGAAGAGTGGCGTTTTGCCGCAAGAGTCTGGTTTTAATTGTCCGTTATGTTCGCGCTCAAGAAGCATCTCTTTAATGTCGTGAACGGCTTCTTCACTCATACAAGTTCTCTGTAAAATGTCTGTTTTTTCTCTGTGCAGAGTTATTTGGTAGTGTCCTTCGTGCGTTCGGATATTTGGCAAATCTTCAAGGTTTAAACTGCTAACATCGGTTTCGCTAAAGCCACTCTGATAAAGAACAAGCAAAAGGGAGCGGTCTCTTATTTCGCCATGTTGGTAAATCTGTTTCATTTCTTGAGTGTTGGGAATCCATTCTTTAATCACCTTATCCTCTGGTCGTGCATCCACACTTAATTCTCCACGCTTAAACCTCAAAGGAACACGATGTGCACTAAAGAAGCTTTGAACAGGTGTCATATAACCATGAATAGATTCGGCTCCACGATTTTGAGCTATCAAGCTATTTTTGAATTCGATTAGTTTGTCTTCAAAAAATCCGCGTTCTTTAGGGTTGTCGCTTTGTAAGTCTTTACAGCGTTTCTTAAACTGCTCTGTAGGCGTCATACCAATGAAGGCAAACCATTTTGGATAGCGTTCTTTATAGTTTTTCTGTGTGCGCTCGCCTACTTTGGAAAGCCATTCGGTGACGTAAGGGGCGTTACGCCAATCAGCAGTTATCATGCAAAGTCACCTCTTCAATAACAAATACACCCTTTACTATCTTACGGTATAACCGTTGAACCCCCTTGTTTATTTTCAGTGGAGAAACCGTAGCCCGCCTATAG
>PLYI01000061.1 GCA_003151735.1 Candidatus Bathyarchaeota archaeon | reverse complement strand
AACTTGAAAGCATCGTTAGGCTTGCCGAGCAAATTAAACGTCCAAACCCCAAGAGCATCATGTTCAATGCAGACTCAAACCGAAATGAAGGCTTAATTGACCTTTATGGTGAACGAATGAAAAAGTTTGGGAGTAGATGAGGTTGGGACAAGACATAGTTTACCCAAACAACACCGTTATCGTTGAAGACAACGGGCTCATAATTGAAGAGTTTGAAGTTGGCGCAAACGCTACTCCAGCAAAGATGCTTCCTGGCAACTGGGTAATTTACGACACCCTTGCAGGAGACATTAAAGAGGCTGGAGCCAAAGCACACGGAGTTATAGGCTTACTTATCGAAAAACCAAACGGCGCCTTAACTGACACTTACGCAGTTGGAGATCAAGCTCGCGTAATCACTGGTGGAAACGGCAAAGTTCTGGTTCGCAGAGAAGCTTCAGCTGGAAACATCGTTCCAGGAACAGCTCTTGTTACAGCGGCAGATGGACAAACTACTTTGCAGGCAGTTGGAGGCGCTGGAACACAAGGCGACGTTGTGGCAGTAGGCGCAGTCATACTTGCGGACTCAACAGCAATCGCTAACGTTGTGGCTCAAATTCAGAAGTCAAATGAGCCAATGGCGGCAACTTAGGAGCCCTGAATATGTCACCTCAATTTAGTATGAGTAGAGTTGGAGCAGACACAGCACAACTGCTTGATTCTGATCTTCAATACATTGAAACGCAAGTAACTGAGGCTGTGCGCCAAAAACTTATTGGACGTAACCTGTTTGCGCCTGTTAGGCTTCCTGACATCGGCATCAAAGAATGGACCTCCTACGACCTAAGCGATATGAGTCAAGCACGAATCGACATGGATGGCTTAAACAAAAGCTTTGACCGCACAAAGAAAACAGCTAAAACCGTTTTTGTACCTATGATTCATAAAGAATACAAGCTTCTGTTCCGAGACATAGCAGCTTCCAGACGCTCAGGGATGCCCATAGACGTTACTGAACCACAGAACGCGGCGGTTCAAGTCGCGGAGGAAGAAGACAAACTTTTGCTTACAGGCGAATATACTGGTTGGAGAGCACTTGGAATCGAAGGCTTAGCCACCGCTACCGGAAGAAATACTGAAGCGTCAGATGGAGCATGGAGCACCGCAGCAAACATCATAAAAGACGTCTCCGACGCCATAGCTGAGCTCGAAGCAGACGGCCACAACGGACCCTACGACATGGTAGTAAGAAGCTCCCTATCGGCAGATCTACGACTATTAATCGCTAACACTGGAATAACTGCTAGGGAAAAGTTGCTTGGTCCAGGATTCATACGTGAAATCTTTGTATCTGACAATCTCTATGCAAGCAACGGAGCAACCACAAGCGCACTTGTCGTTGAGCCAGGTCCAATGAACTTCGTCGTTGGAATCGAACAAGAAGTATCTGTCAACAACTTTATCGACGAAGACATGAACACAAAAGGCAAAGTCTGGGAAATCCTCACACCAAAAATTAGACGCCCCACCTCAATTTGTGAAATAACAGGAATTAGTGCGTAATAACCGGCAAAACCGCTTAGGCGGTTCAATTTTCCCCTTTCAAAATAACCTTTTTTGTTTTATTTCTGTTTTTGCAATACAGTAGGATTTGAATCCAGCCAAAGTGGAGATGTCACCTCACAACTCTTTGGGCTTCTAAAAGTACATATTCGCACAGGGGGTGGCGGGCCCGCTGGGATCCGCTTAAAAAATTAAGCGAATCCTTCAATTTTTATCATAACTCAAATGGTGGAGCCGCTGGGTCTCAGACCCAAAATGGGTTCAAGACCTTATTCCTTTCAAGTAGTTTTCGGTTTCAATTTTAGAATTCATTCACTGGGCGGGGTCGGACCGGGCTTATCCCCCAAAGAGTACGCACCCCGTTCTTAAACTTGAAGAGTTAAGTCTTTTTTAAGTTTAGCCAATGATTTGGAGCCGCTGGCCTATTCAGCTGTCAGAACCTGTAAAAAACTGGCGAATTTAACGCTGTTTTTTTATAGTCCCCAGCTTTGTGCGGCGGTTTGGTGCGGCGGCTCTTTATCCTGTTTCTCTTTTTTCTCGATACCCTTAAACCTGTTAATTTTTACGGTTGAACCTTCAACTGAGACCCAGTGAGAGTTGTTTAGGTCTCGGTGGTAAACAAACTTGTTTACTACATGTTGCAGTTCCTGTAATGACACCGTTTCTGAATCCACCCTCAACTTGTCCTCAACTTGGGAAACTGAAACTTTGAGGTGTAATTGCAGAAAGCTTGTTAGGTTTTCTTTTTCGTTTTGTAAATCGCCTAAGTCTATTTGGAATTCCATTTGGGGTTTATTTTTTTGTCCAAAAAGCAAAAGTACTCGCCTATAATGGTACCTATTTTGATATTAAAAAAGTTTGAGTAACGGTATTGAAAAAACACTCTTTGGCAAAAACAAGAGTACACCCGCTAATGAAGACAGAACCAATCGCCTAAAAGTAGCCGATTTTAGACTCTTCGTTCCGCGTTCGAGCGCTTGCGATACTGTTTTCTTTCAACTCTGCGCCTCAATTTACTTACTTGGATTTTCTCCCTTTCAGATCTTGAAATCAATTGATTCAGTTTTTCCAAGAGTTTCTCAGCATCTTCTTTGCGTTCAAGCGGAATGACAATACTGCGATGATAAGAAAGCCCTACTTTGATTTTTCCGGACTCATCTAAATGCACCGAATCTATGTCACCTACATAAATGTGCAACGGAACAAATATTCCAAGCATCCTACCGATCGTTTCCTTGAGAACTGGTTTATTTTCTAGCGTTTCTTCGATTTCATTTCTTAAAACTTCCTTCAAGTCAATTTTGAGTAGATCCTCATAGAGCCTAATTGCAAAATGGGGATCCTCAACTTCCAAAACTATGGTTGTTCTGGGCATTCTCTGTCCCTACCACTTAAGCATATAACAGAAGAGGGTTGAAGATTTTATACTTAGCGCGTGAGGCTCTTGCTTTTTGTAGCCAACGGCAATTCCTTATCACTTTTTGGGGCACCGAAGAGAATGCCAAAAAGACTATGCAGTTGATAGCCCTTGAGATTTATGCGAGGCTTTTTTTGAGTACCACTGTGGCTATGGATAAAAATAAAATTGTGAAAACAGATAGCGCAGCAATATCGATAAGATAAATGTTGGTGATTGCTGAAGAGGATATGGAGTTCCTCAAGGCTTCAACAGAGTACGTGAGCGGTAAGAAACGGGAGACAACCTGCAAAGCGACAGGGTAAGTTTCCAATGCTGCGAAGGTTCCAGAAAGGAAAGTCATTGGAAACCTTAGAAAGTTAGCGTACATTTGAGCGTCTGGAACCCATTTTGCATAAACAGATGTAATGATTCCAAGAGCGGAAAACGCCATCGAAGCAAAGGCAATCGCCAATATAGCCAGCAACGGATTCATCACCGTCACGTGCGAAAAAGCAGCCAAAGGAAAAATGGTGACGCCCGCAAGTATAAGTCCAAAGAAGAAACCTGCAATCGTTTTACCAAGAATTATCGTAAATAACGAAAGCGGCGCCACTAGCAGTCTATCAAACGTGCCTGTTTGTCTTTCCAAAACTACTGCGACAGCTTCTATAGATGTTGTCCCAAAAAGCATCGCCAACGAAGAAAGACCAGCCACAATCAGAATTGGGCTTATGTTGCCAGCCATACTGAATGCTAAGAACAATGAAACTGGAATGAGTAGACCGAAAGTAAAGTTTGGTGCTTTGAAGTAGTAGACTTTCACATCTTTCAGTGCAATGTAGAATGCTTTGATTAATGTGTCAGCCCATGAGTTAGCCAAGGTTCGCCGCCTTCTTTCCTTGTTCTTTCTCAGTTGCCATAATCTCAGCGCTTAGTCCCGTAACTTCGACAAAAACATCCTCTAAACTGGGGTTTAAAGTGTTAATTGATACTATGTTTAAGCCGTTTTCTCTTGCGAAATCAGTCAGAAGAGGAACTGTCTCAGAAGTGTTTTTTACGTGTAGCCTGAACTTGTCGCCAAACTGTACGACCTTTTCTGTATTTTTTAGAGTGCTTAGTTTTTGTTCCAGATTTCTGCTTTGATCAAAGGATACTTCAATTATTTGGTGTTTTTCGATTGAAGCTTTGAGTTTCTCTGGGCTGTCTAATGCGGCTATTTTTCCTTTGTTGATCATGGCTATGCGTTGGCAAAGTTGGTCGGCTTCCTCGATGTAGTGTGTGGTGAGGAAAATAGTTACGCCGGTTTTGTTGAGGTCTTTGATTAGTTTTCGTATCATGCGGGAGCTTTGGACGTCTAAGCCTGAAGTGGGCTCGTCTAAGAATAGTAAGGTGGGCTTGTGGATTAGTGCTGCTGCTATGGTTAGTCTTCTTTTCATGCCTTTAGAAAAAACGCCTGCTCGGTCTTTTCGGCGTTCATAGAGTCCAAAGAGTTCCAGAAGTTCTTTTGCCTTTTTTTCTCGTTCGGCTTTGGGTACTCTGTAGAGTTGAGCTGCAAAAATTAGGTTGTCCCAGGCGCTCATTTCGTCGTAGACGTTTGAGTTTTCAGGCACTACTCCTATTGTTTTTTTTGCTTCAACAGATTCTCGTACCATGTCCTTGCCTGCAACTATCAGAGTTCCTGAAGTTGGTCTAGTTAGACCGGTGAGCATTTTCATGGTTGTTGTTTTGCCTGCTCCGTTAGGACCTAAGAAGCCGAAGATTTCTTCTTGCTTTACCTGAAAACGTATATGGTCCACTGCCAAAAAGTTAGCATAATATTTCGTGAGATCTTTAACCTCAATCGCATCAGACATGGTTCTATTCCTTTATTAAATCCGTTGAATTCATAAAACTTGTAAGGTCTGAGGGTTTTATTAGACTACTGCTTATGTTGAGTCCTCCAACTTATAGAGTACCTTTGTAGCTACTCGTTGTTGGGCACCCAACGCACTTTTGGGTTTCGTATCGTTTGCATGGGTCGCATTCCACATTGCAAGGTGCTACCTTCTTTTCTTTGTGAGCCAAGTTTTCTCTTATCTGAAGAAAAGGTGAAAAATAGGTGTCGCTTATAGGGTAGAATTCTGATCTGCGGATTCCTTTGCTGCATCTTAGCGAACATTTCTCCATCGAAATGCTTTCAAGGGTTTCTAGCGTTTCTGCAACGATAAGTGCCATTAGATTGTAGCCGCCTATTGTCTTGAAAATCTGAACAACTCTGGGGCATTCCTCGAAACGGTCAAGGACGTTTTGCATAGCTTCTGCGCTTTCCATTTCAAGCATCACAATTGCAGGGTGAAGACCAAGTGCACTTGGGTTGATCAAAGCGGATATTCTTATTTTGCCTGTTTCGATAAGTTTGTCCAGCCTTTTTTTTGTTCCCATGCTTGTAAATCCCGTGATCCTTGATAACTCTTCAAGAGAGGTTCTACCGTCTGCTTGAAGTTGGGCTATTATTTTCTTGTCAACCTCATCCATTAGCATACCCGTTTACTTTCTAAACATAACCTATTAATATTGTTTATCTATTAAACTGTGTTATCATCAAAACAAAAGGTTATCAAAATGACAAAAAGAATAATGATGCCAGTTGAAGACGAAACAGGATTAGAAGCCCAAGTGGCACACCACTTCGGAAAAGCACCCTACTTCGCCCTAGTAGAACTTAACGAGAACAAGAAAACACCAGAAGTTAAAACTGAGCCGAACAGAAGCGAACATATGGGAGGCGCCCCAGGGCACTCACACGAAAGCTTTCTAGCACTGAAACCCGACGTTGTAGTAGCTTATACAATGGGGCCAGGAGCACTAAGCACCTTTCGAGAGGCCGGCGTAACAGTTTTGGAAGCAACTGAAAACACAGTCAGAGGCAACATTGAATCTTTCACAAAGGGCAAACTCAAAGAACTTGTTGGTGGATGCGAGCACGCCCATCACCATGAACACTGAAAATTTAAATTAAACGAATTATTGAAGATTAATAGGTGAAAAAATTGCCAAAAATAAAAGCAAAAGCAACATGGGTTGAAAATGTACGTTCAAAGGTTGATAATCAAAGAAACCACAGCGTAGAATGTGACCTCTCCACGGCTGCAGGAGGAACAGATTGTGGTCCGACCGCACTTGAACTTAGCTTGATGGCGTTAGCTGACTGTGGCGTGACAATCTTTGCCGACGTTTGCAAGAAAAGCAACATTAAACTCAAGATGGTTGAAGTTACTGCTGAAGCTGACAAATCGCCGGATTCACCGATGATAAGCGGTGTTACTATGAAAGTTAATGCTTCCTCTGATGCAAGGAAAGAACTACTAGAGGCTGCTTGGAGAAGAACCGAAGCAAATTGTCCTGTGCTGTTTATCTTTAAAGAACCAACGCCAGTCAAGGTTGAATTTGAAGGAAAAACGGAATAGACGCTTAAGGGCCTGCAAATGAAGACTGCTCTGATTATTTACTGGTCTAAGACAGGTAACACTGAAAAAGTGGCTAATGCAATAAAACAGGGCTTAGAAGAAGCGAGCATTCAAGTAACAATTAAAAAGCCTGAGGAAGCAGAAGCGCTTGATTATTTTGACTATGATTTAGTTTGCGTAGGTTGCCCGTCGTACTCTTGGCATCCTCCTGAACCCGTGACAAACTTTCTTAAGAAAAAATTCGCTGAATATCGGCAAAATGGTAAAATCAAGCCTTCAGCTCCAAAAGTTCCAGGGAAAAACGCTATAGTCTTCGTAACTTACTCTGGACCACATACAGGAATTGACGAGGCAACTCCAGTTGGCAAAGATATACGACAATATTTTGAGCACATAGGTTTCAATGTTATCGATGAATGGTACGTTTTAAGCGAATTCCACGGCTCACTTGAACATAGCACTTTGGGTAGATTAGGCGATGTCAGGGGAAAACCCACTGCTGAACAATTGCAAGTCGTAAAAGATGACTCAAGGCGCATAGGTAAGCTGCTCTAATTTTGTTGGTGGTATTTTGGTTAACGCTCAGAATAGTTGCAATGCAGAAGCGGCTCAGAAAAGTCTTAGGCCAGTTCCTTATGCTCAAGGCTTCCATTTCTTCATGCCAGATGGCCATTATACCGGCGAAACAGCATTGTCCCTTTGCTCATTCTTAAGAGACATGGGAAGCATTGATATACAATCGATCAAGTTTCACTTTGATCGTGGTGACTTCCAGAAGTGGTTAAGAACTACAGTCGGCGATGAGGAACTCGCCCGAATAATTGACAAATTAGACAAGAAAATTCCAGAAGAAAGCATCCAAGAAAAGTTGGCGGACATAGTGCAAAAAAGAATTTCGGAATTGAAGTTATCACGTTAGATCATCTTGATTGCATCGGTTAGATAGTTGCGAGCCTTTTTCTAAGGGCTAAAATTTCAAGCGCTTTTTGTTTCCCATTTCGTAAAGTAAATTTTGCCGTCTTCTCTAAAGGCTCGGAGTAGTTCGCAATGCCTAAAGAAAGCAAATTCTTGCTCTAACTGCTCTGGTTTGATGTTTAGGGTCTTGATCAAGTCTTCTTTTGTAATTTTACCGTATTTCTCTATGGTGTTGTAGATTTTTTGCTGTAACTCAGTTAAGCCTGAACTTCCTGATTGGCCTAATTGTTTTCGCACAGATAAGGCTGATGACACAGCCATGGGGTCACAAGCTTTTGGAGGGTTAGTTTCATACATGTAGCAATCTTCGCATAAAACTTGTCCGTTGAGGTTATAGGATTCTCCTTCATTTATAGATGATTTGCAGCGTTCACATTCCATTTGCTCTCACCGTTATGTTCTTTCTTTATTTTCTTTTCCTTGACTTATGTTTTTTACGCTTGTTTTAGGTGTTTTTGGAGATCTGATTCGAAGCTGTCTACGAGTGCTTCAAGGCTTTCAGTGATTTCTTTTACTCGCTCGAGTGCGTGCTTCTTAATTGTTGCTGGGTCAAGCATAGCGTAAGTGTGGTAGTATCCGCCGCCTTTGAGGGATTTTGACTGCTTGTTTACTAAATTTATGCTTACAAGCTTAGAAAGGCAGCGGTGTACTGAGCTTCTATCCTTTTGCACTATTTTTGCTATTTGGTCAAGCGTTGCATTTTCATTTTTTGCCAGCGCAAGGAGGACTTCAAGGTCTGTGGGTTTTAGGTTGTATAGGCATGTTAGTAAGTCGGTGCAGGAGGCGCCCTTTTTTGTTAGTAGGTTAATGCTTTCCATAAAGACTACTTATCAAATCTTACATATAAATGGTATTGTTTGGTATTGACAATACCGTAATATATATTTGGATGTGAGTTGCATTGTTACAGCATAGGAAGTATTGAGATGCAGAAAAAAATTGAATGTCCACGCGGTATTCCCGAAGAGCTATGTGACCACTCTCCAACCTGCAAGGTCTGGGTAGCAAGGTTAAACGGTCAAAAACAAGCTTAAAATCCGATCAAATAGAAATTGGGGTATTTAATGCATGTATCAGGAAAATGAATTAGAACAAATAAGACTCAGAAAAATTCAAGCAATGCTAGATGCTGCCAAAAAAGGTCAAGCACTAGTTGCAAAACAGCCAATAATTCTGACTGATAGCAACTTTTCAGGAGCAGTCTCAGCAAATGACTTATTGGTAGTAGATTTTTGGGCTCCTTGGTGTGGCCCATGCCGAATGGTAGGACCCATAATTGAGGCACTATCAGCTGAATATACCGGTAAAGCAGCGTTTGGAAAAATGAACGTTGACGAGAATCAAGTAGTGCCGAGCAGCTTTGGAATAATGAGCATTCCAACTATAATCATCTTCAATCATGGCAAAGAAGTTGAGAGATTAGTTGGCGCTTACCCCAAAGCGCATATCGAAGCGATGATCAAACGGTATCTGGGATAGCAGCCACAGAGGATAGCACATGACGAGTGTTGAAGAAAAAATAGAAGCGGTAAAATCACGGTTTGCTGGCGGCAACCTCCTGGCTATCCGCTGGAACAGCTTATTGCACGCGCGCGAATTTGTTGTGCTAAAAAAACCGTATATGTCAATCACTTGGAAGAGGCTGTCATGACAGAACCAAAAAACGGTCGACCAATTTTCTTCCCCAAAAAATTAGTTTTGCTCGGCAACCTCGCCCTTTTCGTGTGGATTGTTCTTGATGCAGTTGCTTTTCTACTATTTGATTTAACGGTTGGCATTGTCTTTTTTGTAGTGACGCTGATCTTAATTTATTGTTTACTGAACATCCTCGGTTGTCTGCGACCATGCTACAATTGCATAAAATGCACTCATGGCATGGGACGCTTGTCAGCCTTGTACTTTGGCAGACGCATCTTCAAAGACTACAAATACAACTACAAAATGCCCACAGCAATATTTTTCACACTATACATCGGAGGAATCCCCGCAGCATTCGCACTCTACTCAGCCATCGTAGATTTCACAGCCATCAAAGCAGCAGTGTTTGTGGCTCTCTTAGCGTTTACGATCTATAGTGCTTTAACATGGCGACCAAGAAAACCAAAAACCCCAAAAGAGGTAGTATAGCCTCGGGGGAGTTTAACGTGATTAAGCTTTTGTTGCTTGTTAGCTTACTAAGAATTTCGGCGTTTGCTAAAGTCAGTCTGGTCGTAAATCGCAATAAGGCGTTGTGGAAACCTTCCAAGTGAGGGCTATGCATAAGGCCTTCATTGAACCAAATAGATGCTTACGATGTATTGAGTGTCAGGCAGCAAAGGCATGTCATGCTAAAGCAATTTTCCGCATTGACAATAATGACCCGAACTTTGTTGAGCCAAGGTTTTGTCATGGATGCGGCGATTGCATAGCAAAATGCTCCGCCAACGCTATACGGTTAAGAAGTAACTGATTTTCAAACTGCCCGGATACAATTTCATTTTTTTAACGCAAACAAAGCTTTCTTTACATGCTTGGTGAAATGAAGTTGCGAAGAGAAAACATGCTTAACGATGCCTTCTTTATTTGCTTTCCCTTGCTAAAGAATTTTTGAACCAGCGCACATTAATACTGGAATTGGTTTTCGCATAAGCAAATGAGGAGTTAGCAATGGAAAATCATACCGACCGTGCCAAGTTCTTAATGTCCGAAGAAAGAAAGCAATGGCATAATCCTGAAACCATTTTAAAATGCGCAGATGCCACAAAAGGAATGACGATGGCTGACCTAGGCTCAGGACCGGGCTTCTTTACTATACCAATGGCTCAGATAACTGGAGAAAAAGGTCTCGTGTATGCTGTTGATAGTGATCAGAATATGCTGGACAGCTTGAAGGAAAACATTGCCAAGTCGGGAGTGAATCCACAAGTAATTAAAATTGTCAATAGCGATGTGTGTCATACTGGGATTTCTAAAGAATCTGTCGACCTTGTCCTTTTCGCGAACGTTCTTCACGAAGTAGATGACAGGAAAGCTTTCTTTCAAGAAGTTAAACGCATATCTAAACGCACAGCATACATCATTGATGTAGACTGGAAAAAAATTAAAACAGAACATGGACCACCACTAAAAAGTCGCCTATCCGAAGATGAGGCTAAGCGGATCCTTTCAGAGAGTGGCTTTACTGTTGTAAAACAGACGGATGCAGGACCATACCATTATGAATTAGTCTGCAAGCGGACAGTTCAATTGTAGGGTATGCAGCTGATCCAAAGTTTGTTTATCTTTAATTTAACTGGATAGATCAAAGAAATGACCGCAAAAGGATCAGATGCCGATAGATCGAGTAAACAAGCAGATGATGCCTTAAATGTTGATGTTGCAAATGGCTTAAGTTCTGATAAGGTCAAAGAAAGACAAAAACAATATGGGCGCAATGAAGTAGCGGAGAAACAGGCAAATTCGGCAATAACTTTTGCAAAGAAGTTCTGGGGATTGACGGCCTGGATGCTTGAAGTAGCCATTGTGCTGTCTTTAGTTTTAGGCAAATACGTGGACCTCTACATAATAACAGCCTTGCTGCTTGTAAACGCCATTTTAGGATTTATCCAAGAAAGGCAGGCTACACGAGCCGTTGGAGCCCTCAAGCAGAAATTGCAGCTGAAAGCGCGTGTCTTACGAGATAGCTTGTGGCAGACATTAACAGCTGCTGAAGTTGTGCCTGGCGACGTAATCAGAGTCAGATCAGGGGATTTTGTTCCTGCGGACTTCAAGATAGTTGATTCTGAAGCAACAGTTGATCAGTCAGCCATAACCGGTGAATCTCTGCCTATCGACAAAAAGACCGGTGATGTTGTTTACTCTGGGTCGCTCGTTAGGAAGGGTGAGGTAACAGGTGTTGTTACTGCCACGGGCGTACACACGTATTTTGGTAAGACCACACAGCTTGTTCAGTTGGCCAAGCCTAAGCTGCATATGGAAGAGGTTATTTCTAGCCTCATGAAGTGGCTTCTTGTTTTGGTTGTTTCCTTGCTTGTTATTACCGCTGCAGTTTCTTGGGTTAGAGGAGTAAACCTCTTAGACGTACTGTCCCTAGCATTGGTCTTGCTTGTTTCTGCAATTCCAGTAGCTTTGCCAACCATGTTTACGATAACTATGGCATTGGGCTCCTTTGAACTTGCACGAAAGGGCGTCTTAGTTACTAGGCTTAGTGCGTCTGAAGATGCTGCGCTTATGGATGTTTTGTGCGCTGATAAAACGGGAACTATCACTGAAAACAAGCTTTCAATAGCCGATATCGCTGAGATGAACCATTACACGAAAGATGAAGCTCTCATATTTGGCGCTTTATCTTCCCAAAAAGCGAATCAGGATCCAATTGATCTAGCATTCTTTATTGCTCTTGAGGAAAGGAAAATCAAGTTAGAAGAGTATGAACAGAAGAAATTCATCCCCTTTGACCCCTCGACTCGCAAAACGGAAGCGACAGTTGTCAAGAAAGGTGAGACTTTTAGGGTTATCAAAGGTGCCGTGTCGGCAGTAATGCAAGCCTGCGGCACCAAAGAAGATGAAAAAGAAACCATTGAGAAGAAAGTCGATGTTTTGGCTAATAAAGGCTACAGGGTTATAGCTGTAGCAATTGGCAAAGAAGCGCCTGCAATGGAGATAGTTGGTTTAGTGGGGCTTTATGATAAACCACGGAAGGATTCTGCAAAACTGATTGCTAAGCTTCGATCTCTGGGAATTTCGGTTAAAATGCTCACTGGAGATTCGCTGCCTATTGCAAAGCAGATAGCGCAAGAAGTGGGTTTAGGCGATAAAGTCACGCGCATGGCTGATGTTGAGAACACTAGAAGCCAGGATGCTATTGTTGCAGCTGAAGTCGTTGATAAAAGCGACGGTTTTGCTGAAATTTATCCGGAAGGCAAGTACCTGATTGTCAAAGGGTTGCAGGCGGAAAAGCATGTTGTTGGAATGACTGGCGACGGAATAAACGATGCTCCCGCGTTAAAGCAGGCTGAGGTTGGAATAGCCGTAAGCAATGCTACTGATGTGGCGAAGGGTTCAGCCAGTGTTGTTTTAACTGAAGAAGGCTTGTCCAACGTGGTAAATTTAGTTGTTACTGGCAGAATGATTTATCAGCGGATATTCACTTGGATTTTTAATAAGATAGTGAAAACTTTCCAGGTAGTCTTGTTTGTTATCATTGCATTTCTTCTTACCGGATTGTTCGTTGTGGGCGCCTTCCAAGTGGTTCTACTGCTTTTCTTGGTTGACTTTGTCACTATCTCCCTTTCAACAGACAATGTACGTCCATCCGCAAAACCTGAAAAATGGAATATTACCCCTCTTGTTAAAGGAGCAACAATACTAGGAGTTGCAAGCGTCATTGAGTCTCTGGGGCTTTTATACTTGGGACTTAACTACTTGGGGTTATCAAATAGTGCAGTATTGAATACTTTCTCGTTTGACATGTTGCTATTCGGTGGATTATTCACTATCTTTGTTGTGCGGGAAAGGGGCAATTTCTGGGAGTCAAAACCGAGCCGACCGCTTCTAATTGCCGTAATTGCAGACATTCTGATTTCATCGATTATCTCAATTACCGGAATACCTGGATTAGCACCAATACCGCCTATGTACGTAGCTTTAGCATTGGCATGGTTCTTTGTTTTTGGGTTGTTGCTTAATGATCAGATAAAAACTCGCCTTCTACGCAAGCCATTTGACTGAGTGGCAATTGCTAACTCTTTTAGTTATTACACCAAGACGGCCACAAATAGCCAGTAACAAAAGCAACCTGTTTTTTGAAATTTTTCATTCAAAATAATCATGAGAGCCTCAGCTATTTTTGCATGTTCAGGGACATAATTCCTGTAAAGTTTATTTTGGACGAAGACATAGAATAACCTGTCTGATTTTGCTTTTTCAAGAAAAAAGGGAGGTGATTAAGTGTTATTTGAAGCGACACATACACACAATGCATCTAATTGTCCTCTGCTGACACCTGAAGGCAAAGGCATGCTCAAGAAATTGTTTTCCGATGAGAACGTCAAAAATGCGGGAGTCAGTATAGTTGCTGGTTACATGAGCTGTCCAGCTGACACATCAGTAGATCACAAAGGGTTCTTTACAATAGAAGCGGACAACTCGATGACAGTTTCAAAATTTTTCGGTCAGATGGTAGTTGAGGTAAGGCCTGTTCAACCATTAAGCGAAGTTGCAAAAAAGCTATAACAAGCGAAAACACAATTGCACTCCCTTTTTTGTTTTTTATTCTGTTTTTGCTACTCTATGAAAATGCAAAATCTCGTCAATATTTTGCAGCCCCTGACCAGCAAATCATAGTTAACAGTTTTAAAAGAAACTATGTGTGTCTAAATAATTTCTTACTTTTGCTAAACATTATTTAAACTATTATTTTTAAAAAAATAATAATAATGTTTTTAATCAAAATTCATGTTTTTATCTCGAAAAAGTTGTAATTACCCAAATTTTAAATACAACTTGGTTGTGAACTGCCTTTATCCGATTTTTCGGATGTAATTAAAAAAATAACGAAAAATAAGAAAAATACTGGAGAAAAGAAAAATGCAAAAACTAAAAAACAAAATAGCAGCTATAACGATTGCTACATTATTCATACTATCGATGGTAGCTTCAACGTCAATAATACCAACAACTAAAGCTCACACCCCCCCAACAAATCTGACAACAAATGCCTTCATCGCTGCCCATCCAGACACAGTAGGCGTTGGTCAAAGCGCCACCATCTACATGTGGCTTAACAGAGTATACGGCTATTGGCCGCTTGACTCGCCGTTTATTACCGCCTACGCGGCAATCGGCAACAACTACAGATTCCACAACTACCAGCTCACCATTACTGGACCCAACGGAACAAACACAGTCAGCTTCGCCACCATTCAAGACGCAACATCCAACCAAGCCTACCACTTCACCCCAGCAGAGCCTGGCACATACACCTTAACCTTCAACTTCCCGGGACAAGTCTACAACGCAACAAGCGGAGACTACAACCCAGCATCACAATTAGTCAACGACTACTACCTGCCAAGCTCAGCAAACACAACCCTAACAGTAACAAGCAGCCAAGTTCCCTACTTCCAGCAAGCCCCCATGCCAACAGAATACTGGACACGGCCAATCTACGGAGAAAACACCAACTGGTGGACAATATCGTCCAACTGGCTGGGAACCGGCGCCCCCAACTACGGTGGCTTATCATCCAGCTATAACGCAGGCGGCAACGGCTATCTCATAACACCAGGCGATGCCGTGGGACCACAAACCTCACACATAGTTTGGACTAAAGCAGTGCAACCAGGAGGAGTTGTCGGCGGAAACAACGTGGCAATACAAGGCGACACATGGTTCGAAGGCTCAGCATACAACCAACGCTTCACCAACCCCATAATCGTCAACGGCAAACTCTACTACACCGAACCACGATCATTCTCTGTGTCATTCTTCACAGGACCCACTGGACCAACAGACTGCATTGACCTACAAACCGGACAAATACTCTGGTCAAGACGTGATGTGCCCCCATTGAGCTTCGCATACATCTACGATGTCCAGGATCCCAACCAACACGGAGTCTACCCAGCGCTTCTCTTTACTGCAAACTTTGCGAATGCATTTGATGCAGACACAGGTGATCCACAATTTAACGTAACCGGCGTTCCGTCAGCGACAGCGTACACAATACAAAATGGTCCAAATGGCGAACAACTTAGATATACCATCTTTAACAACGGCACCACAGCAAAACCAAACTACTACTTAGCCCAATGGAACTCATCTAGGCTATTGGATTTCAACGCACCCCAAAACTTGGGATTATCACCAGCACCTGACACCGCAACAGGAACGGTCAACGGCGCAACCGGCACACGTTATGACTGGCTAGACACCACAACACAAAATGCGTCTATACCATTCTTAAACACAATGCCAAACCCGTCAACCGTAACAATTGTACAGGTTCTTTATAACGACATAATGCTTGGCTATAACGGCTCTCTACCATCACAAGGTGCCACCTTTATGGGATCCTACGGCTTCAGCCCATACACATACTTCGCCATCAACCTTAACGCGTCCAAAGGAACAGTCGGCAGCCTGGCGTGGTCCAACACGCTTCAACCCCCAGCGGGGAACCTAACAGTCCTCGAAGCAGGCGTTGACCCAGTAAACCGCGTGTTCACCGAGAACCTAAGAGAGACCAACAACTTCGTCGGCTACAACCTCGACACAGGAGCCAAAATGTGGGGTCCAACTACACCTCAAAACGCAATGGACTATTACGGCAGCCCATCATCTGGTAGCATCCAAAATGGCTTTGCTTACGGCAAAATGTACTCAACAGGATACTCAGGAGTAATCACCTGCTATGATACTAAGACAGGTAACGTTTTATGGACATACGGTAACGGCGGCTTAGGCAATAGTACCCAAGGAGGCTTCGAAGTACCAGGCCACTTCCCATTAGTTATTGACGCAATCGGAAACGACATTGTATACGCCACAAGCTCAGAACACACTGTAGAGACACCTATCTACAAAGGCGCTCTGGCAAGAGCCGTCAACGCAACAACTGGAGCAGAAATTTGGACCCTGTCGGCATATACAGGCGAATTCTTTACTCAGAGCTTTGCCATAGCAGACGGATATGCAACATTATTCAACGGCTATGACAACCAAATATACAGCATTGGGAGAGGACCCAGCGCCATCACAGTCGACGCGCCAAAATCAGCCCTTGCCTCAAGCCAATCAGTAGTAATCAGCGGAACCGTAATCGATACTTCAGCTGGCACACACCAAACTCAAGTGGCAGGTAACTTCCCGTTTGGCGTACCATGCGCATCGGATGCCAGTATGAGTAAATGGATGAGCTACATTTACCAGCAACAGACACTGCCCACCAACTTTACGGGCGTTCCAGTTCAGCTTTCAGTCAAAGATTCAAACGGCAACACACGGCCAATCGGCACAACTACAACAGACTCGGGCGGGATGTACACCTTAACGTGGACCCCTGACATATCCGGTAACTTTACAGTCTACGCAGTATTCCCAGGCACCAATGGCTACTGGCCATCATCAGCAGAAACAAGCTTCAACGTCATGCAGCCACAAGCCACCACATCTGCGACCACAGCGCAACTAAGCAACGAAGCAGCCACACAAATGTACGTACTAGGGATAGGAATCGCCATTATAATCGTGATAATTATAGTTGGCGCAGTCCTAGCGTTGCTCTTCAGAAAAAGACCATAAAAAAACCAACAACAAACAATCTTCCTTCCTTTTTTTGTTTGAAGCATCGCAGCACATGGGCTGAAAAGGCTTTTTGGTCAAAACTGCAAATGCAATAGCCAGAGCAGTTTTTGTTTTCTCCTAAGTAACCCAGAGCATCAGGAAACTGTGGCGGGTTGTTGGAACAAACGGATAGCCCCGACTTCATTTTAATTACACATGAATTAGCCCACTTTATCATTAAACTTCAAGGTGTAATGGGCGTTGTAGATTTTAACAGTTTTAATAATTCTTCGAAACAAATTCAAGCTAATTTAAACTCTTTTGCGCAACACCCAGCGGTATATGCCCTTCAGAGAAATTACAATCAAGACCCTCAAGCTATGATTGATAGACGATCAAAAGTGCATATTGAGATGCTCTCCAATACGCATGAACCTCATGACAAACAAACACTATCAGAACGTACTTTATTTTTGTCTGATGACCTATTGAATTGTTCTCAAGAAAATCGCGCTATTATGCAAGATGCTCTTGCAAGGCATGAACAAACGAATAATCGTGAAATCTGTATTATCAATTGCTAGTTCGTTTGACTTAATTAACCTTGAAGAAATAACACCTTTCTGCTTGAAAATTATTAATGAGCTTGATTTGGGTGAACAATGGGTTGTTATTGACGAGGTTAAGGGCTGGAAAGAAGAAGCAAATAGGTTAGGCAACTAATCATAGGCATGGGTTAGCAATTAAAGAAATACAGTAAAAGCTCAAAATCCGATAAAATCCTAACTTGACATTCTCCGTAAGAAACGAAATAAGTTAAAACGAAAAATGGGCAGTGAGATTCAAATCCTCAAGCCAGTGGAGATATCACCCGCATATCCCCTTTTTTGTTTTTTATTCTGTTTTTGATAGTCTAACGGAGATTGCTTTTACGGGTTCGGCATGTTTTATGCAATAAAACTTAAGTAAAAAATCCTTTTTTTAATGATATGATTGTTGTATGTTGAGATTTAAGGTTCTTTCAAAGGTTCATAGTTTTCATTTTCGGGGGAAAAGGTATTTCCCTGGCGAAATAGTCGAGTGCTCTGAAGAGGCCGCTGCACTTTTTAACATGGATTTCCTTGAAAGAGTACTTGAACCAAAACTTAAAGTCGAACCTGAATCGGCTCCAAACGCTGAAGTATTTATTGTTGATGTGGCGACTGAGGTTGCCATATTGGCTCCTGAAGTTAAAGCTGAAACGTTAATTTTTCATCCTGAAGCTAAAAGTAAAGTAAAACCTAAAACTCTTCCAAAGGTTCAGCAATGACTCGTATTCGTGTTTGTGGAACGGTGGATTCTGCTCTTGCTCGAGAAATAGATCTTGAACATGAAGAACGTAAACGTCGCTCACATAGGCTTGGAGAAGAGGAGCCAAGTTACAGTGATACACTTCAGGTACTTTTGAAGAAAGGGCTTATTCGCGTTAAGCCTGTGCAATAAGGCTTTAATTGTTTATAGATAACTCAGCTTGAGGTTAATTATTGACTGAACAAGTCGCTACTATTTTGCTTGGGCAAGTTTTTGTTGATGTTCCCCACGGCTTATCTAGTGCGCCAACTGTTGATGATATTGCGGTTATGCCTCATGATAATTTGGGAGGGCGTAGTTGGTGGATCGACACTATTGGAGCAGCCAATTTCCGCTTAAACATAAGTTCTGCTGATGGTGGATCTGCACATGAATTTGGGTACCGGTTGCTCAACTGTTAACAAAAGAGTCAGAGATCTTGAAAACCACGGATATCTCAAGAAAACCAAAGTTACAGAAAGAGTTGGCGGATTAACTAACTACTACGAGTTAACCCCAAAAGCCTATCTTGCAATGTTTCTAAACGCTCATAGTCCAGAAGAGTTATTTGATCACATAAGTGATGAAGCCGCACTAATTATCCTCGCAGACCTCATTAACGCCCAAAAAGAAGAGAAAAGTTGAGCTAAAACTACTTTTTACACAATTAAATAATTTGCCACATAAATTTAACATGTAATACGCAATTATCAACATATAATATTCGCCAAGCTGCCTCAGTTTATAATTTTCCAGACCCTGTTCTTTTAGACCCCTCTGAAAGAACCCTGTTCTTTGAGGGGCACAGAAGCGCTTTATTTTGCCAGCGCGACATAGTTTTAGGTGACAGAAAAGTGGTAATTATTATTGATGATTGGGGTGTACTTGAGGAGTATGCTGGAGAAAAACTTGGTTTCTACCAACTTTTCATAATGATAGTGCTGTTGAAATTCGAGTGCAAACTGGAAGGGTGGGTTTTAAAAGAGAGTTTGCAAACCGCAATGACGAGCTCTACAACAAAATTTTGGATTTCTGCCGAAGAAGCCGCTATATCAAGGTAAGCCAAACTGCTAGAGATGAGCAACTCTTCAAATAAACAACGTTTGTGAGGAGAGCAATGAAGATCTTAACTGAGCCGCAGGTAAACGAAATTAAAGGTTTGCTTTTGGAGATTGAGAGATATGTTTGCAAAGAGCAGGTAGTTGTTTGTTCGGAAAAAATCCTCGCTATCATTCTCCAGGCTGAACAAGTTACATTGAAACTTGAGTGCTAAGAGGTGGGGGGAATGGCTGGACTTATATTAGAGGCAAAGTCTTCGGACGGAGTATTTGGCATACAATCCAGTCCTCATTTTTGTAAGTCAGAGCCAACAGAACGCTCTGCCGGCGCCAGCCCCCTATGCCCACAATGCAAAAGCAAAAAAGTCTGGCGAGACGTCCATCGCTACTCGGTTTATGGAGACAAAATTCAAAGGTGGCTTTGCCGAGACTGTGGATTTAGATTCTCAGACCCACAAGACGTTAAAAACAGCTGGAGCAACCAGGAAAAAACAACCCGAACGCAATTGAGCAATGACATAAAAATGGCAACCGACATAGTTACTTCTAGCCAAATATGCGTCAAAGAGACGAAAAATTTGGGAGCAGAACAACAGACAACTGACGTTCTGCGGAGAAACGAATCATCCTCAGCTATCGGAAAAATCGTTGAATACGAATTCTGGATGCTAAAACAAGGATACGCAAAGAGCACCATAGAATGCCGGGTAAAAATCATGAAACGCCTCACCAAACTCGGCGCTTGCCTCTACGATCCAGAGTCAATCAAAGAAATCACCGCAAAACAATACCCTTCATACCCACAGAACAAGAAATTGACCAACTCATCGCCGGATGCGGAGAAAAATCAGCCGCGCTGCTTCAATCATTAAAAGAAACAGGAATGCGAATAGGGGAAGCTTGGAACCTCAAATGGATCGACATAGACTTCGTAAACTCGACGCTAAGCGTCACACCTGAAAAAGGCAGCCACGCAAGAATGTTCAAAGGATCAAACAAACTGCTAGCAATGATAAATTTGATGCCTAAGAAGTCAGCTAAAATCTTTGGTACCTACGAACTGCGCGGATACAGAGGCTCATTTGTTGGGCAACGCAAAAGAACAGCACGCAAACTCCAAAACCCAAGAATCAACCAAATCACTTTCCACACATTCCGCCACTGGAAAGCAACCATGGAATACCACAAAACCAAAGACATCCTCCACGTGCGACTACTGGGCCATAAAAACATCAAAAACACCCTGATCTACACCCAACTAGTAACTTTCCAAAATGATGACTACACCTGCAAAGTGGCAACAAACCTTAAAGAAGCAGCCGAGCTAATCGAAGCTGGCTATGAATACATCTGCGAAATGGATAGCCAAAAACTCTTCAGGAAGCGCAAATAAAATGACTAAAATTCGTATCGCCCAAAAGCTGGGGGTTTATACAAAAGAGCTGGGGATGGGAGTTGAACCCATATAGAGCAGCTCTGCAGGCTACCGCCTGAACCGTTCGGCCACCCCAGCATGAAGTTCTAGGGTTGCGACTGACATAAAAATATTGTTGGCTTTTATTGCGCTTTTATGCTTCGTTAACTTGCTTGTGGGTGGTTGTCGTTTGGGGGTCAGTTAGAGTTTTGGCTATTATTTTAATAATTATCTACTCAAATCGAACGAATCTCTTTATCGACAAAGCCATTATATTGTAAAGAATTCGGATTTTACAGCAACAAGTTTTAATCTATGCCAACGCACGACCCTAACAGGGACAACAAATGGTTACTACAAACCTTGACAAAGTTTTCAACCCCCAAAGCGTAGCAATTGTCGGAGCCAGCGACGTCGAAGGATCAGTTGGATACGCAATAGTAAAAAATTTTACTCAAACCGGCTACACAGGCAAAATCTACTTCGTCAACATCCGAAAACCAGAGATTTTAGGCGTCAAAACCTATTCATCCGTCGACCAGATCTCTGAACCCGTAGATTTAGCCATAATTGCCACCCCCGCCAAAACCGTTCCCGACGTCATGGAGGAATGCGGCAAAGCACAGGTAAAAGGCGTAATCATTGTTTCCGCAGGATTCAAGGAAACAGGTTCTGCAGGCAAGGTATTGGAAGAGAAGATTTCTCAAGCAGCCAAGAAATATGGCATTCGAGTTATCGGTCCAAACTGCATCGGCATAATTCGTCCCAGAAATAACCTCAACGCCACTTTTCTTGATAAGATGCCTAAACCAGGCAACGTTGCTTTTCTGTCTCAAAGCGGCGCTTTAGGCTCCGCAATCCTTGACTGGGCGATCCATGAAAACATCGGCTTTAGCAACTTCGTTTCAGTCGGATCCATGATTGACGTGGACTTTGGCGATTTAATCGATTATTTTGGTAGTGACCCAAAAACAAAGAGCATACTTATGTATGTGGAAGGCATAACTGAAGCCCGCAAGTTCATGAGCGCCGCAAGACACTTCGCCCGAACCAAACCCATCATAGTTGTTAAATCAGGCAAGTTTTCGGAAAGTGCAAAAGCCGCTGCATCCCATACTGGCTCGCTATCAGGCGAAGATGACATTTATGATGCAGCATTCAAACGTGCAGGTATTGTGCGGGTTAGTGAAATTGCTGACTTATTTAACGCAGCTGAGGTTTTAGGAACTCAGCCGCTGCCTAAAGGCCCAAGACTTGCCATAATAACCAACGCTGGAGGACCCGGCGTAATGGCTACGGACGCTTTGATTGCGCAAAGCGGCAAATTAGCCAAGGTCAGCCAAAAAACATTGGATTCTCTTAACGCTGTTTTGCCTCCTTTCTGGAGTCACGGCAACCCAATTGACGTTCTAGGAGACGCTAAATCTGACCGCTACAAAGCTGCGGTTGAAGCCTGCTTAAACGACGAAGGTATCGATGGTATATTGATTGTTTTTACTCAGCAGGCAGTTTCAGAATCCGTTGAAATAGCAAAGAGCATAGTTGAGCTTGTACGCGGCAAATCCTACCAGAACAAGACAATTTTAACATCGTTCATGGGTTTTGGCGCCGTGCAGGAAGCAAACAGTATTCTCAACGCAAACAACATTCCCACTTACTCAACGCCAGAGGCAGCTGTCAGAACCTACATGTACATGTACAATTACCAACGCAACATAGATCTCCTCTATGAAACCCCCGAGGAAATGCCGGTTGATGCTGCACCGCCAAAACGCCCTATCTTGGCAACCATAAGAAACGCTGCGTTTGAAGACCGAGAAATCTTAACTGAAGATGAAGCTAAAAGAATACTCAAATACTACAATTTCCCAGTTGTGAAAACAGCTGTCGCCAACACGGTTGACGAGGCAGTTGCGTTTGCACAGGATATGGGCTTCCCAGTTGTACTGAAGATTTTGTCGCCTCAAATCATCCATAAAAGCGATGCCGGCGGAGTAATTCTAAATGTTAATACGCCAAGCCAGGTCAGAGAAGCCTTCGAAATCTTAATTCAAAGAGCAACCGCTTACAATCCAAGCGCCCAAATAATCGGCGTAACCGTTCAACCCATGATTGCCAAGAAAGGTCAAGAAATCATCATCGGAGGAAAAACCGACCCTGTCTTTGGTCCAGTCATACTTTTTGGGATGGGCGGAGTCGGCGTGGAACTCTTCAAAGACTACTCAATTGGGTTGCCCCCGCTAAACACCACTCTTGCACATCGTATGATGGAGGAAACTAAAGTTTACCAACTACTCAAAGGATGGCGCAACGCACCGTCAGTGGACCTTAAAAAACTCGACGAGACAATTCTTATGTTCTCTCAGTTGCTAACTGATTTTCCGCAGATAAAAGAAATCGACATAAACCCGCTGTTAATCAGTGAAAAAGAAGCCATCATACTTGACGCTCGAATAGTCATCAACAAAGATAAAGTTTGCAAGAAATTTGAACCCCACGAACACATGGTAATTAGTCCATACCCCAAAAAATACGAGACACTGTGGCTACTCAAAAATGGCCAAGAAGTACTGTTGCGCCCAATAAAGCCTGAGGATGAACATATGTGGCTGGGGATGTTCCAAAGTTTCTCAGAAGAATCCATCCGTTACAGGTTCTTCCAGATGCTAAAAGATACACCGCATGAAGTTCGCGTTCGCTACTGCAACATTGACTATGACCGCGAAGTAGCAATCGTCGCTGAAGTAGTTGAAAATGGCAATCGAAAGATACTGGGCGTAAGCCGCATAAGCATTGAACCTGACCAAAAAAACAGTGAAATGGCTTTTATCGTGAGCGATTACTGGCAGGGCTTAGGTTTAGGCACTAAAATGGTTGATTACGTTCTTGACATTGCAAAGGAAAAGGGCTTGGAAAGCGTCTATGCCATTATGCTGCAGGACAATTACCGAGCTTTAAGCTTGACAAAGAAGATGGGTTTTGGAATCGAGTACCTGAGCGATGGCACTGTTAAAGCTACACTTAACTTAAAAGAAGAAGACATCGACTTTCGCTGTACAAAAATAAAGCTGCCTGACCCCCCGCAGACAAAAAAAGAGACTCAGCCGCAAGAGATACCTGTATCTAAAAGCAAAAAAGTCATTCAGGAATCGCAGGAAGCAACACCAGCTTAATTCCTCTCTTTTATTTTCTGCATAGTTTTAAATTTTTAAACAGCCACTTACATGTGGTGGAAACATGAGAAAGCTCATCTGGCTAACATTGATTATCGCAACCTTGGTGGCCAGCCTGTTTCTAGTTGCCAACGTACATGCCTTGACTCCAGTGAGCGGAACAATCACTGCTGACACCACTTGGACACAGGCAAACAGCCCCTACACATTAACTGGAACAGTCTACGTGAACAGCGGTGTTACCTTAACTATTCAGCCAGGCGTAAACATTGACCTCTCCTCTTATTCTCTTCAGGTAAGCGGTACGCTTATTGCTGTTGGCGCAAGCGATAACCAGATTGTTTTCACAACAGGCTCATTTTACAGTAACGTTCGAGTTACCTTCAATTCAGCAAGTGCCCCATGGAATGAATATTCAGGTTCAGGCTGCGTAGTAAAAAACGCAGTTTTTAACGTTGTCACTGTAAGTATTATTGGATGTTCGCCTAAAATAAGTAATAATTATTTCACCAACAGTTTATATACGGCAGTCAGTGGGTCCTCAGGTGGTTCACCTTTAATTCTGAATAACGCTTTCAGCGGCCAAACAATAGCAATAAGCTTCAGCAGCGGTTCTCCAACAATTTCCGGCAATTTTATCAGATTGGCAGGAGTAGCCGGCATTTCTGGTATAAGCGCTGGAAACTCAACTGCTCTCATATCTGACAATAACATCACCCGCTGCTACTATGGCGTTTCCACTACAGGTTACGCAACCATTACAAGAAACCAGATTACCTCCTGCTCAATTGGAGTTTACAGTATCAGCGCCTATGGAACCATCGAAAACAACACAATTTCTGGCAACGTTGTTGGAATCTTTGGAGGTGGAGCGATAAGAAACAACACAATTGGAAACAACACGGTTGGCTTAACCGCAACCATTGCTTCCAGCAACATCACTCAAAACAATTTCATTAACAACATCCAATACAGCGTTGGTGTATCTCAAAACAGCGTTGATGCCTCGTACAACTGGTGGGGAACCACTGACGTGGCAGCTATTAATCAAATGATTTATGACTCAAAAAACGTCACTGGGTATGGCACCGTAAACTTTGTTCCGTTCCTGACTGAACCAAACCCCAACGCACCCGCCCTCGGAAGCATATACTACGTTCCAGCCCCAACACCCACACCCATTCCAACACCGATTCCTAACCCGACCTCAACACCTTTCCCCATACAGACGTATTCACCGCCTCCACCGTCAAACATCAGTTTAGGACCCACTCCCACTCCAACACAGGAGCCCACTCCAACTCCCTCTCCAACCCCCCTGCCTACGCCTTCACCCACCCCCAAAGTTTTGCCTGGCTCACCGTTGTCTCTGGGCGGCTCAACGTTTGCCGAAGAAATATCCCAATTCGATATCGTGGGATTAGCCAAAGTGGTACTCCTTGTCTTAGGTATAATGTGGGTAATCATAATTCTGGCTTCCGTTGACAGGAAATTCGGCAAAGGAGACGCTGAAAAGCAGTAAGGGAACCAGAGTCTTCCTATTTCATGGGCGAAAAGTTGAAAACGACAGGCGAAGATGTACCTTTGTCGGACAAAGAATGATTGATACATTCTATTTGCACTTAGAATTCACAAATAAAAAAGGTGGCTGGTCAATTAATCTGCCTTTCTTATGCAATAAATGCGGTGTTTGCTGCACTCTTGATGATTTTTTGACTGCGGGTGAAATCGGCGGCACACCCCAAAGTAACCCAGAAGTAAATGCCAAAGTAAAAGCCCTTTTTGAATCGCTGGGCGGCATGTGGGAAGCAGATGAGGCAAAATATGACCAATACATCATGCATAATCCGTGCCCCTTTCTGGTGGACACGTCCTGTTCCATTTACGAAATTCGACCTGAAGGATGCCAACTTTTCCCCAAAACCGCGTTTGGAATGCAAACCCAAGACTGCGAACCACTCCACAGATTCAAAAAAGGGCGAAGTGCAGTGAAAAGAGGCAAACACACCGCGGAAACCTACCATTTTACAGGCAAAACCCAGGGCAACATCAACCCTGTAAAGTTTACTGAAAAACAGTATCAAACCTGTATCAACAAACTGCGCCAAGCAGGAATGACTGATGACGAGTTTACTCTCTTCGAATACTTCAACGGAAAGAACAAGTCTTGTGTTTAGGGTTGAAGTTGGGTATATCGAAAGCAGTCTACTAAATGGTCGTTTACTAGTCCAGCAGCTTGCAAGAAGGCATAACATATTATGGGTCCAACAAACTTGAATCCTCTTTTTTTGAGTTCACGACTCATCGCTTGAGATTCTTCTGTCTTGACTGGCATCTCAGAAAAATCCTTGAAGGCATTCTGGATTGTTTTTCCATTTACGAATTTCCAGATAAACAAATCAAAGGACCCTGATTCCTTTTGAACCTCAAGAACCAGCTTCGCATTAGTTATGGTTGCTAAGATTTTAGCGCGGTTCTTAACTACTCCGGGAGCTTTCATCAGCCGCTCAACATCTTTTGCTGTGTACTTTGCAACCTTTGCAGGTGCGAAACCGTCAAACGATGCCCTAAACATTTCTCGGCGCTCCAAAATCAGCCACCACGAAAGCCCAGCCTGAAAACAATCGAGAACCAAAAACTCGAACAGCTTTTGGTCATCATGGACAGGGACGCCCCATTCTTCATCGTGGTACCTAATGTAGAGAGGGTTATCGACGTTCCAGCATCTTTTCAACGCTGCAGTCATGATTTGTTGTTCACGTCAAGTTCGTTTATTTTTTGAGTTCTTTTCCTATGCTCCAAGCTTTAGCGAATTTCTTGCCCAAACTCCAGTAGCTTGCATCATTCATCACAAACAAAATAGGCTGTACCTTTTCAAAGTCTACCACTCCTTCTGTGAGGACTGTTTCATCGCAGTGAGTCGCTATTATTTTGCCTATGAATATGTCGTGATTTGGGAAATCAACGGTTTTTATGAGTTCGCATTCCATATTAATGCTGCATTGGTCAATCATGGGCGCAGTTTTGAGTTTTCCATAAAACGTCTTGAACAAGTCTGCTTTGTCATTGGCTTTCCCTGAAACTAAACCGCAGTAATCCGTTTCTTTAACCAGCTTCGTCGAGGGAATGTTTACGCTGAAGGTTTTGTTTGTTTTTATGCCCGCATTGATGTAGTGGCTTTTGTTCATGCCTAAAGAAACCGATCCAGGATCAACTATGCCAACGTGCGCTATTGTGGTGTAATTAGGTTTCCCATCAACTAATGCCCCAATCAGGGTAGTGGGCAAGGGGTAAAGACAGTTTTTTGCTCCAAGTTCAATCTTCATTTTCAACCCTCAAAAATGTTTTTTCTTTCCATTGAAACTGTGTGTTTTTAATATTTAAAGAAGCAATGGCTGTTTTTTCAGAAAATAAAACTTTAACCTTTGAAACTCTTATATATTGCAGATGCTAATTCCTTGTTGAGTGTCATGGCTGAAGTTTGTTCAACATGCGGACTACCTAAGGACCTATGCGTCTGTGGGGAAATAGAAAAGGAACAACAACGCATTCGTATACGTCTTGAAACCAGAAAATTTGGCAAAGCAACCACCATTATCGACGGCATGGACGATAAGAATTCTAACTTAGCAAGCATTGCCCAAAAACTCAAAACATACTGCGCATGCGGAGGAACCAGCAAAAACGGTCAAATCATGCTTCAAGGGGACCACCGTGACCGAGTACGCGATTTTCTCGTGAAAATGGGTTATCCACAAGAAAACGTCGAACTGCAATAACCCGTGTAGTCCCATAGAAACAAGGTGAATATTTCCCGATGAAAAAGACAGATGGTATCCGCGACGTCTTCAAACACGCTAAACATCGCAAACCCGCCCCAATCTATTGCCCACGGTGTGCCAGCCCAAAAATTGCCCTGTCAAGTAGCCTTGCGGTTTGGTTAACTCCCAAAGAATATTTTTGTGAAAACTGCGGTTACCGTGGAATAATTGTTATGGAACTTGAAGTGGACGAAAAAGAAAAAGAAGAAACTTAATTTTGCTTGATTAAAGAAAGCGCCCTTAATCGGGCAATTCAAGGTTTAGTTGTTTTTTGAGTGTTTTGTAGCGGTTGCGTACGGTTACTTCGGTTACGCCTGCGGCTTCAGCAATGTCCTTCTGTGTTTTCTTCTCGTTGTTCTGTAAGCAGGCGATGTAGAGGGCAGCAGCAGCTAAACCCATGGGGTCTTTTCCTGCAGCAGCACGTTTTCGTCTTGCTTCCCTTAAGATTTGGATGGCTGCACCTTGAGTTTTCCCGGAGATGCCTGTTTTCTCAGCGATCTTTGACACGTATGTTAATGGGTCAGCAATGGGCATGTGAACGTCAAGTTCTCGCAATAAGAGTCTGTAGCATCTTGCTACGTCTTTTTTGTCGACTAAGCTGGCTTCAGCGATTTCGCGTAGTGTGCGTGGTGTTCCGCTTGCGCGGCAAGCAGCATACAATGCGGCTGCAGCAATGGCGGCTATTGATCTTCCTCTAACTAAGCCTTTGTCGAGTGCTTTTCTGTAGACGACAGCAGCTTTTTCTTTGATTGGTGCTGGAATGTAGACTTTGTCTGCTAAACGGTCAAGTTCGGCCATGGCTTGTGCAAGGTTTCGGTCAACTGACGAGTGGACTCTGCTGCGTATCTGCCATTTCCGTAGACGCCACATCTGCAACCGTGTGGATAGAGGCAGTTTTCTTCCAAAAGCATCTCTGTCAACTTGGCTGATGGCTGTGGATAATCCTTTGTCATGAACTGAGTAGGATGTAGGGACACCGACGCGGCTTCTTGAGGCTTTCTCTTCTTGGGTGAACGCTCGCCATTCAGGTCCTTTGTCCATCATTTGCTCGTATACGACAAGTCCGCAGTCGCCGCATACGGTTTCTCCAGTATCGTAATCGTGAACTAGGTTTTCGCTACCGCACTCTGGGCACTTGTCTACCAAGCGCTGTGCTGTTCTAGGTGTTTCTTTTTTGCTCAATCTTTTCTACCTCGATTAATATGCGTAGAACCGTCACCATAGGCCATTCTGGCTAGAAAATAGTACATTCGGCCCGCGCAAACTAAAGCTGAGTAACGGATTTAGTATTTAAGGTTTGTGGTTTATTAAACTTATTGCACACAATGGTTCAGAATTGCCTAATATACAGAAAATTCACTTATGGAAAATAATATAAAAAAGTGTAAAAAGAGGCTCAACAGCGCCGAGAAACTGCAACCTTTGACATATCAATTTCAATACATTAAAAAATCACACAAAACCAATCAATTTACTCAAACCACCGTGAGAACGCTTATTAAGAAAAAAGCTACCCATTAAACCTCTAACAATAAATAAAACAAGTGCTACTTGAAACCTTGCAGCCCGGTGGTGTAGTGGTCAAGCATAGAGGGCTTTGGACCCCCTGACGAGAGTTCGAATCTCTCCCGGGCTACCACGAGCTCTCGTAGTCAAATCAACGAAAAAATAGTAAAAGCGCTCTGGGAGCTAAGAAACCTTAAACCTTCCAGCCAGAGAGGTTATGCTAAGAAAATCAAGTTCTTAAGCAAACACATTGACTTAGACAATCCCCTTGAAACTGAGAAATACGTTTTATCGCTCAACAACGCAAGCAAGTACAAGTCAACTTTGCTCTCAGCATATCAGCATTATTGTTTAGCGAATAAGATTACATGGGTTCAACCGCGAATTAAATGTCAGTCTGCGCCGATTATTGTTCCTACTGAAGAGAGAATAGACAAAATAATCAGTAGATGCACTCTCAAGTATATCACAACTTTTCAAATCAGCAAACATGGGCTAAGACCTGATGAAGTTTCAAAGATAGTACTGCGAGATGTTGATTTACAAAGAGGACTGTTAAGCGTTAGAACCTCAAAACTCGGCGCAGAAAGAACCATAAAACTCAAGGAATACGCTAATGAAAACCTCAGAACATACATACAAAGAAATAATATCACTCGTTTAGATAAGCCGCTTTTTTCTAAACCAAGTATTCTTCGAGACCAATGGAACACTTACAGAAAGCGTGCTTACCTTAATTTTAGGGACCAAGAACTGCTAAAAATAAGGCTCTATGACCTGAGACATTGGTTTGCAACAACTGAGTACTTGAAATGTCGAGATATTTTTCATGTAAAGTATTTGATGGGTCACAGAGACATCAAGAGTACTCTAATTTACATGCACATAGCTCAAGGACTCGGCAACTACTCAGAAGATTACTCTTGTAAGATTGCTAAAAGCATAGACGAAGCGGTAAAACTGGTAGAGCAAGGTTTCGAATTCGTTACCGAAATGGATGGCGTTAAGCTGTTTAGAAAGCGCAAATAGCCCACCGCTCTTTTTAGTAGAATATTGCATTCATTTCGAAGAACAATTGTTCATTAAGTATAAGTAATAAACGCTTCTAATACATTCTTCTTCTTAAATCTTCAGCAATTTTTCTGCGTGTATGCTCGGCTATTTCATCTAACTGCTTAGTTGTCAACTTGTTTTTAGTTTCAACTCGTGTACCGCTAAAAACGAAATCACGGTCATGAAGTTCGTTTAAGATGAGATTTGGAAATTTACGTATTGTTATATCAAGAAATTTTCGAACCAAATAGATTTCGCCCGACTCTTCACCTTTAATCGTTTTTCCCCACTCTTCCGGCTGATACCTTGAAAGCATCCCCAGCAAATACATAATTAGATAGTGAGCACTCATCTCTGGTACGACTAAAAAACGCCCATTTTGTTCTATAGGTAAACTCAAGTATTCTTCTCCAGAGATTGTACGTGTTGTAAGGGTATCAATCTCGTGATTTTTGGACCAGAGAAATAATTTATCAGCTATTCTTTCGGGTTCAGCGTACTTGTCTTGAAAGCCTGGAATCTTAGCCAATTTAGTCTCCAAATTGAAGTACTTTTCAAGTTCTGTGTCCACAACGTTAATCCCATAATCACAATGCTCCGTTTTGAGAGTTCTTGACTTTTCTTTAAAAACGGTCTCAAACTCGACTTTCGCTTCAGGCACAAGCGAGAAGAGCTCTTTAAGGGAAAACTTCGTGCCTGCCAGATTTTCTTTGTTGAAGCAACCGTGAAATTGGGGAAATGTTCCATCTTTTCTAACTTCCATCGTTAAATCTGGAAATACACCATTCCACTTGTCAACTTTACCCAGACCATGACTATTGCTTGGTGATTTCTTGCCATGAGTTGCCATAAATAGGACTTTTGCCAAAGCGGTCATGCCGTAAAAAATGAGAAGAGGACGAGTTAGTATAGTAACCCTTTCAGTAGCTTCGTAGTATTCCCGTGCGGTGCTCATCGTAAAAGCTATGCTATTTGCAGTATCAACCAAGCCCTCGTTTTGAGTTTGAAACTTATTTTCAAGATATTGTTTACAGTTATGCTTACTTTCGAAATAACTTAACATCGACCAAATTTCTTTAACGGGTTCTTCTGTTCTCACTTCTCTTAATTGCCGATGGCTCACCTTAAGCTGCCTCAGAAAAAGAAGTTAACAAAGTTGTACTTCTCTTTTTTGATACATAAACATAGCATAAGGGGCAGATTGACTACGCTAAAGGGAGTTTTTGAGATTTGCAAACACGATTTTTCCCATATACTATCTATAGGGGATTTTTCGTGTTTTCAAAGTGTTTGAAAGCATCGAGCTGGTTAAAAAACGAATTTACTCCAATTTTTCTATAATGAGTCTTTTGTTTTCTACGTCTATTCTGACTTTTAATTTTTCGTTTGCTTTGAAAGGGAAAGCTGAGTCTTTTGCTACTTCTGTTGGTACGTAAACATAAAACTTATCGTAGAGTTTTCCAGCAGTTTGGGTTGGTCTGTTCACCAATTTACTTTCGCTTTCTAACATTGCAAGTCCTAAATTGGTGTAGCAGTGTGCATACTCAATATGCGTTTTGAAACACTAAAATAGGAGATAATTTGGTACACCAAATAACACAAGTCTTAATAAGAAAACCAGCCAATCAAGCGATTAAGAGTCAGGGGAAGAATTGAAGAATGAATAAATCACATCTAAAAGTATTATTAATATTAACCTTGGCAATTGCAATTATTTCGTTTGCCACTACAAATGTTAGTCATGCACAAACAATATCCTTCCAATTGCATGATTCTAACGGTAATCCAATTTCTTCAGTCAACTTTCAAAGTGTTGCCCCGGGAACTTCACAAACTATAACAGTTACAATGTCTTCGCCTGACCATTCAACGGTTTATCCCTATTGGACTGTAAGCAACTTGCCAGCAGGAGCCACGATTAGCGGTTACTGGAATGGCCCTGAATTGTGGAACGCAAACACAGGGAGAATGTGGAATACTTGGGATACAGTAACATTAAAATGGACACTTACAGTTCCAGAAAGTAATACTTATGCTACAAATGTTGTGGTAAACGTAGTGATTAATGGTGTTACGACGTCAACTCCAACAGCCTCTTCTACTTCAATACCAACGTCTCCACCGACACCGTTTCCAACATTATCTACGTTTGCCCCAACTCCAACAGCTTCTTCACCGACAATTTCACCTTCTCCTTCTCCATTGCCTTCTTCGAATCAACTTTCAGGAATTATAAGTGTACTCACAAGTGGCTTTTACTTTTTCTTTCAGCCGTTTCTACTGCTTTTATACGTTTTCATTGCTTTTCTGATTTTAACTTTGAAACGAAAAAGCTATGATGAACAAATAGAAATCAAACTCGGGGTAAAGAATGCGGAATTATTCGTGTTTAGCATTTATCTGTTGGAATTAGTGTCTGTCTCTTCAATATTTTATCCGTTTCAAATGCTCGGTTTGGTAGTGGTGTTTCTCGGAATAATCTTAGCAACAGTATCATTTTATTATTCGCCTAAAAGAACGGACACTAACAAAGTGAATGCATTAGCAATATTTGGAGGTGCTCTTCTATTAGCAGGATTGGCTATCTATCTTTATTCAGGTTACTACTGGCTATTTCCGTATCAAAGTTTTGGTGTTGTTCTGTTTGTAACTGGAATATTTCTTTCAGCGTTGGTACTCTTGTACCCGCCGAGAAAAACTGAGCTTGAGTTGCAGACAACAGCTAAAATAAGAAAATGTCCTATGTGTAATTATGAAATAAACGACGAAAAAGCTGAGTCTTGTCCGAGATGTGGTGAGTCGCTGTCGAAGGGATTGAAAAGTATTAAGACAACAAAGCTCAGATTTGTGGGGGGAGCATTGACGCTTGCAGGTATTATTGCAGTTGTAATGCATGAAGGAGTTTATTATTCAGCACTTATGATTATTCCATTAATAATTCTTATGCTTTTTGTGTTGAATACAACAATTCTTCGGCGTAAGCATCTTTGGACAATGATTGCGTGCGAAATTGCTATTGTGGTACAATTGTTCTCGGTTTGGTATGAAGTTGGAAACTTCCTTTATGTCTATGATTCAAATAACTTTGGAACAATTTACGGATTTTACCTCAACAATCTACTATGGACAGTGGTACCATTTGCAATTACAATTGCAGGCACGATAGTGATGGCGTTAGTTAAGAAAGAGTTTAAAGATTAATAATTGGAATGTTTTCACTGGTCGAGCGCGCGCTTATAAAAATCTGGTTAGCAAATAGCTCAGGATTCTAAGTTCTCTTTTCAACTTTTCAATGGCGAAACTTGGTATCAAAAATTTTCAATCTCTCGACCAGCGGAGGCTTGCAGGTTTGTTTCATTTTATTATGGGGTGGGGGTAAGGCTTTTCGATGATGAACTTTTTGCCATGGGGAATTTTCTCCCTATTTTTTCCAACAGTGCTTATGGGTAATTTTCCATGCGTTTGAGGTTCGCGTATCCGCACTTTTTCCAAGCGTTTACTTAACCAATTTTATAGCCAGCTTCTTTTAGTTCTTTAACAATTATAGAACCTATTTCCTCTATGGAATTTTCAAATTTTATGTAATGTATTCCATGCATGTCAGACGGCAATTCTATATCGCCTTTGTGTAGGCAACAAACTCGATTGCGTGTCAATAAACCCATGAAGTAACCGAATTCTAAAATTACGTTTTGCCTTGCTCTGTCATGTATATTCCTTTTCAGTTCTTCTGGTTTGTTGGCAATTTTTTGGTATACGCTCTTTTCAATGGCTACATCATCGGGAGTCAGAATTACGAAGGCATAACCAACTTTGGAGCACTTTTCAAGTTGTTCAATTATCGTTCTGCTTCCGCTTGCTTGTTCATGCAACACTTTAGGATTAAGACCGAGCTGAAAAAGAACCACTTGCAGTTCTTTCACAGTCGAATGGTCTTTTCCATGAACGATAAAAACGTCCTTACTAAGGGTTGATAGTTGTGTTTTCTCTTGGTCTTCTTTTTCGTTTTCGTCTTTAATTCGCTCTCTGGCTTGCTCTTTTTCAATCTCGGATGGCTTTTCTACAATAAGAAGTTTGGTGCTATTTCGAATATCGTCATCATCGACTGCTAATATCTTCAATTCTTTGAACCTCTTTTCATCAACTTGCCAAGCACTTAAGAAAAAGCCTCTGTTCTCACTCTCTCCATTGCAAAACTTTGAGTAGTCTTTGAAAAACTCACGAATGGCATCATCTGACGCTTTCCCCTCAACATAGTAAATGTAGATACCTTCATCTGTACCAAATAAACCGCCTCTCTTGATTAGAACATTCTTCGAGCCATGTTTCAGTGTCTTCGTTGCTTCGACTTTGAATCCTTTCTTTTGGTACTTCAGAATTTCTTTTTCAAGCGAATTTGTTGAGGACATAATATAACGATAGGAACTCATTTGCTTTTAAGTTTTAAGATAAACGACAATCAAGCAGATGAAAAAGATGTAATTCGGATGGTAAAAGCAAGCTATGGCAAAACCTTAAAACGGTAAACCGCTTAAAGGAAGAAAAGGGGAACTTAATTGAAAATTACTTGCCCACATTGCGATAAGGTATTCGAGCTAACTCGATTTCTTGAAGGATTTGTCCCATCAGGAAGAGACCCTGATACAGGCGAGCAGTTGTACGAAGAGGAACAGTCCTGTTATTGCCCTTATTGCAATTGGCTCATATACCGAGAGGATATTGATGAATCAGAGTTAATGGACATTCAAATTGAAGAGGCAAAGAGAGAGCATCCTGAAATCTTTGAAGACCAAGAAGACTTTCATGAACAGGATAATGACGGGAACGAGTAGCGAGTAATCGGCAAACGACTTAACGATGCAAAAACTTAAACTCCTAAGCATTCAATAGAGCTAAAAGATAATGATGTCTAACGAAGAGGATACGTTAAAAAAGGTCTATTCACCATTTAGCCAAAAGTTAACTTATGACGATTTTAAAACAAAACTGGATTCATTGAGGACTAATAAGTGGAAGTTTATCAGGGCAGTCTCATTATATCAACAGTCGGTTAAATGTAGCAAGTGCAGTCCTGACGTTGGAATGATTCTTTTGATATCGTGTTCCGATGCCTTGCAACTTGTAGATGAGGAAAAAACTTGGCAAAATATCAAAAAGTTCTATTTGGATTATTGCCCTAAAGAACTAAGGGATTCACCTATAAAATGTAGCCCTGACAGGAAAGAACCAGCACAAATTGCACCTTTCGAAATGTCAATACGTTATATCTATAAGAAATTCAGATGTTTGTACGTCCATGAAGGAAAAGCAAGATTAAGTATTCCCAAAGAAGTTGAGGATGAAGAAAAACCTCATCACTTGTCATGTTATTTGACTGATAAAATAAAGGACGAAAAAGACATCTACTCAATTGATTTAATTAACGTTGGTGCATGGTTCGAAAAAATTACATTTGAAAGTCTTTATGCAATACTAACAACACCAAAATAGCCCTTCATGAGGCATGATTTTGTTAAGCCCCAAAATTTCAAAATTGTTACAAATTTTTTTTCTAAGCCTCTAATTGAAAAATGCCCTTGATGTTTAAAACGCTCAGCAAACGCCTATCTGCCCAAAAAAGGTGCAATAAGGCAGAGGAGTGGTTTTAGCGACTTTTTTTATCAAATAAAACCTAATTAACTGAGTTAATTTGATTCAAAAGTCGAACTAAGTCGAATGCAGTCATGCGTTTTCGCCCTCTTTTATTATAAACCAACTTGGAGAATTAATCATCGCTGGAGTAGCCATCACTGTAATAGCCATCGTTGCAGTTGCAATTTTGCTAAAAAAACGTAAGAAAGACAAAAGCTGATACAAAAAATGGGGTAGGTTAAGGAAAAATAAGCTCTTGGAAAGAAGGTTAGTGGTCTATGAATGCTGACAACGTATAAGGGTAGATTTTGAGACGAGTAGCCAGTACGCTTTTCGTTAGCAAAAAATATTTGTAGGGATAATTAATCCGTTAAAAAGAATAAATGGAGCATAAAAGACTAACTCAGAGAGCTACTTGGTAGACGCTTGCATGAGACTTAATCTTTGTAGTTTGCATACATGTAGAGCTAAGAAATTATTAATTTTCAAACTACGCTATTTTTAAATTCACATTTGCACTATCAACTAATCAGAACTGCAACAAAGCGGAAGCTTAAATGCTTTGGATTTCGAATACGAACCCCCGCTCCCTGAAGACGAGCCTCCGGTAGATGAGTATTTCGAGGCTGCTAAGGAAGCCATCGAAGGGCTAATTGCTGAACATAGAGTTGTTACTGAAAGGGAGCTTAAAGTTAGATTAGAAGATAAATTTTTTCCATGGGTCACTAAACGGGCACTTAATGATTTGGTAGAAGCGGGTCGGGTTGTACCTATGGGGCTTGCAGGTCGACCTGGTCGTATGGAAACAAAAAAATTCTTTTCGTTACCGAACTTTTTATACGATGACATAGTAGGTGAGATGCGTGAGAAAAAAGCGATTTCAAAAGAAATTAATGCTCAGCTTACTGGGCAAGCTCCTGCTACCTATTTTGCAGAAGATATCTTTGAGAGAGCATTTCAAGCGCTTGGTTTTGAAATTATAGATAGAAATGCATCTGAGTACAAAGGTAAGAAGGTTGAGGGGACTCTCGGCAAAGAACCGCCAAATCTTGATTTTGTCTTAAAGAGAGACAAGGTCGTTTATGGCGTTGATATAAAGAACTGGATTAGATATGAGTATGTTACCAGAAATGAAGTGCGGTTTAAATTCAATTTGGCGAAGCAGTTGGGAATTGTACCATTCATAATTGCAAGGTATATTGATAAATCATTCATTTTTCAAGGCATCATTGAACAGGGTGGCATTTGTTACCCTTTCAAAGATTTAATCTTGTCACCTTATAATGCAGGGCTCGCCCGTGCTGCTAACCAAGTGTTAGGGTATCCTGTCATTGCGTTAGATAGGTTACCGACATATAAGATGGAGCGAATACTGTTTATTCACAAACGTTATATGGAAAAAAATAAATCTTAATTTTTTGGGCTCGTTTTAATTAATTAGGGATACTACAAGCTTATTTTTATCAAATCTCGCCTTTTCAGTCAGAGACACTATGAATACTAATACTCACTTGTTGCTTGTATTTTTAGGATTATAATCAAGCGTACTTTTGTTCTAAGTGGGTGTTTTAGCAAAGTAAAGTTGATGTAAACTATTGGAAAGCCCCAATTGTTTGTAGTATTTGAAGACGAAGCTACTTGCTCAGACGTGGCCAGTATCAAACCCCCCAGCCAAAAAAGCTGTAAAGGGAATATATTGGAACCAGAGCTTTTTGGTTTTTTCAGGCTATTTAGGAGTTGAAACAACGCTTAAGGGATGATTGTGACAACCAAAAAATCGAAATACAGGTTAATCTCTTGTTGTATTCAATAGCTTGGTAATATAGGAATCATCAATGAGTACACCAGATTATCCTATGAGAATTAACAAACTTGATTCATTTTTCCTATGGGTAGCTTCGCTCTCTGGTCTTGGCTTTACAATTTTTATCTCATTTCTGAGAGTACCCGTTGACCCTTATTTACCAATTTTCGTTATAATCGCTGTAGGTCTCTTCATCGGATATTTGAACGGAGCGGTGTTTTGCGACTCGTTTACAAATAGGATGAGAGGTTGGAATTTTGTATTAGTTGGCTTGGCGATTTATGCACCATTGGCTGCCATAAAGTTTAGTGAGGGCTATTTAACCAGTAGATTTCCAAACTATGCTACTTTTGAGACCCCGCTTTCAGTGATTGCAGAATTATCTTTTATAATAATATACCTAATTGGTATGATAAAAATAACACCCAAAGTATACATTAGCTTTGGATTAGATTACGGCGTGGTAACTAAGAGAATTTTGAATCGGACGACTATTTCGTCTGTTCTTCTGGGAATCTCCCTTTTCATTTTTGTTTCGGGGTTGCAATTTAATTTAATCACCTTTATCTTATTTATGATTGTAACTGTCTTTCTCCTATCACCGATAACAATCCAAGAAAAAAGAATAAAAAAATTGTCGCCATTAGAAAAATATCAAGATTGCATTCATGTGGAACCTTTAGAAAACAAATCCGTTTTCAATTTCTTTATGGGTGTAATGGTAGCATTAAGTGTCTTATTATTAGTGGTAAATCAACTGCCTCGGAATAATTTCCAACTTTATGTTATACAAATATTAGCATTAAGTATCATCGTTAGCGTTTTCGGCTTACTTTTTGGGATTCTCTATTCAGACAAAGGAGATATGGTTAGAATAAAAGACACTCTTCCAAGAACACTGACTGAACCGGAAACTGAAGAACTAAATACAATCGTGACCTCCGCAAACAGTTGAAATACTAACTGAAGGTTAATCGGGTTCATACTCAGCTTTCAGTACTTCAACTTCCCTAATATCCTACATTTCCATATGACGATTGAAGTGGGTAGACCAACGCTCCTTGGTAGAGCAAAGCAGATTGCTAAGACGTGGGGGTATCGCTTTTCACTGGGCTCAAAAGTCTAACAGGAAAAATCTTGGAAAGAGAATTATTTGGTTTTTTAAAACTGCTTAGGAGCTTAAAGCATCAATTTGTGGGAGTTTATAGGTAGAGACTCAGCAAATTTTCATCAATCTGCTTTTTGCGCTTTGCACTGCTGCCAGCGCTCTTGCTTTTGCTCAGCTTCGATGAAATCTTTCTGCTCAAGATGACGATGTATGTGGACACTGCAATTATAAATATTGAGATGTAAACCATACGGTTCGTAGATTTCAATTAGTTCTACATAAGATAGATGTTCCACATGATATCTATATGTAAATGCTTCAGCAAGCCATTCTGGAGCGGAACAAATTTTACAGTTTTTTTGGCGTTTCAAACGTTTTTCACCTCTGATTTTTTTAAAAAAGTGACGCTTAGAGAGATTTGTTGGTTCTACCAACGAACTCCTAAGCCTAAACTTCAACAGATTCTCAGTTTCTCACTTTCTCAGCTAATAATATATTGAGAAAAGTAAACTTTCTCAAAAAAGAGAGAAATGAGAAAGAGAATGTGAGAAAGTTAAGTCTTATAGACTCCATAACTTCCCTTGTTTAGTTTATCATCTCTAATTTTTTTCAGAACTCTGTCAGTTGTAGCTCTTGCAATTCCCTGATTTTCTAATTCGGCGACAATATCTTCCCTTGTTTTCTCTACTCCATCAGTAAATTTGAGTATCTCTCCGAAAGCAATTGTAAAAGGCGAAATTTTGGTTGTAACTTCTTTTGCAATAATTGGATTGAAATTAAAGTCAAAGAAATGCTGTAATCTACCAGATATCCATGCTAAGAGTTGTGTGTTAGATGCTCCCGTCAGAATCCTGCAAGCGTTAACTTCCCTTGCAATGTCACCTTTTAAGCGGTTGTTTATTAATTCAGCTTTACTAACTTGGAGCGATTCAGCTTTTTGTTCAATTAATTTATCAGCTGATTGCAAAGCTGGCAACAATACATCTGAATAGTCAAGGCGGTTTACAATTTCCTTTCTACTGTCTAATAGTCTCTTGTTAGCGAATGCTAATCTATCTTTCATTTCTTTAACAGTTGATGGGTTATTTGGCTTAAATGAACCAGTGAAACAATCTGTAGCCATAGAATCCGTAATTCTAATTTGAATTGTGTGAAATCTGCTCCAGAAACCTGACTGGTCAAGGTATGTATAGGTTTTATTATCTAATGGTCGGGTACCAATAACGAAACAAGTGTTGGGTGTATAACGAAGGGTTCTACCATCAAACTGAACGTCTCCTGTTATGCCTGCGTATTTTGCAATCAATTCTTCGGTAGCATTGCCAAACTTTAGAAGGTCACGAGTAACTTCACTGCCTTCCAAGATTTCGTTGAATGTATTGCTTTTGTCCTCTAAGTCTTTGGTGCCGAGAAATGCTCGAAGCTCTGGTAGATTGCTCATTTCATAACCCCAAAAGAGAGGTGGAACAAGATTTTCTCCATTTTGAGTTAAACTACCAAACATTGTTTCTGCGGTGGCACTGGTGATTTTTCTGTGAGTAAATTCTGCGGGTAGACACTCGTTGAAATCATCAATTAGCGTATTTTTATAGTAGCTTTTGTCCCAGTAGAAGTTTAGATTAATGAACGCTCTCATTTTTGTATCAGGAAAATGTTTTGAGCCCAATTTGCTTGCAAAACATAATTCAAGCTCTTCGTATGCTCTTTTACCGACTTCTCCGAATAATTGTTTGCCGATTTCTTGAGCTAATTCAATTGGGTTCGCTGTTGCTAAGTCTACCATTTTCTCCCTTCCTTGTCGGAAAATTCTCTTTAATTTCGAGTTTAACAGTGATTGGGCATTTCTTAACAAAGATTAGCCGTTTCACTTTATCTCTTACGATATTTTCGAGTTCTCGCCAGTCATCTTCATCCAGTTGGACAATGAAGCCGGCGTTGATTTTTATTTTATCCATATTTTTATTTCTCCTTTGCTTGATTTTTTCGTTTTAAAAACGAGTGGGTGGGGCCTCCTAAATCGCCCTCATATAATCTGTGTTTAATTCTTTTCTTCAGAAGTTCATCATTCGTTCGTTGACCATAAAGAGTCCTGCATCTGACCAAGTACAAAATTATTCAGAGCGGCTTTCTTTTCAGCATGTAGTTTTTTGATTTGCTGTTGTAGTTTCGCTATTTTAGGGTCAAAGCACCCGTCTATGTAGTCCACGGGATTAGGGTTAACATTTCCATTGCGAACCAATACAATGCTCGTCCCGCGCTTCCTTATTCCATTATCCATTCTTGAATCACCTCTTCGGACTTTGTTTGCCCGTTTAAGAGAAAACGGAGCCGAACTCATTTTTGACTACGTATATACTGTGCAATCTGTTATTTCCGAAAAATGGTCCAAAAAATCGAACCTCGGTACGATTATTAGCGAGAAAATGAATTATCAAATAGAGGACTGAGACAAATTTCAGTTATTAGTAAAAAAGACTTGGAGATACTATATTTCATTCGTTTTATTTTAAAACATGGAGCGCATTTCACGGAAATTGATGGACAAAATTTAATGGCTAAGAGCACCTTGGCTCATCATCTAAAGGAACTTGAAAAAGACCGCTTTCTTACGAACAAGCCTGACGGGATGAAAGGATACATCTATTCTTTAACTAAGAAGGGAAAGAAAGTTGTTGAAGAAGAGTTTCCAATGGGACGAAGAGTGAAAAGAGTGAAGGTGGTTGCACGTGAAAGCTATCATGACGCTGAGAAAGAAGCAGAGGCAAGTGAAACCTGAGTGGCACTTGACGTGGTCAACCAGCGTGAACCCTCAGCACTTAGAAAAAAATAAATCGCTCGTGAAGAATTGTCAGTTACAAGCAGAGAAAGAGATTGTTGCTAAAGCAGAAACTTACGTTAAAGGGAAAATAGGAAAAGTAAGAGTCTAAGGAACGCTATTTAGCTAAAGTTTCATTAATCTCTTTCACCGAGTATTTTTGTTCTCGGTAACATCAATTTTTTTATCCAAGTTTCTCTCAATGAGCAATTAAGGCATATTAACGAAAGTTAAACCTTTGATTCTTTTATTTTTGTTCTTTTTTACTAACTAATTCTTCATTTAATTTTTTTAGGTAAGTAGGAAAGTAATCGGCAGTCATTACATCAATAAGAGCAGGTAATCTTTGGTTCGGCAATCCATGAGCTAAATATCTGGTATAGTCAATCTTAGATATTTTCAAGTTTTCTTTCTCAAAAAAGCACTCAAACAGAAAGCCATCGAAAATAATGATAGGTACTATCCTATCTTTCACTCTTATTTTAGAATCTTTACCACTTTCAACATTTCTCTCTTTATCGGAAAGGGTTTTCAAAACTTGCATTAACGCTTCATAAAAATCATCCCTTGCACCTTTGTTATTAAAAACTGATTGTTGAGATAGAGCTATTTTATAGCTAAGAGATTCAAGCTGTACAGGTATTCTGCTAAAAACGCTCATACCTGTTACTTCAACAGTTAATTCCTTATTCGACTCTTCGAGGACTTCTATAGTCCTGTTGAATGTTCCCTTAGTAACAGCATAGGCAAGTTGGTCAATGCTCAACCATATAAACGGAAGAGGCGAGGCTTGAGTAAAAAAGACCCATGAGTGTTTACTTGCCTTTTTACATTCAATATATAAAGTATATTCAAAATCAAATTCCTTTTCTTGGTTGTTATTTATGCGCATAAAGCTTTTGTTTGCCACAATATCTAACGTTCTAATTTTATTCTCATCTATGTCTAAGTATGGATATTCATTAAAAACCATCCAGCCTTCATTATTCAACGCTTCTGTAGCCCTAATTTCTGTTGGCAATCCAGTTTTTTCTATTTCCTTTTTAACATCGCTCTCAAGTGGTTCTTTGGTTTCTGACATACCCATCTATTTAGCATAATGTTGTTTCAGCTTAAAGATTTATTCAAAATGTAACAAGTCTTAAATCTGCATAGCGTAGATAGAACAAACACTTTAAAGTGAAATCAACATCAATTTTACTCAAGAAGGTGGCTATTCAATGCCTTTGATAAAAAAGAAAATTACATTCAATTTTTGCTTGATAAAAAAAAAATTACATTCAATTTTTGCTGTATTGAACTTTTGATATTACTTGGGTTTGTTATAGCACTTGTAGTTTTATTATGGGATAATAGTCCAAAACAAGAACAGTATATTCCAAATGTGATTGCGGGGTTAGCCACACTTTCAAGTTTATTGGTTGCATCAATCAGTTTTTGGCTTAACCGTTCGACAGAAGGTAATCCTGAATATCTAAAAACGATGCGACCCCGTTTAATTGTAATTGGTGTAACAACAACTATAGGTGTCTTAATTTTAATTGGCGGGTTAATTCAAATGGTTTATAGTACTTTAGAGATATCTTTTGAAGCTGTTCTTGGGGGAACATTAATAATTATATTTACTTTTCTTGAGGTTTTAGCTTTAGCAATTGGAATAGAATTACAAGTTTTTGACCAACCAGAGGAAGGCGAGTTTTGATTTCAATGAAATTTTCTCAATGAATCATTTTAATTAATTCAGCAAAGTTTCTCCACTATTTTCCTTTTATGATAAATCTTAAATCTGAATAGCGTAGAAAGTAGAACTGAGAAGAAAAAATGAAAAACCCAGAGCCCACGCGCCGTACTTAGATTAAACACTGATATTATAGCAATAGCGTAAGGAGTTTTTGCGATGTTTGAAAAACCAAACTTGAAAGTTTACTTTAAATCATCAGAAGGTTATGAAGAAATAGCCAGCAACAGCATTGATTTACTTGTCGGCGATTCACTGCATATAGACTTCAACTGGGAAAACTATAAGCAACTTTTCAATGATATTTACGTTAAAAGCGCAAAGCGCGTACTCAAAGACACTGGCATATTTTTGACAAAGATAACTGATTCTTATCATAACGGTGCGGTTTTTCCACGTAGCAAACTGCTGCTTGATTTGTTGCTGCCCGAATACAAACTCTTAGACATCAAAATATGGAAACGCTGTCTTTCCAACTTTTATCAATCACCATTTAGCTATTTTTATGTTTTTGTGAAACCGGACAATAAAATAACAAGAGCACAATTCAACAAAAACAGAAAATACAGAATCGGCGTTTGGGATTACCCGCAAAGAGCTGGCGGCAAACTTAACGCTTGGAACGATGACTTATGTAAATTTGTTATCGAGTGTTTCACCAAGCAAGGCGACACTATCCTTGACCCATTGGCGGGCACATGCAGGCTTTTAGTGCAGGGTGCTAAAGCTATGCGCGTTTGTTATGGCTACGAAAAGGACGCCTCAAAGGAAGAAGAAATAATGAAAGTATGGCAAACTATCAATAGTGAAAGACGCACACCTTAAAAGACAGAATAAACAATATCAAAGAACTTTTCTTCTTTTTATCGGTAGAAAGCCTTTTTAATCCCAAATTACCATGATTCTACCAATTGAGGATTGAAAAGTGACTGAAATAGAAAATAAACCTGAAAACGTTATCGACGAGAGTTCGAATCTCTCCCGGGCTACCATCCTTCAGAGTTTAATTTATACTTTTTAAAATGGCGAACAGGGGACTCGCCATTTCCCTTTTTCTTTTTTTCTATAGTAGTTAGGAGGCGTTTTGTTTGGATCAGAAGGAGCTTGAGGTTGTAGCTATGGCTATGCGGATGTTTCTTGTTGGTTTGTCTTTTACTTTTGATGCTGATTTTCATGAGCTTGAGGAGATTACAAAGAGGGCTTTAAGTGCTGTCGAATCGGAGGTTGCCAAGCATTGAGTGAATTTTTTTACACTGAAGATGTTGAGACTTTTTGCAGTAAGAAGC
>PLYI01000101.1 GCA_003151735.1 Candidatus Bathyarchaeota archaeon | reverse complement strand
TGCAAGCATGACATTTCATAGTCACCAAGTTTTACGCCTATTCAAAAGTCATGTTGCCACGTCACCATATAGCAATTCATTAAAGTCATCGTTTTCATAAACAAACTCTTTCAGTTGAACTTTCCCATCTTTAACTACTGCCACATAATCTGTCTACTGGAGCACTCTGCGATATAATGTCTGCGACGTTGTTGAGCTGCCCTTTTGTTCCAATGCTTAATTGCCTTTCCCCTCTAAACAGAGAAGCTCGCGCGTTCTCAATTTGAACAGTATCCCCAACGGAGACACAGCCTATTTGCTCATTCCACAGACAAAGGTTGATTGTTCCCGTTTCATCCTCGATCACTGCTTTGGCAACATTTGCATAGTTGCCATACCTAGTAATAACACGCCGTGATTCTGCAATCTCCAAGATTTTAGCCTTTAAATTAACATGTTTCATTCCAGACAGCAAATCTTTGATGGCGCGACTATGGATTGCACGGCCTTTTCTAGAAAGATATCTGCGAATCTTGTCGGTTTCCAAGAATTTTCCAAGCGGATTATCCTTCTCCAATAGAAATTCGTCAGGGACCCGAAATTGTGCAAGGACTCCGGCGTTGTTGGTCATTAAAAAGATTTTTTTTGCTTTTATCTCACCGCGGCACTCGATTGAAATCGACTCACAATTGGATTTCTTGTTTTCTACAGCTTTGAGCAGTGCGCTAAAAAACTTTTCAGGGGCAACTTCGTATTTTACTGAAAGAAAAGCAAGATATGGTCCGATTGACCGTTTATGTCTCAATATTCTTCATCCTTTTCACTTTTCATAATGCAAGATAATTATGCTCTTTCAGCCAGTCTGACTGGTTTCGTCTATACCGCCAAGCGATTTCGTCTCGTTCGTCTGTCGGAGAGTATTCAGGTTTTGGGATAAGCCAAGCAATGGGCTAGATGGAAGAACGCTCGAACCGTATTTGAGGGAAATGAAGTGGCATTTAGATCAGAGAAAGCGATGTTGTCTTGGTTCTGCAACGGGATTTTCAATCGAACGACCGAAGACCAAAACTTGCCCCACCTTATGTTTACTTAGCGCGTGTTTCGAAATATTCCTACTCTTTGGTAAGCATTATTTCAATTGTTGAAACCATACGTGCTCGGGTTTCGCCCTCTCTTGGCGGCATTTCCTCGGTTCCTATTGCGATTTTGCTTACTTTCAGGTCTTTTAGGAAGCGATTTCTCGTAATTTCAGCCGCGTCAACAGCTGTAGTTATTGCTTGACCCCTGGCCTTCAAGGTTATCTCTTTAGCATTGCTCGCCGATAGGCCTGTGATAATTGCTAGAACATAGTCCATTGGCATTTTCTTTCCAACAAAAACAATTCCTGATTTTTCCGACATTTTCCATCACCATTTAAGCATAACGTTACTGCCATATGTTACGCAAGCTTCCTTATAAAGCGACTAAAACAACAGAGCATCCTGAGGATGTTTCAGTGTGGCTCCCTTATCATAGATTCCGGTTTTAGACACGACACGTGCATTGGGTATACCTGCGAACATTCCGCGTTTTGGGTTCGGACACAGCGGCTTCGTAGCCTTTAGGAGAAAGGCCCTTCTAAAGCCGACGCAACGGCTTACATACTTTAATTTAATCTCTTCGCCTTCAACCAATCCAAGATTATCAATACAATGCATATATTCAGAATCATTTATTTTTCCTTCATCCCCTTAAAGCCTATACCAAGTTTCCGCATAAAAAATTACCATATTTCATTTTCCATAGAATTCTGAAAAGTAGTCCTTAAAAGCCCATTTGCTACGCCAGAAATGAGCGACTCATAGCTAATGCGCCCTTCCTTGTTATGCGTACGCTTACCTATTTACCGAGGCTAAAAAGCTTGATCATCTGGTTGTTTTTAGTTCTTGCTAGAGTTTATCTTCCTTGAAGCCAAATACCCCAAATTATTAAAAAATAAGCCCCAAGATGTACTCGGTAACTTCAGGCAATCCTTAACATAACACTCAAGCCTCCTCCACCGCTGGAAACAGACCAGGATACTTCGAGAACTTAAGCCGCAACTTGCCGTAAACGTCAGCGCTGATTATGTGCCCACAGACGGGACAACTACATCCTTGAGCGGTACCATTTGAAGCGGACACCACCACTTTAGATAGTGCAGGCTCCGCAATGCCCGAAGGCACAAACTGGATCAATGGAGCAAGAACCCTCCCAGGGTGATTATGCGACCAGTGAAGTTGATACTCAATCGATGAACCTAAAACCTTGTGGCAAATAGGGCATGTCACAGATTTTTTGGAGCTACTCATTTCCAAATGCCTTCTCATCTTTCAGCATCCGTTAAGCCACAACCACAATCATACTCTTATCTTGCCCTGGACATCTAGCCTCCAACAACTTCTTATGCGTTGCGTACTCTGCAGCTGAGGCCTTACCCTCAAGAACCCATAAGCAAGCATAGCCAACACTTCATATTTTCGATCAGCTTTCACATCTTCACCCCCACAAGGATTTGAAATCGGGAAAAATAAAATTTCTATTACTACATGCATCATAGTTTTAGAATGTACGGTGCAGTATCATGAAGTCTATGTTCAAAAGTCATAAATCTACAAATCACAGAATCAAATTATTCAGGGTTTTACATTGGAAACACAAAAAGTTGCTATCGCTTTAGAAAAGACTTACGTTCTTGTTGTAAGCGCGGTTAATTTTCTAAGAAATAACCCAATCACGAATGTTAATGTTAAAGTTTTCAGATTAGAAAAGGAATCAATAACAATCAAACAATGGGCTGAAAATCTCAAAAATGGATCTCCATTTGAAAAATTGATGCTCTCAATGAATTCCGATAATAATGGTAACGTAACTGCTGAACTTACAGAGGGCTCTAATGAAGCGAAAGTCGAAAAATACGGTTTAAGTAAGGTTTGCGAATTAACACAAAATGACACAGTTCTCTTTATTGAACCGAAAAATCATTGGTGGCAGTACTCAAATTTAACTGCCATAAAAACAATTAAACTTGTTGTCACAGAACTTGGTGAAAAAACAACCAATTAATTCTTGGAGTTTAGGCTCTTTGGAACTGCAAATAATTATGAATAAATTCAGTCCACATAGTCAAACTATTTGGGATGCAGCGCGTTTTTGTTTTATTCACAAACGTCATTAGTTTTAATGAATACCATTTTACTAGTAGACTGGGTGATTTCTGATGGTCGATCAAAATGATTATCCAGCATCCACAAAAAATGATCGAAAAGAAGCACTTAGCATTTTCAAAGAATTATGGTCTAGCGGAAATTCCCCTTTGCATCGAATGTATTCCTGGGACGAGTTAGAAAGTAGTATCGATGTTAAATCAAATGTTAGAACCAGCCTTGAGAAACCCAAGATTCAACAATGTCCTTATTGCGGTGCTAAACAAGAAGTCACTAGGCCGCTAGATGGAATTTTTCCATATTTGAATTGTGAATCATGCAAACGTTCTTTTTTCGTCCAAAGCGATTTCAAAGTGAGGAAACTCACAGAAGAAGCGAAAGTGGATATTCCATGTGCCTGGATTCAAATAGTTGAAGATTTAACCAAGAAAAAAGTTGCAGTAGTGTTAAAATTAGAATAGCGCAAAAGGAAACGTCAAATTTTAGTGTGCTTCAATCCATTTTATTTCTAAGAGCATTTTGAGTAACCCAGCAATCAATCGCTTTGCAGTACATACCTATTTTCTGTCAATCAAGTGTTTTGCTTGCAAAACCTGAAATGTAACTTGGGCGTATATTAGTTGTTTGATGGATTCTTTTTGAGTGTTTGATGGATTCTTTTTGAGTAAGAGTAGATATTTTACTAATCCTGAATGTAGCAACTGCATATACAAGGGGAGTTCTTAACGTTGGAATCAGTGTTCGATTAATGTTTGGAAAAGGACCTATGAGTAATAAGGTTACACCAATCCAGCGATAACGCACGTCAAACCCTAACCGCACACTTCCAAGACCAACAACAAGCCCAAATCCAACTCCAACAAAACACACCCAGCCTACTCCAAGAAATCAACGATACACAGAAAACGCCAACGGAGGCCTAACTATCCGCTACGCCAGAACCACAAAACCAAAATAGCATCCGTCATATCATTAATTAACTAACAAAAAAAGCGCATGTTCTAGTGCCCTCAATTGTACACATTTTAGTCAATGAAAACCCTATAAATTTACCCCATGTTGAAAAAAAGAAAAAGAGGAGAGAATAACAAATGTTTCACTTGAAAGCAAAAAGTATCGGACCCCTAAAACAACTTTTGTCGGCAGTTAGCGTATTAACCGATGAAGTAACCCTTGAAATGACGCCAACTGGAATCCACGTAAGAGTCATGGATCCCTCTAGAGTCGCCATGGTTGATGCGGTGTGGCCAAAAGGAATCTTTGAGGAATACGTTTGCCCCGAAAAAATCAGAGTAGGCGTAAACTTAGCTGAACTGTCGAAGCTGTTGAAGCGTGGCGCAAAAGACGACTCTGTAGAATTTGAATGGAGCAAAGACATGGGCAAATTCAAAGTGTCAATCAAGAACAGTTCAACTTCTTATTCGTCAGCGGTTTCCCGTAGTTGGACATTGCCTTCTCTTGAACCGGTAGAGGAAGAAGTTCCGGAGCCAAAACTGTCTTTCAAGACGAAAGTGAAGATGGAAACGTCTATGTTCCAACAGGTTATGGAAGATGTTACCGCCGTAAGCGACCACGTAAAAGTCTCCGTCAACAATGAAGGTCAAATGCAGATAATCGGGCAAGGAGACCTGATGAGTGCCGCAATCACCTTAACCAAAGACCAAGGCTTGCTAGAGGTAGATGGTGCTGAAGAACTTCATGTGGTTTCCAGTAACATCTTTGTTACGGAAATCGCCAAAGCCGTGAAGCCAAATTCTATAATGACGCTTGAGTTAGCGACTGATATGCCTTTTAAGTTCACTTTCTCAGGCTTCCTCGAAGAACCCACAGAAGACAACCGACTAGTGTACTACGTAGCCCCACGCATCGAGACTGATAATAAGTGAGTGGATGGAGCCTGCCTAAACTGCCTAGAACCGAAAAGAAGCCATAGGCGCTGACGCAGACAAGCTCTTAACAATGCTTAACCAATGCCAAAAATACTCGACAATGTATTGGCGAGTACACCGAGCAACTACCTAAAAGCTACTATGGTCGCGCAGTGACAAAGGAAAAATTCACAGTCCCCGAAGAACCACAAGAAATGGCAATATGTTTAGTTTAAATAAAACGTCGTCGAACAGGAAAAAGCTTGACCAGTTTTCATTTTTCGATTTTAGTTTGCAAAAAAATGGGGGAGTTTGTGAAGTTGCCAGGCGTGTGCCGTTTAGACTCTCTTCTTGCTTAGAGTTTCGCGGAAGGTTTTTTTGCATTTTGCACAGTCAAAAAGTCCAATTTCTAGTTGGGTTTTCTTTCCTGTTTTGTCAGCTCTGCCCGCCATAACCCATTTCT
>PLYI01000080.1 GCA_003151735.1 Candidatus Bathyarchaeota archaeon | reverse complement strand
AGAAGCTTAGAATCTTCGGTTAAATTTAGCTTATTTTGGCAATTAGGGCTCAAATAACTAGTAGTTCGTAACGCGGAAGCCGCGGGTTCAAATCCCGCCCCGGTCCACTTACAGCAATTCTTACCTTGTCTGCACCAAAAAATAAGATGTATATAGGTGTTGCTAAGTATCGTTAATACATAAAAAACCGCTTGGGAGGATGTGCATATGCCAAACAAGACGCTGGTTCCCGGCACGCTGCAAGGGTATTTGATTCAAGTGAAGCATATGCTTTATGAGCTTATAAGCGTCGATGACAGGGTTGTAAGCGTAGAGGCACTAGACGACGTAGCTGTTCAAGTTGATAATAAAGTAGTTGCAGAACAGCTCAAGAGCGTCACTTCTGCAAACAACCCTCTTGATGATCGCGCCCCTGTTTTTTGGAAAACGCTTTACAACTGGTGTACTTACATTGAGGAAGGCTTTTTGCCTCACGACGCTATTTTGCGTTTTATCGTCATTGCAAGCAGCACCATCACCCCTGGTGACATACCGAAATCATTTAAAAACGCTAATACCACTGAGGATTCACAAAAGGCTCTCCAAAAGGCGAAAGATATCATCCTTGGCGAGATGCAAGCTGACCAAGCCGCAGATGCGTTTGCGGATTTACCCAAGTCATATAGGGATTATGTGAAATATCTGTTCGACGATAGCCGGAAAACGGTTGTTTGCGAAATCATAAAGGCTATGGAAATTAAGATTTACAATGCTACCTACGATGAAGACCTTTTGAAGCTGTTCGGTAACCAATCAATCCCCCAAGAATATGCAGATGTTCTGTTGACACATATGTTGGGTTGGATTACCGAAAAGGTACAGTCCTTTACAAAAAATAATAAACCGGCCTACATAACAGCAGCAGAGTACCGTAAAGCATTGAACGCTCAGATCAGGGCCAGCAACGTTGGCACTATCCTTCGGGCTATATCGACAGTGCCGACAACAGCAGAAGCTACCGGTGAAGTCGAGCGGTTGGATACTTATATCAAGCAGCTAAGACTGATTGAGGCTGATGATCCAGAGTTGTTCGAAGCCGCCAGCGATTTTTTGCGGATGAAGCATGAAAAAATCGAATGGGCAAGGCGTGGGATTGTTACATCTCAGAGCTTTGACGATTACCATGATGCTCTCTGTAGGACATGGAAAAACTTGAAAATTCTCAAGACTCTAGAGCACACAGATCCCGTCAGTTGCGGGAAGGCAGTTTATGCCCAATGCAAAATTGATTCAGGAACGCAGAGACTGCAAGGCGTCGAAACACCTCCCTTCTTTGGCAGCGGTTCACTGCAAGGCCTGGCGAATGATCCTGTGGATTCACCGAGGATTGGATGGCACCCGCAATACATAGACTTACTGAGGAGAGCAAACAATGAGCAAAATAGATCTTGATGTGATGTACGTTCAAAATCCAGCAATCGGCGCGGCTGTGTTGTGGCGTTTCGTTTGCGGATCTTACAACAACGAAAATCGTCCTGTGCCTTTCCCTTTGCTGTTTGTCGTTTTACCAATTGTATTTCGGCAAGACTTATGTGACGTCATAACAAGCACGCAAAAAGCCAGCGGACTTTCGAAGGCATCCGAAAAACTCTTCAAGAAAAGGGAGAATGACAGCATTCACTTTGTAAACAACACTGCCATCCAAATGAGGGATTTGACTCTGGAAGCGTTTAATATCGCCGTGGAAGCAAACCTTATTTCTCTAATTGCGGAAAGCGCTACCGTCTTCCCGCTGACTACATCTGTCTGCAATAATACTCGGAAGGGCGATACCAAAGACATGATGGCCGCGGCAGAAAAGCTTGGTGCATGGTGTTCTGGACTTACCATGCTTGAAATTGCAAAATGGCTGAAAGTGAGGTTTTAGTTATGAAGTTTACAATCAACTCGGTGATTTTGTGGTCAAAGAGAGATGGGTTCTCTCCTCGAGTGCTGTCCTTCAAAATGCAGTCTGTCAATATCATAACTGGTGCTTCTCGCACGGGGAAATCCGCGCTCATCCCGATTATTGACTACTGCCTCGGTTCAGATAAGTGTGCCATCCCCGTGGATATTATCCGTAACGCTTGCTCATGGTTCGGTGTCCTCTTTGATTTGGATGGCGAACAGCTTTTGCTTTGTCGGCGTGAACCCGGTGACCAAGCATCTACTAAAGATATGTTTATCCTGCGCGATAAGGAGATTACCATACCTAAAACGTTAAGCAAAAACACAAATCTGGATTCAATAAAGGATATGTTGAACGAGCTTTTAGGAATGTCTTTCCTTGCGCTTGACCCCGATGCCGGAGTTTTTCGACCGTCATACCGGGATTTCATGGCGTTCCTGTTCCAGCCTCAGAATATTGTAGCAAACGCCGACGTATTGTTTTACAAAGCGGACACCATGGAACACCGCAAAAAGCTTATTGACGTTTTTCCATATGCTCTGGGCGCGGTGACACCTGAAACGCTGGCGAAACGCAAGGAAATCGACCGGCTGACAAAATTGTCCGAACGTTACCAGCAAGACCTTTTTCAAATTAAAACCGTTGTCGACGGATGGAGACAAGAAGTCGCCGGATGGCTAACACAGGCGCACGAGTATGGCTTGACAGCTTTTCAATCAAACAGCACCGACGATTTTGATTTTGAGCGTCAGGTTGACGAGCTACGTGCTATTGCTAAGAAGCGCGTCACCGATGCCAGCGTCACTACAAATCAAGTTACAGTCAGGTCCGAAGAGATTGTGGAATTGAGGAAGGAAGAACAGGAAATATCACGAGAATTGTTTTCCGCCGGTAAACGGCGCACTGAAATGCTTCAATTGACCAAGTCGATGGCCGAATATGAGATATCACTAAAGATTCAACTGGATAGGCTCGACATTTCGACTTGGCTACGCGCTTGTATGACTGAGAAGTCGGTCGTCCCTCTTTTCCAGCCAAGCCGCGAAAATGCCGTGGAAGAGCTTAATGCGCTCTGTGATGCGATAAAGCAAATCGAACAAACCACGCATGGAATGGATAGCATGCCAGCCGCCTTTGAACGCGAAATGCAGATCGTTCAGGAGCAGATACAGGAGAAGTCCGAAAAGCTGGACGCTATTCAAAAGCGTATTCGGGCTGAAACACAAGATCTTGCAGTTCCTCGCGAAGAAAGCTATACGTTGGAGTCAATCTCCCGATTTCTCGGGCGCATAGAAACGGCGATTGCAACATATGAGCGTATCGATACGGGCAGTGAGCTCCAAAACAAGATCGATGAGTTGAACGCCCGTATCGCGCAGCTTAAGAGAGATGTAAATGAGAATGAGATTAATCGCAAACTGGAATTTGCCTTAAAATATTTGAGTACCGAGATGGGTAAAATTCTCTCACAACTTGATGTAGAACATCCCGAAGATCCTGTGGAATTCGTTATAAAGGATTTGACCGTAAGGGTAAAAAACCTGTCTGGTCGCGACGACTATCTCTGGGAAATTGGTAGTGCGTCCAACTGGCTATCCTACCACATCTCCCTTATCCTTGCACTGCAACATTTTTTCCAGACGACATCGAGTGTCAATGTACCCAACTTTCTGATATTTGATCAACCGAGCCAAGTATACTTCCCAGGCTCGCGCTATTCACCCGACGAAGATAAACAATTGCTGAGCGATGACGACAAAAACGCAGTGAGGAAGATCTTCGAAGCCCTGTCCACCTATGTTAGGAACGCTGGGTTTGGTATCCAGATCATCGTCACTGAACATGCTGACGACGATGTCTGGGGCAACTTTGCCGAGAGCCGTATTCATCTTGTAGCGAGATGGCGCGGAAACGAAAAGCTCGTTCCTCTTGAGTGGATCAAATAACTTCCCCTTTTGAAACTTGTACCCTGGGTTCAAATCCATAGAGACTTAAACCAATTCAGGTTCGAAAACCGATTTGGAAAAAAGGGAAATGCGGGCGGCATCTCCACCATCTCCACCCTTCATTAACAAGTTTATGTTGCCGTCTGCTTCTCTAATTGTAGAGTGGTGATAAATATGAACGCAAAGCAGTTCTTCAGAATCGAAGTTAGCGCAAGTTGGGGACATTTGATTAGGGAAAGGAAGACGCTGACTAAAGACGAAGAGAAAGTAAGAGAAGCAAGAAGGGCTTATCGTGATGGAGTCAAAAAAGCATGGGATATTTACACCCAAGACAACCTGTTAGTAAAGGAAGCAAAGAAGACTCTTGATTCAGCAATAGATGAAGCGTACAAATTATGCTTGCCTGAACATGGAGAGGGAATGGCACAGACAGAATATGAACAGGCAACCAAACTTTATTTCAAAACTTTATACAAAGTTCACCGCAAGTTTGCGGATTCGATTGGACAAGTTTGGAGTGTTTTTATGGGAGACATGGAGACTTCTCCAAGGCTAACCAAGAAAAATACTTAGAAGCTGTACTGAAATCCTATTAATTTTCCATAGTCTAATGGTGCAAGACCATGCGACTTTCAATGGGTGTCCGAAAACATCAATCTGAAATAGATAATGGGCTAAACATTCCTCAAAATATTTTCGGGTGATACCTCCGGACCAAAATACATATTCCTTTTGAAACATATTCTATCATGGTAAACAATAAAAGAAGTGTATAACAAGATGGAAATCATGAAAAAATCGATAAGCGTCACAATTGGAGAAGAACCCCCTAACCCTAAACCAACCCCTAACCCTCAGCCAAATCCAATCCCAAATCCAATTTAGTAAAGATAAATGTCTACTAAATGGCTTAATTCTCGCACCTATGGCTTAATGGCTCTTCCGTTTGGTATCTCAGGCATATTGTCACTAGCGGTTTCGCAAGTCTATTTGCCTACAGGTTCATTGTATTCTTTGCCACTCTTAGTTTTAGGTTTATTTCTAGTTGTGATTTCAATAGTTTTCTTGTTCTTTTTCTTTACGATGCAATGGCGGTGGACGCACGGTCAACCACAACCACGTTCATTGAGCTAAAATTAAGGTGTTAATAGTTTAGCTATATCATTTTCTGGGAGTTATGCCATTTGTTTGTTTCAAAAGGAAAAGCTAAAAAAAGACATTGGAAACGTAATCTAAACCCAACAAGGGGAGTTTAATTGAAGTACTACAAGGATGATGGAAAAGAAACCATTTATGAAACAAAGCCGAGAGAAAGCTCAATAGAAAATGCTTTGAATGAGACTGATGCTTTCCCAATAACTGAAGGTAATGTTATAGGTTTCATTAATGAGAAAGATGAGACTATTCAATTCCATAAGAACGAAGAAGATGCTTGGGTGCTAGATGTACCAGTGGTGGAAAATGGTTATTTTGTTTTCTCTCTAAAAGATGATGACCTTACGACTGATAAAGTAAAGAGTATTGTTAAGAAATTCTTCTTAGGAGAAAATTGGCGGTATCTATGTAGTTTAACAAAGTAGAATTTATCTAGTTTACAGAAGACTTATGTTTTCAGTTAAATAAAAGACTTTGAGTGAAAACCTTTAGTAAAACAATCAGCTAATCGGTGTTTATGAAGCGAAGGACATTAACGATAACTGTTATAGTAGTAATCTTAATTCTATCATTGGTGTCTGGGCTTCTATNNCCTACATTATAACTGTTGTAACTAACTGGAATTCCGCGCCAAGGGTTGAGTTATCTAACTCATCTTTATCTGATATGAAGTATGTTTCTGTCGACTTTTTTGGATATTATGAAAAAACTGTGTTCTTCAAAATAACTATTCCAACTGACTTATTGTGGGGAAACATCTCGCTAATCTGGAAATACTACGTACAAAGTCCTGACCGTTACACATTATCCAATGATGGCACACACAACTCTTTACAGATGACGTTCAACCATGTCGCCGCAGATGAGCATTTTGAGATACGTGGAACAGAAGGAGCTTGGTAAGCCGCGAATTTTCCTCATCTCTTCACTGTACCATACTGGCGCAGCGATAGGAAGTGGAGCATTGTTCTACTAGAAAATATAGTTCTGTAATAATAAAAAAGGGGATTTGCGGGTGACATCTCCACTCAGGGCTAGAGCAAATCCCAGCGGGCTCGATCATAAATGGATTTGAACCTGTTCAGGTCTGCAACTCGGCGAGCTTATTATTTGGCAAAAATTACCTGCTGACAAAAGATTAGGATTAGATTAATGATGGATTCGCACCTGCTTTGAGGTAAGTTCATAGAGACTGACACCTTTCAGAGTATAAAACGGTAAAGACATAAGCCAGATTGGGTTCACAAACTCGAACTCTTTCTTGTATTCTATCCTTCCAGTTTGTGCGCGAATTTCTATTTTTTCCATCGTTGTCAAGAGATAATACAGACCCAATTTTTCTCCAGCAAACTCAGCAAGGCCATCGGTCCTCAATAATATTTACCACTTTATTTCAACTTAAACAAACGTGCAGCCACAGAATAAGAGAATTATGGCATTAGAAGATATGTCGTTTTTGTTTTTGCTAGACAGGTTGATTAAGAACATTGAAGAATAAAAAAACAATTAACAAAAGAGTAGCTAATGAACAGGTGATGATCAGTTCCCAGTATAGAGATAGTAATTGCGGCGTTTCTGCTGATAGCCTTCTTAGCCGCAGTCATATCACACAAGCTTAAGGTACCGTATACACTGGTTTTGGTCTTAGCAGGAGTTATGATAACCGTAGTTCTCTTCTTGCTTGAATCACAAGGGATAGATCTGGCATCTCAATTAAGATCACTTTACAGTCAGCTTCTCGTAGGTGGTCTTTTCGTTGGATTAGTGGTTCCACCTTTGATTTTTGAAGCTATGATTCATCTTCGTGCAAGTGACCTGCGAGCTGTTATCAAGCCTTCGTTAGCCTTGGCAACCGTTGGCGTTTTGATAGCGACTGTTGTTGGAGGACTTATTTTGTGGAAAGTGGTCGGTCTTTCTCCGTACGTTTCTTTTCTTTTCGCTGCTTTAATTGCTCCAACAGATACGGTTACGGTTCTAGAGGTTTTTCGACGTGTAAGGGTTCCCTCTAAGCTTTCTACGCTGCTTGATACCGAAGCTGCTTTCAACGACGCCACGGGCATTGTTATTTTCACATTAATTCTTTCCGCTATTAGTTTTCAACAGTTCTCTGTTTCGCAAACATTGTTCAGCTTTGGTTTCACTCTTGGTGCAGGTGTTTTCATCGGGTTGGTAGTTGCATTCGTAGGTGAATTGCTGTCAAGCTTGATAGAGGACAGAGTGGCTGAAACCATCCTGGCGATAGCGGTTGTTTATGGGTCGTATGCTCTAGCAAATGGAATAGGTGCTTCAGGGTTAATTGCGGTCGCAGTTGCAGGGTTATACTTTGGCAACTATACAATGCGATCTGCCATGGAACCCGCCTCAAGAGAAGCCGTAACGACCTTTTGGGCTATAGCTGCCTTCCTCGGCAACACCGTAGCCTTTCTAATCATCGGCTTCCAGACAAATATTATCACTCTTTCACAGTCAATTCTACTCATTATTGCTGCCTTCGCCGCCGTAACTATAGCCAGAGCTGCCACAGTTTATCCAATCCTTGGGGTCTTTAACAAATTAGGCGATAAAATATCGGCAGTATGGTGCAATGTAGCCATGCTTGGCGGAGTTAAAGGCGCCTTGTCCATAGCACTAGCGGCAACAATAACAACTTCAGCCGTCATTACTCTGAGCGATATTCAAACCATAGATGCAATGGTGCTGGGTGTTGCATTTATCTCAATTATGCTTCAGGTGCCTTTGCTGTTTCGATATGTCAGGAAAAGAATGCCCCAAACTGACATCGTTTCAGATATAGTAATTGAAGAACAATTTGAGTTAATGGCTTCTCATATTGAACAATTAAGAAAGCTAAAATCTCAAGGTCAAATATCCAACGAAGAATTCACACAAAGCATAGAAGAAAACAAGAAGAAGCTTGATGACCTTATCGCAAAATCTCCCGTTACAATTGAAACCAAAAAAATTATTCTTGCAAGAGCATCAGCATTATATGCTTCCTTCCCAAAAATTCCTAAACGTAAAACCAAAGACAAAAACAAATAGACCAGAACCACAAATGACTAACGCTTTTTCCATATTCATACCGCGAAATTGCTATGGGTAAATCTAAAATTCGATAAGTTGCAGACAGATTTACAAATTCAGGTGCCTTATCTTTAGAGGTAGCTGTTCTGGCATTTCTCGTTCCATTTTATCTTGGTTTGTATCTCAAGAGAGCGGTAAAGCCGCCCAAAGCTGTGAGCTTTGCTTTTTCCTCCGACTCTGAAGATATCACTTCAACCCTTGCGTCGGTCTGTGAAGCAAAATCCTCCAAGACATCTATTATGTCCTTTTCCTCCACCTCGTATTCAACCGCGTTGCACTTCTCGCATGGGCGGGATATCATTTCTTGTACAGTTTGAAACTTCGTCTTTTTATCCGATATCTTCGATTTTGATAGTTCGCATCTTTTGCACATTACAACAACTTCAATCATATCTGTATTATCTGTGACTAGTGCAACTTCCACTTCACCTTTCTTAAGCGCGTTCAACACCGAATCTAATCCATAAGTAGCTAACCCGTCTTGCTTGCCAATACTTGCCAGGAGGCTCTGCACGGTTTTCTTCTGCTCTGGTGCACACATGTTCTTTAGTGCCTCAGATGATTTACCAAGCACCTCTCGCACAGCTTCTTTGCCAGCAGATTGCGTATCAACGCTGCCCAGAAGCATATTCTTTAACTCATAATGAAGGAAATCACCCTTCAAGAAATCGTCTTTCGTTGTGCCTGGTCCTCCAACTATCAACACCGTAACTTTATGGTTCTCAAGAAATGCCTTTACTGCATGCTCTGCAATCCTGTGGAAAAAGTATGTAATTGACATGTCGCGTTCTCTTTCGTACCTCCTTTGACTCGATCCCCCCTTTCCCGACTTTCCATGAATTCCTGAAGTAATATTTTCGATTAATTCGAATCTTTCACCATTGAGTATCCCAAAGCTAGCCTCCTTTGAATCCATGGCGATTAACCCCACAACTTTTTGGTCGTCTCTTAACATTTCCCTTAGCGGCTCTAAATGGAAATGGTTGTCAACCTCGTAAAGATAGGCCATAATAGGCTCTGGTGGAACGATCTCTTCGACCCTCAAAACTTCGCCTTCCGCCTCGTTCGCGACGAAAGTTCCGGCAAATATCGCAAGACCATTCTCCGGAATTTCCTTATGCAGCTTTAGGTGCTGGGTTACATTCTTGAGGGCGTCTTGAAGGCGATCCCTAACGCTAACGCTCTCAGATTTCCCGGCGGCAGAATCAGGCTCACACTTGAGAATTGCAACTATCTCATCTATTGATTTCTCCCGAGGTATGTAGAGCGAGATAAACTCCATTCCTTTTCCCTCTTTGTCTGATAGCCAAGCTATAAGTTTCCTAAGTTTGTGTTGTTTTACAGAATTAGTGGTTGCCATCTGGCATGCTTGAAAATGCACTACTTTTTCCGATACCATTTAAAAAACCTTAACATTCAGTTAATGTAAAGACAAATTTATTGGTTCCTAAGAAGTAGATGCAATTGATTTCACTCTTAAAGTCTGGTTTCTTAACGAATCGGGTATGAGCCCTTTCGTTGTCAAAGTACCATCAGCTTTTTTCTGGTTTGATTTAAAATTTTTGTACTTAGGATGCGCTTAATAAATTAGGCAAATCCTTGTTTTTCCTTGGAGACTGGTTGTAACGGGCCCGCTGAGACTCGAACCCCAAAACTAAGTCTCTCCTAGACCTAACAAGCCGACTTTTGATTTTCAAGTCCGTTTGGGAACCGAACCCTGAACATTCATGTCAGTAATTGTATTGGGATGGGCTTTTGAGTTGAGGTGCGATTCCCTTCCCCGCTTGGGGTTAATAGAAGTGGTTTACATGCTTGATTAGCTTGAATTCTCCAGTGCCAGTACTGGCTTACAAAAATAAGCATAAAAAGCGGCAAGTCAATATGGACTTACCTACAAATATGTGTGCATTTAATGTCTAGAAAGCATCACCGTGGAGTCTCTGCTTTCTTTTGAGGTTTCCAAATAAGACCCACAGTGGCTAACACTATTCCTATAACTGGTAATCCAATCAAAGGTAATGAGAATCCTCTTACAACAAGAAGAATGACACCTAACACAATAAGGATGCAGCCCATTAAGATGAGTCTTAATTTCATAGTATTCATATTTTCCACCTCACTACTTCCATTTCGTCAATATTTCCTCCCTTTGGAAAGTTGCCTTGGCGACGTAGAGGAGAACCAGGTCAACCGCTAAAATAACGCCTGCGGTAATAAGAAGGGTGATGGTGCTACCGAGCTTTATTAAACCAAGTTCACCTGCGACATAGATCCTCCCCGAAGGGGAGAATCGACCAGCATATATTGCTCACAAAGGCAAAGTCTACGACGTGACTGAATCTTCCCAGTGGATAGACTGTGACCACATCGGTCATGCAGCAGGCGAGGATCTAACAGAACAGATGGAAATTGCCCCCTCAAGGCGAAGATGTCATGGATAGAATGAAACTCATAGGAATTCTATCTAAGTAGACCTTCTTCTTTGTTTTTTTTTGAAGAGATTGCAAAATAAAAAGACGATTAATAATTCGAAAATTGAAGACTTCGCTGGTGAAATACGTGACTCAAAAGGACCTGTAACCAAGTGGCTTTGGGCAGTTTACATCGCTTTAGCACTATGGGCAATAGCTTATTTAATTCAGCACTGAGGAGAATTCGCTAGTTTTCCATAAAAAACCTTCATCCGGCATAGCCTAAGCTTGAGACATTGTTCTTCGCTAAATCTCCATTTTTAATAATATTGACAGTTTTCTTATAGTAGCACGCGCGATTGAGTATACACCTTAAAATTTTATTCAACCAACTTTTGGTAAAGTTTCAGTTACATGTTAAGTTCACTATTAAGTTTTTGAGCTTGGTCGAACAAGACACAGTGCCCCTCCTCTGAAAAGAGCTTCACATGTGCACCTTTGACAACTTTGGCGATTTTTTGCACATTCCCAACTGGACACGTTTTGTCTTGTGCCCCTTGCCAGAGTGTCAGTTTCTCTGCAGGAATCCGCTCTATGCTCTCGCTCCAAGGTTTCAGGAACAACTGATGTTCTTGGAAAATCGTTTTCAAACTGCTCTCCTGCCTAAAGCCCTCCGCCATCGCTGCATACATTCGTTTTAACCATGTTGCATCTGCAAAGAACTTTCTGTCGGGTTTAGGCCACTCCGCAACCATATTTTTGCCACTGCGGGACGTCAGGTAACCATCTACGTCCTGGTTTGCTTTGAGTATGGATTCTCGGAAGAACTTCAATCCCCACGTCGCAAGTAAGCGGTTTTTCATAGCGACTTTTGCGAGTAGGTTACCGTTGTGCGCCTCTGAGACATCAAAAGGCAAGGCGGGGGAGCCAACGATTATGGCATGAGTTACTTTATCCGGGAACAGCGAGATGTAAGTTAGGGCGAATGGCCCACCTCCTGACCAACTTAAAACCGCGAAACTGCTAAGCTTCAAGTAATCAGTTAACGTGTTAACGTCTTCGGCAAAGTTGCGCAGCCCGATTCTGTTTGTAAAAGTTGATAAGCCGTATCCAGGTCTATCTATTCCAATCAGCTTGAACTGGTTTCTATGGGCGAATTCTTTTAGGAGCAGAATTTCCAGTCGGCTACTTGCAGTGCCATGGAAGTAGATAACGGGTTTGCCTTCGCCTTCTACTGCGTATCCAAGCTGGCGTTTATCTGGCAATGTGAGTGTTTGGTTGCTCATAAGTTCTTAACCTTTCGCTGTTTGGCTACAATTACTTTAACGAATATAGCTTAAATAATCGCATTCAGTATGTGGCTAAAAGGTATATCCACTATGTTATAATCTATTTCTTACTTTAGTAACGCAAGAGCCTTGCGCGTTAGGTATAAAAAGTTCAGTGATGATCTCAATATGCAGAACGAAAATGCCTAAAGCAAACGTAGTTTTGGAAGTTGAGGATCCTCATTTTACAATTAGGCTCTATGAGCATCTCCTCAAAATCGACTTGAAAGGAACCTTCAAGAATGAACTCGAAGAAGCACTAGAGAATAAACCAGTTCTCAAAGAAACAATCGGCAGGGTACTTGGCATATTTGTTCCATTGCACATACGCATAAGCGATATAGATTCGGTGCACATGGATGAGGCTGGTAAAATCAATGTAAGCCTCTCTCATCATCGAGATATTGTCATTCCGCTTGAACACAAAGAAGATGCTGAGAAACTCGTAGATAACTTGAATCAATTGATTTCAAAAGCTGAAACGAAGAAAATCCAAGAAATTAAAGCCAGACGGAGCGCTGAAAGGGAGAAAATCCATGCACATAAATTAAAGAGTAGAGCGGAAAGAAAACAGTATCGCAAGCGCTCGGACGCGGAACGAAGAGTCTAAAACCGGTTGCTTTGATGCGATTGATCCTGAAATAAAGCGTATACTATTTGGTTTTTACCAAGAGTTCTTTTCAATAGCGCTACTCAAACTTTTTTAACATCATAATAGCTTACCCTTATAGGCGAGTACTTTTGCTTTTTGGACACAAAAATAAATCTCAAAGTGAACTCCAAGTAGACTTAGGCGATTTACAAAACGAAAAAGAAAACCTAACTAGCTTTCTGCAATTACACCTCAAAGTTTCCGTTTCCCAAGTTGAGGACAAGTTGAAGGTAGATTCAGAAACGGTGTCACTACCAGAACTGCAGCATGTAGTGAACAAGTTTGTATACCACCGAGATCTAAACAACACTCATTGGGTCTCCGCTGAAGGGTCAACCGTAAAAATTAACAAGCTTAAGGTAACCGAGAAAAAAGAGAAATACGAGAAAGAACAGCCGCATCAAACCGCTGCACAAAGCTGGGGACTATAAAAAANNCACTAGTCAAATTGGCTTTCGTTGGCCTTTTAGTCTTTCTTTGGTCTGACAATGCTCTTTAGTTCTTCAATAGAACTACCTAAGGAAACTACGTCCCCAACAGCTTTTACTAGAATTACAGGCAAAAGAACCACTATATGGCTCAACGTTGGTTTTTTAAATCCAAGTCGTTCTGTTGCTTCACTAGTTAGCTTCACTTGAAGATCAGTGATTTGCCAATTTTTGGTGTCGAACTCAGCTCCTTCTACTTCGCCTAGAGTAAAAGCACCAGCACCTATAACATTCTTACCATTTAATTCACTAACACTCGTCAAAAAAATCACCAATAAACTATTAATTTGTTTTAATATATACTTTTCATGGATGTTCAGATTGATAAATAGATTCAGAGGCCATAATTTGTTTTCTATTTTTGGATCAGGCTTTTAAGTTTTTTTTCTCGTCTATGAAACTATCCGCTAAAATGTCTTCCTAAAACCTCATTTGTGTGATGTAGGTAACCATCATCTGATTTTTTGGATCCATTGCGTTTTTAAGAGAAGAAAACCATATTGTTATACATGCAGACAGGCCATGTTTTTCTTTGTAATAATGCTTCGATTACAAAGTGTATAAATGACAAAAGCTTTAGCTGCGCAGGTAAACAAGTTAAAGTACCCCAAGAATTAGAAGTAAACACGGTAATTTTCCTGCTTAATCATGAAACAAAAACCCTTCTCGGTCCATTCACCGTTGTTCAAGGACCTGAAGATTTGGAGAAAGGAACCTGGTATAGTAGCGTGGACGAGCATAGCTTTTCCGAAAACATTAATGTTGAATGGGAAAGACTGCATGAACTCAAAAATGCAACCGAAAAAGTACCATTCTTAAAAGAGATAAAAGAATGTACCCTGACCGATCTCCAGACTCAGGAACTACTCTCAACACTAAAGAACGCTCCCTTATACACTGAATCAAAATCTGAATAAAAAAAGAACAGTTTCTTCTTACAGAGACTCATACGGACTCACCCAACTAGTGTTTCTGCAATTTTGGTGCAATTGTGGAGAAGCATTAAAACGATGCTGATTCTACAGTGAAACTGTAGTCGAAGGTGAAGGATATGAGACGCCATGAAGCGGTTTTGCTCTTAGCAAGAATCCTTAATTCTTGTAGACCAATTGATGTGACTTTTATTTCTTTGGAAAATCCTTATGCAAAAACGAACGGAGTCTCGGAAGGTTATGAACTGCATTTTAAATGCTCTATTGATGAAAAAGCATTCAAGGTCATAAAGGGTATTATTACAGCAAATAATTTAGGCTTTAAGGATTATGATGGGTGTTTTATTATCTATACCCCCAAAAAAAGCAAGGATAACATTATAATTGCTTAAAGTCCCTTTTCAGTAAGTTGTCCAAGATTTATGTACTTAATGTCTGAACAATAGAATTAGATATTGACCTCATTGAACCAGTGGTTTTAGTTAAGGAGAAAAACAAAATAGTTTGTTGCCAAAAAATCCTGTTTGTGTTAATAATATAGGCGAGATGGCATATTAAATAGGTTTTGAGCAAGGAGACCACGACATATGAATGAACCGGAACAAGCCGTACTTGGCAATAATAGAATGTTAGCTACAATTGGAAAGCATGGTGAGCTTCGATATTTGTTCTGGCCTACCATAGATTACCCTCAACATGTTCGAGGCTCTTTGCCAGGAATATTCTACTCATTCAAAGGAGAAAACCATTTCGATTGGCTCACTGATCCAGCATGGACAAAAAAACAAAAATACTTGCCTGATACCAACATTGTTCGCACCTTTTTCAAACACCAAAATCCAGACTTGAACATAACATTGACAGATGCGGTCTTGCCTGATTCTGACACGTTAATAAGACAATTTGTATTTCAGAACCTCAGCGATGAAGAAGGGGTTCTGAGATTATTCTACTATAATGATCTAGCAATATCAGAATCGCCAATTGACGATGCCGCCACCTACTTAAAAGACGATGATGCCATCCTTCATTACAAACGCGAATTACACTTTGCATACACGGGGACATTGCCTTCCTCGGGTCACCAGTGCGGGGTACATGGCGAACACTCAGACTCGTTTAGAGATGTATATGACTATAAACTATCAGGGGGCTCCCTTACATTGTACAGTGGCTTAAAAGACGTTAACTCTTGCTTAAGCTGGGATATCCCCAATTTGCGTGTCAATGAATCAAAAACGTTGGCAGTCATAATCACTATGGCAGCAACGGAGAAAGAAGCGCTGGAAACCCTTGGAAAATACAAAAACGAATCACTGGAAAAGCAAATCAGCGGAACGGAAGAATTTTGGAAAAAATGGATTACCAATTTCAAAACGGATAATATAGATGCACAATTAGCGAGCATGACAAAACGGTCTTTGCTAACGCTTAAACTATTAACGTCTGAAAGTCACGGCGGTATAATCGCCGCACCATGCATGGATCCCGAGTACCGTTTTTGTTGGCCCAGAGACGCCACCTACGTCGCCTATGCCTTTGATAGATGCGGCTATCATGAAGAGGCAAAACGTTTCTACCGGTGGTGCACAAAAGCTCAGGAACCAGAAGGAGGATTATACCAACGCTATTACATAGGGGACCGCCTAAAAGGTCCTTGTTGGAGCTCTCAGACAGATGAAATCGCAACTGTTATATGGGGCATGGGAAAGCACTTTGAACTAACAGGTGACCGCCGATTTGTTCGCTCAGTGTGGAACAGTGTCAGGAAGGGAGCAGATTTCTTGGCGACGCAGGTTTCTCAAGCTGATGATCTGGTTGAAACGGTTGGTCTTTGGGAAGAGAAATTCGGTAATCACACATACTCTAACGCAGCAGTTTATGCGGGGCTGAAATCAGCCGCCACTCTTGCCAAAGTAATGGGAAAAGACGATTTATTCAGCAAATGGGATCAAAACGCAACTAAACTCAGGGAATCACTGCTCAACTTGTCGTGGGATGCACACTTAAATCGATTTATCAAAACAGCTTTCCCCAGAAACGAGAACCTTGACGCCAGCCTCTTAAGCTTATCCTACCCGTTTGATGTTTTGCCTGCAAATGACGAGAGAATGAAAAAGACAGCCCTAGCAATAGAGTCTGCTTTCAAGTTTAAGTCAGGAGGCGTGGGCAGGTACCCCTTTGATCAGTACTACGGTGGCAACCCATGGATTCTAACAACACTATGGTTAGCATTATATTACGAAAAAGCAGGTGAATTAGACAAAGCAGAGCCGCTTATTCGCTGGGCATTTGACCACTCCACCGAATTGGGATTACTCTCGGAGCAAGTTGACAAAGAAAACGGAACGCCTGTTTCTGCAATACCACTAGCGTGGTCCCACGCTTTCTTCATCCTATCCATTCTTGACCTAGAAAAAGCAAAAAATAATATCAAGCAAAAGAAATGATGGAGCACACGCAAATGAAGAACAAGGCTAGAGCCGACGGACAACGTTTTATCTACATCGCTGTAGCGGTTGCGGCTCTCGGCGGCCTGCTCTTCGGCTTTGATACAGGCGTTATCTCTGGAGCTATACTGTTCATTAAACAGCAATTTTCTCTATCGACCACGATGGAGGAAATCGTCGTCAGCGCCGTTTTAATAGGCGCCGTAATTGGCGCGGCTATTGGAGGTGCTCTGACTGGTCGCTTCGGACGCCGCAGACTAATAATACTGGCTGGGATAATCTTCACTGTCAGCGCCGCTTCTACGGCTCTGGCACAAACGGTTACCGTGTTGATTGCCGGCAGGATAGTTGTCGGAATCGCTATCGGCATTGCTTCATTTATTTCTCCGCTGTACATTGCCGAATTGGTACCGGCAAAAGTCCGAGGTTCATTGGTGGCAGTCAACATGCTTGCGATTACCACAGGCATTGTTGTTGCTTACGGTGTGGACTATGCACTGTCAGGCATCCAAGGATGGCGAATTATGTTTGGCGTGGCAGTAATACCATCAATCATCCTGGCGGTTGCTATGTGGCGGTTACCCGATAGTCCCCGCTGGTTAATCAGCAGGTCAAAGGTGGAACAAGCGAAGCAGGTTTTACAGCGCGTCCGTACTGAATCAGACGTAAATCCAGAAATCAGCGAAATTCAGCAAAGCCTGGCAAAGCAGAAAGGCAGTGGAGTGACTGAATTATTCAAGCCTTCTCTCAGGATGCCTTTGATTGTCGGCGTTGGGTTGGCTATATTTCAGCAGATAACGGGCATTAACACGGTTATCTATTATGCTCCGACTATTTTCGGGTTTGCAGGCTTTAGGACCGCGGGGTCTGCTATACTGGCTGGAGCGGGGTTGGGGCTATTGATGTTGTGCATGCACGTACTAGCTATCTATTTGATGGACCGTGTTGGGAGGAGGCCTTTGTTATTAATCGGAGTTGCTGGTCAGATTATTGGCATGGCGATCTTGGGTGCTGCCTTCCAGTTCCAGCAGTTGTCGGGTTTTATCGGTTATATTGCCATAGGTAGCCTGGCGATATATGTCGCTTGTTTCGCTTTTGGACTTGGACCGGTCTTTTGGCTGATGATTTCCGAGATATACCCTTTAAAGGTCCGCGGTGCTGCCATGAGCGTGGCGACAGTTGCCAACTGGGGATTTAACTTGGTTGTCGCAGTGACTTTCCTGACCTTGGTAGGGGTTCTGGGGCATTCGGTGACTTTTTGGTTATACGGCGCAATAGCTGCCGCCGCTTGGATCTTTTTTTACCGGCTGGTGCCGGAGACCAAGGGGAAAAGTCTTGAACAGATTGAAGAGCACTGGCGAGCAGGCAAACATCCACGTGAAATGCGAAAAAACGAAGCGCCGAGCTAGAGCAACCCTTCCAAGCCCAAGCAGTAATTTAAAATAATGCGATAGGCTACAACATTTCGTTAGATGCTGTTTTGATTATTTTTTTGGATCGGTGTTTGTATGTCCTTGGAACTTAAGAGTTTGTTGAGTACTGTGGCTGTAGAAGATAATGTACGCAAAGAAATGGAGTTTGTGGAAGGGATAAACCGGTATAAGTCTCTTCTGTTTATGGTGGCAAAAGTTCAGCCATTTGATATACTGGTTTCGTCTGAAGGAACTGAACAAGGCGATATGAAGCAAACTGTGCTAGATTTGGACGTGCTCGAAAGAGCTCGCTTAGTGAAAGGACAAACGAAAGAGACAAATCATAACGTATACCGTCAATACGAGCTTACCCCAAAAGGCGCTGAATTAGTGGAAAAGCTCTCAAAAGAAACCATCAGCGACAAAGAGGCTCATCAGCTCCACACGTTGGGGGCGCCGTCATCTCAAGAGACACCAGTAAGGGGCGCAGAACCAAACCAGATCCCTTGTCCAGTCTGCGGCAAAACCTTCAAGACCCTCTCGGAGATGGAGAGACACAGAGAT